>NZ_SOBI01000023.1:0-1459 GCF_004364695.1 Arthrobacter sp. AG258 | reverse complement strand
CCGGCCGGGGACGACGTCATCGGCCAGATCAACTCCTCCTGGGCCGTCCGGGTATACCGCGACGAACTGGTGGAATTCCAGGTGGACGGCACCCACGGCTCGGCCGTCGCCGGCCTGAACAAGTGCGTCGCCCAGCAGCGCGCCCACACTCCCAAGCCCGTCTGGAACCCCGACCTTCCGGTCACCGAATCATTCCGCGACCAGTGGCAGGAAGTACCCGCCAACGCCGACTTGGACAACGGCTTCAAGCTGCAGTGGGAGGAATTCCTCCGCGACGTCGTCGCCGGCCGCGAACACCGCTTCGGCCTGCTCTCCGCCGCCCGCGGCGTCCAGCTCGCCGAGCTGGGCCTGCAGTCCAACGACGAACGCCGCACCATCGACATCCCGGAGATCACCCTCTAATGACTTCCCTCATCCTTCCCTCCGAAGACGGCGGCACCAGGGAATACCGGCTGCAGGGCGGCGCCCCCTGGGGCCGCCCCACGGCACCCCTGACCGCACGCCGGGCGTACGCGGCCGCCCACGTCATCCCTGAAGTGCTCGCCGACAATACCCCGGGTGCCCCGGCACGGCTGGACTGGGACGCCACCATGGCCTACCGCCACGAGCTCTGGTCCTATGGCCTCGGCGTGGCCGACGCCATGGACACCGCCCAGCGCGGCATGGGCCTGGACTGGGCCGCCACCCAGCAGCTCATCAAGCGCACAGGCGTGGAAGCCGCCTCGGTGGTTTCGGCCGGCAACGCCGCAACCGCGGGCAAGTCCGTTCGCGACCTGGTCTCCTGCGGCGCAGGCACCGACCAGCTGGACATCGACGCCCTGCCCTCCGGCGAGGCCGGCATCAAGGCCGTCCTGGAGGCCTACCGCGAGCAGATCGCCGTCGTCACCGAGGCCGGACCCAAGGTCATCCTCATGGCATCCCGCGCCCTGGCGAAGGTGGCCCGCGGCCCCGAAGACTACCTGGAGGTGTACTCCACCCTGCTGCAGGAAGTGGACCAGCCGGTCATCCTGCACTGGCTGGGCACTATGTTCGATCCCGCCCTCGCCGGCTACTGGGGATCGGACGACGTTGCCACGGCCACCGAAACGTTCCTCGGCCTCATTAAGGACAACGCGGCCAAGGTTGACGGCGTCAAGGTCTCGCTGCTCGACGCGAGCCACGAGGTGGCCCTGCGGGCGGCCCTGCCCGACGGCGTCCGGCTCTACACCGGCGACGACTTCAACTACCCGGAACTGATCGACGGCGATGGCAGCCACCACTCCGACGCCCTGCTGGGCATCTTCGCGGCAATCTACCCCGCCGCTTCGGTGGCCCTGCAGAACTACGACGCAGGCAACGCCGCCAAAGCCCGCGAAATCCTCGACTCCACCCGCGAACTGGGCAAGCACATCTTCAGCGCCCCTACGTTCTACTACAAGACGGGCATCGCGTTCATGTCCTGGCTCAACGGCAAGCAGCC
>NZ_SOBI01000022.1:0-1490 GCF_004364695.1 Arthrobacter sp. AG258 | reverse complement strand
ACGTCGGCGGAGACGTTCCAGTCGTCGGCGAGGATGCGTTGGGCTTCGATGGCCCAGGGCACGGAGACGCCGGAGGCGAGGATCTGGGTGCGGGGGCTGTTTTCGTTCAGTCCTGCGGCCTTCGCTGGGTTGAGCAGGTAGATGCCCTTGATGAGGCCTTCGATGTCGAGGTTTTCGGGTTCGGCGGGTTGGACGATGGGTTCGTTGTACACGGTGAGGTAGTACATGAGGTTTTTGTCCGTGGAGTCCGGCCCGTACATGCGTTCGAGGCCGGAGCGGATGATGTGTCCGATTTCGTAGCCGTAGGCGGGGTCGTAGGTGAGGACGGCGGGGTTGGTGGAGGCCAGCAGGGGGGAGTGGCCGTCGGCGTGTTGGAGGCCTTCGCCGGTGAGGGTGGTCCGTCCTGCGGTGGCGCCGATGATGAAGCCGCGGGTCATTTGGTCCGCGGCGGCCCAGAAGGCGTCGCCGGTGCGCTGGAAGCCGAACATGGAGTAGAACACGTAGACCGGGACCAGCGGCACGCCGTGGGTGGCGTAGGCGGTTCCGGCGGCGGTGAAGGCTGCCACGGCGCCGGCTTCGTTGATGCCGGGGTGGATCAGCTGGCCGGCGGGGGACTCTTTGTAGGCCAAGACGAGGTCGCGGTCCACGGAGAGGTAGTTCTGGCCGCCTGGGTTGTAGATCTTCGCGGTCGGGAAGAACGCGTCCATCCCAAACGTCCGGGATTCATCCGGCACGATGGGCACAATCCGGTCCCCGAACTTCTTGTCGCGGAGCAAATCCTTCAGCAGGCGCACGAATGCCATGGTGGTGGCAGCCTGCTGCTTGCCCGAACCACGCATGGCAACCTCGTAGGACTTCGGCTCAGGCAGTTCAACCGCCTCATGACGGGAACGGCGCTCCGGAACGGACCCTCCCAGCGCCCTGCGCCGCTCCATCAGGTAGGCAATCTCCGGGGCATCGGGGCCAGGGTGGAAGTAGGGAGGGCGGTAGGGGTCGGCATCCAGTTGTTCATCCGAAATGGGAATGCGCAGGTAATCCCTGAAGTCCTTGAGGTCCTCGACCGTCAGTTTCTTCATCTGGTGGGTCGCGTTGCGGCCCTCGAAGTGTGGTCCGAGTCCGTAGCCTTTGACGGTGTGGGCGAGGATGACGGTGGGTTTGCCCTTGAATTCGGTGGCGGCTTTGTAGGCGGCGTAGACCTTGCGGTAGTCGTGTCCGCCGCGTTTGAGGTTCCAGATCTGGTCGTCGGTGAGGTCCGCGACGAGGTCTTTGGTTTGCGGGGTTTTGCCGAAGAAGTGTTCGCGGACGAAGCCGCCGGATTCGGCTTTGTAGGTCTGGTAGTCGCCGTCGACGGTTTCGTTCATGATTTTCACGAGTGAGCCGTCGGTGTCGCGGGTGAGCAGGTCATCCCATTCCCGGCCCCAGACGACCTTGATGACGTTCCAGCCCGCGCCGCGGAAGAACGCTTCGAGTTCCTGCATGATCTTCCCGTT
>NZ_SOBI01000021.1:0-1513 GCF_004364695.1 Arthrobacter sp. AG258 | reverse complement strand
AGCCCGTAGGTGAGGAGGATGATGTCGCTGCTGATCATGAGGGTCCATCGCCAGGTACTTGTGATGTCTCCGGTCTGCAGGGCGATGTCCGTTACGGCGTGGATGATGATGAGGGGCCATAGGGTGACGCCGCGTAAACGGAGAGCGGCCATGCCCACGCCGAAACATGCTGCGCCTATGACCTGTGCGGCGGTGATGGCAGGGTTGGCGCCGAAGGCGATGTTGGTGAGATGGATCAGGCCGAACAGTCCTGATGAGAGCAGGGCAGCCTTGGTCGGACTCGACGATGCCAGGGTGTCCAGGACCAGGCCGCGGAACCATAGTTCCTCGTAGATCCCGGTGGCCAGGTACCCGATGACGAGGGTGCTGCCCGCCTCCAGGCCCATGTCCTTGAGGCCGGGAGCGAACGGGGCGAGGGCCAGCAGTAAGGGGATGACGAGCAGGACCGGGTGCAGGCGGCCGGAGGTCAGAAGATCCCGGCGGGTCACTGCGACGGTGATCGCGGCGACGGCCGCCATGACCAGCACGGCAACGAAGCGTTGTTGGGTTGCCTCCAGTCCCGGGGCGACCCAGCCGATGAGTAGTGCTGCAAGCAGTGTCAGTGCCGCGGCCAGGCCGGTCAGGGCGAACGCTGTGTACGGGGGCCGTGGGCGGGTGATCAGGTGGGTGTGGGGCATTGGTTGGGTGTGGGTCATCGCGGGTGTTCCTTTCACGTCAGTACTGGCCTGCAGGTTGGGCACCCGCGCGGGTGAAGAGCGGCAGGCTCCGGCAGCGGATGAGTGTTGTGATGACCCGGGCGGTGACCATGGTCAGGGCCATGATGATGAACGCGGCGGTCCATGCGTCGGCGCCGGTGATGGCGTTGCTGATCGAGAAGTCCCGGATGCTGGCCGCGGCCCAGCCGTTGGCCGATTCTGCGAACGCGACCCTGCCGCCAATAACTACCAGCCACAGGAGGGCATACAGTGCCCCGGCCTTGCTTTCCACTGTTCCGTCGGGACGGCGTTTCACCGGCATGAGCAGCGCTGCCAGGATGCCCAGGGCTACCCCGGTGCCGGCTCCGATGAAGTCCAGGGCGACATCGTTGCCGCGGGTTGGAACGTCTGAGAGCAGCCAGGCGCCGGCGACGACGGCCAGGATGATCGGCAGGGCCAGCCGCCGGCGGGTGACCGGCCGGGTGCCCAGATTGGTGGCAAGGATGAAGATCAAAAGGCCGAGGTTGAGCAGCCATTGTGCAGTGGTCATGTGGTGTTTCTCCGGTGCGTCCTGGGCCTGAGAGGCCCGGTGTATGTGCTTTCTTCAAAGCTACGCAGGAGAATTAACCGGCGATTCAGCCCGTCGGTGGATTCCGTGTTGACCGGGTTCTCCACCCTGGGGTGGAGAACCCGGTCCCCGGGTGGAGAACAGACGTGTTCAGCCGGTGACCAGACGGTGGCGGAAGGCGTAGCCAACCAGCTGCGCCCGGTCCCGCATCCCGGTCTTAGCGAGCAAATGATTGACGTGAGTCTTTACC
>NZ_SOBI01000020.1:0-4471 GCF_004364695.1 Arthrobacter sp. AG258 | reverse complement strand
CAGAAAACAATACACGCCCACCAACCCCACCGCAAATCCAGGAACAGGGGGCTCCGCACACTGCCGGAAACCGCGAATTTCCGCGGTTTCCGGCAATGCTGACCGTGCCCTCTCAGTGCCTTCGAGGGTTTGGAGCCGATGTCGGGTGGCTCACATTCCCGGAGTGGCCTCAGCCGTGGACTTGGAGGAGGACCTCAAACTCAGCTTCGCGGGGCTTCAGCCGGTAGGGCTCCAGGACGCCGGGACCACAGGCCGCGGTGCCAACGCCCCGCCGGGCGTGATCAACGTAAACGTAGCTGCGTCCGTCCGGAATGAGGTTGGGACGATGCGTCGCTGCTGCGAGGACGTCCATGCCGTAGGGCCTGACGGTCAGCGCAAAGGGCTCTCCGGAGAGTTGCAGCTGCTTGCCGCCGGTTTCAAGAACCGCCTGCCGTACGGAGCCGCGTGCCCCGGACTCCTGCGGCCGGACATAATCAACATCCCAGCCGGCGAGCGGCAACTCGAACCACCCCACCCGCGCTCCCTGGCCGGTGTCGGGGTAACTCTGGTGCGGTCCCTGCCCGAACCAGTTCACCGTGGTTGTCTCGGCCGCCAGGACCAGTTCCAGCCCGATTCGCGCCCATTCGATGTCGAAGCCGGCGTTGACCCAGTCCCCTGCCGGCTTAACGCGGGTGCGCAGTGCCAGTGCTCCGGAGTTGCTGGTCCACAGGTAATCAACCAGCACTCCGTACTGCTTGTCCGCAATGCCAACGCGGGTGCTGACACGGAGTTGTTCCCCGCCCCCTGCCGCGGGTTCTGCCGTAATGCCCAACAGGCGTGTGTGGAGGCGGTCCAGACCTGCGTCCTTCCACTGGGTGGCAAGCGGCCGCTCGTCGGTGCTCCCCCATTCCCGGCCCAGGTCGTTGTCAGTGGGTGCCCACCACAGGACCAGCCCCAGTTTGTCGACGGGAAGGCCGCCGATGGACGTGGGCATGCCGGTGGCCCGGCTGAACCGGGCGTTGCCAAGTTTCAGCTCGTCGTCCATGACCTCGACTCCGTCCGCGGCGATCAGCCGGGGATCCTGGGTCCCAAAACGGGCCGCCTGGCCCCAGGCGACCTCGTGGCCGGCCCCTGCCCAGGCCGTATCGGAAGCAAGCACCGCGCTCACCGTCAGCACGGCAGACTGGCTGGATGCCGGCGCGGCAGCATACCGGGCAATCTCCGTCGGCAGCTCGACGACGGCCTCGGACTGGGGCGCTATCGGCGCAACGGCCACGGACCCCTCCACCTGGGTGTCGCCGTCGGCCACAACTGTGTACCGGAAGCTGAAGGCGGACGTGTCCGCAAAGTCCTGGCCGTTCCGCACGGTGAAGCGGGCCCAATCCTGCCCGACCTCTATGCGCAGCGGCTCGATGACCTTCTTGAAGTCCAGCAGCCCGGGGCGGGGCTTGCGGTTGGCGTCAACCAAGCCGTCAGTGACGAAGTTTCCATCGTGGATCTCTTCGCCAAAATCCCCGCCGTAGGCGAAGTGTTCGCTGCCATCCGCGTCCCTCACGGTGATGCCGTGCTCCAGCCACTCCCACACGAAGCCGCCCATCAGCCGTGGGTATTTGTCGAACAGTTCCTGGTATTCGCTCATGCCACCGGGCCCGTTGCCCATGGCGTGGACGTATTCGCAGAGGACGAACGGCATGGCGCGGCGCCTGGCGTCCAGTTCGGCGTTCTCGAGGGGCGGTTCGATTCCTTGGCCGATCAGCGCCGTCTCGGCCTGGCTGGCGTACATCCGGGAGTAGACGTCAACGTCGGGCGAAGACCAGTCGCCTTCGTAGTGGATGGGGCGCGACGGGTCGCGGTCCTTGGCCCAGCGCGACATGGCGGCAAGGTTCCGGCCCGTGCCAGCCTCGTTGCCGAGCGACCACATGATGACTGACGGATGGTTCTTGTCGCGTTCCACGGTCCGCTCCATCCGGTCCACCAGGGCTTCCTCCCACTGCGGATCGTCGCTGGGGTTCTGCGCCCATCCGGCCCCCACGAATCCATGCGTCTCGAGGTCGCATTCGAGGACCACATAGAACCCGAGCTGGCCTGCCAGGGCGAGGAATTCCGGATGCGGCGGGTAATGCGAGGTGCGGATCGCGTTGATGTTGTGTTGCTTCATCAACCGCAGTTCCGCCTCCACCACATCCCGCGGCACCACGCGGCCCAGCCCGGGATGGTGTTCATGGCGGTTTACGCCGCGAAGCAGGATGCGCCGGCCGTTGACTTTGAACTGGGCGTCTTCGATGGTGATGCTTCGGAATCCCACCTGCACGGATGCTGTCTCACCGGGGGTGCTGACGGTGGCGTCATACAGGCGCGGCTGCTCCGCCGACCACGGCTCCACGCCCGGGACAGTATGTTGGGCCCCGGCGGGGAGTTCCAGACCGAGTTCAGGGATGCGGACGACGGCGTCAATCGCCTTGCCGGCCCGGGTCACCTCGACCCTCAGCGTGCCGTTACCCGTCGCGTGGTCGTAGTCCGCGTGGACGAACAGATCGTCGAGGCCGTCAGCGGGCCGCGCCTGGAGGGTCACGTCCCGGAAGATCCCCGGAAGCCACCACATGTCCTGGTCCTCCACGTAGCTCGCGGCGGAGAACTGGGCCACCCGCACCGCCAGGGTGTTGGCGCCTTCCACCAGGATGCCGGACACGTCGAATTCGTGGGCCAGCCTGCTGCCGCGGGTGGTTCCGAGTTCAACACCGTTCAGCCATACCGTCCCGGCGTTGTCGATGCCGTCGAACCGCAACAGCGCGTGCGGGAAGAACTCCGGGCCCGCCTGGAAGGTCACCAGGTGGTCACCGATGGGGTTGGCTTCCTGGACGAACGGCGGTTCCACGGCGAAGGGGAACTGGACATTGGTGTAGGCCGGGGATCCGTGGCCGTGCATGCTCCAGCTGGAAGGGACAGGCAGCGGGACGAAACCGGCCAGGTGCGTGCCGTGCTGCCACCCGTCGTGGGGCGCAGTCCGGATTCCAGGGCTCAGCCTGAACTGCCAGTCACCGTTGAGGGACAGCCTGGGCGCGTCAGTTGCCAGGTAGGAGCGCGCGGGCAGGCTTCCGCGTCCCGGTGCCAGCGAGGCCAACTCCCGGACCTCTTCCTGGCCAAGCTCCAGGTTGGGGGTGGAGTGTGTGGCGCCGCGGGGGTCCTGGCCGCCATCAGTGGCGGCGGGGGTGTGGAGTGCCATGGTCTTCCTTGCTGCAGGTGTGGTTGACGGGGTTGCGTGAACGTTCACGCGGATGCGGTTAAAGCCTATCCGCTGCGCGCGCCTTTGAGTAGGGGCCTAGGCGGACTGGCGGAGGACCAGCTCGTGCCGAAGGATCAGATGGGCCTCGGTCCCGCCTTCCGCGAGCGAGCCCGAGAGGAGTCCTTCGAGGAGGCCGACGGCGGCACGTCCGACGGCTCGCAGGTCCAGTGCGAGGGTGGTCAGCTCAGGGGTGAGCAGTTCTCCGAGCGGTATCCCGTCCATTCCGATGACTGCGCAGTCGCCCGGCACGGCGTTGCCGGAGGCCTGCAAGGCTTTAAGCGCACCGGCGGCCATGAGGTCGTTGAAGGCAAGGATCCCGTCAACGGGTTCTGCTCGGCCCGCCAGGAGGGCCACGGCCGCCTTGGCGGCGGCCGCGGAGGGCTCGGCCTGGAAGCGGGTGAGCTGCATTCCCGCTTCCTCGGCGACGGCTGCTGCTGCCGCGCTCCGACTGCCGGCAGGCGCTCCCTGGTTCGAGTCCAGGAAGGCGACGTTCGTGCAACCCCTGCCGGCAAGGTGCGCAAGTGCCAGCCTCGCGGCGTGGTGGTAGTCGAACGAGATGCGGCCGGCGGTTCCCGCGTCCGGTGAGTCCAGGGCGACGACGGGCCGGCGGCCCATCAGCGCCTGCGCCTCGTCCGCGTGTGGCGCGAGGTAGCCAATAAGCGCGTCCACCTGGGGTGCGAGCCTGGCAGCGGCGTCGGCCGCGCTGCCGGTTCCGTGCCCGTAGTCATCAACCACGACGTTCCAGCCGCGCCCGGTGGCTGCCTCCACCACGCTGGACGCAAAGGCGGGGAAATATGGGTTGGTCAGGTCCGGGATGGCGAGGCCAATGGATACCTTCGCCCCCTGGACCAACCCCTTGGCGAAGCGGCTGGGGCTGTAGCCCAGCTCCGAAGCGATCCTTTGGACGCGTTCACGGGTCTCGGGGCTGATCCCGGCCATGTCGTTCATGGCACGGGTTACGGTTTGCCGGGAGACGCCGGAGGCAGCGGCAACATCGAGGATGGTGGCCCGCTTGCCCTTGGGGCCCGTGCTTCGGGGAGTCATAGACGGTAAGTCTAGGTGGTGTTTTTAAATGTGGGAGGCCCCAACCGTTTGGTTGGGGCCTCGACCAGTGGTGTGTGTCCGGCGGTGTCCTACTCTCCCACACCCTCCCGGGTGCAGTACCATCGGCGCTGTGGGTCTTAGCTTCCGGGTTCGGAATGGGACCGG
>NZ_SOBI01000019.1:3156-5140 GCF_004364695.1 Arthrobacter sp. AG258 | reverse complement strand
TGTGGTTACAACATGTGTGGTGTTGTTATTCAGTTGTTGGTTCCGTGCCGTATCAAACCCCGGGTGTTGGGGGTTGTTGGTTGGGAACCACATAGTGGACGCAAGCAGAATTTGTATGTATCTGTGTGGTGTAAGTTGTTGGCCTATTAGTACCGGTCAGCTTCACGAGTCGTTAGTCCTCGCTTCCACATCCGGCCTATCAACCCAGTGGTCTGGCTGGGGGCCTCTCACACATAAAGTGTATGGAAATCTCATCTTGAAGCGAGCTTCCCGCTTAGATGCTTTCAGCGGTTATCCCATCCGAACGTAGCTAATCAGCGGTGCACTTGGCAGTACAACTGACACACCAGAGGTTCGTCCGTCCCGGTCCTCTCGTACTAAGGACAGCCCTTCTCAAATTTCCTGCGCGCGCAGCGGATAGGGACCGAACTGTCTCACGACGTTCTAAACCCAGCTCGCGTACCGCTTTAATGGGCGAACAGCCCAACCCTTGGGACCTACTCCAGCCCCAGGATGCGACGAGCCGACATCGAGGTGCCAAACCATGCCGTCGATATGGACTCTTGGGCAAGATCAGCCTGTTATCCCCGAGGTACCTTTTATCCGTTGAGCGACGGCCATTCCACAATGTACCGCCGGATCACTAGTCCCGACTTTCGTCCCTGCTCGAGATGTCTCTCTCACAGTCAAGCTCCCTTGTGCACTTACACTCGACACCTGATTGCCAACCAGGCTGAGGGAACCTTTGGGCGCCTCCGTTACTTTTTAGGAGGCAACCGCCCCAGTTAAACTACCCATCAGGCACTGTCCCTGACCCGGATTACGGGCCGAAGTTAGATGTCCAAAGTGACCAGAGTGGTATTTCAACGATGACTCCACCCGAACTGGCGTCCGGGCTTCAACGTCTCCCACCTATCCTACACAAGCCACTCCGAACACCAATACCAAACTATAGTAAAGGTCTCGGGGTCTTTCCGTCCTGCTGCGCGTAACGAGCATCTTTACTCGTACTGCAATTTCGCCGAGTTTATGGTTGAGACAGCGGGGAAGTCGTTACTCCATTCGTGCAGGTCGGAACTTACCCGACAAGGAATTTCGCTACCTTAGGATGGTTATAGTTACCACCGCCGTTTACTGGGGCTTAAATTCTCAGCTTCGCCGTGAGGCTAACCGGTCCTCTTAACCTTCCAGCACCGGGCAGGAGTCAGTCCGTATACATCGTCTTGCGACTTCGCACGGACCTGTGTTTTTAGTAAACAGTCGCTTCCCCCTGGTCTCTGCGGCCCCGATCCCCTCCACACCGCGAAGGTGTATCAAGGTTGGGGCCCCCCTTCTCCCGAAGTTACGGGGGCATTTTGCCGAGTTCCTTAACCATAATTCTCTCGATCGCCTTAGTATTCTCTACCTGATCACCTGTGTCGGTTTGGGGTACGGGCGGCTAAAACCTCGCGTCGATGCTTTTCTCGGCAGCATAGGATCACCAAATCCCCCCAAACGGGGGTCCCATCAGATCTCAGGCACCATGAGTGGCGGATTTGCCTACCACTCGCCCTACATCCTTAGACCGGGACAACCATCGCCCGGCTCGGCTACCTTCCTGCGTCACACCTGTTAATACGCTTGCCTCCCAGGATCAGGTCCCGCGCTCCACCAAAACCCACAACACCACAAGGGTGAGCGGGCAGGTCTCGGGCGGTTAGTATCCCCTGTTCAACATGGACGGTTTTTCGCCGGTACGGGAATATCAACCCGTTGTCCATCGACTACGCCTGTCGGCCTCGCCTTAGGTCCCGACTTACCCAGGGCAGATTAGCTTGACCCTGGAACCCTTGATCATTCGGCGGACGGGTTTCTCACCCGTCTTTCGCTACTCATGCCTGCATTCTCACTCGTGTAGGCTCCACCGCTGGTTTACACCGCGACTTCACCGCCCACACGACGCTCCCCTACCCATCCAAACACCTGAACCACGAAGGCTTAGTCA
>NZ_SOBI01000019.1:1923-3061 GCF_004364695.1 Arthrobacter sp. AG258 | reverse complement strand
AAATGTTTGAATGCCACAACTTCGGCGGTGTACTTGAGCCCCGCTACATTGTCGGCGCGGAATCACTTGACCAGTGAGCTATTACGCACTCTTTTAAGGGTGGCTGCTTCTAAGCCAACCTCCTGGTTGTCTGGGCAACTCCACATCCTTTCCCACTTAGCACACGCTTAGGGGCCTTAGTTGGTGGTCTGGGCTGTTTCCCTCTCGACTATGAAGCTTATCCCCCACAGTCTCACTGCTGCGCTCTCACTTACCGGCATTCGGAGTTTGGCTGACGTCAGTAACCTTGTAGGGCCCATTAGCCATCCAGTAGCTCTACCTCCAGCAAGAAACACGCAACGCTGCACCTAAATGCATTTCGGGGAGAACCAGCTATCACGAAGTTTGATTGGCCTTTCACCCCTACCCACAGCTCATCCCCTCCATTTTCAACTGAAGTGGGTTCGGTCCTCCACGACGTCTTACCGTCGCTTCAACCTGGCCATGGGTAGATCACTTCGCTTCGGGTCTAGATCACGCCACTGCAACGCCCTATTCAGACTCGCTTTCGCTACGGCTGCCCCACACGGGTTAACCTCGCGACGTAACACTAACTCGCAGGCTCATTCTTCAAAAGGCACGCCGTCACCAGAATCAGACTGGCTCCGACGGATTGTAAGCACACGGTTTCAGGTACTGTTTCACTCCCCTCCCGGGGTACTTTTCACCTTTCCCTCACGGTACTGGTCCGCTATCGGTCATTAGGGAGTATTTAGGCTTATCAGGTGGTCCTGACAGATTCGCACGGGATTTCTCGGGCCCCGTACTACTTGGGATACTCTCACAGGCGGCACAAACACATTACGGTTACGGGACTAACACCCTCTCTGGCCGGCCTTTCAAAACCGTTCACCTATGCGCGCACATCACACCCCACCAGCCCGGCAGAACTGGTATGGAAAGTCCCACAACCCCGACCATGCAACGCCCGCCGGCTATCACACATGGAACGGTTTAGCCTGATCCGCGTTCGCTCGCCACTACTAACGGAATCACTATTGTTTTCTCTTCCTGCGGGTACTGAGATGTTTCACTTCCCCGCGTTCCCCCCACGCACCCTATGTGTTCAGGTACGGGTCACCAAGTCACTCGCGCGCTT
>NZ_SOBI01000019.1:0-1825 GCF_004364695.1 Arthrobacter sp. AG258 | reverse complement strand
TGTTGATATTCCACCCTTGAGCACCCGCCACGAAACACTCGTCCGCGAAACGGGCCTTTACTCCTGACAACACCACCACCCCGCATACACGGGACAGCAACCGTTGTAGGTGCTCCTTAGAAAGGAGGTGATCCAGCCGCACCTTCCGGTACGGCTACCTTGTTACGACTTAGTCCCAATCGCCAGTCCCACCTTCGACAGCTCCCTCCCACAAGGGGTTAGGCCACCGGCTTCGGGTGTTACCAACTTTCGTGACTTGACGGGCGGTGTGTACAAGGCCCGGGAACGTATTCACCGCAGCGTTGCTGATCTGCGATTACTAGCGACTCCGACTTCATGGGGTCGAGTTGCAGACCCCAATCCGAACTGAGACCGGCTTTTTGGGATTAGCTCCACCTCACAGTATCGCAACCCTTTGTACCGGCCATTGTAGCATGCGTGAAGCCCAAGACATAAGGGGCATGATGATTTGACGTCGTCCCCACCTTCCTCCGAGTTGACCCCGGCAGTCTCCTATGAGTCCCCACCATCACGTGCTGGCAACATAGAACGAGGGTTGCGCTCGTTGCGGGACTTAACCCAACATCTCACGACACGAGCTGACGACAACCATGCACCACCTGTAAACCGACCGCAAGCGGGGCACCTGTTTCCAGGTATTACCGGTTCATGTCAAGCCTTGGTAAGGTTCTTCGCGTTGCATCGAATTAATCCGCATGCTCCGCCGCTTGTGCGGGCCCCCGTCAATTCCTTTGAGTTTTAGCCTTGCGGCCGTACTCCCCAGGCGGGGCACTTAATGCGTTAGCTACGGCGCGGAAAACGTGGAATGTCCCCCACACCTAGTGCCCAACGTTTACGGCATGGACTACCAGGGTATCTAATCCTGTTCGCTCCCCATGCTTTCGCTCCTCAGCGTCAGTTAATGCCCAGAGACCTGCCTTCGCCATCGGTGTTCCTCCTGATATCTGCGCATTTCACCGCTACACCAGGAATTCCAGTCTCCCCTACATCACTCTAGTCTGCCCGTACCCACCGCAGATCCGGAGTTGAGCCCCGGACTTTCACGGCAGACGCGACAAACCGCCTACGAGCTCTTTACGCCCAATAATTCCGGATAACGCTTGCGCCCTACGTATTACCGCGGCTGCTGGCACGTAGTTAGCCGGCGCTTCTTCTGCAGGTACCGTCACTTTCGCTTCTTCCCTACTGAAAGAGGTTTACAACCCGAAGGCCGTCATCCCTCACGCGGCGTCGCTGCATCAGGCTTCCGCCCATTGTGCAATATTCCCCACTGCTGCCTCCCGTAGGAGTCTGGGCCGTGTCTCAGTCCCAGTGTGGCCGGTCACCCTCTCAGGCCGGCTACCCGTCGTCGCCTTGGTAGGCCATTACCCCACCAACAAGCTGATAGGCCGCGAGTCCATCCAAAACCACAAAAGCTTTCCACCAACCACCATGCGATGGAAGGTCATATCCGGTATTAGACCCAGTTTCCCAGGCTTATCCCAGAGTCAAGGGCAGGTTACTCACGTGTTACTCACCCGTTCGCCACTAATCCCCAGTGCAAGCACCAGTTCATCGTTCGACTTGCATGTGTTAAGCACGCCGCCAGCGTTCATCCTGAGCCAGGATCAAACTCTCCGTTGAAGAAAAACAGACACAACCAAGCAGGTGGAAATAACACCACACCCGGCTGCACAAAATTTGAAACCAGCTGTAAAAACCAGACCACACCACGGGGTGGCGGATCCAGCCAAAACAACCAATCCATAAAACAATTGGTATCAACAAACTTGGCACACTATTGAGTTCTCAAACAACAGACACA
>NZ_SOBI01000018.1:0-5445 GCF_004364695.1 Arthrobacter sp. AG258 | reverse complement strand
TGAACCGGGACCTGGTGGTCCTGAATGATGTGAATTCGGGCAATGTGTGGCTGGTGAACCAGAACATGCAGCTGGTCAACAACTGGGACGACGTCATCCCGCCGCAACAGACCTCGGACGACGCCGACAAGGACTCGGCCGATGAGGTGCAGCAGACCGTCCTGCCGGACCGCACCAAACCCAACAACGCCCCCGTGGCCAAACCGGACACCTTCGGCGTGCGCGCCGGCAAGACCACCGTCCTTCCCGTGCTGGACAACGACTCGGACCCCGACGGCGACGTCCTCACCGTTCGCACGCCCGACCCCCTGAAGTCAGGCCTGCTCGCGCCGATCTACGGCGCCACCGGGTTCCAGGTCAGCGTCGGCGCCGAGAAAACGGGCTCTGAGGCGTTCAAATACACGGTGGACGACGGCCGCGGCCTTTCCGGTTCCGCCGATGTCACGTTGAACGTCGTCCCGCCGGGGGAGAACTCGGCACCGCGGCAAAAGCCCAACCGCAACACCACCCTGGTGGTGCAGGCAGGCAAGGTCGTCAGCCAAAACATCCTCACCGATTGGATCGACCCCGACGGCGACGACCTCTTCGTGGTCGGTGCCAGCAGCAGCGACCCCCGCGACCAAGTCCGGGTCCGGCCTGACGGCCTGCTCAGCTTTCAGGATTCCGGTGCTGAACCGGGACGCAAAACCGTCACCGTCACCGTCTCGGATGGCCGGGCCACCACCGAGGGAAAGGTCAGCGTCGACGTCCGCGCGCCCGGGGCGCTGCCGCCGATCGCCAACGCGGACCACGTGGTCGCCGTCGCCGGGGTGGACACGGTGATCGCGCCGCTGAAGAACGACTCAGACCCGCAAGGCGGGGCGCTGCGCCTGGCCCAGGCCAGCCCGGACGGTAATTCCACCGCCACCATGGGCGCCGACCAGCAAACCTTCACGTTCAATTCCACCGCCGAGGGCGCGCACTACGTCACCTACCTGGCCACCAACGGACCGGCCAGCGCCCAGCAACTGGTGCGTGTCGACGTCGTGCCCGGGAACGGCGACGGCGCCCCCGTCGCCGTGCGCGACACCGCACTGCTGCCCAGTGGCGGCAACGTGCTGGTGGACGTGCTCGGCAATGACTCCGACCCCTCCGGCGGCGTGCTGGTGGTCCAGTCCGTGACGGCCGCGGACGGCCTGCCCATCAGCGTCTCCGTGCTGGACCATTCCGTTGTCCGGATCACCGACATCCGCGCCCAGGGCCAGCTCACCGTCAAATACACCATCTCCAACGGCAAAGCCTCGGCCACCGGCGAGATCGCCGTGCTGGTGGTCCCCGCACCGGCGAAACTCCAGGCCCCCCAGGCCAAGCCGGACGAGGCCACCGTCCGTGCCGGCGACGTCGTCACCATCCCCGTGCTGGCAAACGACACCGATCCCAACGGCGGCGCCCTCACCCTTGACCCGCAGCTGGCCCAGCAGCCGGACCCGGCGGACGGGCGCATCTTCACGGCAGGCGGAACTGTGCGGTTCATCTCCGGCGACGTACCCAAAACCGTCTACGCGATCTACAAGGTCACCAACGAATCAGGCCAGTCCGACTCCCAGCAGGTCACGATCCGGATCCGGGCCCGCGACGACCAACTCAATACCCGGCCAGAACCAAGAAACCTCACCGCCCGGGTGGTGGCGGGCATGACCGTCCGCATCCCGGTACCCCTCGATGGCGTGGACAGCGACGGCGACTCAGTCCGGCTGACCGGGGTGGACAAGGCTCCCGCCATGGGCACGGCCGTGGTCAAGGACGGCTACCTCGAATTCACCGCAGCGGGCAATGCAGCCGGCACTGACACCTTCACCTACCGGGTCCGCGACCGGATCGGGGCCGAGAACACCGGAACTGTGATCGTCGGCATCGCACCCGCGGAAGCCACCAACCAGAAGCCCATCGCAGTCGACGACGCCATTGAAGTCCGGCCCGGACGCAAGATCGCCGTTGAAGCCCTCGCCAACGATTCAGATCCGGACGGTGACCCGATCACCCTGGTGTCCAACGGCTTCGAGGCCCGCCCGGACCTCGCCGTGGAGGCAGCCGAAGGCGGCAAGGTGCTGCTCACGGCCCCGAACGCTGCCGGCAATGACAGCGTCAGCTACAAGATCCAGGACGACAAGAAAGCCCAGTCGGGTGCAGTGATCCGGGTGAAGGCCAGCCCTGATGCCGCACTGAAGGCCCCGGTTGCCAAAGACGATGTGGTCACCCCGGCAGAGACGCTGGGCAAGTCCGCCGTGGACGTGCCAGTCCTCAAGAACGACTCAGACCCCGACGGCGTGGCCTCCGAACTGAAGATCGGCCTGCCGGACGGGAACCCCAACGCCCGCGTCACCGGCGACGGCACCGTGCGCGTCACGCTTGGGCCGGCCGACCAGCTGGTTCCCTACACTGTCACCGATGTTGACGGCCAAAGCGCGACGGCGGTCATCTGGGTGCCCGGGCAGGGGGAGCAACACCCCACGCTGGCCAAGACCGAGACCGTGGAAGTCATGTCCGGGAAGGACATTACCCTCAACCTGGCGGACTACGTCCGGGTGCGGGAAGGCCGCACGCCCCGGATCACCCAGGTGGACAAGGTCCGCATCCTGGGCGGGGAACCGGACAACGTGGTGGCCGGAAACGGCAATGCCCTGCGCTATGCCGCCCTCAAGGACTACGTGGGTCCAGGCTCCATCACCTTCGAGGTGACGGACGGCACAGGGCCGGACGACCCCGCCGGCCTCAAGTCAACGCTGAGCATCATCACCAAAGTCATCCCGGACCCCAACGCCAACCATCCGCCCACCTTCAGCGGAGCCACCCTCGACGTTCCCGCCGGCGAGTCGGCCACCCTGGACCTGAGCAACCTGGCCAAGGACGTTGACGCCGGCGACCAGGACAAGCTCGCCTTCGCTCTCGACGGCGCGCTCCCCGAGGGCTTCAACGCAACAGTGGACAAGGCAACCCTTAAGGTCACCCCCGATTCAGCCCGGGCCGCCGGCTGGAAAGGCAGCATCCCGCTCAAAGTCACCGACGGCCGCTCAGATCCGGTCCGCGCCACCATCACCGCCACCGTGGTGGCCTCCAACCGACCGCTTCCCACAGCCAACGAGGACGTGGTGGACAAAGCGAACGCCGGCACGTCCGAGACCGTCAACGTCCTCGCCAACGACTACAACCCCTTCCCGGAGACGCCCCTCAGGATCACCTCCGCCACCGTGGAGACCGGATCGGCCGCAGGGCAGCCCGCCGTGGCGGGGGACTCGATCACCGTCACACCGGCCAGCGGGTTCAAAGGCGTGATGGTGGTGCGCTACACCATCATGGACAAGACCGGAGACGTATCCCGGCAGACCGACGGACGGGTCCGGATCACCGTCCGTGACCGGCCCGACGCGCCCTCCGCGCCCACGGCCACGGATGTCCGGAGCCGGACGGCCGTGCTCAAGTGGACACCGCCGTCGGATAACGGCGCGGCCATCACCAAATACACCGTGCACTCCACCAGCGGCTTCAGCCAGGAGTGTGCCACCACCACCTGCACGCTGACCGGCCTGACCAACGACGTCAAGTACGTCTTCACCGTCACCGCCACGAACGAGGTCAGGGAATCCGACCCGTCGCCGGCCTCCAATGAGATCCGGCCGGACGAAAAGCCGTCGCCGCCGGACGCGCCTGCCGTCAAGGCCGGCGACAAGACCATGGAAATCACGTGGCCGGCAGCCAAAACCGAGGGTTCGGCCGTCAAGAACTACAACCTTGAGATCTCACCGCCGCCCGCGAATGGGGCGGCGGTCAAGAACGGCGTGACCGGGCTGAACTACACCTGGCCCGGGCTGACCAACGGCGTCCGGTACAAGGTGCGCGCCCAGGCAGTCAACGAACTGGGCCCCTCAGACTGGAGCCCGTACTCCGCCGAGGACAATCCTGCCGGTGTCCCCGCCGCACCCGCCGCTCCGACGTCGTCCGTGGCATCTTCCGTGGGAACCTCCAACCAGCTCAAGGTGGACTGGAACGAGCCAAACACCAACGGTGACGCCATCAGGAACTACTACGTCACCATGAGCGGCGGCGGCGGGGCAGCCCAAACCCAGATGGTGGCCGGTACCGTCCGGACAGCCAACTTCACCGCCAACAACTCCGAAGCGGCCTACACCTTCACCGTGCAGGCCGAGAACAAGGCCGGGAAGGGCGCGGTCAGTGCGGCGTCCGCCCCGCGCCGCGCCACCGGCAAGCTCGCGCAAGTCTCCGGCGTGAGCGCCACGGAAGCCAACACCGGCGGAGCCGGGCGCTCCGTCACCATCGACTTCCGCGAACTCACCGCCGCCGAACGCAACGGCTCAACGTACGCCGAAGTCAGCTACACCTACCGGGCCAGCACGGGACAGTCCGGTCCGATCAGGCCAGGGCAAACCGTCGGAGGATTCGCCAACGGCAGTTCCACGGCCATCACCGTCATCGCCAACTCTTCGGTGGCCCCCAGTTCCGACGCCAGCACGCCGGCCACCGCCAACCCGTACGGTTCTCCTGGCACGCCGTCGGCCGCCGGGCAGGACGGCGCGGAGAACCAGAAGAACCTCACCTTGAGCTGGGCATCCCCGGCGGCGGGCAGCCACGACATCGCCTACACCCAGATCAGGATCGACGGCGGGGGCTGGGAACGGGTGGCTGCCTCCGGCAACCGCACCATCAACACCGCCGGATTCAACGAGCGGCATTCGATCGACGTACAAACGGTCAATTCGCGCGGCACCGGTGGCCCGGTCGCGTCTGCCTCCGCGCAGTCGGGTGCCGCGAAAACCCGTTGGACCACGCGGCTTGGTCCCGGCATGGACCGCAGCTGCACCGACCTGCCCGGCGCCACGTCATATGACCCGTCGAGGAATACCTGCGATGGCCAAGGCGGCTACGACCGGCCCTGGATGTCGCACCTGGACACGTTCGATGTCATGTGCTGGAAGCCGCACGGCACCACATACAGCGGAGACGGACAGTGGTACTACATCATGCGCGGCTCGCCCAATGCCACCCGCTGGATCCAGTCGCTGCACACCACCCTGGGCTCTCCCGCGCAAAGCGGTGTACCGCTGTGCACCTTCCCGACAGGGGCAACGCCATAGCCGCCGCGGCGCCGGGCAAGTGCCCCGGAATGAGCGGTACACGGGATAGAGGTCCCCATCGCGGGGTCTTGCGGGGCTTCGGTAGGCTTGGCCCGGGGAAAGAAAGCCTACTGCCTGTCCCGCGAACAGGACCGTATCTGGCAACACAATCTGAGGGAAAAGTAACGCTGTGACAACTCTGCTGGGGAAGCTTGGGCTGAAGAAGCGACATAAGAAGGCCGCCGCCGGGGCTGCGTTTGGTGTGGTGGTGGCTGTGGTGGTGACGGGTGCGGTGTTGTATCCGGGGTTTAAGACCACTGAGGTTGAGTTGAATGAT
>NZ_SOBI01000017.1:0-23592 GCF_004364695.1 Arthrobacter sp. AG258 | reverse complement strand
GTAACGGACATCGCCCTGCAGACCGGAGACATCACAAGTACCTGGCGATGGACCCTCATGATCAGCAGCGACATCATCCTCCTCACCTACGGGCTGCGGATCCTCAAAGGCAACGACCACCTCTGGCAAATGATCTAACCGCTTGCGGCCTCTATCCTCTCTTCGTAGAGCTCCGCGGCCTAAGGAGGGTCAAGCCCGAATCGAAAAGCTACTGGCAGCGGCTCCAATGCCAATCACTGTCCTGGGCGCTGATGGCGTCCTCACCCTTCGAATGAGCCACAGCGTACTTCTATGTGAGCAAAGTCCCGGCGACGTGCACCATCAGGGTGTTCGCCGCACTGCTGGAGACAGAGGCGTGGGTCCAGTCCAATTCCATACCGGACGTTCCTAGTAAGCGGGGCATGAGGCAGTTTGGATTACACCCAAAACTGACGTCAGGCAGCCCTCTGAGAACCGTCAGAATAGGGCTGCCAATCCGTTTCACTTACGGCGTCGCAACGAACTCGTAGACCTCAATCTGACACTGGGTGGCACAGGCGCGGCGATGACCGGAAGCCCCCAGTGCTCTTCCCTCGTTGCACCGTGCTCATAGCCGGGTTCGATGGAAGGACCCAAGATACGGGAAAGACGCGCCCTGCTCGCAGAGCGCGTCTTTCGCATTTCCCATTCCCACAGAACCGATCCCCTTCGGCCATACCTATAATAAGCATGCTTAGGTTATCCGACAAGAGCTTTCCCCATGGGGCCCATGGCCCGGCTGATGCGCGGAACCCGAGGTATTCCTCTCCGGACTCACTGGATTCGCGGGGTCGCGCCTCACGGAAGAGCGCCCGCTTTGACTCGACCCAGGTAGCTTTTTTGTGGCTTTCTAATTCCGCTCAGCCTAAGGTGTGCAAGGAAGGGAATGTGACCGTGAGTATCTCGAATGACGTGGGTGCGGCCCACAGCGGCACCGCCCGATTGGGCATTCGCGAAATTGTTCGGCAACTCAACAGCTCACTCGGCGCTACGCTGGTTGCTACCCTCGCGGGGAGCAAGGACCCGAAGATCAGTTACCGGTGGGCGCGCAGCAGCGGCCCGGAACCCCGTCCGGGAGCCCAGGCCCGGCTGCAATTGGCCCATCGTGCCTGGACCGCAGTTTCGGGCGTGGAAGGAGAACACGTTGCCCGATTGTGGTTTGTCGGTGCAAATCCCTGGCTGGATGAAACGTCTCCCATTGAGGCCATCAAGGACATGCGGGCCAAGGACGTCATGGCGGCGGCAACGGCCATGACTGAAGACGGGTTCGGCGGTTGACGGAAGTTTGCGACGCTCTCAAAGTGCGCGTCTGTAGGCCGTTGACTGTCAATGAGCCAACTTATACATCGACCCGGGCGACGTAAAAATCCAGTTTTACGGCAAATTCCGGCTGGGAACTCGCCAGCCTTGAGATCGACGACAAACGTAGCCTGTGACCGCACTACGGCTTTACAGGAAAAGGCCCAACATCGTGAATTGTCCAGAGTTCTTTGGACAAGTCGGGGCGATCGCGCTTTCGCGCATGACTTAGGCCCGTAGCGGTTCGGCCAGCCCTCTAGTCCCCAGTGGCCCCTTCGGAGTCTGGTTCGGCCCATTCGAGGGCTGCAACGAGGTGCCCCTCGTTGGGCAGTGCACGTCGTTCATCGGCTGGGAGTTTGTCGTAGGTGTAGGCGGCGACGGCCATTGGCGAAGTTGAGCGACCGAGGCTGTAGCGGACACTTCGGTCGTTTTTGGTGCCACAGATGAGGATGCCGACGGTCTCGTTGTGGAAGTCGCGGCGCAATACGTCATCGACCAGTGCGACGTAGAAGTTGAGTTTGCCGGCGTACTCCGGCTGGAATTTCCCGGTCTTGAGTTCGATGACGACGTACCGGAGCTGTTCTACATGGAAGAACAGCAGATCGATGTAGAAGTCGTCGCCGTCGACCTCGAAGTGCACCTGTCTGCCGACAAAGGAGAAACCTGGCCCGAGTTCCCGCAGGGTGTCGGTGATCCGACCCGTGAGAGCGTTTTCGAGGTCGCGTTCGGCGACTTCACCGGAGAGGCCAAGGAACTCGAAGTTGTAGGGGTCCTTCGCCATTTGCTGTGCCAGCTCGGAATCGGCAGCAGCGAGCTGGTTGGTGAAGTTTGATGGCGCCGCCCCTGTGCGTTCCATCGAGCGGTTCATCAGCATGTTCAACAGAACGTTTCGGGACCAGCCGTATTGGACGGCCGCGGAGGCGTACCAGTTGCGCTCCTCGGCGGTGTCAGCCTTGTCGAGGATGGTCCGGATGTGGCCCCACGGCAAATGTGCCACAGGCTGTGGCACATTTGCGCCCTCGCCCCAGGCGCGGACCATCGCCGTCATGTACTGGAAGTTTCGAGGTGACAAGCCCTTCATCTCTGGAAAGGCCTGCCGCATATCCGCGGCGAGTCGGTTGATTACCCCGCTCCCCCATCCCTGTCTGTCCTGGCGGATGATGATGTCCTTGCCCAGGGACCAGTAGAGCTCGATGGCCAGGGCGTTGACGGTCCTCTGTGCCTGGGTTCTGGCGCTACGGACTCGTTTCTTCAGGGACTCCAGCAGTTCCGCGTAGTCTGCCGGCAGGTCGATTTCTGAAGAATTCATGACTCCACCCTAACGACCTGCAATTGCGCCACAGCTTGTGGCGCAATTGTCCGGCCTACGCTTCGTCGCTACCGGCTGAGGCCGTTTCTGCCTCGTTCAGCGCCCACCGATTTGCCCGTGCGGGTTCTTCTGGCCTTTGCTGCCCCTTTGCCCGCGGTGACGGCTGCGTTGGGGTGTATGCCTTCGCTGCGTGCTGCGGTGAGGCGGCCGCGGATCTGTGTTTCGGTCGCGCCGCTGTTTTTCAAGGATTGGGCGAACGCTTCGTGGTGTTCGGCCGAGCCGTATCCGGTAGTCGATGCTGTTTCTGCCTTGAGTCCCTGGTCTTTGAGGCGGTCGCTGTCGTTGCCGGTGACTCGGTCCTCGATCTCGCGGCCGAGACCTTCGATGCGGGCGAAGAGCTCCTTTTCCGCGCGCTCGTACCGCTGCTCCAAGGAATCCTGACCGACGCCGGTGAAACCTGCTTCGGCGAGGAGTTTCGCTTCGTGCATCTCCTGGGCGGCTTTCACGAACGCGGGGTCTTTGAAGTGGTCCACACCGGCACCGTTCACGGCGGCTGTGGTTTCCTCGCGGAGATGATCGATGGTGGGTCCATTGATGCCGTCCTTGCCGATCAGGTACAGACGCTCCTTCACCGTCGTGTCGGCAGCTTCAATATCCTCAGGAGTTTTGGCGTCCTGGGACTGCTGGAGCGCTGCCGCCAGAGCGTCGTTGTTCAGGTACTCGACGGGGACCTCGTGCTTTTCCAGGACCGGCGCCAGCCTCTGTGCCCGGGCCCGGAGCTCTTCGGCCTGGGATGCGGCGATCAATGCCGTGGCTTTGTCGTGTTCCCGGGCGGCGTTGACACGGGCCTGTTCCGCGGCGACGGTTTCGATGCCGGATTGCAGGTAGGTGGCGTCTGTGCCGACGTCGTGGGTGTCGATCCCGTACCTGGTGTGCACCTCGCGGCGGATCCGGTCGGCCGCGGCCAGGGCGGCGGGGTCGTGGTCTTTCCACGCCTCGGCCAGTGCGTACGCGGTTGTGATGTCCTTGGGCTGTGCCTGCTGCCACCATTTGTCGTCGTGGATCGGAGCGAGTCCGCCCTGCATCTGGGCGCGTTCGGCGGTGTAGCGGGCGTGGGCTTCGTGCGCTGCCTGGATGTCCTGGTGTTCCCGTTCGCGGAGGGAATCCTGTCGGCGCCGGGCCAGGGTCTCCCCTAGGCGGGAGGCGATCATCAGGGATTGGCGCAGGCCGTTGTCGAGTACGTCGTCGATGCCGTCTGATTCACTCATGGTGTTCCCCTTGCACTGGTGGTGTGATTCTCTATCGGTCGAGTCCCGGCCCGGCGTCCCGCCGTGCAGGTGGTGCAGTTCTTGCAGGTGTGGCCGGCGTGGGTGTCGTGGGAATGACAGAGCCGGGCCGGATCGGTGCCATACCGCGCCGGGCGATATCGACCGCTCGGGGCGGCGCAGCTGCCGCAACTCCTGGCTGCGGTTCCGCTCCGACGGGTGTGGGTTTGGGCATGGTCGCGGTGAACGGTGCGAGCTGGGTTTCGACCACGGCGCGGATGCGCTGCGCTTCCCGTGCCCGGCCGGCCTGTTGGTGCATTTCGTAGACCGCGAAGGCGGTGTTGATCAGCTGGACCATCAGCGCGGTCTGTGCTGCGGTCTTGTTCTTGCTGGAGGCGGCCATGAACAACATCGCGGCGCCGGCGATCGAGGGCAACGGGACGGGTTTGTTGTGTTCGCGGGGTGTGCGGAGCTGGGCGGTACGGGCCAGTTCCGCTGCGGTTGCAGCCAAGGGTCCTGGGGTCGCTTCGAGCCTGTGCGACCAGGCTGCGAACGCACCAGAAACATCACGCGCTGCTTTGGCCCAGGTCGCGTGGTCGTCGCGTGGAATGTTCCGGAGCCGGTCGGCGAGTTCGGTGGCGTTGCGGGTGTAGTCGACCCACAGCTGCGGGTCCGGGGCAGCCTTTTCCGGCCCGCGGGTGTTGGCTTTGCGTTTGTTCCGTGCGGCGGCGTTCCATTCCGCCGCGGCCTCGGTTGCCGCTTGCGGGGTGTCCACCCATTCCTGGCGCAGCTCTCCGAGGCGGAGGTCGGTGGCGAGGGTGCCGCCGCCGAACCAGATGGGCCGCTCCCCCGGTCTTGGTCGTTCGGCGACGGAGTAGCCGACGATGACGTCGGTGGTGTTCTTCGCGTAGCGGGGGCGGACCAGCAGCCCAGTGTCCCGGGCGCGGCGGACGAACTCCGCTTCGCTGCCCGACGCGGTGGCGCTGGCCCGCACCTTCCGCGCCAGGGAGGCCCGGTGCATCTCGCGCTGGTCGCGTGCTGCGGTGCCCTTCTCAGCCCGGTCGTACCCACGGGTCGCGTGCACCGAGGAGAGCTCTTCCAGGCCGTACTTGGTTTCCAGTTCGCGGCAGGTTTTTTGGGCGTTTGCGTAGTCGCCGTGGGTGGAGGCTTTGGTGCCGTCTTCGCGGACGAGGGACACGGCGATGTGAATGTGGTGGTTGCCGTTCTCGCTGGTTCCGTGGTTGATCGCGACCCACCGGCACTGGGCCTTGCCGCTGGCTTCGGTGAAGCCCATCGCGTCGACGAAGTCGTTCGCGATATCGCCCCACTGCTGATCCGTCAGGGCGCCTTCCTCTGCGCGGAGGCTCAGCGAGCAGTGCCATACGTCGGCCGGCTTGTGCCCGTTCGGAACCCGTTCCTTCTTCACCGGGTCCCAGCGGAAATCCTTCTGCAACACCTCAACACCGAACGCCTTCCGGGGCTGGTCCAGATGCTTCGCGATCGCCGCCGCATCGTCCTTGTCCAGGACACCATCGTCGTACCAGGCCATGATCGCCGCGTCCCCCGCGACAAGGTGCGGGTCGGTGTGCGCGTTCTTCGTCTTATCCGCATCCGTCGACACCAGGTACACCATGAGGCCGGCCATCCTCGAGCCGCGGGTGATGTTCGGAATCATCCCTACATCAACCCCTCAATGGTCCGGTCGATCCGCATCGCAACCTCACGCACATACGCCAGCACAGCCGTGGCATCCTGGGGAAACTCGTCGCCGGCGTTCGCGTGCCGGGCGATCTGGTTCACGTTGTTCGACACCCGGGCCAGCAGCGTGTGGATCGCCATCAGTTCAGCCATTGCCGCCCGCCGCTCCGTCGGGGTCTCCGAGCCCTCCGACAACGCAGCGCTCAGCAGCAGATTCGGGACGGTGACTTTATGCCGGGCAGCCTTCGCGATCAGCGCCGCCTCTTCCTTCGCCGTGACCCAGACGTCACGGCGCTTCTTCGTCCCCGCAGGGGAATTCGCCCGGCGCCGCCGCGAAAGCCGGGAGCGCGGCACATCTTCTTCAGACACGCACTCCCCCAACCCCTCGGTTCCCGCAGTCAAAAGCCCAGCGCAGCGACCCCGAAACCCGGGGACCCACAAGCCAGTGTGCCAAACGCCGACGCAGGAGCCGTGCAGGACACGCCGTTTACACCCGTGTAAACGTATAGCTTGCTCCGCCCACAAAAGTCGTGCGGCCAGCGGCGTGTTGGGCCGTGCTGGACGCAGGCCGTCGGGCTAGGGTGGAGGTACGCCACGACACGCTTTCTCAGGGGGAGACAATGCGTCCAATCGAAACGTCCACCGACCGGCTGCGATCAGGCAGCCTGACCTACGAGCCCGAAGCCGCGGCCATCTGGGGCGGGAAAATCACGATCGACCTACCGGTCGATCCGCCGGCCCCACGCCAGCATCTCGTCAAAGCAGCAACCGACCAGCTGCTAATCGGAAAGCATCATGAGAGCGGCGACGAATGGGATGACGACTGGGTGGACGCCCCGTCCGTGACTATCCAGAACTGCATCGACAAGGTCGCTAACAGGCACCTCCAAGATGCCACCGGATCAACCGCGCACATCTGGCTCGGCGCCGAACGCCTAACAGCGTTGGCTATCCTGCCAACTCCCCTTGCCGAGCGTCCCGACACCCTACTGCCCGGACCCCTCTTCAAGGAGTACGCGCCGGAACCTGAAACCTATCTCCGCCACACCAATCCCAGGGCGCTCACGCCCGACCAGAAAGCCATTCTCCCGGCGGTCGTCGAATCAGTCCGCGACGTTCTCCCACCGGCACTGCAGCCTCACCTCGACGACATCTCCCACCTGGTCGCCCAGGAGATCCCCGCCGCGGAAGACCTGCTGCGCGCCTACCAGCGCGCCTCCATCCCGGAAGTCCTCGCCGAATACGACCGGGACGGCAGGCCCGAACCACTCACGCCTGAATACCAGCAAGCGGTGAAAACCGCCCAGCTCTCCTTCCCGCGCCACGCCACCGAAGCCCTCACGAGTGCCGCCCATGCCGTGGCGGCGACACCCTCAAAGACTGCCGCCGGCGTCGCCGCCGGCCCCGCCTTCGACCGCTGACCACCACCCGAAAAGGAACAGATCCAGCATGGCCGCTATCAACATCGAAGCCACCAAAAACCAAGCCCGCGCACTCCTGGACTCGCGCATCAAGTCCGTGGAAGAACTCGTCCAGGCACGCCAGCGCGTCACCGACCTCAAAGAACAGCTCACCGCCGCAGAACGCGACGACAAGCGCGCCTACGTCAAGGCAACCCGCGACGGCTGGAGCCCCGACGAACTCAAGAAACTCGGCCTCGAACCCGCTGCCGCAGGGCGCCGACGCAAAGCCCACGCCAAACCCGCCGAGAACCCCGCCACGTCAGACTCAAACAGCTCACAGGCGAACTAGCCCCTCGCACACATGGGCGCGGCAAAAGCTAAAACCTTACGGTGATTGAGGCTGGATTGGGGGCGTTGTAGGCTCTCGACCAACCCAGGGGTGCCGGGCATGGCTAAAAGCTAAACGCCGGACTTTGAGTGACGGCTCCGAAGGAATGGCCACCCGGCATCCCGCGATGGCTCGACCGCTAATTGAGAGAAGCGACCCGATCGCCAGGTAAGGACACGACGGCGCTGCCATCTGCTTGGGCCCATAACTGGACAACGCGATGGAGGGATATATGCCTGAACTCTGGGCCGGCATTGACGCCGGAAAAGCTCATCACCACTGCGTGCTCATCGATGACGAAGGCAACCGACTGCTTTCCCGCAGAGTAGCCAACGACGAGGCCGCGCTCACCGCGCTGCTCACCGACGTTCTGGCTCTCGCCGCGGGCCGTGAAATCCTCTGGGCGACAGACCTGAACCGCGGCGGTGCCGCGCTCCTGATCGGCGTCCTCGAAGCCCACCAACAGGCTCTCGTCTACATCCCAGGGAGATCCGTCTACCACGCCTCACGCACCTACCGGGGCGACGGAAAAACAGACGCCAAAGACGCCGCCATCATCGCCGATCAAGCACGTATGCGCCGGGACCTGCAACCGATTCGCAGCGGTGACCAAATCAGCACTGACCTCCGGCTACTCATATCCCGCCGCACTGACCTGGTCTGCGACCGCACCCGCGCGATTAACAGACTCTGCGCCGTCCTACTCGAATACTTCCCCGCACTGGAAGCCGCCTTCGACTACGCCATGCTCAAGGCGGCCGTCGTACTCCTCACGAAGTACACAACCCCTGCCGGCATCCGCCGCGCGGGTGAAAGCCGCATCGCAGACTGGCTGCGCAACCAGGGCTGCTACAACGCAAAATCCATCGCCTCCAGAGCTGTCGCTGCTGCCCACGCGCAACACACCACGGTGCAGGCCCAAGAAGTCGGCTCTGACCTCGTTGCCGCTCTCGCGCGCACTGTTATGGACCTACACGCACAAGTCACAGACGTTGAAAAGCAGATCGAAACCCGGTTCCGCCAACACCAGCACGCAGAGATCCTCCTCAGCATGCCTGGTTTCGGTACGCTCCTAGCATCCGAATTCCTCGCCGCAACCGGCGGCGACATTACTGCCTACGAAAGCGCCGCTCGCCTGGCCGGCGTAGCTGGTCTCGCACCAGTCCCCCGCGACTCAGGACGCATCAGCGGGAACTTCCACAGGCCCAAACGCTACGACCGCCAACTCCTCAACGCGTTCTACCTCGCAGCGCAATCGGCGGCACGATACTGCCCCCAAAGCCGGACCTACTACCAACGCAAACGCAGCGAAGGAAAAAACCACAACAAGCCGTCCTATCCCTCGCCAGACGCCGCCTCAACGTCCTCTGGGCCATGCTCCGTGACGGGACTCCGTATCAACAACCCGTGGTCCAAGTCATTTAACCCACGAGCAAGAACCCGGCTCCAACCCTCTCTGCAATGGGAAAGCCCTAGGCTATAGGTGGCCGAGGACAGCAGGGGGTAAAGACTTGGACAGCGTAAAAGCGGTGGATGCTCACTACGAGACGCATTTTGGTGCAGAGTCAGAGTATTGGAAGTTCCACAACAGGCCGGGCACGATTGGCGTGCTCGAGTGGCCTAAAAAGATATCCCGTCACCGGGTTCACATCTATGCGACGCTTGGACTGCACGCACTCGTGCCAGCTCCGCTGAACCACGCACAAGGCTTCGAACTGTATACGTGTGTCTCTGCTGGAGATGAGGCATTCAGGGCCGCCTTCGGAATGATGGCCAATGACCTGATCTCAGACGGAACATTCCTGGAACCAGGCCACATGGTGACTCTGAGCACCGGCCACATCATTGAGGGCCGGCCCTTCAGGTCTTGGCTAATGCTTGAAAGAACCGACGACTTCATCCCGCCACTGCAACTCGACAACGGCCACCACGTCATCTTCTTGGACGCCACCCCGGTCTTCGCCGAAGAAGCCCAGCGCGTGAAGGAACACGGTCTCGACGGGTTATTCGATATTTGGGACGAGGACCCGCCAAGGCTTTCCGACCTGAATCGCACACTCCCTCGCCCCCTGCAAGTGTGATGGGCCGTATGGCGATACAACCTGACAAGCTAAGTCCATGAAGCTTCAGCCCACGCCTGCACAAGCCATGGCACTTTGGGCTTCCGGGCTGTTAGAAGTCGATACCCTCCCTAACGTTGCTGCTCAGTGGCTGGCAGACGGTATGGATTCCGAGAGCCTTCGTATACTGGCTGGCGCCGACCACGAGGATCGTGACGACGTCTGCGACTTGTGGACAGCTGCCCTAGAGGAATTACATATTCAGCCCACTCCGCTCGAAAACCAGTGGCCGCTGATCTGGGCCTATGAACTAGCGACGTGGAGAGCTGGCGAGCGAACCAGGGAGCAAGTGCTGAATGACGCAGTTGAGTACCTTCGAGCAGTTGAATATGCCGACCGGGAAGCCAAGGAAGCGTATGTCCTGTGGAATCTTTGGGACGAGCTAACCAGCAACTATGAGCCTCCGAGGACCGACGCTGAGATTTGGGCCGCCGTGGACAAGTACCTCCACAAATTCAGCTGAACACTCTTCCCTCCCTTATTAGGGAATCCAGTCAGGCAGACAAGTGGTAGGTGCATCAACGCGGGTCCCAAGGGGATCGCTGGTAATTGGGATACTGACAGCATGATCGATTGGCCAAATGCCCTCACCGGCTTCGGATTCGGTGTTTTTACGACGTTGATGTTCTGGATCCCGGATCGGCTCCGCGCAAAACGAGAACGCCGACGTGACATCTGGGAGCAATGGAAGGTCGCGATGAGGGACTTGGAGTTCGTGGCCTGGAGGCCAGAAACACGTAGTGCCGATTTCCACATAGCCCGAAGTCGCTACCCCATAGATCACTGGCGGAAGATTCTTAACGATCGGGAGGGCTTTGTCCTACTGGAACAGTTGGAAACGTCCTATCCTTCCGTTGAGCACTTCTCCCAGCAATTCGCCGCCGACCCTTCAGCACGAAATGAACAGCTCTTTCGATCCGCGGAAGCCAGATGGCAGGAAGCCCGCGTCGCCTTCGCCAACTACTGCAGAAATGCACTTTCCGAGGGATACACAGACATGATCAGACGTGAGGAAGGCCAGCAAATTCGTCGAGACCTTCTTCGTCACCCTTTCAAGTCAACGCAGCGCCTGCGCACGCTCAAAACAGAGTTCAGAAAGCCAGCTAAGAAGTAACTCGATTCTGTCTACCCCAAGAGGAGTATCGAGTCCAAGGTGCAGCCCATAAGCGGGCGCCATCCTGGGGTCCGACCCAAGCGTGAAAGGGTGTCCCTATGGGAATTGCAGACCGACCCGAGGCTATGTCGCTGGCACACCAGGGCCTGGCGGGCGCCGCGTGGCGGACGTTGGATGCTGCCCGCCGCAAGCACCTACTGTCCTGCGCCGTAGCAGCAACCGAAGCACTCCATTGGATTTGCGCCTTAGACGAGCAACTTGAGAAGGAAGGCCGAGGATACAAAAGCCGTCGCAACCAGGACACGGACGGCAGGGTGCTGTTGGGCCTGCGACATGTTCGGGACCGCGCAATGCACCAGGTCGTCATCTGCACAGCGCAGGACGCAAGGTCCTTTTTCAATCCTGCCCGCAGCGGAATCGTTCATATCGCATCGTCGTATCCCATTTGGACGCCTACTGAAATGCTCCCTCAAGCCGAAGAACGACACCGAAGCGAGAAGCGTGAGAAGGCATATGCGGAACATATTGCCGAACGAAAAGCATGGCTGCCAATCTTCTCGGCACTCGAGTTCCTGACACGAGAACTCAAGGACAAGGTCAGTTTGGGATCCATCGCGCAACCAGACTGGTTCCAGGACCTGTCTGCCGAGGAACGACTAGCCATCCATCAAAGCCCCATGCTCAACGTGTAGCCCGCTCACCCCCAGCTTGTCCTTGACAATCCCCATTGAGATTCCTTCGGGCTTTTCCCGCACACATGTACACGACGGGACCCACCTGACCGGCTGCACACAAACGCCAGGTCACCACACCCACGAAACTCACCTCTGGGGGCCAGCGAATGTGCACAGCCTCGAATGACGCAACGCACCAGCGGCAACCTTCCCCATGGTTCAAGACCTCCGCTGCCGACGCACCTAGAAGGACGCTCGGGTTTTCTTCAGCAGGGACGACACAGGACTACACAGCGCCGCATGCCGGGCACATACGGAACCACTCCCAGGGGCTGGCTGCTAAGGCACAGGGGGGCTTCCCGGGCCGGTACAGGGCGGTGACAACCACAAGCTGCAGGGCGGCGCCAATCACTACCAACTTCCGCAGGACCGCCTGATCCAAACAATGGCACCAGCCGCAGCAAAAGGGTTCACGAAAAGGTGACATCGGATAGAACAGACAGAAGGCCGGCAACCCGTCAGGGATGCCGGCTCTCACCGTTCTCATCGTTCCGCGGATCAGTCCTCCGCGGCCGCCTCCGCATCGGGAACCTGGCCGGAGGCGATGCGCTCCGCAGTCTTCTCATAGGCCGCATCAATGTACGCCGCCAGGTCATCCTCCCGGACCCGCCACACGCCCCTGGGCCCGAATTGCGCGGCCTTAATTTCACCGCTTCTCAGCAGCGCGTAGACCATCGGCTTGCCAAGGTTAAGGATCTCCTGGACGTCGTCCATCGTCAGCATCCTCGGGAACGGCGTTGACGTCCGTGCGCCGGCCTGGTTCGTGTCTTCGGTCCGATGGCCCATCGCTACGTGTCCTCATTTCGGTGCTGCATCTCATCCATTGTTCTCTGCCCTCGCCGCAGCTCACCGGCCGGCACCGGAGGCCACGGCTTGCCGCCGTTGTACTTGCGCTGCAGACGTTTCACTTCACGCATCGTTGCCCGGACGATCAGGTCCGACACACTGGCGTCGCCTTCCTGCAGCCCGGCCGCCTTGAATGCCGCCCGGACCTGCCCGGCCTGGTCCTCGGTGTAGTACGGCGTGAAGGCCGGAATCCGCTTCGGCTTTGCCATCAGCAACGTCCCTGGTTAGACGGCACGCAACGCACGCGGCCACGGGTGCAGGCTGTCCAGGTAACCCTTCCCCAGGGACATGGAGCCGTCCTCGTTGATGCGGATATCGGAGTGCTGGTGGCTGCCGCCGGCGTGGGCGATAGCGGCCAAGACCAGGTCCAGGTTCTCCCGGTCCAATCCCGACACGAGGTCACCTAAAACCACGGGAACATCCTCGGCCAGGGATGCTGCGAGAAGCAGGAAGCGGCGTTCCCCGCCAGAGAGCGGGCCGACCTCTTCCGGTATGGACGCGAAGTCAATCCACGCGCTGACCTCGTTAGGTCCTTCCGGCTCGGTGCTCCTATGGATCCATGGATTACCCTGCTCAGCGAACTTCCCCCCAAACGCCCTGAGCAGCAGCTCCGTTGCCGCCTCGGCGGTGTACGAACCACGCGCCCAGGCACGGAGGTCATCTGCATGCGACATTGGGTGTTCCTTCTACTCATGGTTTTGATGGTGCGGGGCCTGTCGGGGCCAGCGTATCTGCTGACCCCGACAGGTGCACTGCCTAGAACGGGGGTTCGGAGTCGGGGCCGTTGCCCCAACCGCCCGCGGCGGTGCTGTTCGCCGGCACAGCCCAGGGATCATCCTGGGGCGCCGACTGCGCTCCCCCGGCACCGTTCCCCTGGTTGCCGAAACCGCCACCGGCCTGACCGCCCTGGCTGCTGCTGCGCTGGGTGCGGTTGACCTTCGCATTCGCGTACCTGAGTGAGGGGCCGACCTCGTCCACTTCGAGCTCGATCACGGTGCGCTTCTCCCCTTCCTTCGTTTCGTAGGAACGGGACTTCAGCCGGCCCGTGACGATCACGCGCATGCCCTTGGTCAGGGACTCGGCCACGTTCTCAGCCGCTTCCCGCCACACACCGGCCCGGAGGAACAGCGTCTCCCCGTCCTTCCACTCGTTGGACTGCCGGTCGAACGTCCTGGGCGTTGATGCGATGGTGAAGTTCGCGACGGCCGACCCACTCGGGGTGAAGCGCAGCTCCGGATCCGATGTCAGGTTTCCAATGACAGTAATGGTGGTTTCGCCGGCCATGATGGTCCCTTTTCCTCGTGCGCTGGTGATGTTCTCGATGGGTGTTGTCGGTTTGTTCTGGAGTTCAGTCCCACCCGGTTCGTCGTGGGTGAGGTCGTTGGGTTGGTACTGGCTCGCAGTGTGTGCGTCCCAGAGACCGCCGTCCCCGAGCGGGGCGCGGTTGATCGTCTGAAGGTACCGGTCATCCCCTCCCCTGTCCGGGACGGAGTAACCGTCGTACAGGTCCTCGGCGAGGGGTTCGACAATGGCGGGCTCCACAACGTAGGGGTCCACCACGTTGGAGGGAATCCGGCCGCTGGGGTTGACCTGCCGGAACAGGTCCACCTCCAACGGGATCCGTGGGCTGAGTTTGTACCCGACGACCGGGCGCAGGGTGGCCATCGTCCTCACGCCGCCTTGTGGCTCATGGCTGCTTGGACGAGCTTGTCGCGACGGAGGCCCGACCAGTGGTCCTGGTCATCGGCGTTGTTCACGACGACGGGAGCCTGGGAGTAGCCGAGTTCGGTAGTGATGTACTCCAGCGCTGCAGGGACTTCGGTGATGTCCACGGCTGTGTAGGTGATGCCCTTGGAGTCGAAGTAGTCCTTCGTCTTCTCGCAGTTGGGGCAGTCGGGCTTGGTGTAGACCGTGTAAGCGGCCGGTGTTGCAGTCATTTTCAGTACCTGGTTTCGTATCACATGAGTTTCGTTTGTCTGGCTGACTTGCTACTTCTATTCTAGCAATCATTCAACTGAATGAATAGAGGTTTTGCCGCGTATTTTAGGGGTTTTTCGGGTTACTGTGCTCCGGAATGAGTGCAGGTGACCCTGCATCTGAACCCCGGGTGGTGTCGATTTCAGAAGCTGACTGCACAGATGTCAGAAGTCCTCTGCACATGCCTTGGATCCGGCATCCTTTGCCAGCGGCCTAAGACACGGCGTGTGGAACCTAAGTTTGGCTGCCGGACACTACTAGATATGAACCAATTGGGGGGAACAGGATGCTGAGCTCTGGGAAAGATGCGCCACGGAGGATCCGGGTCTAGGGGGCGCTGTTTTAAAGGCACTCTGACGCGGTCTTCCGGTACTGCCTGCCAAGAATCGCACCATGGTGATCGGTGCGCTGGCGAAACGTCGCATTACGGGGATTGCGGCCGCTGACGAAGCAGCCATAAAGCGTGGTGTTTACGGCCGCCGTGTTTATTTATTGCTTCACCGGTACCGCCAAGGCTCAGGTCTTGCAACTGATCTCGCGCTTCATCGTTTCATCGGCCGACCAACGCCACCTCTGAGGAGGCGGCCGTAGAGGCATATCCACAAAACGTCGACTGGTGCGCGATGACACGGGAAAGAACAACCGCGTCTCTGACGCGGAGAAGCCGTATATTCGGGCATGGTGCGCAGCTCGCATCAAGGCCCCTGGCGCCGAGACTCGTCAAAAAGATGAAGCCCCGAACTAAAGACGACGCCCCCTGCTCCAGGGGTGGCTGGAGCAGGGGGCGTCGTCTGAGCGGTGAAACATCCGCTCACCGAGCCGCCTGGCGGCGACTACTCAGTGACATAGACAGACCTCGCCGAGCTTCTTCTACCTTGTCCGGCGGTTGGATCGCAGTGCCCGGTCGGTGAAAATAACAACCGCCGCCACCAGCACTCCAATGAGGAAAGCAGTTGTCGGGCCATAGATGGGCCAAAAAATGGCGAACGGGACAAATCCAGCAAGGAAAACGAGAAGCCAACGTCCCGTATGTCTTGTCCGTGGGGTTATTTTCATAATTGGACGCTACCACGGAGTATGCGCATTACAGCGCCCTCAAATGCCAACTTAAATACGTTCATCTCGTCAAGAGTTCACAACACCGCCGATGAAGGCCCAGAGTCCACCCACCACTACCGCGCATGAGAATGAGTTCTCCGAACACCACTTGTTGAGGTCGATCTCGGTCCGTGCTGGCTGGTCAGCAATCAATTGCACCATGTTCACCGAGCCTACGTTGTAGCCGTCTCTGTAGCCGGTGAGGGTGCCGCTGCACGCGTAAGGATCATGGCCATTCCAAACAGTGGTCCCCCAACTGCTGGCGCAGAAGTAGTCGACTCCCCCTGTGGACGCCTGAGCAGGTGCAGCAGCGAGTGGCGTGACGACTGCGCCTGCGGCAATTACGGTCGCAACAAGCCCCTTCCGCATCCTTGACTTTCCGGATCCTGACTTGGCTTCGGCTTTCTTTGGTGTCCATTTTCCGCTAAACATAATTCCCCCATTCCAGGTCCCGAACAGACGCCGGTTCCCGATGATCGAGTTCAAGGCCGAATGCCTTGATGACCTGAACCTAAGTGAGAGTTGAGGTTGATCTACAACGCCTAAGGAGGTAGCTTGCGTGGATGGTTACCGGGGGGGGAAAACCGATGAACGTAGCAACATCCGACGAGCCGTGGTGTCGTTTTCTGTACTCGCCGTTCTCAAACAGGGACCCTGTCATGGGTACGAAATGGCCGAAAAGCTGAGGTCGACCCATGAACTTCTCACGTGCGAAAGCGACCTCTACCCGCTGCTCTTACGCCTGGGTCGTCAGGGACTGGTTACGCATCGGTGGGAACTATCTCCATCCGGACCACCGCGGAAGCGCTACCAACTAACCGTCGAGGGTGAGCAGTCGCTGCGTGAGCGCAGGAAAGTCTGGGGCGAACTGCGGCAGTCGATGCTCAAGCTGTTGGGAAAATCTTAGTTTCCCTCCCTTCGCCCGCCACCCTGCCCACTCAGAGGCCAGAAACGCACCAAATTTAGCCAGCGAAGAAGCTATTCCGAGCCCGGCTGGTTCCTAGGCAAGCAGTACTCACACCGACTGGATTAGCAAGTCCGCCAGTATAGAGGTTTAGAAAAGCAGCGAGTGGACGCCGGAGCCTAAGCGACATCCGGCAAGCATCTACAGTCGTCCCGTAAGCCGATGGCCCAGTGGGACGGGGAACCGGGGGTGACCGGCGGACGCACGGTGATTCCAGGAAATGGGGACGCCCGAACCGGAGGGATCGTCAGTTCCGAGACTTCCGTTCTGACTAGACACAACATCGCTCGGGACGACACCCTCGTCAGACTCTCAACCGAACCGGAGAGCTTTGATTCCTGAACTTTCCTACAAGGTCGGGACACGGTTGCAGACCAGCCATCGTGCATTGGCCACGTTCCGGACGAATCGATGTCGCGATTTGTGAACAGAAGTGCAGGGCAACAGTGCCCTTGTGCACAGGATTAGCGTGCAATCACTGATCACAACCCGACTGCACAAACCTCGGAATTCAGCCGTTCGTTGTGCTGTCAGCTTCTGAAAACGACAGGATGGAAGACGGGTAACGCCGCCGGCGACTGTGGTCATCCCCGCAGATTCCCCCGGCGGAAGCCCCCATGCGCCGTAGAAGGTTTCTGCCGGCTGTGGTGACATGAGGGCCCTTGGGTCATTGCCGATGTGAAGAGGTGTCGTCCCGGCTGAAAGAAGTGGCTGTCCTGGCGTGGGTGTGCCGGTGATGTCGGTGGTGGACCATGGGAAAGGTTCCCGGCCGGGCAGGATGCCCGGCAGTGGGTAGCCTGCAGTGAGGTACTGTCCAAAGATTGGCGGGCTGGGGCGGAACGTGGGGGTGTGGCGTATGGGTGGTGCGCGGCGTGCTGCACCGAATCCGGAGTGGGTGCAGATGTATCGGAGGGGTCTGCCTGCGTCCAGGATCGCCTCGCTATCGGCTGCCGCGGGGTCCACGGTCCGGTACCACCTGCACATCGCAGCGAACGAAGACCCGTCGATCCGGGCCGAGCATCGCCGGGCGGCCTCGCCCCCTCCGGCCAGGATGGACGGCCGCAGCCTGAAAAACCTGGAGGACGTTATTGCCCTGTACCGGGCGGAGCGCCGGCTGCCCAACTCCCGGGCAAAGTCCGCACGGGAACTGGCCCTTAGCAGCTGGCTCGGGCGCAAACGTCAAGACTCCGCGAATGGCACCCTCTCCCCCACTGTCAACGAACGACTTGCCGAAATCCCCAACTGGGACGCGCCACGCCGGCAGAAGGAACACCGCGAAGACCTGTGGAATCAGCGCCTGGCCGAACTCACCACCTACCGGGCCGAGGGCAATGACTGGCCCCTGCACAAAAAGGCCGGCACCGAGCAGGAGCGGGTTCTTGGGGTGTGGCTCCACGGACAAAGAATCACCTCCCGTCAAGGCACAATGACCCCCTCCAGGCGGGCGCGGCTGGACGCGGAGTTGCCGGGATGGCGGGAAGGTCGGGCCCGGCGGGGCGGGCGACCAAAGCCAGCACGCCTTGAAAACTAAGCATGCTTTCTATTAGTTTGGTGTCAGCTTCTCCGCTTGCCCCCCAATCAGGCGGAGCGGCTGCCAGGAAGGCCCCGCACGACGAACGTTTTGCGGGGTTTTTCGCTATCCGCACGAAGCAGCAGGCGTCTTGGAACCAAACAGCAGAGGGAGTGTGCAATGGCTCAGGGCGATATCGAGACGTACTACGAAGACGGCCAGTGGAAGAACAAGCGCGAAGGCGCTGACCGCGCGTTTGGGGCCGGCTACGGCACCAAGGAAGAAGCGGTGACTGCGGGCCGGGAAGCGGCCCAGGCTGACAAGGTGGAGCACGTCATCAAGAACCAGGACGGCCAGATCGCTGAGAAGAACAGCTACGGCCACGATCCGCGGAACGTCCCGGGCTGATTGCCGAGTGACGCCTTTGCGTTGCGGTTTGTCTGGAGACACAAGAATGGCCGGCGGTTAGGCCTGCCATTCTGCGTTCTCCTCGGCAAAGGAAACTTATGGGTTCAGCGTAGCTGAATGTTCTTCTTCGGGTACTGGAGCCGGTGGGAGCGTCGTTGTTCCCTGGGGGCGCGGCACCTGGTGGGCGCGGACGTGGGGTGCGTTAATCGGCGGTCCGTCGCTGGTGAGTGGCTGCTGTGGTTCGCCCCGGGCGGCGGACCGCCCGACATCTGGAAGGTTCCTGGCCTTCCTGCGGCGATTGGGCTGGGCCCGTGCCGGGCGGGTTTTGGGATCCGCCGCCCGGCACAGAAGCCATGGTCTATCCGGCTGTCTCGGTCTTGTCACCGCTGTCGATGATGATCTGCTCGGTCTCGGAGGCGGTGTATCCCCATGCGACCAGCTGGTTCAGGTAGTCCCGGTGGGTTTGGCTCGGTGAGCGCCACGAGTCTTTCTGGATGGTCTTTTCGTACCCGGCGCAGACCAGTGCAATCAGTCCAAACTCCGGCCGGGTTGTCGTTTTGGCGACGTGGTCCCTGAGCGGGTTCCACGCCCACTGGCTGGACTCTTCGAACTTCGCCCCGGCCATCTCAGCGGCGACCTTCCCTTCGTATCCGCTGGCTGTTTCGGGGTGGTGGGTGATCGCGTGGAGGGTGAAGTACTGCCAGCCTTTGGGGGCCTGCTTCTTGGCCAGCAGGTTCCTGACCCATTCCCGGCGGACGGTGGTAGCTGACTGCATCAGCTTGTTGTTCTCGATCAGGGTCTTCCGTTCGGCTTTCTGCTCGTCGGTCATGGAGCCTTTCGGGGCCGAAAAGGTGCCGTAGCCGCTGTAGTAGCGGAGGGTGAAGCCCAGGTCTTTCCAGCCGGTGACCACGGCGACGGCGGAGTGTTCGCCGCGGTAGTCGGTCTCGATGTAGACGGCGTTGCCGTCCTCGTCGGTGGCCGGTTCCCCATCTGCCCTTTTCAGGGACGTGACGCGGAGCGTTTCGCTGTCCTCCCCGTACCCGCATTCGGGAACCACGATGGTTCCGGCGGCTTCCAGCTCGGCGGTGAGTGCGGCCAGCGCGGCGGCGCGGTCGCGCTTGTCGCGCAGCTGCTGGGTGACGTGAAGGAGCATGTCGGGTTCGTCCATGATGACCGATTCCAGTTCGGCCGTCGCGTCCTCGTCCGCCTCAAATTCGGCCAGAATCAGGGCTTCTTCGATGGTGTATCCCTTGCCCAGGGCGGCGGCTCCGGTCTCGGTGGACGTGGCTTTGAGGGCGGACTCGACGGTGGTCTTGGTCCGCCCGGTCTTCTTGGCGATCGCGGCGGCGGAGACGCCGATCAGGGACAGCTGGTGGTAGGCGTCGGCCTCGTCGGCTTCGGTGAGTTCGGCGCGCTGGATGTTCTCCACTACCTGCGTCACGATGCGTTCTGCTTCCTCGGGGGACTCGATGATCATGACCGGGATCAGGGGCCGGGCTGCTTCGACGGCGGCGCGAGTGCGGCGCTGGCCCATCAGCACGTGCACGGTTCCGTCGTCCTTGCGGTGGGCGATCACGGGTTCCATCACGCCGTGTTCCTTGATGCTGGCGACAAAGTCAGCGGTCAGGGCGGCGTCCTTGCGGACGTTGATGTCCACCGTCAGGGTTGCCGGGTCAAGCATTTCAAGCGTGGGCGTTGCGTTCATGTGGTGTTGCTCCTTCTTGCCGAGAAGTTGGGTGGGTGGGGCGGCTCAGGTGACCGGCCAGCTCCCCTCGTCCCCCCGTTGTTTTTGGCTGCTGGCGAAGCTTGCGGAGCTGTGCCCGTGCAGGCCCGTCTACCCGCAGGGCAAGACCCGGGAAATCTTCGAAAGGAAATAAGCGACGAAGGAGCGCCGGAGAAGACTTTCCCGGGCCGCAGGCCCCGACGTAGGAGGGGCTAGAGGGGCCGGAACGGGCACGTACAATCCGAAGGACAGCAGCCAAAAACGTCGTAGACACACAGGTGCAGGGGTCCGGAGCTCTGCGACGGCGCACCCTGGACCCAACAGCCGGCCGCGCCAGCGGACGCCCAACAAACTGGTTGAAGCGCAGCGGAAACCAGGGCGAGCCCAGCGAGCCTGCCCTTCCACTCCCCTGCCCAGGCACAACCCAACGGCACCCCAGCCTCCTGGCTTGCCGCCGGCGGCCGCCAACCGTGCACCTGGTTACTGCGGGATTGGCGGTCCGCCGCCGGCGACCACCAACAAAGGCCGGCCACGACGGCGGACCGCCCGCGGTGACCGGCCCCGAAAGACCGGCCACCCTCGGGGTTAGCTGGCGAGTAGTTCGGTCAGCTCGGCCGCGTCTGTGACCAGTGCCGCGCCTCCTTCTTTCAGGAGCCGGTGGCATCCTGCGGAGTTGGCGCTGTGGACGCTGCCGGGGACGGCGGCGACGTGCCGGGCGATGGCTTCGGCGTGGTGCGCGGTGTTCAGTGCACCGGAGCGCCAGCGGGCTTCGACAACACAGGTCACTCCGGCCAGCGCGGCGATGATGCGGTTCCTCTGGAGAAAGCGGTACCGGGTGGGTGCCGATCCTGGGGGCAGTTCCGAGAGGGTCAGGCCGTTGGCGCGGATTGCGGCCGCGAGGTCGGCGTTTCCGGAAGGGTAATCGCGGTCCAGCCCTCCGGCGAGGACGGCGATGGTGGCCGGGCCGTTGCCGTTACTTCCGGCCAGTGCGGCGCGGTGGGCGTGGGCGTCGATGCCGTAGGCGAGTCCGGCGATGACGCTGATTCCGCGCTGGGCCAGGCTGTAGGCGAGGTCACCGGTGACGGCTGCGCCGTAGCTCGTGCAGTCACGTGAGCCTGCCAGTGCCGCGCAGCTCCCGGGATCGGGGATCCCGTTCCCGATGTTGCCCCGGTACCAGAGTCCGAAGGGCGCGTCCGGTAGGTCGTCCAGGCCGGTGGGCCAGTGCTCGTCCCCCGGGATCAGGAAACCACCACCCAGGCGTTCGATGGTGGCCAGGTCCTTTTCCGGGTCCAGATCCGGCACGCGGGGTGCCCAGCGCTTCAACGCGGCCGCCAGTTCCTCGGGCGTCACGTCCGGGAGGGTGTGGGCGGGTTGGGCGCCGGTGGCGAGCCGCAGCGCGGCGTACGCGCCGAGCCTGCCAACAAGGGTCCGCCCAACCGTGTCGTTCGGTTCGAACAGGCGGGTCAGGGCTGCGCGGGCAATGCGGTCGTTCATGGTGTTGCTCCTTCTTGCCGAGAAGTTGGGTGGGTGGGGCGGCTCAGGTGACCGGCCAGCTCCCCTCTCCCCCCGTTGTTTTTGGCTGCTGGCGAAGCTTGCGGAGCTGTGCCCGTGCAGGCCCGTCTACCCGCAGGGCAAGACCCGGGAAATCTTCGAAAGGAAATAAGCGACGAAGGAGCGCCGGAGAAGACTTTCCCGGGCCGCAGGCCCCGGGAGGAACGACAGGGGCTAGAGGGGCCGGAACGGGCACGTACAATCCGAAGGACAGCAGCCAAAAACGTCGTAGACACACAGGTGCAGGGGTCCGGAGCTCTGCGACGGTGCGCCCTGGACCCAACAGCCGGCCGCGCCAGCGGACGCCCAACAAACTGGTTGAAGCGCAGCGGAAACCAGGGCGAGCCCAGCGAGCCTGCCCTTGCCCCTGAGTAGGGTTAGGGCATGAGCGATCCGGCTCCACGCCCTGGCCACAACGGTGAAACCAGGCGCGCCAGCGCATGGATGTCACCGAGGACCTGGCGTGTCCTGGCTGTGGTGTTCACCGTCGCCGCGTTCGGATCCGTGGTGCTGGTAGTCGTGGATCTGGCTGTCGGCCGGCCGGCAGCCGGTGACCTCTTTATCGTTTTCCTCAACGGCCTCGCGGCCGTAACCCTGTGGATGCTTGCGCGCCGGACATGACGAAGGGCCGGCACGTTGAATGTGCCGGCCCTTCGTGGGTTTTCCTCGGCAAAAGGAAACTTTTTGGGTGCAGCGTCGGTGCTGCTTGCGGTTACAGCTCGTAGTGTCGCTGGTTCTTCCTGGGCCGGTCCACCGGGCCGGTGGCCGGGCCTGCTGTGAGCAGGGCCAGTTCCAGGATGTCTTCAAGGGGACTCGCGTCCGGGGCAACGGTATCCTCCTCGGTCATACGGAATTGATCTGCCACGCTCGGGACTCCTTGGCTGTGCGGGGATGAGGCTCCCTTTCAAAGTATCGGCAGTTCCTGCGCGCGGGCTGGAAGTGGCGCCGCCCGCGCAGCGTTACGCGGCCGGCGGAGCGCAGCGGGGGAGGCCGCCGCGCACCTGGGGACGATCCAACGATGAGGGCCGGACCCCTCTTTGCAGTGGAGTCCGGCCCGGTGTCGGTGCTAGTGCTTCAGGCGGCGGTCATAGGCTTGTCCCGCGTGCAGTCCGCAATGAGGCCACGATTGACCAGTTCGCCCAGCAGCTCCGCCAGCCGGTATCCATCCACGTCCTCCAGTGCGAGCTTGAAGTACCGGGCGGCGAAGCTGGACCGTCCTTTGAGCCATTCCAGCCAGCCGATAAGGCACAGCATCGGGGCGCGCTGGCCTTCCGGGGTGGCCTTCATCAGCTCGAATGCGACTTCCTGGGCGGTGTCCACGCGGACCCAGTCCGGGCGGCTCAGGAACACACCGAGCATGATGGAGGTGAACTGCTCCGGGGCGTGGGGGAGGATGTCACTCATCATGTAGTCCCGGATGGTGGGGTGCTGCAGCGCTCCTGCCAGCTGGTGCGCGGTGTGGGTGGTCAGGCTCTTGGGGTCGTCCAGCACCTTGGCCCATGCTGCGCGGCTTGCTTCGAGGTCTTCGGGCCAGCCGTCGGGCTTGTGCGCGGCGATCGCCTCACGTGCCGTCTCGTCTCCGGTGAAGGGTGCGGGGGCGGTAAATCCGGTGACGGCGCTCCCTCGGTAGATCAGGGCGGCGTTGCCGTTGCTCGTGGTGATGGTGTCCAGCGACTGGGCAGGGCAGCAGGTGCTGTCTGTGCAGTGGTAGTTCCGCCACAGTTCGGAGGTCACCAGCCATGCGTCCTGCAGCGGCATTTCTGCGCTTTCCAGTTCACTGCGCAGTGCCTCCACGTGCCCGGCGTAGGGGCGGCCGCCGTCGGTGGTGGTCTCGTCGGTGTAGATGACCAGCAGGCTGCCGGTGGCGGCTTCGTCGGCGGTCAGGTAGCTGACGATGGTCTGGGCGTAACCAACCGGGTCCTGCCCGAACGGGGCATCCACGCGCAGGGTCGCGCCGAGCTTGTTGCCTTGCACCGTCATGGCGACGAAGGACTCTGTCGGGGTCTCGCCCAGCGTGTGCGGGATGAAGGCCAGGATGTCGGCCGGGCCGGTGAATTTGATGAAGTCGTTCATGGTGTTGCTCCTTCTTGCCGAGAAGTTGGGTGGGGCGACCAATGGTGACCGGCCAGCTCCCCTCTCCCCCCGTTGTTTTTGGCTGCTGGCGAAG
>NZ_SOBI01000016.1:0-24722 GCF_004364695.1 Arthrobacter sp. AG258 | reverse complement strand
GTCGAATCCGAAACAAACAACCGGTCCGCGATCTCCCCGTTCGAAAGACCCTCAGCGATCAGCACCAACACATCCGTTTCCCGGGGCGTCAAACCCTCACGGTGCCCGGCCTTGGGCGAGTGGTCGGGTTCGGCGATCAAACCGGCGTGATCACCGCGGGTCAAGGCCTCGAGGAGACGTCGCTGGACGGTGGGGTCGAGTTGTGCCTCGCCACGGGAGACAGTTATAAGGGCCTGTCGGATTTCCTCTGCTTCAGCGTCCTTGGTCAAAAAGCCGCGTGCTCCGGCCCTTAGAGCCGAGAACACCCATTGGTCATCGGCGTAGGTGGTCAGGACGACGACTTTTACAGCCGGCATTTCCTGGCTGAGGATATCGGTAGCCTCTACGCCGTTCATCACCGGCATATGAAGGTCCATCACGATAACGTCGGGTTTCAGGGCTTGGGCTTGTCGGACAGCGTCAGCGCCGTCTACGGCGGTTCCGATGACTTCGATGCCATCCAGAAGGCCCAGGATCATGGATAGTCCATCCCTGACGATTTTTTGGTCGTCGGCGATCAACACCCGAACTCCGGGTTCATTCATTGCCGGCTCCCTTCAGTCAGTGGCTTCAGCATCTCATGTCTCCAAGGTCAAACGTCTGGTCCTCCAGAGCATCCTGTCCGGAAGGGGCCTCAGCTCGGGGGTGATGGTGCGCGCGGTGATTTGTGGGAAGATTCCTGCCATGATCGCTTCCCGCCAATGGCTGACACCGCTGGGGCTTGCCATGGTGGCCTTGGTGGTCGTCACTGCAGGCTTGGGTGGCCCCGGCTTCAACACCAGTGGTCTTGGTCTTCTGAATCTTCTGTCGGCTCTGGTCTTCGCCGGCTCCGCCGTGCCGTTCCTGGTCCATGAGAAGCTCCCGGCCCCTGCGTATGTGAGCTCGATGGTATTGATGGCGCTGGCTGTTGTTGGCATGCGCGCCGCTGACCCGGCGAGTGAGGTCATCGCACTGTTTCTGCTGGCGGCGTTCGCTCCCCTGCGTTCTCCCCGGCCTGTGCTTGCCGCGGTGACTTTGCTGGGTGTGCTGGCATTCAATGTCCTTCAGCTCGGTACGGCCCACTCCGCTCTGGCACTCATTCTGGCAACCGACGCCGGCGTGGCGTTCTTCTTTCTTGTCGGCACACTGCTCCGGCGGGAGAAGGAGCAAAGGCTGCGCATCACCGAACTTCTGCATGAGCTACAGGTCAGTCGCGAAGCGGAGCGGGAAGCTTCCCTCGAAGCTGAGCGGGCTCGAATGGCACGGGAAATGCATGATGTCCTGGCCCACACTCTCTCAGGCCTTGTTCTTCAGCTTGAGGGCGCACGGCTCCTGGCCCAGGGCAGCCGAGCGGATCCCCGAGTCCTCGAAACGATCCAGCAAGCCCAGCAACTTTCCCGATCGGGTCTTGCCGAAGCCCGGGATGCCGTCCGGACATTGCGGGGACAGGACCTGCCGGGGCCGGATCGGATCGGGTCCCTCGTTGATCAGCATCGCCTCGCCTCAGCCGGTCAGACTTCCTTCATCGACCGGGGAATCCCCGCACCGTTGACTCCGGAAGCTGAGCTGGCACTCTACCGGGCCGCCCAGGAATCTCTCTCCAATGTGCGGAAGCATGCCCCCGGGTCCGACGTTGAGGTTGAGCTTGTCTGGGGTCCTGGCACGGTGGACCTGTACGTCACCAACACCTCCGGGCCGCCGGAAACGCCGACGGGGGCACCGGGGTATGGCCTAACGGGTATGACCGAACGGGCTGACCTGGCTGGCGGCACGGTAACCGCCGGCCCTTTCCCGGGAGGATTCCGGGTGCATTTGAGCCTTCCGTACGCGGACGCCGCGCCAGGTGGTGCTACCGGAACCTAGCAGCTGCGACACGCTAGCTAACCGCGGTGGTCGCCGGAGCCTCCATAAGCTGGGCAGCGTAAGGTCCCCGCGTCGGGCTGAACGCAACGATGTCATAGCGGGCAACACCTGCCCGGACAAACGGGTCCTTGTTAACCACTTCCGTAATCGACGGTTCGTCGTTGGCCCTGGCGAGAATCACCCCGCCCCGCCGGGGAACCTGCGGCCCGGAAACCATGAACAGTCCCGACGCGAAGTTCTTGTCCAGCCACTCGCGGTGCGCGTCAAGGTGCCGGTCCACTTCCGTTAGGTCGACCAGGTAAGTTACGGACAGAACGTACAGCTGTTTGTTGTGTTCCTGTACGGCGGACATTTCTCTTTCTCCCAAACTTTGATTGTCGAGTCACTGGCTATTGGTTTTTACGGTACCGGGTCATTTCAGGGACGAGCCGGGTCTTCGGTGGTCTTGTTGCGTCTCTGGCGGGTCTGCCTGTTTCGCCGCGTGGTATCGGCGAGAGGTCAGCCCGGTGCGCTGACGTGCAGGACCTGCCAGCGGTCCCCGCGGGCGTCCATGGTTTCGTCGCCGAGGGCGAAGAGGACCGATTGCCATGTTTCGGGATTGATCCCTGCCGCTGCCCATGCAACACCCGGCTGCAGTGAGAGCTGACGCACAAGTGCCGCCAGCTCGTCGGCTCCGGCGAGCAGATCAGGACCGACCGGTGAGGACAGGGTGGTCGCATGCCGGGCCTGCCCGTGGGGAAGCGCGCCTGATGCGGTAGCTACGGGCAGCCATGTATGGACCCGTGGCCGTCCGAAATCCCTGACAATTCCTTCGAATCCACCGCCTTGCCAGTGAAATTCCGCCATGGCGGCGGCATCTGACCAGAGGTAAAAGGGCGCATACATGTTCACACTTGAACCATCGACGCCGGCTTCGCTGATGAGGTACGCCTTGACCCTCAACCCGGCACGCTGGTCCAACGCGGTCCCGCGGGTAGCAACTCTTTCCCTGATGATGCCCATGTCATAGTCACGCGGAAGAGCGATCGGGTAGGTCGCCAGCCAACTGACAGGGGCACCGGTCGTGGGCTTAGGCACTCCCGACATGGAATCCCTGGCTGCCCCGTCCTGGGATGGTCGTTGATGCATATTGTCTCTCCTTTTTCCGGGCTTCAGGTGTGCCCTGTCTCGGTGCTGCCCTACAGGCAATGGCACGACTGCCTTTTTTTCCAGGGGTTTCGCGTTCCCTGCCCGGCTCCCCCAACCTAAATCACGGGAGCTGGGTGGTCGGGAAGGGAGAACCTGCCGGGAGTTGGTGTGCTCATTAGGCGGAGCGGGTCGATCGTGGCGAGCAGCGACGCGCAGGACGACGGTTTCGCTTCGATATGACGTCCCTGCAAGATCACCGTATTAGGTGATGCTGGAGTCACTTCTTCGGCCGGTGGAGGCACGAAGGATGATCAGCCCGAAAATTAGCATGCAGGTGTCGCTTACGATCATGTTTGTCCAGCGCCATGCACTTGTCATGTTCCCGAATTGGAGGGCGATGTCTCCAACCGCGTGCAGGGCGATCAGGGGCCACAGGGCGGTCCCGCGCAGCCGCAGGGCGGCCAGTCCGAAGCCAAAGCATGCGGCGCCGATGACTTGGGCAGCTGTGACTGCAGGATCAGCGCCAAATGCGAGGTTGGACAGATGCGCGGAGCCGAACAGGGCTGAGGACAGACAGGCTGACCGCAGGGGCGTCCACGTGTGGAGGCTCTTCAAGATCATTCCTCGAAACCAGAGTTCTTCGTACACACCCGTTGCGAGGTATCCGGCCACGAGAAGGCTTCCGGTTTCAAACCCGACATCCTTCATGCCGCCTGCGAAAGGCGACAGGACGATAATGCCTGGGATGATCAATAACCGGGGCTCAACGCCTCCAGCGCGTAGTATCGTTCGGTCTTTGGCTACGAGTACTACCGTGGCGAAGACGGCGAGGACCAGCACGGCGATAAACCGACGGTGCAAGGGATCAAGCCCTGGTGTCAACCAGCCGAGAACGTACGCGACGGTGATGGTCAGCACCATGACTCCCGCCGCCAGCCCCAGGGCCTCATAAAGGGGGCGGAGCCGGGAAACAACTGCGGTACGCATCACGGCCTTCTTCCGAAAGAGGCGCGGGCAGTCAGCTCCTGTGCGACATTGTGGTCCTGGCTGGCGTGGGAAGGAATGAAGGTCCCAGAATCCGACGTTGTGCCGGACCCGGCGGAAGAGGCTAAGACCCGGCACCGGACCATTGTGGTGAGCACGCGGGCGGCGACCATCGTGAGCGCCATGACGACGAAGGCCGCGGTCCATGCATCCGAGCCGGTGATGCGGTTGCTTATGGAGAAGTCGGTGATGGCAGCCTTGGCCCATCCGTTAGCCGATTCAGCGAAGGCAACCCTGCCTCCGATGACGATGAACCATAGCACTGCATAGGCGCTACCGGCGGTGCTGACAAGTCTTCGGCCTGCACCGCGTCTGACCCGCATGAGCATCCCTGCCACGATCCCCAGCGCCACGCCTGCCGCCGCCCCTACAAAATCCAGGGCAACGTCATTGCCAACGACCGGGGCGTTGGAGAGGAACACGACGGCCGCAAAAACGGAGAGGACCACCGGCATCGCCAGGCGGGCTGCCGTGAGAGGCCTGGTCCCGAGATTGGATGCCAGGATAAATACCAAGAGACCGGCGTTGAGTAGCCACTGGGTGAGTGTCATGCCAACCTCCGCCGGCTCACGGGGTGTCCGTGACTCTGAGGCGCGGGCTGCCCGGGTGCTTCTTCCCGTTCCGTTGGGCAGGAGGAACCTTTGCCGCTGCCCCATACGTCGGGGTCATCGGCATTCTCTCCGCGGGGACCAGTCATTCTGGTGCTCATACGGTCGCGTTCCGCGTTGTGGAGCATCAGGAATTCTTCGGGGTGTAAGGGGTACATCAGTCTCTCTTTCTGCAGGCTTCCGGCCTGCGCTGTGAACGTGGGGTAAACCACTCCTTGCAGCCCCGATCCCCACCAGGTGCTACCTGCTATTTCTGCGTGGCAAGGTAGGGAACGCCCCTCTGTAACGCATTACCGACGCGGTGTCCCGAAGGGGACCTGTTAGCCGGGGGCTGCCCGCAGGCGCGACCGACTTTGTGGCCTACCGTTGGGTGTCCCACTTGTAGGAAACCCAGACCTGAAAGCCCAGCGCGCGCTCAATCATCATGCGAGGGTGAACACCGTGCGCGGCGATCCAAAGAATGCAGCCATCGTCGGTGACCGAGTCAACAACCCCGGTGCGCACCGGGGTATGGCCTCTCCGTATCTCAACGCACTGACCGATTACAGCCAGCCAGTCATGCTGCAGATGCAATCTCACGAATGCCATTTAGTAGGAGCGCGGCAGGCCGAGGACCTTCGTCGCAATGAAGGATTTGATCAGGTTGTTGTTGATCGGGGCGACCTGGAACATTCGCGTTTCCCGGAACTTACGTTCCACGTCGTATTCATCGACAAACCCGTAGCCGCCGTGGGTATCGAGGCATACGTTGGCCGCTTCCCAGCTCGCCTCTGATGCCAGATGTTTAGCCATGTTCGCCTCGGCACCGCAAGGCTTGCCCTCATCAAACAGCCGGGCCGCTTCATAGCGCATCATGTCTGCGGCACGGATTTTCATGTAGGCGTCGGCGATCGGGAACTGCACACCTTGGTTTGCACCGATGGAACGGCCGAACACTTGACGACGATTCGCATAGTCAGTTGCCCGCTGCGTAAACCAGTAACCATCGCCGATGGCTTCGGCGGCCAAGAGGATTCTCTCGGCGTTCCAGCCGTCAATGACGTACCGGAAGCCCTGGCCTACCTCGCCGATGACGGAGCTGGCGGGAACCCGCAAGCCCTCGTAGAAGATCTGATTGGTTGCGTAGTTAAACATGGTCCGGACCTTGACAACCTTCAGAGCCTCCGGCTGCTCTGCCCGGACCTGCCGGAGATCAACGAGGAACAACGTCAGTCCATGGGTCCGGTCCTCTCCCTTGGCCGACGTTCGCGCAAGGACCAGGGCGAGATCCGATTCGTCGATGCGACTGGTCCAGCTCTTGTGTCCGCTGATAACGAACCCGTCACCGTCTGGCACAGCCGCCGTTTCAATGCTGGTCGTATCGGAACCCGCCGCATCCTCCGTTACGGAGAACGCCTGAAGGCGGAGCTCGCCTGCGGCGATTTGGGGTAAAAATTCCCGCTTCTGAGCCTCAGAGCCATGCCGAAGAAGCGCCCCCATCGTATACATCTGTGCATGGCACGCCGCAGAGTGTCCCCCCGACTTGTTGATCTCTTCCATCACCACGCTCGCTTCGGTCAAGCCCAGGCCAAGGCCGCCGTACTCGGACGGTATGAGTACCGAGAGAAGTCCGCTTGCAGTCAGGTGATCCACGAACTCCTGCGGGTACCGGCGGTGAAGGTCCGTCTCACGCCAGTACTCATCCGGAAAGTCGGCGCACAGATCACGGGTAAGGGCTCGCAGCCCGTCTGTCTTGATCGTGTCGGTCAGCATGGTCACTCCTTTGTAATATCGATGCCTGCCCTCTAAAATACATAATATATTGAGGCTCTACAAGGGAGCCGATGCTGAAAGATTTGGCTCGACTGCTGGGCTTTGAGCGGATTTCAACATTATATATTTGTGATTTGAAGCAAGGAGAGACGATGACGTCGGAAGAGGCGGATAAGGTGCAGGGCAGTGAAGGGCCCGAAGCCGTACGAGTTGTTGCTGGATGGAGCGGGCGGCTGTTCGAGGATTTTTCGGTGGGCGACATCTACTATCACCCGTTCGGGAAGACCGTTACCCAGGCAGACAACCAGTGGTTCACCCTCCTGACCCAGAATGTTGCAAAGACCCACGTCGATACCAACTTCGCTGCCGGAACCGAGTTCGGTCGCCCGTTGGTGAACTCGACGTTTACGCTGGCCTTGGTCACCGGCCAGTCCACTATTGATTTGTCCATGAATGTCTTCGCGAACCTTGGATGGGACACGGTACGCATGCCGCACCCCGTCTATGAGGGGGACACCATTTACTCGCGCTCCAAAGTGTTGGAGTGCCGGCCCTCCCAGTCCCGGCCGGGGCTTGGACTGGTCACCGTTGCGACGGAAGGCTTCAACCAGAAGCAGGAGATTGTCATCAGCTATCGTCGAACATTCCTCGTGTACCGGCAGGGACATCTTCCTGATGTGAGCGCAGCCCGGCCGGATGAGTCTTCATTCCCAGACCTGGGAACGCTGTGAAAGGCCGGGTCACACGAGCGATCACAGCTCTTTTTGTTCCGGGTGACCGGCCGGAGCGCTTCTTGAAGGCGGCTCACTCCGGCGCCGGCGTGGTCATCGTCGATCTTGAGGATTCGGTAGCGGCATCCTCAAAAAGATCTGCCCTGGAAACAGTGCTGGCGGAGCTCGCACCGCAAAGCAGCAGTGGTTTAAGCGCGATGGTAAGGGTGAACCACTCCGAATCCGAGAGCTACAGGGAGGAAACCGCTGCACTGCTGCAACTGTCCAGAGAGCCCGGAAACGGTCTCCTGGGGATTATGGTGCCCAAGGCGGAGAATCCGCGAACACTTGGGAAGCTGAGCGCCCGCATCCCGGAAGGACTGTCATTGGTGCCTCTCGTTGAATCAGCCCTGGGACTGTCCAACGCCCTGTCCCTGGCGCAGGTGCCAAAAGTCAGCCGCCTGGCGTTCGGCGCGATTGACTACTTGCTCGACACAAATGCGACCGAGGGCCGGTTCCTCGACTACGCACGATCCCACCTCGTGGTTTCCTCACGGGTTGCTGGAATCGCTGCCCCATGGGATTCGCCGTCCACCGACATCGTGTCAACGGCGCTTGTATCCCGGTCAGCACGACACGCCCGCAGATTCGGATTCGGCGGCAAGCTGTGTATTCATCCGGCACAGGTGGCGGTAGTCCATGATGCCTTCAGGCCGTCCATGGAGGATGTCTCCTGGGCCCGGGAGGTAGTCCAAGCTTCGAGCGGCGCCGCGCAGGTAAGTGGACAGATGGTTGACAAGCCAGTCGTGGAACGGGCCCGAAAGATACTCATGGAAGCAGGACAGCATCCCTAGCATTGGAAGGGGTGACCTGCTTCCGGCGGGTGCACAAAAGGGCGACCCGGCCGCTGCCGTATGTTGTAGTGGAGCATTACACCAGAAAGAGGCCTTCCCCCCATGACGAACCACAGCTCCCGCAGCCGTGCCCGCCCGCAGTTGAGCGATGAAGCTGCCTCGTATGTGCGCGGACTCATCATGTCCGGCGAACTGCGGCCCGGGACATCGGTTCGTCCCGAGTCCATCGGTGAGGCGTTGGAGATTTCCACGACGCCGGCCAGGGAAGCCCTTCAGGCTCTGCGGGTGGAGGGCTTCCTTGAGCTCGTTCCCCGCAGGGGTTTTCTGGTAGCCCCCTTGACCGGACAGGACATCCGGGACCTTTTTAAGGTTCAGGCCCTCATTGGGGGTGAGTTGGCATCCCGGGCCGTGACGAAGGCCGGGCCGGCTGACGTCGCTGAACTCGAGGCCCTCCACCACGAACTTATCGCGGCGGCGGCACGGGGCGATCTGGAGCTCCTCGAAGAGAAGAACCACGCCTTTCACCGCGAAATAAACCTCCTCGCCGACTCCCGCAAGATCGTCTGGGTCCTGGGGTTGATGACACGCTACGTTCCGCGCAGATTCTACTCATCAATCCCAGGCTGGCCTCAAGCCACCCTGGACGACCATGCAAGAGTCCTGGACGGCATACGGGCGAAAGATCCCGATGCGGCTCGGACAGCCATGGAAAGCCACATTGTGCACTCAGGAGAACTGCTCGCCATGCACTTCGACGAACGCATCGCGGCCGCTGAACAGCGGCCCCCGGCTGAATCCGCCCGGGCCGGAGGCTGACCCTAGCGCCCCCGCCCTGCAGCCTCTCCGACCGTCTAGCGGATTAGACTAAATCCGCCTATGCGGGGCCGCGGGAAACTACGGCCCCGCGCTCCTAACGATGCAGGGGTCAGTGGCGAGCTGCGGTTACGGCGCTGACGGCAGCTGGTCTTGAGTATTCATATTGGGCAAGACCACAATCCGCCCAAAGCTGCGCCCTGATTCAACAAGTTCGTGGGCCTCCGCAATCCGCTCCAGCGGCAGCTGATGGCTAATGATCGGCTTGACCAAGCCCCGCTCGACCAGAGACAACGAGGTTTTCAGCTGCTGCCTGGACGTGCTTAGAGCAGACATCAAATGGATTCCCCGCAGGAAGAGCTGTGCCGGATTGAAGGGAATAAAGTCTCCCGTCAGTTGACCGACGAGAACCCATCGGCCTCCTCTGGCCATGCTCCGCCGGACTTCGGTGAACACGGGGCTGCCAACGTTGTCGATGGCGACATCAACACCCTCGCCTCCTGTTGCGGCAAGTACCAGCGGCGAAAAGTCCTTACCGCGCTCGGCAAGAATCACCTCGGCACCCAACTGGCGCAGCACGTCGCCCTTTTCCTCGGATGTGGTGACGGCAAGCGTCCGGGCTCCGCAGGCCAGGGCTACCTGAATTCCGTGAATCCCGAGGCCTCCCCCGGCTCCGGTGACCAACACGGACTCCCCTGCCTGAACCCTTGCCACATCACAGAGAGCGTTGAGCTCGGTGCCAATTGCACTGGCCACCACGCACGCCTCGGCGTGCGAAAGATTGCCGGGCTTTGTGACAAGGTTGTCTTCCTGAATGAGGACCATCTCGGCATATCCGCCGTTGAGCCCAACGTCCCCGAGGAACTCATGGTCCGGGCAAAGCGTCTCGCGGCCGCTCCGGCACCATTTGCAGCGCCCGCAGACACGCCGGCGCTGAGTACTAACGACCTCATCGCCCGGTTTCCATTCCGTAACCTCTGGACCCACGGCAACGACCTCGCCGGAGATCTCGTGCCCGCAAATGACCGGCATGACGATTCCCCGCCGCAGGGTCCCGTTACGAGTCGCGATGTCGTGGGACGACACGCCGCACGCCATGACCCGGACCAGGCAGTCTCTGCCTGTGGCAACCGGGTCCGGAACGGATGTCAGGCGCAGGACCTCCGGCGAACCCGGCTCTTCTACAACGATGGCTTTCATGCAGTTCTCGATTCACACTCGCAACATCCGCGCTTCGGATTTCTGATACATTATCAACTTTTTTCGTCGAATCCGCCACTCTTTTTCCGATAGCGGCAGCGGAACTGCAGCAACCCGCTGCGCGCAGGCGCAAGAGCCAGGCGTGCTTGACGCGCGAACGGCTTGATCTTATATTTGATACATGATTCAGTGTGAGGTGAGCCACAGCTTACTCCTCATGTTTATCCCGCTAATGGACGATGGCGCCCCTTAGCGGGCCGCTGATGCCCAGCGACAGCCGCGAGAGCCCGGCTTGTCTGGGTGACAAGTTGCACATGTAAATCGCGCAGGGCGACTCCCATCCCGATTTACCCTCCGGCGCATGACGGCTGCCCGCGACCCCCGATACGGGACGGCCGCGCAGCAGTAACCGGGCTGTATCCCTTTCTTTAGCTTCGACAGGAAGTAACCAATGTCATCTTCACCAGAAGTAAAACGTGCCAGTATTGGACGGCTCGGCAGTGCCGCCGTCGCCGGCACGACACTTGAATATTATGACTTCTTCATTTACGGCACGTCGGCAGCACTCGTGTTCGGAAAGCTCTTTTTCCCCAGCTACAGCGCCCTGGCCGGAACGTTGGCGGCGTTCGCCACCTTGGCTGTGGGCTTCTTCGCCAGGCCGATCGGGGCGCTCATTTTCGGTCACTTGGGGGACCGGCTGGGCAGGCGCGCCACACTCATAACGTCACTGTCAATGATGGGCGCCGCCACCGTTCTAATCGGATGCCTTCCGACGGAGGCCCAAATAGGATGGCTGGCACCGGTCCTGTTGGTGGTCCTTCGCTTCGCCCAAGGCATCTCGATCGGCGGGGAATGGGGCGGCGCGGCACTGATGCTCGTCGAGCATGCACCGGAACGGCGCCGCGGCTTCTACGGCAGCCTTGTCTACGTGGGCGCGCCTGGCGGCCTGCTTCTGGCAACCCTGGCCGTGAACGTGAGCACTGCCATCTCCGGAACGGGCTTCATTGAATGGGGCTGGCGGCTGCCCTTCCTTTTCAGTTCGGTCCTGTTCATCATCTCCCTGTTCATTCGACTTGGCCTTGAGGAAAGCCCTGTATTCGCTGCTCTGGAACAAAACCAGGCAAAAGTCCGCGCCCCCATTGGCCGCCTGTTCAAGAGCCAGTGGCGGGACATCCTGCTCGCTGCCGGCGTCGTTGCCCCAGGCTCGGTTCTCTTCTACGTCGTCAGCACTTACGCGGTGTCCTACGGAACGTCGGTGGCCGGAATGCCCAGCAGCTCCCTGCTCAATCCGCTCCTTTCCGCGGCCGCCGTGTACTTCTTCGCCATTCCACTCTGTGGCTGGCTCTGTGATGTTTTCTCACAGAAGGCCGTCTTGCTGGCAGGGTGTCTGCTGTCCATCCCCTCATGCTTCCTGTTGTTCTTCCTCGTCGACTCCAAGTCGCCGGGACTGATCTTCGCCGGCATGGCCTTCGCGCTGGCCGCGGCGCACGCCGCCCTCGTGTCTCCCCAAGCAGCGATGCTCGCCAGCCGCTTCGATCCGCGCGTCAGGTTCAGCGGCGTCGCAATTTGCCAGGCCATCTCCGTCAGTGTCCTGGGAGGCGCAACACCCTTCCTTGCCACACTGTTGTTTGGCTGGACGGGATCAACACTTTTGATCAGCACGTGGATGGCAGTGTGTGGAGTTATCGGGGCTGTATCCGTTGTCGCTCTGTCCAAGCGAGCTATCTACTCGGATGAAGAGATCATCGAGGAGATAGGAGGAGCACCCAGCCCCGCAGTGCAAACGGTCTAACCCTATCCCGAACCGAGGACTGGATTTGATGTATTATCAAATCCAGTCCTTTTGGTCTGATAGGAAAGGGGTTCCTCAATGACCAACATTCCACAGCTGGAAAGCCCGGCGGCTTCCTCCCAGCAGCTGCACGGGGGGCGGGGCGGGGAGGTCAAAGCCCCGCGGCGGACCATGAGCCACCACGTGGCGGACCGTATCAGGGCTTTGATTTTTGACGGAACTCTTCGCAGCGGTCAGCGGGTGCCTCAGGACGCCCTGGCCGAGGAGCTCGGCGTCAGCCGACTGCCTGTCCGGGAGGCATTGATCACGTTGGAGACAGAAGGGTTGGTCTCTTCCGAACCTCACAGGGGAACGTTCGTCGTCCCCATCCTGCAGGAGGATATCGAAGACCATTACCGTATGTACGGGATGATCCAGGGCCTGGCAGCGAACCGGGCAGCCCGGCGGCTGAATGAAGTCACGCTGGCCCGCTTGCGGGCCCTGCATGAGCAGATGTGCGGGACGGAAACCTGGGGGCCCTATCATGACCTTGACTGGGAGTTCCACGCTCTGGTCACTCAGACCGGGGGCAGCCGGCGGCTGACCTCGGTACTGCGGCAACTGGGGCACAATCTTCCCCGGGCAGTCTACGAGAACCCTTCCGGATCCATCGAAGATTCGAACGCCGGACACGCCTTAATCCTGGCTGCACTCGAACGAGGTGATGGTGCGGGTGCGGACCGCGCGTGTGTGGACCACACGGTCGCCGAGGGGCGGCACGTGGTCGATAAGCTGCGGCGTGCCAATGTCTTGGAGGATGTCTAGCCGGAGGTCTCCGCTGCGAGGACCCTGTCCGCACCCCTCACCCGCTCACCAGGTCCGGGCGTTGTCCTCCCGCGTCTTTCCTGGTTTGCCGGGACGCACCGTCCCCAGGCACGCAAGGCGGCCGAGGGTCTCCTCGGAGATTAGCCGGGCATGAAAGGAAGCCGTGCACCGACCCGCCTCGCAGATCGACGGATCAAGAAGCCCGCGGAAGGTCTCTGCTGCCGCCGGTTCCTCGATCCCGGCCGGGCGGTACCCGCCGATTCTCGCCGCCCCGTCGCCGCTTCGTGGCCGGCGCAGGGGGCCGCCGCAGGCCTATGAACCTCTACGCCGCCCCGTTGCCGGGCGGGGCCGACAGGGTCAAACGAAGGGTTAGCCTGTCCTGCCGGCCTTGTTCTCCTGCTCAAAGAGCGCAGTCGCCTCGGCGACTGCGCTCAGACCCACTTCGAGGCTGCGGACGATACTCGGGACGGTAAGGAATACAGCGTCCAGTACCTGCTGGTGCGTGGCTCCGTAGTGCAGTGCGTTTCGAATGTGAAAGGCGGCGCCCTCGGTGAAGAGATGGGTGTTGGCGAGGTCGATGACAACGAAGACCAGCTCGGCCCAGGCCGGGTCCAGGCCGCCCGTCGTCCAGATGTGCTCCCCCATCGCCCGGTAGGCGGCGAACGCATCAGGGTTCGCCGCCTTCATCCTCCGGTGAAATGCGGGGAAGGCGGTCTCGAAGGCAGCCCAATAACCGCCGGTAGGAGCGTCAGCGTCCGAAACCTGCTCCTCAAGCGTGCACAGTAGCGGAAATCCTCTGGTCAGCCCATGCAAGGAAACCATTGTCACCAGCTCAATGACCGTGGTGACCTCACGCTCGGTGGCGCCTGCCTGCAGCGCCAGGAGAACACGGTTTCGGGCGCCTGTTCCATCCAGGTTCGTGATGGATACGTCGTGGGCGAGGAGCAGGAGTTGTCGCAGGCGGGGATCAAGTGATGCCCCGCGGTACGCTGCCTCAGCATAGGCCGTGAATGAGGCTGTAAAGCCCGGGTCGATTTGGGTCAATAGGGCAAGGCCTGGTCCGGCGCTGCCGTAGATGGCAGCAAGCCGGGCCATGACCTCGCTCGGGCAGGCGCCGTCGCCGTTCAAGAGCCGCCGTCGGGGCTGCCGATGTTCCCGCCGCGCTGCCGGTGGACAGGCAGGGGCAGGCCTGGGTGCAGGGCCGGGATTTCAAGTACGGTCCCGCCTTTGGGAGTCGTGACGTACAACCTCGACAGACCAGGGCCGCCGAAGCAGAGGCTCGTGACCAGAACGCCTGGTCCGAAGTCGATTTCATGGCACATTCGGCCGGTTGGATCGAAGGCCATGAGGTTGTGCCCGGTGCTGCCTGCGACCCACAGCCAGCCGGCCGCGTCGAGGGCGATTCCATCGGGATGTCCGTGAGGGATGGTGGCCATCCATCCGTCGGCTTCGGGTCCCGTATCCGTCATTTGATAGCGGGTCACAGTCCGAAGCGAGGTTTCGGCCAGATAGAGTTCCGTGCCGGTGGGACCGAAAGCGATGCCGTTGGGAAATGCCAACTCGGTGAGCCAGGTGTGCAGTTCCCCGGTCGCGGGGTTCCAGGAGCGAAGGTGTCCTGGTGCCCCTCGTTGGAATATTTCATGGTCTGCGGGGTCGGTGAACCACAGGCACCCGTCGGGGCCAATTACACAGTCGCTGGGTGCCGAAACTCCGGTGTCCAGGGCAACGGTGAGGTTGCCGTTCTGCCACTGCTGAATGGACGGCTTGGCTGGCACCTGGGACTTGGATGCCATCGCCGTGCCGCCGTTCTGGGCCACGAAAATCGTTCCGTTGGGTCCGACAGCCAGCCCGTTGGGCCCGCCGCCGCACTCGAAGGCCAGCTCCGGTTCCTGCCCGGATTCCAAAGGAATCCGGTAAACCGAACCGCGATTGATGCTGGTCACCAAGAGGTGGCCGGGTCCGTCTGTGCATGGACCTTCGGTGAAGCCCAGTCCTGTGGAAAGGATCCTGCCACCTTGGGGCAGGCGGATGTCAGGGCCGGATGACGTCCCGCCCGGTGTGCCGGAAGCGGGCGTCCGTGGAAGTGATGTGGCCGTGTTCATCGTGCCTCGACCGCGCTGCTGACGAGTTCGGCAGCTTCCTTCTTCAAAGCCGGCAGGGAAATTTTGCCGCTGGCCAGTCGCGGAAGTGAATCATCGCTTCGATAAAAGAAGTACTTCGGAATCTTGTAGCTGGCTGCCACTGCCTTGAGCTGCTGCCGGATCATGTCGGGGCTCAGGTCGGCGTCTGCGTCAATAAAGGCCGCGACCGCTTGTCCTTGTTCCTCGTCATGGACGGCGCACACGTGTGCCTGCCTGATGCCTGGCACACGGTCCAGCAGCATTTCGACCTCTTGAGGTGAGACATTGACGCCGCCGGTCTTGATCATCTCCCCGCTTCGGTCCTGAAACTGGAGCCGCCCGTCCCTGTCGTAGCGGCCGAGGTCGCCTGTCAGGAAATAGCCGTCAGCGGAAAAAGCCTCCATGGAGCGAACCGGGTCCTTGTAATAGCCTGACGTCGTTCGTCCCCGGACGGTGATTGCCCCTACAACGCCTGCCTCGACGGGCTGGCCGGTCTCGGGATTTACGATGCGGATGTCCACACCGGGCAGCGGTGTTCCCTGGGTGGTCATGACGACTTCCTTTGGGTCCCTGTAGTCGGTAAGGGCTGCCAGGCCATAGGTTTCGGTGAGCCCGTATACGCTCACACCGTGTTCGACGCCCAATTCTTCGATGGCGAGCCGCCGGTCTTCGACCGAGAAACCGATCATCCCTTTTCGCAGAAAGACTTTGCCCTTGTCGAACCCAGGTGCCGCCAACAACTTGCGTGTGAGGTTGCCGAAGCCGAAGTACACCGTGCACCGATGACGCTCGAGGATTTCCAGGGCGGCGGAAGGTTCGAACGCCTCCTGGAGGACAATCGTGCCGAAGTGCGTCCATGTGGCAAAGAGTGCTTGGAGTGCGGCGACCCCGTAGAACAGCGGCGTGACAAGCCATGCTCTGTCGGTTTCATCGATCCCCTGCCGCACGCCTATCTGGTAGCCGTTCTCTATGGCATCGCCCTGGTGCAGCATGACAGCCTTGGGCTTGGACGTGCTGCCCGAGGTGTAGAGCAGGTACATCAGATCCGAGGATGCATTCAGTTGCTCGCGCTCGTGCAGTTGTTCATCGGAGATGTGCTGCGCACCCTCAAGGAAGCTTTCCAAGTTCATCATCCCGGGGAGGCCTTGCCCCAGGGACACCACATCCCTTAGTTCCGGTGCCGCGGCAAAGGTCCTGCCGGCACGGGCCTCGTTGAGCTCGGGCAAAAACGAGGAGACGGCGGCGTTGAAGTTCCTTGCCCTGAGGATGTCAACGGTGAACAGCGCGACGGCGTCCGAGTGGTTGAGGGTGTACTGCAGTTCATCAGGTGTGTGCCAGGTGTTAAGGGGGGCTAGGTGGGCGCCGATCCGTGCCGCGGCGAAGGCAAGATGTAGAAAGTGCGGGTGGTTTCCGGCGAGCACCGAGATAGCCTCTCCGCGTTGAACACCCAGGTGCAGCAGGCCCTTGGCCCATCGGCTGACGGTCGCGTCGAACTCGGCGAAGGTGCTGTGTCGATCATCGAAGATGTATGCAGTGCGTTCAGGGTGTAGCGCGGCCGTTTCCCGAAGCAGCCCGCTGCAGGTGGTGGCCTGAGGTTTGGTGGTGGTCACTGTGGTTTTCCTTTTTTACTTCGTTGCCGTTGGCAAGGAAATGGTGGGGGTACCGATGCTGCGGCCGCCGCAGAGGGGCAGCACTTGGCCCGTGCAGTACGGTGCCTGGGCAAGAAATGCAACGGCGGTTGCAACATCGGACGGCTGGCCGGCGCGGCGGACCGCCAGGGAGGCCAAGGTCGCTTCCCTGACTTTGGGGGGCAGCGAGGCGGACATGTCGGTCTCTATGAATCCCGGTGCGATGCAGTTGACGGTGATCCCGTCCCGCCCAAGTTCCAGGGCCAAGGCCCGGCTGGCGCCCACCAGCCCGCCCTTGGACGTGCCATATGCGGTGGATCCGAAGATGCCCAGCCAGGCACGGGAAGCGATATTGATGATGGCTCCGCCTCCGCTGCGCCGCATCAGGTCCACGGTTTCTGCGATCAAGGCCAAAGGACTGACGAGGTTGATCTCCAATACCCGGGAAAACATGGCAAGGGGCATTCGTTCGATCAGGGAGTCCTGCAGCACCCCTGCACAGTTGACCAGTGTGTTCAGCCCGCCTAGGTCCTCGTCGCAGAGCCTGATGACCTTGGCTCTGGATTCCTGGCTGGTGACATCCAGTGGTACCGCTGTAGCAGATCCTCCGGCTGTGCGGATTGCCTGCTCGATCACCGATACCGCTTCCAGATCCAGGTCACCGAGGACGACGTGATGCTTCTGGGCGGCCAGTTCCATGGCGATTGCCCGTCCGATGCCGCCTGCGGCCCCGGTCACCAGGGCCACTCCACGTCCGGTCATGGCCGCACCCTCCCCGCTTCGGTTCCGTCGGTTACCCAGATCTCCTGGCCGGTAATCCACGAATCTCTCCGGAAAAGAAGCTCCAGTTGACCACGGAGAGCCTGGGCAATTGTCGGCTTTTCGTAGCATGATTCGGTGTCGACGCAGACAACGTTCACTGTGATGGCCTTTCGCTTCAGCTCCAGGGACAATGTGCGGGCCATCGACAGGATGCCGCCGCAAACTGCCCCGGCAGCTGCGTCCCCTGCTCTGCCCAGAGCCTCCTCGGCAGGAAGAATAATAACGATCCGTCCGGGCTTCCCGGCTTCAATTAACGGAACGATGACTGACTGGACTTCATGGACCACCCAGACAAGGGGGTCGCCGACGGCAGCGGCCAAATGTGCCGCTGTCCACTCCGGGGCGGGCAGGGCTGCGGCCAGTGACGGGACGATACAGACGGCTGAGGTATTTTCGTTGCGCTCCGGTTCGGAAAACAGCTCAGGTGCCATGGCAGCTATGGCCTTGGCCGTGGGGCCATCGCCGATGATTGCTGCTGCGTCGGAGGTCTGGCGGGCGTGGTCCTGCAGCGTGGCGCTGTGAGTGGCGGTCATTGGGACATCACCAGCGTCGTGACTGATCCGCCGTCGGTGCCGCTGACGGTGCCGCCCTTGCAGTAAGCCAATCCGATCCGTGCCGATTCAACCTGCCGGCCTCCTGCTGTCCCTCTTAGTTGCCACGTCAGTTCACACGCCTGCGCGACTCCGGTTGCTCCTACAGGGTGCCCGCGGGACAGGAGTCCTCCGCTGGGGTTGACCGGGAGCCGGCCCCCGATCCCGGTCCACCCATCTTGGGTCCATTGCCCGCCTTGACCGACGGGGATGAGCCCGAGGCCCTCAAGGCGGACGATCTCGGCGATGGTGAAACAGTCGTGCATTTCGACGAAGTCGATGTCTTCCGGCCCGACCCCGGACATTTCCCAGGCCGCCTCTGCTGCCCGCCGCGATACGTCTTCGGCGTTCAAGTCGTCTGTTCCGATCTGGAGGCTGCCGCTGACAAGGCCACAGCCAAGAATGCGGGGGGCTGATGAGGCGGCGAGCCCGAGCTTGCGCAGGCCGTTGGCGTTGCAGAGCACCATCGCCGCAGCGCCGTCGGAGATCGGACTGCAGTCAAGCAGGCCGAGCGGATCGGCGATGGGACGCGCTGACAGGACGTCCTCCAAGGTGATCGCGTGCTGATACTGCGCGTATGGATTATGCACCGAGTGGGCGTGGTTCTTGACTGCCACGGCGGCGATCTGTTCACGGGTGGCCCCGTGGTCCGCCATGTAGCGGCGGGCGCTCATCGCGTGGCCGGCGGCCATCACCAGGCCAACGGCTGCGTCCAAGTCACCTGGATCAGGTTTGACGCCTCCGAAGACCCGGTCCGTCATCTTTTCGACGCCGATTACCAGGACGACGTCGTGCAGGCCAGCGGCCAGTGCGATCCATGCTTCCCGGATTGCGGTGGCACCGCTGGCGCAGTAGTTCTCGACGTTGGTCACGGGTCGTCCGTCGAGGCCAAGATGCACTGCTATCCGCTGCCCGGCGACGGGACCTCCGAAAACATGCCCTGTGTAGATCGCTTCGATATCGCGCACGTCGGCGCCTGCGTCATTTAGAGCCTGCCTGGAAGCTGCTGCGGCCATTCCCTCCAATGTGGTGGAGGCCGGAAACTTGCCGAACCTGATCATTCCTGCGCCGGCGACGTGGGCGGGGTTGATAGTCATGCGGACTCCTCACGCACCGTGCGGAACTTGTATCCGAGCACGGCTTCATTCGAACGGGAACGAAACTCGGCGGGAACGAGTTCGACGGGATCGTTGATGTTCAGCTGCTCGGCCTGGGCCGGGACGCACTGGGCCAAGACCCTGCACCCGTCTTCAAGGTCGACTTGGGCCAGTACGTACGGCACCGGGGTGCCTTCCGGGGCTTGGCGCACTACAGCAAAGGAATGGACCCGGCCTGCCGGAGACAGCATGACCTGCGTAATGTCCATCCCTGCCTGGCGGCATTTGGGGCAGAACGACCGGGACGGGTAGGTGATGTACCCGCATCCGCCACATTTGGTGCCCACCAGACCGAAGGGCCGGGCCGTGAGGTTGTCGGCGTTAAAGGGCTCAAGGTCAAGCAAATCAGCTGACAGCTGTGGACTCATTTCAAATCTCCCTCGATATGACTGCGTGTCCAGTATGGCTGATATTTGATACATTATCAATATGAAGATCCGCGGAACCCTCTTCCGGGGCCCGTGCTTATGAAAGGAAAGTAGATGGGTGCACTGACTGGCCTGCGGGTTGTCGAAATGGCAGGGCTAGGGCCGGTTCCGTTCGCGGCCATGATGCTCGCTGACATGGGGGCCGAGGTCCTCAGGATCGATTCCCCGCCGCGGAATCCTGAAGATCCCCACGACCGATCGGGGCCGATCTGGAGGGGCCGGTCGGGTATAACGGTTGACCTGAAGGACCCGGAGGGTGTGGCCCAGGTGAAGGAGATCATCGCTGTGGCAGACGTCATTATCGAAGGTTTCCGTCCGGGCGTCATGGAGCGCCTTGGTCTTTCGCCTGAGGTGCTTTTGGACCTGAATCCCAGGCTCGTTTATGGCCGGATGACCGGTTGGGGGCAGACCGGCCCACTCGCTACAGAGGCTGGGCACGACGTCAATTACCTGGCGATTTCCGGGATACTGCGCCAGATCGGCCGGGAGGGGGAACGCCCAATACCTCCTCTGAACCTCGTGGGCGACTACGGTGGCGGCGGGATGCTGCTGACTGTGGGGGTCCTGGGCGCGCTGGTCGAACGCGCCATGTCGGGACTCGGCCAGGTGATCGACGCCGCCATGATCGACGGCGCAGCGCTGCTGATGGTCTCTATCGCCGGCGCCCTTGCCCGGGGCGCATGGCAGGATCCGCCGGGCACGAATGCCATCGATACGGGTGCTCCGTTTTACGAGGTGTACCGCACGGCAGATGGCAGGGATCTGGCGTTCGGTGCCGTTGAGCCGCGCTTCTATTCGCGGGTGCTTTCCGTGCTGGAACTGGATCCGGCACTGGCCGATCAGCAGTATGACCGGGCGACGTGGGCCGCTACCAAAGAGTTGTTCGCCGCAAGAGTCGCCGAGCGAAGCCTGGCGGAGTGGACGAAGGCATTCGACGGGGCGGACGCCTGCGTCAGCCCCGTCCTGACTCTTCAGGAGGCTGCGTCCCACCCCCACTTTGCAGAGCGCGGCACGTGGGCGGAATTTGGAGGGTCAGTGCAGCCAGCAGCTGCCCCCCGCTTCAGCCGGACGCCAAGCAGCACCACCCCCCTGCACGGCGACACGGACCCGCAAGTCCTCCTGGAACGCTGGCATCGGCGCAGCACCGTGTCCGACCCGGAACCTCAAGCTGCAGAGCAATAGGAAGAGATGGAAACAGTAAAAGGCAAAGCAATGACCCGGGGCGGGCTTCGTGTCTGCCAGCCTGGATAGTCCGTGGCCAAGTACAGCAGCGGTGGCGATCCAGCCTACAGAAGAATGTTCCGGTTGTCCCCGCGGGTGACTTTCTCGGGCCTGACACTGCTGTTCTTCGCCGTACTCGCGGCGGCCGGTGCCCCCTCTCCCCTGTATTCGGTCATGCAGGCCTCATGGGGCTTCCCCCTGTGGCTCCTCACCCTGGCCTTTTCTGCATACGCCTTTGCAATGCTTGGTGCGCTCCTCACGGTCGGTTCCCTTTCCGATTACTTGGGGCGAAAACCCGTGCTCATTTCAGCGCTGTCCCTCCAGGCTGCAGCAATGCTGTTGCTCGGGTACGCGCCGGACATGGGCTGGGTCATCGCGGGCAGGACCCTGCAGGGAATCGCCACGGGGGCACTCACCACCACCCTGACCGCGTTAGTAACCGACATGGCGCCGCGGGACAGGCCGACGCTTGGCGCTACCGTCGCGAGCTTTGCAACACAGGGGGGAATGGCGGTCGGCGCATTGGCGGCGGGCGCGGTGGCCCAATGGGTTTCAGCGCCCGTGCCAACAGTTTTCACGGTGCTGGCCGCTACTTTTGGTGCCGGCATCGTCTTGACTCTCCTGACGCCGGAGACTTCACCCCGGCGGCCAGGGGCCCTGAAATCCCTCATCCCCCGGGCCGCAATCCCCCAGCAATTCCGTGCCGATTTCCACTCCCTTATCCCTGTTATCGCCGCTGTCTGGATGACCGGAGGGTACTTCATGAGTCTGCTTCCAGGAGTCGTGCTCGAGCGTTGCGGCGCCCCGAGCAGCTTCACAGGCGGCATCATGATCGGACTGCTGTCCGGCGTCGGAGCGATAAGCGGTATGGTGATCGAGCGATTCCACCCGGTCATCATGGCCATGTCCGGATCTTTGCTGTTGATCGCAGGAACTGGGATTTTGCTGGCTTCGCTAACGGGCGGGTCGCTGGGCTGGTGCATTACGGCCTCCATCGTCACCGGCTTTGGATTCGGCACCGCAAATTCCAGTGCATTCCGCCTGGCTAGGCAAATGGCACCCCCGCGCGACGTCGCCCGGATCTTTGCCGCCGTTTACGCCGTCTGCTACCTGAGCTGTGGCGCGCCCATCGTCGCCGCCGGCGTTCTCGCGGACTCTATCGGACAGAGCGCCACAACGAACGTCTATGGCCTCGCCGTCATGTTGGTCGCATCAGCAGGCGCGCTGCTGCACAGCAAGAAGTCCCGGCTCCGCACCGCAGTGGCGGCCGCCCACAATCACCCAACAGCCGCGGCACAGCAACAGAAACATGCGCCCCGTTCGGCAAAGGCCGCACCAAGGGCGCCGTTGGTGGAAACCAGCACAACCACGACAAACGTCAACCATCACAAAACGGCGCAACTATCCAGCCAGGAGAAATCACCATGAAAACCCTTGAAATGACTGGCCCTGGCGGCCCTGAAGTCATGCAGTACAGCGAACGCAGCGTGCCGCGACCCGGCCCCCACCAAGTCACCATCGCTGTTTCCTACGCAGGACTGAACTTTGCAGACGTCCTGGCCCGCAGGGGGCTTCCCGGCTACACCTCCGGCTGGCCCCACATCCCCGGGCTGGAGGTCGGCGGCACCGTTCTTGAAACCGGGGACGAAGTCACAGATATCCATTCCGGGGACCGTGTGGTTGCTTTCACCGTCAACGGGACCGGGCTAAGCGAAGTTGCGCTGGCCGAAGCCGCCCTCACGGTAAAAGTACCGCTGGAAATGGATCTCGCCGCCGCGACAACGGTCCCCCTGACCTGGGGCACGGCGCTTGGGCTGGCGAAGGCCTCCCACGTGGGCCCGGAAGACACCGTCCTCGTCACCAGTGCTGCGGGGGGCGTGGGTACCGCGCTTGCAACCGTCCTGAAACATCACGGCGTCACCACCATCGTCGGCGGGGTAGGTTCCCCCGAGAAGATCAGCGCCCTTGCTTCCGGGTACGTCCCGGTACCCCGCGATGAGCACTTCAGTGAACGTGTCACACACATCAGCCCCAACGGCGGCTTCGACGTCGTACTGGAATCCGTAGGCGGACCGGTCATGGAATCGGCCGTGCGGATGCTCACTGCCGGTGGCCGCCTCGTATCATATGGTGCCGCCAGTGGCCACCCGGATCCTGCCCTGCCCTCCTTGCGGGACATGCGGACAAATAATGCAACCGTCACGGGCTTCAGCATCATCAACCTTGCCCGCCGCAACCCCAGGCTGGCCAACGGGCTCATCAAGGGCGTCTTCGATATGGTAGCCGCCGGCGTCACTGTCAGTACCCCCCGCATGGTGGGCTGGGACGAGGCTGCCGCCGCACACATCGCCCAAGGTGAGGGCACCCAGTCCGGCAAAACTGTGGTGCAGGTCTGCCCCTGAACGCGCAGGGAGGAACAGCCCCCGTCCGCCCACGGACATGTGCGCGGTTACCGGGGGTAGACCGGGCGGCGCCTCCCGTTGCGCGATGTCTACAGGGCGCCACGGTTTCATTCACCACTACCCTGAAAGGAATGAGTGCATGTCACGACAAGTGAATGAAGCGGGGCGTGCACGGCTATGGCCGGATGGCGGCCTCGACCGGGCCGCCTTGGTGGTCGTGGACGCCCAGATTGGCTTCGGGAACGATTCCTTTTGGGGGCCCCGGGACAACGCGGAGTGCGAAGGCAACATCCGGACCCTGCTGGACAAATGGCGCGCCAGCGACCGCCCCGTAGTCCTCGTCAAGCACAACTCACGAACAGTGGAATCACCACTGCATCCCTCCAACCCGGGCAATGCCTTGTACCCATGGACAGACGGCCGCACCGACCTCCTGGTAACCAAGGAGGTGAACTCAAGTTTCCACGGCTCGCCGGACCTCGCTGCATGGCTCACGAACCAGGACATCAAAGACATCGTGGTTTGTGGAATTACCACCAACCACTGCTGCGAAACGACCGCCCGAGTAGGTGCGAACTTGGGCTTCACCGTCTACTTCGTCCTCGATGCCACACACACCTTTGACCGTGCGGCCCCGGACGGATCCATAACTAGCGCCTCCCAGTTGGCGCACATCACCGCTACAAACCTCCACCAAGAGTTCGCCACCATCGTTCAGACCAACGACCTGATCCGTGCCTGAGCCTCATCCAACTCAAGAACCCGGTTCGCCCGCCGGGGCTATCCGTCCCGTAAACAGCTGCGGGCCCGACGATGTCGCCTGCGACCGACCCCGGCCTGTCCCCTGCCTAACGCCCCACCCTCGGGAGGAATCACCATGCCCACACTGCACCCTGCCATTGAAGTTGATGGCGCAAACGCGGAATCGCTTCAGGAAAACATCACCGCTGCAGTCAATGAGATTCGTTCGCGGGCGATGCTCATCGGCCGGCACGGAATCATGGTCACCCAGCACGACTTCAACTCTTTCAGCGTCAAAATCTCCGCAGAAGTTCCTTACGGAGAGACTTGGGAACAGCGGTCTTTCAGTTAGCCAGTTAGGGACATCCTTAGCTGATCAAACCTCCCGGTCGTCGCCGTGCTCACGGGCAAGAGTAAACATGCTGCCCCTTAAAACCCTGAGTAGCAGAACACACACCGTATCTAAAGGAGGGTCCCGTGCGCGTGCTGCTGCCACGCTCCGCCCGACCACCGAAGGCATATCCGGAATCCTCATGACCAAGAAAACAAGCGCTGACGAACCGAACTGCGTGATGCTCGCTGCCGGCTTCGTGTACCTCCGTTGGACTGCATCGGAGGTGACCGAGAAGAACGCCGCCAGTGTTCATGGAAAGATTGCCAGCCTGACTGGCCGGAGGACCTACCCGGTCCTCATAGAGCTCTGCGGCGTACGGAGGGTGAAGCTTCAAATCGAAGCGCTCCTGGCCGCATCTCCGCTGCCTGTTTCAGTCCTGGCAATTGTTGCTTCCTCACCAGTTGACTGGGCCACAGCGTACTTTTACATGAGCAAAGTCCCCGCGAGATGCACCATTCGGCTGTTCACCTCACGGCCGGAGGCAGAAACATGGCTCAAAGCCCAGCCAGGTATTGCCTCCTAAGAGCCAACACCTGGCTGCCAGCCCGCGCCGGAAAGCCAATTTGGACGCGGGCGTTGGCAGGGCATCCGGCCCGATTCAGCGTGCGCTCGATTCCCGATGGTTTCCCGTGA
>NZ_SOBI01000015.1:0-29355 GCF_004364695.1 Arthrobacter sp. AG258 | reverse complement strand
AACATGTCGGTGGTCATTCCGCCGCCGTCTTCCTTGCGGTAGTTCCAGGACGGGCGCTGGGCCGCCTGGACGTCGCCCTCGAAGACCCAGTAGCCGAACTCGCCGCGGATGGACAGGATCCGGCCGAAGAAGCCTTCGTCCACCAGCCGGCGGAGCTTGACCAGGCCGGGAAGGTACAGCTTGTCGTGCACAACGCCGGCCGTCACGCCGGCCTCCTTGCCGATGCGGGCCAGTTCAATGGCCTCCTCCAGGGTTTCTGCCGTCGGCTTTTCTGTGAAGATGTGCTTGCCTGCCAGCATGGCCTTTTTCAGCGTGGCGGCGCGCAGGCTGGTCATGGACGCGTCGAAGACGACGTCCACGGTGGGGTCGTTGATCACGGCGTCCAGGTCCGTGGTCCACTCGGACACCTTGTGCTGCTCCGCCAGCTCGCGGATTTTGGCTTCGTTGCGGCCCACCAGGATGGGCTCCACCTGGACCCGGGTGCCGTCTTCCAGCGTGAAGCCGCCGGCGTCGCGGATGGGCAGGATGGACCGCAGCAGGTGCTGGCGGTAGCCCATGCGGCCGGTGATGCCGTTCATGGCAATACGGATCGTTTTAGTTTCGAAGCCCATGTGTCCTCCACGGTGAGTGAGCAAGGTGTACTCAAGACGAATCGGGAAAGCGCATTCCCTCTGTTTCCATGATGCACCGCGCCGTTCCGCTTGGCAAGCGCTTTCCGGAAGTAGTTTGAACTGTCATAATGTCCTTAGCCGTTGAGGCCGCCCCGACCACCAGGAGATGCTGTGGCTGCTAGTACCCTTACCGAGGTTGCCCGCCTCGCCGGCGTCTCGCCTGCCACGGCGTCCCGCGTGCTGAACGGCTCCGCCCGGACCCCAGGCAAGGACATTGCCGAGCGCGTCCGCCAGGCGGCGGACTCACTGGGGTACATCCCCAATGCGCAAGCCCAGGGCCTTGCCAAATCCAGCTCGGGCCTGATCGGCCTGATTGTCCACGACATCGCCGACCCGTATTTCGCCGCCATTGCCCGCGGCGTGCAGGATGCCGCTCGGGAACAGCGGAAAATGGTGCTCCTTGCCACGACGGGGGGCGGCCCCACTGAAGAAAAGGAGGCCGTGGCCGCCTTCGCCGCCCGCCGTGCCGACTCCATCGTGATCGCCGGTTCGCGCTCCTGCCGTGCCGAGGACCAGGAGGGCAACGCACAGCTGGCCGCCGAACTGGACCGCTATTGCCGCAACGGCGGCAGGGTGGCAGTGGTGGGGCATCCCGTGGTGGGCGCCACCGCACTGGAGGGCTACCACGTCGTCGAAGTCCCCAACCAGGAGCTTGCGGGCCGGCTGGCCACCGAGCTTGCCGCCGGCTGGGATGGCGACTTCGTCATCATCGGCGGGCCCGACGGCCTGTACACCTCCGATGACCGGGTCCGGGGTTTCCAGGAAGGCCTGGCACGCGCCGGACACCGCCCGGCAGAGGTGCTCAGGAGCGCTTTCAACCGTTCGGGCGGCTACGAGGCCGGCCTGCAACTGGCCGCACGGATCAAGGCAGCCTCCGCCGGCAACCCTGCCGCGCCGAAGCTTTGCATTTTCGCGGTCAACGACGTGATGGCGATAGGCGCCGCAGCAGCACTGCGGTCCGAGGGGCTGAGGATTCCCCGCGACGCGTCAATCGCAGGTTTCGACGACATCGAAACGCTGCGGGACTTCCGGCCGGCCCTGTCCACCGTGCGCCTGCCGCTCGAAGATATCGGACGGCTGGCAACCAGGGCCACCCGCCCCCGCCCGGCCGGCCAGGACCAGGAAGCAGCGTCCGACGAAGCCGTTACCGGCGAGGTCACGCTGCGGCGCAGCACCGAGGCCGCCGCCGTATGATGCCGCGAAGGATCACCGCGGTTCCGGCCCGCACTGAAGCCGCGGGCCCCCGCCCGGCCATCCTTGTCCTGCCCGGCGGCGGTTACGCGCGCCAGGCGGACCACGAGGCGGAGCCGGTTGCGGAATGGCTCGCAGCGCTGGGTATCCACGCTTTCGTCCTGCGTTACCGAGTGGCGCCGGACCGCCACCCGGCGCCCCTTGAAGACGCCAAGGAGGCCATGCTCTCCATCCGGAGCGGACCGCACGGCCTGGCCGTGGACCACGAGCGTGTGGGCGTCCTGGGATTCTCGGCCGGCGGCCATCTGGCGGCCACGCTGTCCACCGCAGCAGCCACCGGCAACCGGCACCTCGACGTCGATGCCGCCGTCCCGGACCTCTCGGTCCTTTGCTACCCTGTGGTGTCGCTGATCCAGGACACGCACCAGGGGTCGGTGGACAACCTCCTGGGCGGGCTGCCGCCGTCGAACCTTCTTGCGGACCTCTCCGCCGACCGGAACGTGACAGCCCGGACCCCGCCAGCTTTCCTCTGGCACACCGCGGACGACGACGCTGTCCCGGTGGCCAACAGCCTGAACTACGCCAAGGCGCTGATCGCCGCCGGCGTTCCTGCCGAACTGCACGTCTTCCCGGAAGGGCGGCACGGACTCGGACTGGCAGCCGGTGACCCCGGCCCCGGACAGTGGACGTCCTTGTGCGCGTCCTGGCTGGTTCGCACCGGCTGGGCGGAGCCCACGGCCGCAGCAACCCTCACCGCAGGAGCCGGCCGCCTTTAGCCCCGCCGGTCCACCGCGCGGATCGTCCAGCCCGCCGAGTGGGACTCTTCCGGCTCCAGGTGGATCAGGTCCGTTCCGGAATTGAACGCGTCCGGCGGGCAGGTCATGGGCTCAACCGCGAGGCCCAGCCGGTCCGGACCGACAGGCTTGTCTCCCGTGTGCACCTGGACCCAAGGCCACTCCGGCCCCCATTCAAGCTCCACGCCCGAGCCCGATGGATCCATGACGCGCACGCGCGCCAGTCCGGCAGCGTCGCGGGAGATACCGGTGAAAGCGTGGTCGATCCTGACCGGTCCCAACCTGCGCGGGAGGCGGAAGTCGAAGGCATCCTGCTCCACCTGCCGGATGGCCACCGGGAGCAGCCGGTCCGGGGTGACCTCGAGGTAGGCAGCTGCCGGAAGTTCCAGGGACCAGTCATCCAGTGGAGCAGGGCCGGCGACAAGGTAGGGATGGGGGCACACTCCATACGGCGCGGCCCGGGTACCGGTGTTGACGGCGGTGACCGTACCGCGGAGGCCGTCATCGGAGAGGGAATAGGCGACCGTGAGTTCCAGGCTGCCCGGGTAGCCCGGCCCGGCCGGAACGCGGCAGCCCAACACCACCCGGTCCGTCGATGCCTCCACAATGTCCCAGGCCTGATGGATGGCCAGTCCGTGCAGGGCCGATCCGCGCTCCGGCTCATTGATGGCGGCCGAATAGGACTGGCCGGCGTACGAATAGGCGCCGTCAGCGAGCCGGTTGGGCCACGGTGCACAGATGACGCCCCGGTAGTCCGGGACCCCGCCCTCCGGCCCAAAGCCCACCACCAGGTTCCGGTCCCCGCAGCGCAGCTCCCGGAGGGCGCCACCGCGGGTGGTCACGACGGCGGTGTAGGGTCCGTGGGTAATGCGGACTTCGGTTCCGGGCATGGCTTCCTCCGCGATGATCTTTGTTAGCGCTAAAACAGCATACGTCATCGCAACGGAATCCGGCTGGCTAGAGTTGCCCCATGGAAGCGGCACCCGACCAGCACCTTATCGCCGCCGTCAGGAGCGCACTGTGGGAGCTGTCCGATCCCCATCGTGCCGCCGGCGCGCAGGCGTACATGAAGTCTTCTGTTCCGTCCCTGGGTGTCCGGGTCCCGGATGTCCGGCGGATCGCGGCGCACGCTACGGCAGAGTTTCCTCCGGCATCAGCCGCCGGGCTGCGCGCCACAGCACTGCAACTGTGGCGCACGGCAGCGTTCCGGGAAGAACGCTATGCAGCCATCGACCTGACCGGCAACCGGCTGGTTGCCAAAGACCTGGACATGCTGCCGGTGTACGAGGAAATCATCCGCACCGGAGCATGGTGGGATTTCGCGGACGGCGTGTCCGGCAGGATCTGCGCCCTGCTGCTGGCTCACCCGGCCGAGATGTCCGCGGTGCTGAGGACGTGGAGCCGTGATCCGGACTTCTGGATTCGGCGCGCTTCCATCACATCGCAGCTGCGGGCCAAGGAAGCCACCGATACGGTGCTGCTTGCCGATGTCATTGAACCGAACCTGGCGGACCGGGAATTCTTTATCCGCAAAGCGATCGGCTGGGCGCTGCGCGAGCACGCCAAAACGGCGCCCGAGTGGGTGCAGGAATTCGTCGCCCTGCACGGGCAGGAGATGAGTCCGTTGTCCCGCAGGGAGGCCCTGCGGAGGATCAGCGCCGGCCAGCCGCAGCGTCCACGCTAAATGACGGGACGTTCGACGACGGGCTCGTGCGACTTCCGGAACAGCCGGCGGGTGCCGGGATCCCAAAAGATCAGGTAAAGCCCAAAGAGCAAGGCGGTCAGGGCAGCCGCAATCCGGGCCAGCAGGAGGGCGAAGCCCAGGTCCTGGGTCTGCAGGTAGGGAAAGACGTCCAGCTGGTCCGAGATTGCGTAGATCATGAAGAACGACACCACGAAGTACAGGGCCTTGACCTGCCAGTCATTACGAATGCCCGTCACGGCGAACAACGGAATCAGCCACACTACATACCAGGACTGGATGATGGGGGCCAGCAGGACCACGGCGGCCAGGCCGAGCGTGAGGCGGCGCATCAGCCGGTCATGGTCGCCCTTGAGGATCTGCCAGGCAAGGATGGCCACGGCAAGCAGCTTGCCGGCGTCGAACACCCAGCCCGCCGGGACTGAGCCGTCGAGGCCGAACGCGTTGGCAAGGGACCCCACCACCATGCCGAGCAGGCCCACCGGGGCATACCAGATGGAGATACTGCCGGGGGCGGAGAGTCCGTTGATCCAGCCGAAGCCGAAGCCGTTGACCAGGCTCATCAGGGCCAGCAACGCCAGGCTCAGGCCGGCCGTGAGCGCCCAGAATGCGATCTTTCGCAGCCACCCCGCGTTCCTGCCCGCCCAGAGGAGGCCGATGAACGGAAGGAACACGATGGTGATGGGCTTGACGGCGATGGACAGCGTGACCAGCGCGACGCCCCGGACCTCCCGGCGGGTCGCGGAGTAGTAGAGCCCGGCAAGGGCCAGCCCGATCATGAGTGAGTCATTGTGCACGCTGGCAATGAAGTTGGTCAGGAAGAGCGGGTTGGCCGCGGTGAGCCACAAGGCCCTGTGCGGGTTGATGCCGTGCAGCTCTGCGAGCCGGGGCACGTAGATCACGCAGAGCACCACGCCGGCCACGGCAACCAGCCGGAACAGCATGATGCAGGCTTCCGGCTGGACGTTGGTCACCCACACAACGAACTGCTCGATCCAGAGGAACAGCTGGCCGTAGGGAACCGGAGCTTCGGTCCACTGCTTGTCGGCGCCCAGCTGGAAGTAGTTGGACAGGGCGGAAATGCCGTTTTCGTACGGGTTGAACCCTTCCACCATCAGCCGCCCCTGGCCGATGTAGGCATAGACGTCGCGGCTGAACAACGGGACGCTGAACATCATGGGGAGCCCCCACGCCACCACCGCCGCCAACGTGGCGCGACGGGCCTGGCCGCCCCACACCCGGACTTTTTGGCCGAGCCGCAGCCAGGCGCGCACCAGCAGCATGCCCCCTGCCGCCACCAGCACGATGGACAGGGCCACGCCCGGCGCTTCGGTGCGCATCCAGATGAACAGCGGCATGCGGCGGAGTTCGGAGACCGGCGCGAGCCAGCCCACGCCGGCGGAACCGAACATCATGAACATCGACCCGAGGAAGCCGGCAAGCAGTGGAGAGCGGGGATTGTCCACCTCGGCACCGCCCGCCGGGGCAGTACCAGCCGCCGCCATCTCCCCCGCTGCGGGCACAGGCGCCGTCATCTCAGGAATGTCCAATCTTCTTGCGTTTCCGCTGTTACCCGGCGGACCGCGTGGGCGGCCGGGACATCTTCGAAGGCAGCGGGGCGACCCGCCGCGTACCCGAAATCCTAGCATCGGCGGGGCGTCCGGGGCGGTAACGGTAGGCTGGTCCGGTGCCTATATCTAACGAACGAATCGTCTGGATCGACTGCGAAATGACCGGCCTGGACATCAAGAACGACGCCCTCATCGAGGTGGCAGCCCTGGTCACCGATTCGGAACTGAACATCCTCGGGGACGGTGTCGACGTGGTGATCAAGCCCGAGGACGCGGCCGTCGCCCAGATGTCCGACTTCGTCCGGGACATGCACACCAAGTCCGGGCTCCTGGCGGAACTCCCCCACGGCAAGACCATGGCGGAGGCTGAGGCCGCCGTCATGGAGTACATCTCCGCGTGGGTTCCGGATCCGCGGAAGGCTCCCCTGGGCGGCAACTCCGTGGGCACCGACCGGGTGTTCCTCTCCCGCGACATGCCCGCCGTCGTGGAGCACCTGCACTACCGGGTGATCGATGTCAGCACCATCAAGGAACTCTCCCGCCGCTGGTTCGCGCGGGCGTACTTCCAGTCACCGGCGAAAAAGGGCGGCCACCGGGCACTGGGCGACATCAAGGACTCCATTGATGAACTCCGCTACTACCGCGAAGCGGTGTTCGTGCCGGCGCCGGGCCCTGACAGCGCCACCGCCCAGAAGATCGCCCGGCGCATCACCAGCGGCGACGCTGCCAACCCTGCCGGCGAGTAATCTGCGCCACGTTTGGAGGAAATTTCGCGGAAATCGCCGAAAGTGGACAAAGCACCCCTTCCAAGCAGGTAAGCTATTTGAGTTGCGTTTCCAGGGAGCCGGTAACACGGCCTGACCTTGAAACACATGGTGGGCGTAGCTCAGTTGGCAGAGCGCCTGGTTGTGGTCCAGGAGGTCGCGGGTTCAACCCCCGTCGCTCACCCTCACGGGGCGGCACTTGCAGCCGTCAACAAGGAGGCCGCACCGGATATCCGGTGCGGCCTCCTTTGTTGTGTCCCACCAAGATACGTGCAGGGACGCCGGCGCTGCCGGCCCCGAAGCCGAAGGACTAATGCTATGACCGTTCTGCCGATTACCATCTGGGGCGAGCCCGTCCTGCACCGCCGGGCAGCCGAAGTCGAGGTTTTCGACGACGAACTGCGCAGCCTGATTGCCGACATGTTCGAGACCAACGACGCCGCCAACGGCGTGGGACTCGCGGCGCCGCAAGTCGGCGTGGGCAAGCGGATCTTCGTGTACAAGTACGCCAACGACGACGGCGCGCCACCGAGCGGTGTGCTGGTGAACCCTGTCCTCACCCTCTCCAAGGTTTCCGGCGCCGCCCCGGACCCGGACGAGGAAGAAGAGGGCTGCCTGTCCTTCCCGGGCGAGCAGTACCCGCTGAAGCGGGCCGAGTGGGCCCGGGTGGAAGGCTTCGACGGTTTCGGCGAGCCGGTGAAGTTCGAGGCGACGGGCTGGTTTGCCAGGGTCATCCAGCATGAATTCGACCATCTGGACGGCAAGCTGTACGTCAACCGGTTGATGGACCGCTACGCCCGGAAGGCCCTGAAACAGGCCAAGAAGAACGGGTGGGGCGTGCCAGGGCTGACCTGGATGCCCGGCGTCGATCCCGACCCGTTCGGCCACTAAGCGGTTCCCGGGCCGCCCCTCAGCCGGCGGTGATCGTTGGCTGCCCGGGGCAGGATGCCAGCACTTTCTTCATGGCATCCTTCTCCGCCGCAGTCACCCACAGGCCGTAGGCGGCCTTGACGGAGATCTGCCGGGCTACATAGTGGCAGCGGATCGCAGTGTTTTTCGGAAGCCACGTTGCGGCGTCACCGGCACCCTTTTTCTGGTTCGCCTGCCCGTCGGCGGCGATCAGGTTGAGCGGATCGTTGGCGAGGCTCTGGCGTTCCTTCGGGGTCAGGCCCTGCGCGCCCTTTTGCCAGGCGTCGCCCAGGGCCACCACATGGTCGATCTGCACCGCGCTGCTGGTGTCGGCGCCGCGGCGGAATTCAATGGCGTGTCCGGTGTACGGCTCCTGGAAATGACCGCCCGATACCTTGCAGGTGGAACCGTCGGCGAAGATGACTCCCGCGAGGTCGCGCCGCAGGATGTCGTTGCGGGTATCGCACCCGTTCCGGTCCACATCCAGCCACGCCTGGCCGAAGGCTTCCCTGCTGTAGCCGGTATTCGGCGCCCTGCCCTTCACGGCCAGGCCATCCAGGGCAGAAACGGCGGCCCCTCCCGGTACCGGATGGGGCTCCGCCACCGGCTTCATCCAAGCGGCATCGAACACCGGCGCCTCCGTCGGCCCGGCGGCCGCAGGTCCGGCTGCCGCGAACTGTCCGGCGGTGAAGAACCAGAAAAGCGCGGCCACCGCTGAGACGGCGAAGGCGGCCAGCAGACCCCAAGCCTGCCGGGACCGGCGGCAGGCACGGCGGTAGTCGGACCAGCTGACAGTCACGGCGGTGATACCGGATCACTAGTGGGAGGCACCCCACGAGCCTATGACGGGGAGCCCGGCCGGCGGCCGATATCCACACTGTGGAGGACGGGTGATCCCTCACCCGCCCGCGGCATCTACTGCTCGCGCGTGACCCTCCGGAGGTCCTCCTCCGCGGTGGCCAGGAGTTCCTCGAGTTGGCGGACACGCTCCTCGCTGGCGTCCCCGGCCTGGTGGGCGGCGCGGGCGCCCTCCAGGAGCCTGAGGGCTTCCTTGTGGTTGGCCTTCGCCACGTCGAGTGCGTGTTCGAGGGTGGTCTCGTGCTGAAGCGTCGATTCGTTGTCCATGCCACCAGTCTGGTCCGGTTTCCCGGCTGATTCCAGTGAACCAGCCGGGAATTGGCAGGACGTGTCGCTTTTGGTCAGACGGCGATGGCGGCCAGGGCGGCCGCGCTTTCCTTGGCAGGGAACGACGGCGGGTTCACGCCGGCCATCTCCTCCATGACCCGGACCACCTGGCAGCTGTAGCCAAATTCGTTGTCGTACCAGACGTAGAGGACCAGGTTCTTGTCCGTGGACACCGTGGCCAGGCCGTCAACGATGCCGGCGCGGCGGGAACCCACGAAGTCGGTGGAGACCACCTCGGGCGAGTCGATGTAGTCGATCTGCTTGCGCAGGTCCGAGTGCAGCGACATCTCGCGCAGGTAGTTGTTCACCTCATCCTTGGTGGTGCCGTTCTCTAGGCTGAGGTTCAGGATGGCCAGGGAGACGTCCGGGGTGGGAACGCGGATGGAGCTGCCGGTCAGCTTGCCCAGGAGCTCGGGCAGGGCCTTGGCCACCGCCTTGGCGGCACCGGTTTCGGTGATGACCATGTTCAGCGCGGCCGAGCGTCCGCGGCGGTCGCCCTTGTGGAAGTTGTCGATCAGGTTCTGGTCGTTGGTGAAGGAGTGCACGGTTTCCACGTGCCCGTGGATCACGCCGAACTTGTCGTTGATGGCCTTCAGGACCGGAGTGATGGCGTTGGTGGTGCAGGAGGCTGCGGACACGATCCGGTCGGAGTCGTCGATGTCCCGGTGGTTGATGCCGTGGACAATGTTCTTCAGTTCACCCTTTCCCGGAGCCGTCAACAGGACGCGTGCAACACCCTTGCTCTGGAGGTGCTGGGACAGTCCTTCGGCGTCGCGCCAGCGGCCCGTGTTGTCCACCACCAGGGCATCCTTGATTCCATAGGCGGTGTAGTCGATGGTGGCGGGATCGTTCGAGTAGATCACCTGGATACGGACGCCGTTGGCCGTAATGGTGTTGGCCTCTTCATCGATCCGGATGGTGCCCTCGAAGGAACCGTGGACCGAGTCCCGGCGGAGCAGGCTGGCCCGCTTGGAAAGGTCGTTGTCGGACCCGCGGCGGACCACGATGGCGCGCAGGCGCAGGCCGTGGCCGCCACCGGCCTTTTCGATCAGCAGGCGTGCCAGGAGCCGGCCGATGCGGCCGAAGCCGTAGAGCACCACATCGGTGCTGGTACGTTCGTCGCCGCCACGCTTGCCAACGATCTCGGCGAGTTCGGCGCGGAGGAACTCTTCAAGGGTGGCCCCGTTGCCCTCTTCCTTGAATTTCTGGTTCAGGCGGGCGATGTCGATCGCGGCGGCGCCCAGGTCCAGCCCGGCCAGCGTGTTGAGCAGCGGTGCCGTGTCCTCCAGGAGCAGTTCGTCCTTGCTCATCCGGCGCGCGAAGCGATGTGCCTTGAGGATGTTCATGGTGGACTTGTTGATCAGGCTCCGGCCGTGGATGCTGGTCACCACGTTGTTTTCCCGGTACAGCCTGCCGATCACCGGGATCATGGCCTCGGCGAGGGCCTCCCGGCCCATCCACGTATCAAGACAAGAATCAGACGTCTGGCTCACTGAAATACCTTCCTCGGGTCAGCCGTGTACGTCCTCGTACACAGATGTAGGCCACCTGATGATGTCCAGGGGCACCGGCACCTGCAGGGGTCGGCCCCCAGGCACCTGGATCGCGTGCAAAGAAAAACCGCCGGCTGCGAACGCAACTTTCGGCGGTAGAACTCCTGCGTCCGGGATCCATTCTAATTTGGCGCAGCCCCCCGAACACGCCTGCGCTGCGTGAAATCACTCACACGGCTCACCCCGTGGGCTCAGTTGTGGATGGCAGCATACAAGTTGAGGCTGGCGGAAAAGACCACCCAGGAGAAGTACGGCAACACCAGCAGCCCTGCGGTGGCGTCCACCGGGCCGAACCGGACGATCAGGAACGCCAGGGTCGCGGCCAGGGTGCAGATGACGAGGAATGCCGCCCACAAAGCCGCGGCGCCTGCCATGGGGTACATCGCGAAAAACGCCACCGGCCACGCGGCGTTGAGCACGAGTTGGACGGAGTACCCTGCCAGGGCCGGGCCGGTCAATCCACCTTTGCGCCAGACCAGCCACGCCGCGGCGGCCACCCCGACGTACAGCACCATCCAGGTGATCCGGAACATCAGCGACGGCGGCATCCACGGCGCCTTGAGCGAGCCGGCATACCAGCCCGTGGAATTGAGGATGATGGGGATCGAGGCAAGCACCCACGCCGCAGCAGACAGTCCAAGGAAGCCCGCAAAGGCGACAATTTGGGAGCGCAGGCCGGGCAAGGTTCCGGCCGTTCCGGCGGCCGGCCGGAGATCAGTAATAACGGGCACGGTCCAGCATCCCCAACACAGCGCCCAAGGTCAAACCCGGTTTTGCGGATGGGACAGCCGGTACGCCGGGTTCTGTTCTCCCCTGCCGTTGCCGGCAAGGGAGCGACGGCCATCCATCTACGAGTACCGTTGCCGGCACCCTCCAGCGGCTTACCCGGACACTCGGGCGGGCAGCCCTCGAACGTGTCCTGTCTAGCCTTGCTCCGGGTGGGGTTTACCTAGCCTTCCCGGTCACCCGGGAAGCTGGTGGTCTCTTACACCACCGTTTCACCCTTACCTGCCCTCTCCGGCCAAGGCCGGACATGCAGGCGGTCTGTTTTCTGTGGCACTGGCCTGCGGGTTACCCCGAGTGGGCGTTACCCACCACCCTGCCCTGCGGAGCCCGGACGTTCCTCGAGCCACTTGCGTGGCGCGCGGCCGTCTGGCTGTCCCATCCGGATCCAGTCTACCGGCGCCTCCGACCGCTTTTGTCGCCGGTAGGATCGGACGGTGCTGATTCTGCTACCCCCTTCCGAAGGCAAGACACCCGCGCGCCGCGGGTCCGCCGTCGACTGGCCCTCGCTGAGTTTCCCTGAGCTCAATCCCTGCCGCACCAAGGTCCTGGCGGCGCTGGAAGCGGTCAGCGGGCACCCGGACGCCCTCTCGCTGCTGGGCGTGGGCGCCTCCCTGCGGGGCGACGTCGAACGCAACACCCGCCTCCACGCTGAGCCGGCCGCGCCGGCACACAGCATCTACTCGGGGGTTCTGTATGACGCCCTGGGATACCGGAGCCTGACGCCCGCGCAGCGGCGCAAGGCCGACGAGTCCGTGCTGGTGGTCTCCGCCCTGTGGGGGGCAATCCGCTTTGGCGACAGCGTGCCCGCCTACCGGCTTTCCATGGGGACGGCATTGCCCGACGTCGGCCGGCTGGCTTCGTTCTGGAAGGCACAGCTGGATGACACGCTGGGCCGCGCCGCTGAGGGCCATCTGGTGGTTGACTGCCGTTCGAGCACCTACGCCGCCGCCTGGGCGGCGCCGCCGGAGCGTACGGTCACCGTGAACGTCTTTGCCGAAGCCGCAGGAGTCCGGAAAGTGGTGAGCCATTTCGCCAAGCACACCCGCGGCGAACTGGCCCGGCACCTGCTGGCCCGCCGCGGGAAGGCTCCGGCTGCGGCCTCGGACCTGGTGAAGGTTGCGCGCGAAAAATGGGAGGCGGAGCTTGTGCCGGGTACGGCACGCAGGCCCCATGCCCTGAACATCATCCTGCCTGGCTGAGGCGCCGGCGGTTCAGGCCCAGTCGTCCGAGCGGACCAGGATGGCGCCGGAATCCGGGCAGAACACGATGTCATCCGCCGCGGCCGCCTTGATCTCGGCAAGGTCGCCTGGGCTGAGTTTCATCCCCGAGGCCTCCGATGTCCCGTGGAAGAGCCGCGCGGCGCCCACGCCCCGCTTGGCGAGGGTCTTTTCGTAGACGGCCAGCATGCCTGCGTCAAGGCCTGCGGCAAATTCGGCGCGCCGGGCCACGAGCCCTTCGGCTTCGGCGGCCACCTCGGCGAGGGCCGCGTCCAGCTCTGCCCGGATCGTGCCGAACGAGCCTTGGATGTCATCAACGATCGCCTGCTGGGCGGCCTGCCGTTCCCGCAACGTGTCCAGCCGCTCCAGGATTTCCAGTTCCACGTCTTCGAGGTCTGAGCGCCGCTTGTTCAGCGATTCAATGTCCTTCTGCAGGGCCACAAGGTCCTTGGAGAGCCCGGTTCCGCTGTTGAGCCTGGCCTCGTCGCGTTCGATCCGCGAAGCGACCTGTTCGACGTCGGCTTCCGCCCGCTTGAGCGCGGCTTCAGCGTCATGCACGGCCACCTTGGCCGCGCCCAGTTCTCCGTTGGCCACGGACAGGGCCGCTTCGAGGTCCTTGATCCGGGGATCATTTTCGAGCGTCCGACGGCGGTTGGCGAGGCCGGTCAGCCTGGCGTCCAGTCCTTGCAGTTCGAGCAACTTCAACTGTTCCGCCGGTGCTGCCTTCGCCACTGTTACCTCCGCTTGATCCCTTCCGGCCAGGGCCGGGCACCCTATGGGCGCTTCCTAGACTCTATCGCCTGGGCTGAACCGTTGCCTCGCTGCCGGGCTCAGCCCGGCGTGAGGATGAAGTCCCAAGGATCACTGTTGGTGGTGCTGACCCGGATCTCCAGGTCGTGCCCCTGGTCCGCCAGGACGTTGCCCAGGGCTGCGGCGGCGGCCGGCAACCAGAGCCATTCACTGGCAAAGTGCGAGACGTCCACCAGGTAGGGCCGGCCGTTGAGGGCAGCTTCCCGGGCCTCGGACGCAGGGTGGTGGCGAAGGTCCGCGGTGACGTACACGTCCGCGTTGCTGGCCCTGACCTCGTTGAACAGGGAATCGCCGGCGCCGCCGCACACTGCAATCCGCCGCACCACGCCGTCCTTGTCCCCGGAAACGCGCACACCCCCGGCCACGGAGGGAAGGATGCCGAACACCCGTGCAGCGAAATCGCCCAGGCTCATGGCGTCCGCCAGGTCGCCGACCCGCCCAATGCCTTCCTCCGGCAGCCCGTTGGCCGCCGCGGTGAGCGGGGCAACATCCTGCAGTCCCAGCGCGTCGGCCAGGACATCGGAAACGCCGCCGACGGCGGAGTCGCCGTTGGTGTGCACGGTCAGCAGTGCCGTCCCCGACTCGATCAGCCGGTGGACAGCCCGTCCCTTCGCGGTGGTTGCCGCCACCGACGTGACACCTTTCAGCAGCAGCGGATGGTGGGTAATGAGGAGGGCGGCACCCCACTCAACGGCTTCTTCGATGACCTCCAGGGTGGGGTCCACCGCGAACATCACCTTGCTGACGGGCGCGGACGGGTGGCCTGCCACGAGCCCCACTTCGTCCCAGTTCTCCGCCAGCGATTCAGGCCACAGTTCCTCAACGGCAAGCAACAATTCGGCCAGGGTGGGAGCCTCGGGGGCACTGTCGTGGCCCAGCGCGTCGGAGGAGGCTTCGCCGTCGTGATCTGCCTGGCCGGTAACGTCGGTGTCCACAGGTTCCATAGTCTTAGTTTTACCCCATCGCCTTCCCGGCGCCGCATGTTGCGGTGCCGGGAAGGGCCGGCGGGAATCATCCGGGGCCGCCAACCATTGAAGAGGTCATGAAAACTTTTGTTCTTGGCGGGGGCTGCTTCTGGTGCCTCGACGCTGTCTACCAGAAGACCAGGGGCGTCACCTCGGTGGTGTCCGGTTATACCGGCGGCCACGATCCCCATCCCGACTACTACTCGGTGTGCAGCGGCACCACCGGCCACGCGGAGGTTGTGGCCGTGACCTTCGACGAGGAGGTCATTCCGGCCGAAGTCATCCTGGACATGTTCTTTGCCCTGCACGACCCCACCACGCTCAACCGCCAGGGGTACGACGTGGGTACCCAGTACCGTTCCTCCATGTTCTACGAGACCACGGAGGAAAAGATCCTGTTCGAGGAAGCGATCGAACGCAACCAGGCGCTGTGGAAGCACCCCATCGTCACCGAAGTCAGCCGCCTGCCGCGGTTCCACGTGGCGGAGGAATTCCACCAGGACTACTACGCCAAGCACCCGGAACAGGGGTACTGCCAGGTGATCATCAACCCCAAGCTGGCCAAGGCCAGGAAATATTACTCTGCATGGCTTAACGCTTAGCCTGCGTTACGCGGCCTCGTTAGGCTGACCTCAGTATTCACCCCTTAGAGATAGGCGTATGTACATGGCACGGATCTATGACGATGTAACGCAACTGGTCGGCGGGACCCCGCTGGTTCGGTTGAACCGGCTCAGCGAGGGACTGGACGCCACCGTTGCGGTCAAGCTGGAGTTCTACAACCCGGCCAACAGCGTCAAGGACCGTATCGGCGTCGCCATCATCGACGCCGCGGAAAAGTCGGGTGCACTGAAGCCCGGCGGCACCATCGTCGAGGGCACCTCCGGCAACACGGGCATCGCCCTGGCCATGGTCGGTGCCGCGCGCGGCTACAAGGTCATCCTCACCATGCCGGAAACCATGTCCACCGAACGCCGCGTCATGCTGCGCGCCTTCGGCGCCGAGATCGTGCTGACCCCGGGCTCCGAGGGTATGCGCGGAGCCGTGGAAAAGGCCCAGGAGATTGTGGCCAACACGGAGAACTCCATCTGGGCACAGCAGTTTGCCAACGAAGCCAACCCGGAGATCCACCGGAAGACCACCGCAGAAGAGGTCTGGGCCGACACCGACGGTGCCGTTGACATCTTCGTGGCGGGCGTCGGCACCGGCGGAACCATCACCGGCGTCGGACAGGTGCTGAAGGAGCGCAAGCCCGGCGTGCAGATCGTGGCCGTGGAACCCAAGGACTCCCCCATCCTGAACGGCGGCGCTCCTGGCCCGCACAAGATCCAGGGCCTCGGCGCGAACTTTGTTCCGGAACTGCTGGACACCACCGTCTACGATGAGGTCATCGACGCTTCGCTTGAGGACTCGGTCCGGGTTGCCCGCGAGCTGGGCATCAAGGAAGGCATCCTGGGCGGCATCTCCTCGGGCGCCATCGTCTGGGGTGCGCTGGAACTGGCCAAGCGCCCCGAAAACGCGGGCAAGCTGATCGTGGCCGTGGTCTGCGACTTCGGTGAGCGTTACATCTCCACCGTGCTCTATGACGACATCCGGGGCTAAGCAGACTGAGCTGCCCGCCCGTTTCCTGTAGAAAGAACTTTGTGGGCTTTTTCGCAAGACTGAAAGAAGACCTCGAGGCCGCCCGGTCCCACGACCCGGCGGCTCGAGGTTCTTTTGAGAACTTTTTCGCCTATTCCGGCCTGCACGCCATCTGGATCCATCGGCTGACCCACCGGTTGTGGCAGAACCCTGCCCTGCGTTTTCCGGCACGGCTCCTGTCGCAGCTGGGCAGGTTTGCCACCGGCATCGAGATCCATCCGGGTGCCACCATCGGCCGCAGGTTCTTCATCGACCACGGCATGGGGGTGGTGATCGGTGAGACCGCGGAAATTGGCGAGGACGTGATGATCTACCACGGCGTCACGCTGGGCGGCCGCTCGCTGGCCCGGATTAAACGCCACCCCACCATCGGGGACCGCGTGACGATCGGTGCGGGAGCCAAAATCCTGGGGCCCATTACCATTGGCCGGGACAGCGCGGTCGGTGCCAACGCGGTCGTGGTCAAGGACGCGCCGCCGGAGTCGATCGTTACCGGCGTTCCTGCCAAGTGGCGGCACCGCGATGCGCAGCGGGAAACCAAACCCGCAGTGGATCCGGCCGAATACGATATCGAGTACCGGATCTAGGGTCCGGCGTTGCCTGGACGAAGTTCGGGCCCTAGCTTGGACCCTGTCCTGTTAGCCCGGGAAGCGCTTGTAGATGTTCCACAGCACGGTGTCGAAGGCGCGGTCCGGAAGCAGCCTGCGCAGCAGCAGGATGGCCCGCGCGCCGTTGCCCACCGGGTAGCGGGTCCTGGGCCGCGGCGAGGTGGCGGCATGAACGATTGCGTCCGCTATCACGGCGGGGTGCGAGGACAACGCCGAACCGTCGGTTGAAGCCAGCGCTGCCGCCACCACCTTGGCCTGGGCGGCGTACGGTCCGGTCCCCGAATTCGCCAGCAGGCCCTCCGCGGAGATGGCGCCCCACTCGGACTGGGTGCCGCCCGGTTCGATGATGGAGACGTCGATGCCGTGTGGCTTGAGTTCTACCCGGAGCGAATCGCTAAGGCCCTCAACGGCGAACTTGGTGGCGTGGTACCAAGCGCCCAGGGGCTCGTACATCTTTCCGCCGATCGAGGAGATATTGATGATCCGCCCCCGGCCGGCGGCCCGCATGGCCGGCAGCACGAGCTGCGTCATCCGTGCCAAGCCAAACAGGTTGACGTCGAACTGCCGGCGGCCCTCCGCCAATTCGACGTCCTCAAGCGAGCCGTAGGATCCGTAGCCGGCGTTGTTGACCAGCACGTCGATCCGGCCGTGGGCCGACAAGACTTCCCCGACGGCGGCGACCATCGACGCCTCGTCCGTCACATCGAGCGCCAGGGTCCGGACGCCGTCGGCCTTGAGCGGTTCCATCTTTTCCACCCGGCGGGCACCGGCGTACACGGTGAACCCGCGCGCCGCGAGCTTCCGGGCAGCTTCGAAGCCGATTCCAGTGGACGCACCGGTAACGAAAGCGACGGGCTGGTTCATGGCGGACTCCTTGGGACGCCGCCCCGAAGGGAGGGCGGGCTGCGCGGATGAGGGGCGGTGCGGCCGGAAATGCCGACGGCCGGCGCCCCCAGAGTATCGGGAAGCGCCGGCCGCCGCGCCGGAAGCGCTGTGGGCTAGTGCGTGTCGACTGCCGAAATTTCGGACTTGTCCTCGCCCCAGAGGGTGTGGAACGTGCCTTCGGTGTCCACACGGCCGTAGGTGTGGGCGCCGAAGAGGTCGCGCTGGCCCTGGATCAGGGCAGCGGCAACGCGCTTGCGGCGCAGGCCGTCGTAGTAGGCCAGCGAGGAGGAGAACACCGGCACCGGGATGCCGAGCTGCACGGCGGTGGCTACTACCCGCCGCCACGCCGGGAGGGCGTCGCCAATGGCCTTGGTGAACGCCGGTGCGAACAGCAGGTTTGCGGGCTTCTCGTCCGCAGCGTAGGCCTTGGTGATGTCCTTGAGGAGCTCCGCGCGGATGATGCAGCCGGCGCGCCACAGGGAAGCGATTTCGTCCAGCTTGAGGTCCCAGCCGTATTCCTTGGCTGCCGAGGTCAGCATGTCCAGGCCCTGCGCGTAGGAGACCAGCTTGGAGGCGTAGAGCGCCTGGCGGACATCCTCAACGAACGTCTCGGGGATCTCAACCGTTGCCTCGTTGCCCGCCAGCAGCTCCGGGCCAAGCTTGCGCTGGGCAGCCTGGGAGGAGAGCGCACGGGCGAAGACCGATTCGGCGATGCCGGACACGGGGGAACCGAGCTCCAGGGCCGAGATCACGGTCCAGCGTCCGGTGCCCTTCTGGCCCGCGGCGTCGACGACGACATCCACGAACGGCTTGCCGGTCTTGGCGTCGACGTGGCCCAGGACCTCCGCGGAGATCTCGATCAGGAAGGACGAGAGTTCGCCCTGGTTCCATTCGGAGAAGATCTTTGCCTGCTCGGCCGGTTCGATGCCGGCACCGGAGCGCAGGAGGTCGAAGGCCTCGCCGATGACCTGCATGTCGGCGTATTCGATGCCGTTGTGGACCATTTTGACGAAGTGGCCGGCGCCATCGGTGCCAATCCACGCGCAGCAGGGCTCACCGTCCACCTTTGCCGAAATCTTTTCCAGCAGCGGACCCAGGGCCTTGTACGACTCCTTGGAGCCGCCGGGCATGATGGACGGACCATTCAAGGCACCCTCTTCGCCGCCGGAGACGCCGACGCCCACGAAGTGCAGGTCTTTCTTGGCCAGCGCGGCTTCCCGGCGGCGGGTGTCCTCGTAGTGTGAGTTGCCGGCGTCGATGATGATGTCGCCCGGTTCCAGCAGCGGTTCCAGTTGCTCGATCACCGAATCGACCGGCTTTCCGGCCTTGACCATGATCAGCACCCGGCGCGGCTTCTCGAGGGAATCGACCAGCTCCTGCAGGGATTCGGTCCGGATGAAATCGCCCTCCGAGCCGTGCTTCTCCAGCAGTGCGTCGGTCTTTTCCACCGACCGGTTGTGCAGGGCAACCGTGAACCCGTTGCGGGCGAGGTTGCGGGCAAGGTTGGCGCCCATCACTGCGAGGCCGGTGACACCGATGTGTGCAGACATCAATAACTCCAATTCATTGTTTGCCCCGGATCCAGGTTCCGGTGCGGGGTGGGACGCCGGGGCATATCAGGGGGTCGGAATAAAGCATATATATTCTGGCGGTGACGCGAAAGTAACGTCCGCGTCATGAAACCGATTGTGTCGCTGCCAGTCTAGGACTGCCGCACTCCCCTGTCCCGGCCCTCCGGGTCAGCCGGCAATCCCGCATCCGCCAGCAACTAGGCTTACAGCATGACCAGCAGCCTCCACCACCGTGCCATCGAGAACCTGGGTACCCGGATCATCTCAGGGGATCTCCCCGCCGGACACGTCATGCTCGCCGAGCAGCTGGAGGATGAACTGAAGGTTTCCCGCTCCGTAATCCGTGAAGCCGTGCGCGTCCTGCAGTCCCTGGGGCTGGTGGAAACCACCAAGCGGGTGGGGATCCGGGTGTTGCCCTCAAGCCGCTGGAACCCCTTTGACCCGCAGGTGATCCGGTGGCGGCTGGCCAGCGATGCGCGCGGAGCCCAGCTTCGCTCCCTCGCCGAACTCCGTGCCGCCGTCGAACCTGCAGCCGCCGAACTGGCGGCAGAGAACGCGCCGGCGCCGCTGCGCCTGGAACTCGTGGATGTTGCCCGCGCCATGCGGGAGGCCGGCAACAAGGGCGAGGTTGCCCGCTTCCTGGAACTGGATATCCGCTTCCATTCGCTGCTGCTCTCCGGCTCCGGCAACGAGATGTTCGCCAACCTGATGGGGCAGGTGGCCGAAACACTGACGGGCCGGACGGTACACGGCCTGATGCCGGACCATCCCCACCAGGCCGCCCTGCAGTGGCACGAAGATGTGGCAGAGGCGATCGCCAAGGGCGACGCTCCCGCTGCCCGCGAGGCATCGGACCGGATCATGCGGCGGACCATGTCACAGATGGCTGACACCTGGACGGAGCAACCGCGGGTGTTCATCCCCGTCCGGCAGTAACGGTCAGCTGCTTCCGTTCCCGTCGAAGCTGAGGAGGACTTTGCCGGAGCTGGTGGAGTCTTTGGCCACCTCGAAGGCGTGCAGGGCGTCCTCCACGGGGTATTGGTGGGTGATGACGGGGCTGATGTGCAGGGACCGGTCGGCAAGCGCCGCGATGACCTGGTCGATTTCGTCGTTGAAGCGGAAGGAGCCTTTGAGGTCCAGTTCGCGGGTGATGGCCAGCGAGATGGGCAGCGGTTGCATGCCGGTGGGCAGCAGCCCCACCATGACCACGGTCCCGCCGCGGACCGCGCCGCGGATGGCGGAGGCCAGTCCGTGGTGGTTGCCGGAGGATTCGATCACCACGTCCGCCTCCACGGCGGCGATCGCTTCGGTGTCTGCGGCGTTGATGACCTGGTCCGCGCCGACGGCCCGGGCGATCTCCAGCGGCTTGGGATGGAGGTCCACAGCGGTGATGTGCGCGGCTCCAGCGCGTTTGAGGACCGCGACAGCGAGGGCACCGATGGGCCCGGAGCCGATCACCAGCGCGGTCTTCCCGGCCACGTCCCCGGCCCGGGAGACCGCGTGCCAGGCCACGGACGCGGGCTCGACCAGGGCGGCCGTGCGCAGGTCGATGCCCCCGGGCAGGGCCCGCAGCATCCGGGCCGGCAGGTTCACGTACCGGCTGAAAGCGCCGTCGGTGTGCGGGTAGCGGGCGGCGCTGCCCAGGTACGTGCACCCGGGTGAGAGGTTGGGCCGGTCCACGGGATACCTGGCCGCGCCCGGACCCGGAGTGGCGGGGTGGACGGCGACGGCGGTACCGGGCCGCGGCCCCTGGCCGTTGGCCGCGGCGCGGACCACCACACCGGAAATCTCATGGCCCAGCACCAGGGGCGCCTTCAGGATGGACTCCCCCGCCGCACCGTGCAGCCAGTAATGCAGGTCCGACCCGCAGATCCCGCCGTACAAGACCTCAACCACGGCCTGGTCATCCGCCGGCCGGGCCAGCGGGACCTCATCGACCCGGAGGTCCCCCGCGGCGTGGGCCACCACGGCCGGCCCGGAGCCGGGCAGCGTGTTGGGGCCTGGCTGGACGGGTGTGTTCGCGGGCATCAGACCACCACCGTCATTCCGCCGTCGATGAAAATGGTCTGCCCGTTCACGAAATCCGACCCGTCCGAGGCCAGCCAGACCACCGGCCCGGCCAGGTCCGCCGGCGTGCCCCAGCGGCGGGCCGGGGTGCGGCCCAGGATCCAGGTATTGAACTGTTCGTCATCCACCAGGTTCTGCGTCATCTCGGTGTGGATATACCCCGGCGCGATCCCGTTGACCTGCAGGCCGGACCCGGCCCACTCGGCCGTCATGGCCCGGGTGAGGTTCCGCAGCCCGCCCTTGGCCGCGATGTACGGGGCGATCGTGGGGCGGGCCAGGTCCGTCTGCACCGAACAGATATTGATGATCTTGCCCCGGCCGCGCGGAATCATGCGCCGGGCCGCCTCCCGCCCCACCAGGAACGCACTGGTCAAGTCCGTGGAAATCACCCGCTCCCAATCCGCCACGTCCAACTCCAGCATCGGCACCCGATGCTGGATCCCGGCATTATTCACCAGGATCTCCAACGGACCCACATGCTCTTCGATCCACGCGATACTGCGGCCTGCCGCCTCGCCATCGGTAACGTCAAACGCGACACTATGCACCCGGCCCGGGGCATAATCGGCGGCCATCGCCGCCTCGGCCTCCTTGAGCCGCTCCCCGTCGATGCCATTCAACACAACCGTTGCACCGGCGTCCGCCAACGCCCGGGCCAGCGACGAGCCGATACCGCGGCTGGAGCCGGTCACCAACGCAACCCGGTCCGACAAATCAAAAAGTGAACTCATGGAGCCGCTGTTCCTTCCGCCGCAACTGCGGCCCTATGGCTGAGGTTGGAGATGGTTTGGCGCACTACTGCGAGGTCCTGGTCGCCAAGGCCCTGGCGCTTCAGTTCGGCGTAGAGTTCGGCGGCGGCCGTGGCGATTGGGGTTTCCGTTCCCGCTGCGCGGGCTGCGTCGAGCACGAAGGAAAGATCCTTGTGCATGAATTTTGCCGGGCCCGTGGGGGCGTAGTCCTTGCTGACCAGGCGCGGTCCGACGATATCCAGCACCCTGCTGCCGGCCAAACCGCCCGACAGGACGTCGAAGAGCGCCGCCGGTTCGAGCCCGGAACGCTCTGCCAGTTCGGCAGCCTCGGCGAGCGCCGCCGTCGTCGTCCCCACGACCAGCTGGTTGCACGCCTTCGCGAGCGACCCTGCGCCAAGGGGACCAAGGCGGCGGACGGTGGTGCCCATGGCGTGCAGGAGCGGCTCTGCCCTGCGGAACGCGGACTCCTCGCCGCCGGCCATGATGGCGAGGGTGCCGTCCGCGGCGCCCTTGGTGCCGCCGCTGACCGGGGCGTCGACAACCTGGGCGCGCCCGCCGGTGAGCTCGGTGACGCGGCGCCCGAAAACCTGGACGGCGGTGGGCGAGACACTGCTCATGACCAGCAGGACGGTCTGGGGCGCCGGCGGCTCTTTTTTCCACCGGGCAAGGAGCCCGGCCGCCGCCTCCTCGATGTGTGGCAGGTCCGGAAGCATGAAAACGATGACGGGAAGATGGCCAAGGTCTTCCACCGCGGGGACAATTGTTCCGCCGAGGTCCCGCAACCGGGCCGCTGCCCCTGGAGACCGGTTCCAGCCCGTGACCTGCCATCCGCTGCGGAGGGCGTTTGCCGCCATCAGTCCGCCCATCAATCCCAGGCCTGCAAAGCCTGCGCGTTTGTCCTCCATTTACCCAGCCTCACGTCATCGCGCTTAAAGATTTGTTCAATATCCTAGCCATGATTCAGTATGATGAACACCATGACTTCCATAACTACCGTGGCCATTGCCGTGCCGCTCGAAGCCGAGCTGGTGGAACGGATCAGGGCCGTTGATCCGTCCGTGACCGTCCTGTACGAGCCCGACCTCCTGCCGCCGGAGCGCTTCCCGGCGGACCACGCCGGAGATCCGGATTTCCGGCGGACCCCGGAACAGGAAGAACGCTATTGGGCGATGCTGAACAGCGCACAGGTCCTCTACGGATTCCCCAACGAAAGCCCGTCGGGCCTGGCCCGGGTTGCCACGGACAACGGACACCTGCGGTGGGTCCACGCCATGGCAGCCGGCGCAGGCGGCGCGGTTAAAGCGTCTGGCCTGGACCAGCAGACACTGCAAAAGTTCAAGGTCACAACGTCCGCCGGCGTGCACGCGCTTCCCCTGGCCGAGTTCGCAGCCATGGGCATCCTGAACGGGTTCAAACGCACCGCCGAGCTGGCGCTGGACCAGCGGGCCAGGAATTGGCCGGAACTCCGCACTCCCACGCGGCTGGTGAGCGGTTCCCGGCTGGTCATTGCGGGGCTCGGTGAGATCGGCCTTGAGACGGCCCGGCTTGCCCGCGCCCTGGGCATGGCCGTCAGCGGAACCAAGAGGACCCCGGAGCCCCTGGAAGGCATCGACCAGGTGACCGGAAACGACGGCCTTCCCGGCCTCCTTGCCACCGCCGATGCCGTGGTGAACACCCTTCCGGGCACCCCGTATACGGAGAAGCTGTTCAACCGGGACGTATTTGCTGCCATGAAACCCGGCACCGTCTTCGTCAACGTCGGACGCGGCACCGTGGTGGATGAGGACGCGCTGCTCGAGGCCCTGGATAATGGCCAGGTCTCCTACGCCTGCCTTGATGTCTTCGCAGTGGAACCGCTCCCCCTCGAAAGCCCGCTCTGGGGCCACCCGAAGGTTCTGGTGTCGCCGCATACGTCAGCTTTGAGCGCCGCGGAGAACAGGCTGATCACCGACCGTTTCTGCAGCAACCTGCGAACCTTCCTCGACGGCGGCGAACTCCCCCACCTCGTGGACACGGTCCACTTCTACTGACCCTTGGCCAAGGCACCGGAAAAGCCGCTGCATCCCCTGCCCAGGGGATGCAGCGGCCGTTCTTTTTGTGGCGCCGGACTGCTGCCCATCAGGCCGCAGCATCAACGGCGCCCCTCGGAACCTCCCGGCCTCCGCGATGCCGGCCGGCTTGTCTCCCGCACACGCCAAACGCCCGGCCCGGATGATCCGGACCGGGCGTCAGGCCGGCGTCAGCTGGCGTCTTCGACGAGGACCAGGTCCCGGCCGCCGGTTTCCGGCGTGAAGAACGTGGTGATGAACGAGATCAAAGCGAGGACGAGGGAGTACAGGGCGGGAACCAGCCAGGAGTGGTTGGTGGCCGCCAGCAGGGCGACGCCGATCATCGGGGCGAAGCCGCCGGCGAGGACGGCCGACAGTTCGCGGCTCAGGGCAACCCCGGTAAAGCGGTGCTGGGAACCGAACAGCTCGGGCAGAAGGGCACATTGCGGCCCGAGCATGGCCTGGACGCCGAGGGCGATGCCCACCACCATGACCACCCAGACGAGCGTGACATTGCCGAGGGTCACCAGGTAGAAGGCCGGGAGCGCGATGACCGCCTGGAACAGGGCACCGTAGCGGTAGACGGGGACACGGCCGTAGCGGTCGGACAAGGCACCGAATGCGACCACCATGACGGCGGCAAAGCCGGCCGCGATCAGCAGTCCGGTTGGTCCGATGAACTTGTCGCCCGGGAAGACACCGGCAGGCATGCTGATGAACGAAACCAGCAGGGCCGAGTAAATGGAGGAGTTTCCGTTTTCACCCATACGCAGGCCGATCCCCACCAGGACGTTCTTCTTGGAATGACGCCAGATCTGGGACACCGGGTTCTTCACCACAGCCTTGTGCTTTTCCAGTTCCTGGAAGACCGGCGTCTCCTTCAGGCGAAGGCGGATGAACACCGCAATGCCGATCAGGATGATGCTGGCAAGGAACGGCACACGCCACAGCCAGCCCTGCAGGACGGACTTGTCGGCCATGGCCATCAAGGCGAATGTTCCGGCGCCCAAGAGGGTGCCCAGCTGGATGCCAACGAAGGGCAGCGCGGCAAAGAAACCACGACGGCGGCGCGGTGCCACCTCGGAGATCAGCGTGGTGGCACCCGCCTGTTCAGCTCCGGCGCCAAGGCCCTGGATGATGCGGAGGCTCACGAGAAGGACCGCACCCAGCATTCCGGCCTGGTCGAAAGTGGGCAGGAGTCCAATGGCGAAGCTGGACATTCCCATGAGGCCGATGGTGAGGATCAGGACCATCTTGCGCCCAAACCTGTCACCAATGTGGCCAAAGACGATGCCGCCGAAGGGCCGGGCCGCAAATCCCACACCGTAGGTGGCGAAGGAGGCAATAACGGCGCCGCTTTCACCCATCGGGGCGAAGAAAAGCGGGCCGAAGATCAGCGCGGACGCCAGGCCGTAGATATAGAAGTCGTAGTACTCCAGTGCGGACCCCACGGAACTTGCAAGAGTTGCCCTTCGCAGCTGGTCGGCGTCGACGGCGGTGCCGTCCGCGGCCTGCGGTGCATTAGTACGAGTTGTCACAAGAACTCCCTCATCACGCGCCAGGCCCCCGTTGGCCTGGCGGGTCAGCAACGACACCCGAGATGTCGATCACTATGTTGAACAGAGTACAGCAAGTTGGACAACAGGCAAGCGGTTAAGCCAAAAAGTACATGCACGGTCCCTGCGGGACGCCTTCCTAGCTCATGGGATTACCCAAGGACCGTGCAAGTTCCTGAAGTTCCTTGACCATCTGCGCACCCTGCTCGGGGGTATAGGTTGCCTTCAGCGCCGTCACCGACAACCCCAGGCTGGGTCCGTGGGAGCCGCGGGTGGGGACGGCCACGCCCAGGCAGACCACGCCCGTCGTGGATTCCTCGTCCTCGAAGGCGTAGCCCTGCTCCCGGATGGACCGCAGCTGATCCTTGAGCTCGCGACCGGTCCGCAGGGACTTAGGGGTGAGGACGGGCAGCTCGGCGTCATCGGGGAACAAGGCGTCGATGTCGTGGTCGTGAAGCCTGGCGATCAAGACCTTGCCCACAGCACAGAGGGAGACCGGCATTTTGTCGCCGATGTTGGAGGTGAGCCGGACGGCCGGATGCCCCTCGTAGCGTGCCAGGTAGATGACATTGGTCCCGTCCAGCATGGCAATCCGCACCGTCTCACCGGAAAGGGTGGGCGCCTGCTCGCAGTACCGGTAGAACTCCTGGACCTCGTCCATGCGGCTGAGATACGCCGCGCCAAGTTCAACCAGCTTGCGCCCCAGCATGAATTCGGAGCCCTGCCTGCTGATGAGGCGGGCGTCCTCCAACGCCAACAGCAGGTTGGAGGTGGAGGACTTCGGGATTCCCAGCTCGCGGGCAAGGTCACTGAGCGTCAGCCGTCCCCCTGCGGACGCAGCCAGTGCCTCCAGGACGGCGGCAGCCCGGGTAACGGCAGGCGCAGGCGAAGCGCTTGCAGGCCCGTCGGAGGAACGTGGGGTGCGGGAATCGGCCATGATTCTCCTTCGGTAGGCGCATGCACTCATCAGCTCTGTCCATTCAGCTGAACACAACCCATCATAGTGGCTGGCTTGGGCGGACCTGCCGTGCCCGCCGACGCCTGGGCGATAACGCGGGCGCCTCGGGACTTTTTGTTTCCGGGAGTTCACGGTATATTCATCCCAGGCCCTCCACCGCGGCATCCCCCAATAGTCGCGGTGGAGGGTTTTCCAATGCCCCGAAGCCGGCGGACCAAGCGGGGCCGGTCAGGCCGCATCCGCTGCCGACTCCCTGCGCCGCCAGCCGCCGCCCAGGCCGTCACGCTGGAGATACATGGTAGTCAACGCGGACCGGCTGTTGTTACCCAGCCGCACCTGCAACTGCAGGACCTCCACATCCACGCCGCTGTTGCCCTTCGGCATCCGGCGGCTGGTCTCCCACCAATTGACGCGTTCGTACCACCTCACCGGCGCAGCACCCACCGCCCATTCCCTGCCGCGGCTCACCACCGCCGTCGGCATTCCCTCGCTGTCTGTGTGCACTATGACGTGTTCCATCCCTGCAACGTATGGCTGGGCACTGACAACGGGACTGGAAAAGCCGAAAAGCAAAAACCCCGCCGCCCCACCGGGAAGGCGGGACAACGGGGTTTCACATGAGTGGGTCCTACCGGGATCGAACCGATGACATCCACGGTGTAAACGTGGCGCTCTACCAGCTGAGCTAAAGACCCAAATTGCGCGGTTTCCGGCGGTAACGCCGCAACCAACGAACATAAACTCTACCCGACGTTGGACCGCAAACGCGAATCGGCCCGCCCGGGGCCTTCCCGCACTACAGGGGAGGAAGTTCAGCTGCCAGGTAGCCCAATGCCTGGCTGACCCCGGCTTCGAGTTTGATGGTTGCCTTGTCATCACCGCGGGTGGCACCCCGGTTGATGATGACCACCGGTTTTGACTGCTTGGCGGCGTGCCGCACGAACCGCAGGCCGCTCATGACCGTCAGGGAAGAACCGGCCACGACCAGGGCGGCTGCCTCGTCCACCATCGCGTAGGACCGCTCCACCCGGTCCTTGGGCACGTTTTCACCGAAGTAGACAAAGTCTGGCTTCAGGGTTCCGCCGCAGGCAGGGCAGAGCGCCACCACGAAGCTGTGGATGAGCGCCTGGTCCTCGACGGTGGCGTCAGCGTCGGGCGCCATTTCCACGAGTCCGGAAGCTGCCGCCCGCTCCAGGAAGCCGGGGTTGAGTTCCTCGAAAACACCGGCAAGGAGGCGCCTGGAATACGTCCGCCCGCAGTCCAGGCAGATCACTTGGTCATACCGGCCGTGGAGGTCGACGACGTTTGAACTGCCCGCGTCCTGGTGCAGCCGGTCGACGTTCTGGGTAATGAGTCCGGTAAGGAAACCGCGCCGCTCGAGTTCGGCTGCGGAATAGTGGCCCTGGTTTGGATCAGCATGCCGCATATGCGACCAGCCGATGTGGTTCCTGGCCCAGTATCGGCGCCGGTTGGCGGCGTCGCGGACAAACTCCTGGTAGGTCATGGGTGAACGGGGCGGCGAGTCCGGGCCGCGGTAGTCGGGGATCCCGGAATCCGTGCTGAGCCCGGCCCCGGTCAGCAGGGCGAAACGAACCCCCGCGAGCAGGTCACGGATCCGGACCAACACCTCAAGATCCGCACCCGAGGGCGGGGCCGGGGCCACCGGCGGCATGCTGGCAAAGCCCGTCAGGCCTGTCCCCCGCCGCTGCTCAGCCATCCGCCTCAGGCCTGCTTCAAATCCGCCAAAGCCGCCCGGTACTCACCGAAGTCGCGGGCTTGGCCCCGTGGGTTCACCACGCTGTACCGGACCGTGCCCTCTGCATCGATGACGAAGGTGGCCCGTTTGGCCATGCCGCTGCCGGCGTCGAACACGCCGTAGGCGCCTGCCACGGCCCCGTGCGGCCAGAAATCAGCCAGCAGGTCGAAGCCGTACCCTTCCTGGGCCGCGTAGGCGCGAAGGCTGAACTTGCTGTCAGCGGACACTGCCAGAACGACGGCATTCGAATCCTCGAACGTGGCAAGGTTGTCACGTATCTCGCAGAGCTCGCCGGTGCAGATCCCCGAGAAGGCAAACGGGTAGAACACCAAGGCCACGTTCTGTCCGCGGAAGGACGAGAGGCGCACCGGCTCACCGTACTGGTTGGCCAGCTCAAAGTCGGGCGCGGTTGTGCCCACTGCGGGAACAACTGCGGAAGCGGCCTCGACCGCTGCCGTCATTTGTTCTTCCTGCTGACCAGGCGCGCCGCGCTCCAATCCCTTGAGACACCGGCAGAGGTGGTGACATGCAGGCCGGCCGTTGGTGCGGCTTCCTGGATGTCTGCCGGCGAAACGTAACCGTCCCTGCCCGACTTGGGGGTCAGGACCCAGACAACCCCGTTTTCGCTCAGGGTAGTGAGGGAATCCATCAGGCTGTCGACGAGGTCTCCGTCCCCGTCGCGCCACCAAAGGATGACAGCGTCCGCCACCTCGTGGTCGTCCTCGTCCAGCAACTCCGAACCGGTGAGGTCTTCAATATCGTCACGCAAGTCGAAATCGACGTCGTCGTCGTAACCGAACTCCTGAATCAGATCCCCATTTTTGAAACCCAATTTTTCCGCCACATTTACCGAAGTGGCGGCGTCGGCCTCGCTCACGTGTTCCTCCAATACGTCATTAATGCGTTGTGCATAGTGATTTCCATTACTCCCAAGCCAACACCCTTTGCGCCTGCGCTTCAAGCTGCCGCCCCCGGGAGTGCGCATATTCTGCGTCACATCCAGCTGCGGCTGCGCCGGGCAAGGGTATTGGCCACACAACCAGTATGACGAACGAAATACAACAGCAGCACCTGGACCGCAGCTACGCATCGCGTTGCCGTCAGGGCTAGAGTGGCTGGTGACAACTATGCCCGCGGGACGACACCCCTGTGACTCCGGACAGGCATAGGAGCGCTAGGAAGCTGCCCGGCACACATGACCGGGCTGTTGTAACCGATACGTCGCACACGGCGTATATACGCCGGGCAGTCACCCTGCCTGGCCTGAGTGCGCCGATTCATGCGCGCAAAGAGAGGTTGGACGTGGCTGCAGGAGAAGATACCTCCCATATCCTCAGCGGGTTGACTAACCAGCTGCCTGATCGTGATCCGGAAGAGACTGCCGAGTGGGTTGAGTCC
>NZ_SOBI01000014.1:0-31106 GCF_004364695.1 Arthrobacter sp. AG258 | reverse complement strand
TCCACCCGCGAACTGGGCAAGCACATCTTCAGCGCCCCTACGTTCTACTACAAGACGGGCATCGCGTTCATGTCCTGGCTCAACGGCAAGCAGCCGGGCTTCCAGATGGTGGGCGGCCTGCATTCGGGCCGCTCGGTCTGCCACCTGGCCAGGACCTTTGAACTGGCAGACCAGGCCGGACTGCTGAAGGACCCCGCACTGGCGGCCTTCCGGATGTCCGACTACCTGCGCATCAACGGGGTGGGCGTGTGAGCGACGCGTTTCTAGATACAAGGAAGTCACCACTATGCGAAGGAGCATCATGAGTAACCGATTGACCGCGAGTCCGGTCCGGGATTCCCCGTTGTCGCGCCGCGGCGGCAGAACCGCGGTCGGCGTCATCGTCGCGGTTCTCACAGCCCTTGTCTTTCCCACGGTGACAGCCCCTCCGAGCCATGCAGCTGCCCCAACACTCACAGACAACGTCTACGTACGATCGACGTCCCCCTCCACGAATTTCGGTACCGCGTCAAACTTGGTGGTTGGGAAGGGTGGTCGCGCCTACTTCCGGGTCGACGTCTCACAGATTGATGTGTCGACACTCCAGTCCGTTGTGCTGAAGGTGACCAAGTACAACAACGCAGCGAACCTCGTTGCCGTACGAAGCAGCGAGTACCTGACCAGCGCAGGCAAACCAACGGACACTACCTGGACGGAATCGAACATCACCTGGAACAATCGTCCACTCGATGTCCAGGGATCTCCCGTGGCGTCCGCCACGGCACCGCAGGGAAACGCAGTGGTTCCCATCGACATTACAGAACTGGTCAAGGCCGCAAAGGCTGCGAAGAGTGACGTGCTGTCCATCGATCTGACCACCACGGCGGTGGACGACCAGACAGTCGCAGGCACGGACATCTATTCCACCCGCGCAACGAACGCCGCTGTCCGACCCTCGGTTCAGGTCACACGAGTCACAGACGTCCCTGCCGTCGATTACCCAGTCAGCCAAAGTTTCAGCGACTATCCGTCTAACGGACAATCGGCTCAGGATGTGGTGCGCATCGCCGAGGAAAACGGGAAATACCTTGCTGTCGACAAGTCCTCCGGGGCCGTAGGTCTGACCGACACCCCGAGTTCGGCAGGATTGTTCGCTGTCTACGGATACAAGTACACCGCGGCACCGTACCAGGGGCTAGGCGGCGGACAGCAGACGACGTACTCGATCAAGAGCCTCGACAGCGGGAAGTACCTCACCATCCAGAACTACGCCGGAGGTGCCGGCCGGCCGTATTACACGAAGTCGGGTGCGAACGTCGGCGTCACCGCGACCGCTGATGATGTCGGATGGAATGAACGCTTCTCGGTCAAGGGATACCCCAGCTCTAACCAGTACACCATTGCAAGCCATCTCGACGCTTTGCGCGACGGTGCCGAAGCCACAGTATCCCCGGTTCAGGCAAGAACGACCGGCCTCATCGTTACACCAGGCGACAAGAGCGCCCACCTGTTTACATTCACATCTGTTAAATCTGATCTGCTCGAAGTCCGGCAATCAGTCACCGGCTCTTCAGTTCGACTTGCCTGGAAACCCGTGAATGGTGATACAGACGCGTCCCATTACACCGTCGACGGCAACGCTACCGCCGCCTTTGACGGGACCGTCCTAGCCGCGACCATCACGGGAGTCACGACTGGAGTCCACGAATACGCCGTCCAATACAACTCCGGCTCCGGTCCTGTGGTGTCGAAGGTCGACGTCCAAATCTTCAACCATCCGGGTGTCTCGCTGACGGGAACGCAGCTCGATGCCATGCGGGATCACATCGCGCAGAAACAGGAGCCGTGGTATTCCGACTACCTGCGGCTGAAGAATTCCGTCCCGAATTCCCTGTCGTCGCTCGACTTCCAACCGGTGTTCCGCAGTGGAGTCGGCCGCGGTACGCCCGCAGGATCAGGCAATATCGCCGACTACGAAAACTCCGGAGGTGCAGCCTACTTCCTCGCTCTGCAATGGGTCATCACAGGTGATGACCGATATGCGGCAAAGACCGCACAGATCCTGGACGGTTGGTCCTCGAACCTGAAACAAATCGACGGACGTGACCAGATCCTCGGCGCAGGGTTGGCGACACTGAAATACATCAACGCCGCTGAAATCCTTCGCAACTACCACGGGGGCTATTCCGGCTACTCCGGTGACCAGTTCGCAGCATTCCAGCGACTTATGCTGAACGTCGTCTACCCCGTCATCCAGGACGCGGGTGCGCCGATGATCGCGAATGGAAACTGGGATGGTGCAGCGATCGTGTCTCTGGAGGCGATCGGCGTGCTGACCGACAGCAAGCCGATCTTCGATCGCGCCGTATCGATGTACAAGAGCCCGTTCATGAACGGTTCCATCGTGAACTACGTCACCGATTGGGGGCAGACACAAGAGTCCGCCCGGGACCAGGCGCACGCGCAACTCGGGCTGGGGCTTATGGGGGACATTGCCAGAATCGCCGAAAGCCAGAGCGTGGACCTGTGGAGTCTCGACGACAACAAGCTTGCGCGCGCTTTCAACTGGGTCGCGCAGTACAACCTCTTCAGTGGGGAAGGTGAGCTCCGAGCCGAGCCCGTGCCGAACATCTTTGGCCGGACGGACAACACCGCCTATTGGACCACGCTGGACCAACAGTCGATCCTGCGGGGACAGCTGAGGCCCATCTACGAAAACGCCCTCGCGCACTACTCTCAGGTGCCCGGAGTGGACGTCACTTGGCTGGCACGCGCGGCACAAGCGTCGAGGCCCGAAGGGCTCGTCCATATGGACGAACTGAATTTCGACACCCTGGCCATGTACAACGGGCCGGCCACGACGACTGCGGCGCCATATATTCAGCTCCGCACAATGCTCACTCCTTGGTACCAGCGCACTTGGCCAGAGGTGAGTGCGTGGGGAGATGCACCACTGGCAGCACGCTCAATGACACCGGGCGGCACCATCCCGGCCGACTATGCAACGGAAACACTGAACTCGTACCTGGCCATCCAGAACGATTCAACGGTCGCCGTCAATGCCATGCAAAAGAAAGCACCCTACTTCCGGCTCGTAACCAACTCCGATGAGAGCTATTCGTTGCAAGACGCGACGACCGGGCGGTACCTCAGCGTCACGGCGACAGTGGTGAACGGCGAGAACGAGATCGTCTTGGGACCCTCGACGGTCGGCGGATCAGAGAAGTTCGAAGTCCGCAGCACCGGGCTCGGTCGCTACTTCCTTGTGCACGATGGACGGCTAGTCGATTTCACCGTTGACGGGCCGACCTCATCGCCTAATGATGCCAAGGTGAGTCTCCGGCTCAGCACTCAGGCAGCGACCACCAGCCCGGCGTCGACCGCCACTAACTCGCTGTTCTTCTCATTCGGAACACCACTCAGCGTCGAAGCAAAAGCATCAGTGGTCAAGAGCGCTGGTATCAGCAACGACCTTACGATCACCGTTACGACGGCGATGAGTGACGGCTCCACGACTGTCTCCACGGAGACAGTCAGCATTAACAACAACTCCGCGGGTACGTACGCGGTGGGAACCCACCAGGTGTACGTCGACACGAAGGGCAACACCGAAGTCCGCGAGTGCCGAGTCGTGCGCTGATTGCAACAACAAATGGGCCGGCCGCCTTTGAAGGGGTGGCCGGCCCATTGCGCACAACCGACAAGTAGTGTGGATGGATTCTCAGAGTCCTGGGATCAGGAATCTCCAGCGGAAGAATTGGCCGGATTCGGCACGGAGGTCGTCAAGGTCACGCCCCTCATGATGATGCTCACCACTCCAGCGCCCTAATCGATGACGTGGTCTACCCGGAGGCGGTTTGGCAGCTTGTCTTCAGTTACAGGAGGCTCGTTCCGATGTCTTTGCCGATTTGCCGGAGCAGTGAGGCGGAAAGCTCGGGGTCTTTCGAGGAGTCCTGGTCTGTGTAGTCGGCCAATGTGTAAACCCTGGTCAAGGACAATTCCGGCCAGCGCTCCTTCGGGAGGAGGGAACGGCCCGCGACGGCGATGATGGGGCGTCCCGGCAGCACCTTTGCCGTTCACGAGCGACCATGAAGCCTCCCGACGCAGTAAAGACGACTAACAAAGGAGTCCTTGTGTGATCCGCAACCCGATACTTCCAGGATTCAACCCCGACCCGTCCATCGTGCGTGCCGAGGACAAGTATGTCATCGCTACCAGCACCTTCGAATGGTTCCCCGGTGTCCGCTTCCACACTTCGAGTAATCTCGTCACCTGGCAGGCGGCAGGGTTCGCACTCACCGATCCCCAGGACTTGGACCTGCGCGGCATTCCTGACTCGGGCGGGATTTGGGCGCCCTCCCTTTACTTTCAGGAGGGCGAGTACCGCCTTCTCTTCACCATCGTGCGTACACTCGGCCAGACCAAAGACGTCGACAACTACATCATCAGCGCGCCTGCCCTGGAAGGGCCGTGGAGAACGCCTGTCTATGTTGGCTCCCGAGGTTTTGACGCCTCTCTTTTCCATGCCCCGGACGGGCGACTTTATCTTCTTGGCCTGCGCTGGGACCACCGGATCGGAAACCCCGGTTTTGGTGGAATCGAGTTGCAGGAAATCCATCCGGCCACGTTTGAGCGTCTTGGATCGGCCGAGGTGCTACATACGTCAAAGGAGCTCATTGAAGGCCCCAACATGTATTACCCTGACGGTTGGTACTACCTCCTTCTGGCCGAAGGAGGCACCGGCTGGAACCACGGGATACGATTAGCCCGCTCCCGTGACCTGTGGGGACCGTACGAGGAAAACCCAGTTCCTCTGCTGACTACCCGCGACCTGGATCCGCTCGAAGTAGCGAGAAAGGGTGAATCAGGGCCCTCCGGTGGGCTTCATAAAGCTGGCCACGGTGAGCTTGTCGCTACTCCCGACGGCGAGTGGTACCTCGTTCATCTCGCGTCCCGTCCGCTGGAAGCAGCAGAAGGCGCAGTCTGCCCGCTCGGCCGTGAGACTTGCCTGCAGCCGGTCACCTGGACGGGCGACGGATGGCTGCGGCTTGCCGACGGCGGCCACCTTCCGGCCCTTACAGTCCATGCTCCCGCGTCTCTTCCGGACGCTGCCACAGCAGTCCCCGAAGCAGCGATGAAGTCCTTTCTCCGCAGACCCTCGGCAAGGGCTGGCAGACTCTCCGTGTCCCAAGTGATGAGTCTTGGCTGCAGTGGGCAACGAACCAGGGACACAGCTTCCGGCTGACAGGCCGGGAAAGCCTGCGTTCGACACATACGCAATCCCTGGTTGCGCGCCCGCTCACTTCTGTCTTTGCGCGGTTAAGGGCCACGGTGGACGCCGTCCCAACGGAGCCGGCACACCAGGCCGGTGTCGTTGCCTATTACGACACGACCAGCCACGTCTTTTGGCACCTCACGGCCTCCGACGAAGGACGAAGGCTACTGGCCATGGAGCGCAGAAGCGCAGTCTCCGCCTCACGTGCCGTCCTGGACTTCGATCCCGGCGCCGCCGGACCGGTCCATTTGGAGATCGCCTTCGAAGGAGCAAGCCTGCGAGCATATGCCTCACTGGACGGATCGTCTTGGTCGCCCCTCGACGTCCCCGTGGATGTCAGCGAACTTAGTGACGACCACGCCGGACTGTTGCGATTCACGGGTGCTTTCGCTGGCGTTGCCACGGTAGACGTAGCTGAACACGCTTGGACCGCAGAATTCAGCGATGTCTCCTTTGTGACGTCCGAACCGCAGCTGGAAGACGGTCAACTGCAAGTGGTCGAGGCTGTTCCTGCCGGGCAGGCCTCGAGCTAGGAGCGACTTTTCGTACTCAACAGCTTGACGTTGTCAGTCCTCGATTCAACCTCCAGTGCCCGGGGCTGTCCTGTCGAATTGGAGCACCAGGCAACGGCGCAGGACTGCAGCATTTGCAGTAGTACGCGGTGGACCCAGTATCCGACAGGACCTTCGTACTGATGTCGCGTGAAACGGATGCGCTCCCGGCACTGGAGGCGGGGCGAGTTACGAAGTTCGGCGACCTAAATCGCCGCGATTGAGCTCCGTCAAGTCGGCGTTCCCTATCGACCCGGGCACGGCCCCATGCCCAAAGAGATCCAGTCTTCAACCAAGGCAGAAACGTGCGCGTCAGTAGCGGTCCAGGCACCACTTCTTGGTGATACGTCAGGTTACAAGTCGACTCCGACCTGAAAAGTAGAAGAAAACCTAAGTGTGACTTGAATCTCTGAAATCGATATCATAATCTGGTCTGCATTGAGGGCCATAGCATCTGGCCCGCCTCGTCGCCCTATCCCTTGAATTGTCGGCCAAAGGAGCTCGCATGACTGAACTATCCCGTCGCACTTTCGTACAGGCCGCCTCGGCGGCCTTGGCAACAGCCACCATCTGGACTTTGACCGATGCCGGTGCAGCCAAGGCTGCACCGGCTGGGTCTCTTCCCTTGGACCGTCTCGGATTTGGCAACCCCGCTTCGGAAAGTGCTCATGGTGTGGCTAGCTCCCTGTCGTCCTCTTTGAGCGGTGCTTTGTCTCAGCCGGCCCGGGTCCTCAACCCGACCGAACCGGCGGGTTCCTGGGGTGGAACGCTGCGTTTCCGCATGATGGTGGATCCGAAGGAAACCACGTACCTTTCGCTCAAGCTCTGGGGCGAGGACTTTGCTGCACAGGAGCAGGAGTGGCGCCTCCAGCTCTTCATTGACGGGAAGTCTGCCGGATGGCTGGACCAAGGACCTGTGGATGGTTTGGACCAGATGAGCCTGGCACCTCGGACAGCCGGGATGTTCTATCTCCATACCATCCCGCTGCCCGAAAAGCTCACCAGCGCTCGGACGGAACTCGAGGTGGAGATCCGTTCCCTGGGCAGGATTTGGGCCTACGGCGACGAAACAAGCTTCTACAAGCCCATGACCAGTCCCTCACGTCCCATCTACGCCGCTTATACGCATACCGATCCCTTCTTCGTTCCGGCGCCCGATGACCCTTTCGGAACGCCGTCGCAACGCGGTGTCCGTCCGGACGATTCGGAAGATGCCATCCAACGTGTCCGCGAGCGGGTGCTGGCAGACCAGAACGCCCTGTTTTACGCCAAGCCACCGGCGTCCCTCGATCCCTGGGCGTGGATGACACTCGTCCATGGGTACCAGTGGAAGGAGAGCCCCGCCTTCAACTCGCCGCTGGCGCTCACCAAGATCTGTGAAGCAATTGACGCCACCTACTTGGCGTGGAAAGCGAACGATGCTGTCCTCACTGCCTCCGGCCAGCAGTGGCTTGGGTTCGGACGCGTCGCGCTTGCACTGGACACACTCTGGGGAGACATCCAACCGTTGTTGGACAAGCAGGTCACGCCGGGAAGCACTTTGGTCCCGAACCCCGGATTCGAGGCCGGAACAGCAGGCTGGACTGTCACCACATGGCGGGGGAGTGGCTCCGTTGTTGCGGACCCTTCCGTTGGAAGGTCCGGCAAGAGCTCGCTCAAGGCCACCGCGAACCCGAACGGCTCAACCGGCAGCGTCGTGGGCGTCACCCTTGCCGGTAACAGCCGGCCCCTTGTAGGGAGCGGAACCTACCGTATCTCTGCCTGGTGCAAGACAGCAGACGCCACCGCCCCCGGCGCCTACCTAAACATCCTCTTCTACAACTCTGCCGGCGCCGTGGTGCAGTCCGACCGTAAGTTCTTTGCAACCACCGGCACTCACGACTGGGAACAGATCACGGCAGAGCTACCCACTCCGGCAGGGGCAGCCCGCATCCGCATCGACCTTAGGGTCGAGGGAACCGGAACAGCGTGGTTCGATGACGTCGCCCTTGAGTTAGTCAACGGTACGCCCCCAACGTCGGGCACACTCCCGCTGAGGAAGGCTGCGTACCGCGAGATGCTCGTCGAAAGCCGAGAGTACTGGCGGCAAAACCAGCGGCATTACACCAACCAGGTCCAGTTCACGAGCTTGGGAGTCTATCTCTGCAACAAGGGCCTGGAACTACTCTCACCGGCGGACGCGTGGCCGGAGCAACGCGCCCGCGAGTGGATCTATGAGGCCGTTGGGCTGCTTCCGTTGTCCAGTGGAGAAAACGCCGATGGCAGCAAGAAGTGGAAGTTGGGAAGGCAGTATTACATCTATAGCCAGCAGGGCCTAAGTCGCGAGCTTGGCTATGTTGGGGGCTACGGCGAGATCACCGCCGATCTGCTCGTGGCCATGTATGAAGCCGTCACCACGGGCGCCATCAAGCGGGACGATGAAAAGCTGCGGGCTCGGGTGGAGCAGCTCTTTCTTACCCGTGGATGGTTCAGACACGAGGGTTTCGATGAGGAAGGCCACCGGGTTATGCGGCTCGAATCCATCATCGGCTGGCGCAACGAACACTATCCCGGTGAAGTGGTTTATGTGACTCCTACAGACAAGGATGTCACCCCGCTACAGGCAACGGCCGCGTTCCCGAGCGCCAAACTTGTCGGCTGGGCTCAGCAAATGGTCAAAGATGGACAACTTGGGCCTGCACTCGCCCTCCTGCACACCGACACATCGGCGAGGATCGGGCTCACGGCCGCCCGGTTCGTCATGCACGACCTTCCCGCTTTCCAGGCTGCAGCCCCGAGCAGTGAGCGGCTCCCCGCGGGATGGGGACGTCCCGATTTCGCTTTCGCCGACCCAACCACGGGTGTGATTGCAGTGAAGCGCGGCGACGAGGTTCTGTACGCGTCACTCTATTGGCGGGCGCGGCAGGCGGTGAACCGGTGGTCACGGGTCCATCTGTTGCGGCCTGATACCGAGAGGAGTGCCACTGTCCGTTGCGACGTTGAGTTCGGGTCTGCAAATCCGGTGGGGACGTTCACCATCCAGGATTGGGTCTGCTGGGACTACACCATCAACGACAGCGACGGTAACGGCATCCGCCCCGGTGGGTTCGCCCCTCCCGGTCCTGCCCTGCACCAGGCCTACGCCGGCGAGGAGCTTCCGATCGCCCGGACGCCGGAAGGCATGGACCCGAAGCTCGGCGCTACCGCCCTCGGTGTGGAGGCCATCGAATCAGGGCGTGCTCCCTTCTATCGCCTCTCCTACGCCGGTTACCACGTTGCTATGAACACCACCAGTGACCAGAGCTTCGACTATAAGTGCCCCGCAACAGGAACCGGGATCGACTGCGTCACCGGACAAAAGACAGCACTCCCGCAGATGCGACGGATTGGCCCGGGGGAAACCGTCGTATTGTTCGATCCATCAGCCCGCTCATGACGTGCACGCCCTGCACCGAAGCGCGATCTGTGGCCCAAACAATGCAAGCCAGACGAATATCAGCGACAAACGTGACAGAACTCGAAGCCGCACTGACCGCCGCCGTGGACGCCACCATCCCGCAGGCCCTGGCAACGCGTCAAGGTATCAGAATCACACGATTGGCCCCCGGAGAGTTCGCGGTACAGGCTGATCCGGAAGTTCCCTGTGGGTACACCATATGTGCAACCTAATTAGTCGATCGTCCGGTCACATTCACCAGGGATAGCTACGACTGGAAGGGACATGAGTGGAACCCGATGGGTGCCCCTGTCCGCATGGGGGGCACCCATCAAGCCAAGCCATACCATCTGACGCGGAATGCAGGCACAACTCGTGTTACTCAGAGGCCCAGAGAGCCTTCTGCAGCGGAAGTCCGGCAGTAGCGCAGTCTTGCAACGGCTGCGTGACGAGGTGGCCGTCACGCTTATACGTCATTTCTCGGATCCCGAGGCCTGATGAGGCCTCGACCGGCGCCCACGGTTCATCCACCGAAACTGCGACGGCCGACATGACCGGCTCCGGTGAGGCTTTTGACCCTGCCTTCCTTGACATCCCCGCCGTGGACCGGGCGCTGGCCGAGCAGTTCTGACGTTCAGAGTCCCCGGGGGAAAGAATGCGACGAACGACGGCAAAACAGCCCCCTTTTGCAGGCATTCCCCCGTCTATTTCCGTGAGCCGATAATACAGATTCTGTCAGTCTTCTGAGGCGGGGAACTGGCAGTCTTAGCGCTGCCCTAAGGCTGCCCAGCGCAAGAGTCACATTTTCATCATTCGTGGCTGCCTGCGTGCCGAGGCCAAAGTGGCCATCATGCCGGCTACAGCAGGTTGAAGAAATACATGCCGGGAAGTGCTGGAACGTCCAGCGGCAGCATATGGGCGGGCAGGGCGGGGGTGACTCCGGGACTGCCAGGAATTTGGCACCCGCGTGTACCGCGGCGTCGTCGTGTCCAACGGCCAGGATGGTGCCGGCACCGACCGCGACTCTTGGCGTATCCGCTTAGCGCCTCGAAGATCTGTTCGCCCCGTGCCCGACGGCGCGGACTCACTCCGCGGCGGCGACTCCGAGGTCCGCGGCGTGGCCGCTGATGGTGCGGGCCAGGTCGATGTCGCGGCTGGTGATCCCGCCGACATCGTGGCTCGAGAGCGTGACGCCGACCTCGGGGTAGGTGAGCGTGAGGTCGGGGTGGTGGTTGGCCTCCTCGGCGGAGGCGCCGATGCGGTTCACGAGCTCCAGGCCGGTGGAGAACTTCCGGGTCCTGAAGGTGGCGGAGAGGGCCTCGCCGGTCACGCGCCAGCCGGTAAGCCCGGTCTGGGCGAGTTCGGCGGCGGACAGCTTCCGTTGGGGATCAGTCATGGTGCCATCATGGCTTCGGATGGCCGCCTGGGCTACCCCTGAGGCACCACTTCGCCAAGGGTGATGGCCGGCGCCCGCTACTGAGGGCAAAACGTCGAAACTGCGCGGGGATAACGCTGTGGCAGGTGAGAGAAAAGGCCCAGTCGTGATGCCAAGGGCGTCCTCCTCCGAGCCTTCTCCCGGGCCAAATTCGAAGGCTGCTAACGGCCGTTCGGCAAGTCCGACTAGACTCTTCGGATTCAGGCGACTGGCCGACTGAGAGAGACAGCCAGCAAAAAACTTTATGCCTGCGGCCTCGGCCCCTTGAGCTCGGGAGTCGAATCAAAGGTGGGTGCGGATTGCTGAAGGTGTCAGTACCGCTTTGGTACCATATGGGCATGGCTATGAATCTTCGTGTCCCTGAAGACCTCGATCGGCGGCTGGAGAAGTTGGCTGCCGAGGAACACACCTCCAAGTCCGCGCTGCTGTTGCAGGGGGCAGAGTTGGTTCTGCAGCGCCATGCGCGGCGGCGCGAAATCAGCGAGGGCCTTGATTTTGTTATGAGTCATGATGCGGAGTTGCTGAAGCGCCTTGAGGACGCGTGACAGCGTACCTGGACATTGAGGATGCACTTCAGGTAGTTGATCGCTACGGCTTCCATATCCGTGATGTCGGCTTGTTGGCCTCGGCGTTGGCCAGGCCGGCTACCACTGTCATGGGCGCGGAGGCTTATCCCGAACTAGCGGTCAAGGCGGCCGCGTTGTTGGAGTCGGTCGCACGGTTCCATCCACTCATTGATGGGAACAAACGGACCGCGTGGACGCTCATGGTGCTGTTGCTCTGGATCAACGGTTACCGGCATGGCTTCACGACGGATGAAGGCTTCGACCTCGTCGTCGGAGTCGCCGCGAGCACCGTCGACTTGCTGGACTCCGCCGCCGAAATTTCCAGGCATTTGGTGCCCCGGTAGCCCTTGACCCCCTGAAAATGGGGTGTGGACAATGTCCACACATTTCGTCTCGTGCTGCCTCGTGCTGCTGCCGGAGTTCTTCGAATTCCGCATGTTTTCGCGGGAGCCGAGTGTTTGCAAGGCTTGGAATGCAGTTCGAGTCCCACCTCGGGCACAGCAGATCCCCTCGTCAGAGGGGCTTTTTGCTTTAACCTGTTCAGATACTTTGAGTGTCTTCGCTCTGGCCCGCCGTGCCCTCCCGAGATGATGCGCCCCACTGCGCGGACCTGTTTCTTTCCTGCACCACCGCTATTTGCTGGCGCCGGCGGTGAGGCCTTCTCGCAGGGTTCGTTGGCCGAAGATGAACACGACCAGTGCCGGCAGCATGGACAGGATCACGCCGGCGAGGACCACCGAGATGCTGCCGGTGCCGAGGTTGCCCTGGAGCGTGACCAGGCCGAGGGGAAGGGTGAAATTCTGTTCGCTGATGGTGAGGATCAGTGGCCGGAAGAACTCGTTCCAATGGAAGTTGAAGGCGAGGATCCCGACGATCGCCATGCCGGGGACCGCCAGGGGGACGTAGACCGAACGGAAGATCCGCCACGGCCCGGCACCGTCCAGGGCTGCTGCTTCGGCGAAGTCGTTCGGCAGGCCAAGGAAGTACTGGCGCATCAGGAAGGTGCCGAATGCTGTGGGAATGGCCGGCAGGATCAGGGCCAGCAGGGTGTCGGACAGGCCCATTCCACGGATCAGCATGAACACCGGGACGATGGTGACCTGCACCGGGACCATCATGGTGGCCAGCACCAGCGAGAAGATGGCGTTCTTACCGCGGAAGTCCAGGCGGGCGAAGGCGTAGCCGGCCAGGGTGGCCGACGCCATCTGGCCAAGTGCGATCAGGCCGGTCACCAGGGCGCTGTTCAGGACCAGGAGGCCGACGTTGATCTGCTTGAACACTTCCTGGTAAGCCGTGAAGTCAGGGTTGATGGGCAGGAAGGAGGGCGGCAGGTTGAACGATTCCGACGGCGTGCGCAGCGAGGTGGACAAGGTCCACAGGACAGGGCCGAGGGTCAGCGCCGCTGCCACGGCCAAGGCTGCGTATCTGCCGACAGTGCCGGCTGATGGCAAGCGGCGGGGCGTACGGGTGGCGGGCGGTTCGGCGGTGGAACCGGAAGGCAAGCCGGTCCCGGTGTGCAGGGTCTGGCTGGACATGGCGGACCTCACTGGTAGAAGACGAAGCGGCGGCTAAGGCGGAACTGCAGGGCGGTGACGGCAAGGATCAGCACGGTGAGTACCAGGCCTATGGCGGAGGCTTTGCCGAACTCCAGTTGCTGGAAGGCGGATTCGAAGATGACCATGACGGCGGTCCGGGTGGAGTCGCCGGGGCCGCCGTTGGTCAGGACATAGGGCTGGTCGAAGACCTGCAGGGCGCTGATGATGGCCATGACGGACGCCACGAGCACCGTCGGGCTGATCAGCGGAAGGGTCACGTTGCTGAACTGTTTCCAGCCCGTGGCACCATCCAGGTTCGCTGCTTCATGCAGTTCTTTCGGGATATTGGTCAGGGCGCCGAGAAAGAGCAGGAATGAGAACCCGAAGTTCTGCCACACGTAGACCAGGACGACGACGGCGGCGGACGCCGCAGGGCTTGTCAGCCACGGCACAGCGGGGATCCCGACGAGCGACAGGAGCCAATTCACCACGCCGAATTGTTCGTTGAACATGTACCGCATGAAGATGGACACCGACGCGGCGGACAGGACCAGGGGAAAGAAGAAGGTGGAACGGAGGAATACCCTCAGCCAGGAGGGCATCCTGGCCTGAAGCATGGAGGCCAGGCCAAGGGCGATGCCGAGTTGAAGGACTACCGCCACAATCACAAACCCGATGGTGTTCAGGAAGGACACGCGGACGGTGGGGTCCTGTGCCAGTGAGGCGAAATTGGCGAACCCGACGAACTGCGGTGCCGAAATGATGTCCCAGCGGAAGAACGCGAGGACCAGCGAAGCAATGATCGGCAGGAAGGTGAAAAGGGCCATCCCGATCACCGTAGGAGCAAGGAAAATCCTTGCAAGCCACCGCTCGACAAAGGACCGGCGCACGGCCGGTGGCTTCACTGGTGGCCGCGGGACGGTGGACGTGGTGGTCATGAATTCCTCCTCAGGGCCAGTTCGAGGTCACGTTGAAGGTTGCCCATCGCGGCCCGTACATCGGCGGAGCTGCCGCTGACCGCGGTGGAGACGTTCTTCATCAGGGCAGTTTCGACGGCCGCCTGGTGCGGCGGGGCGGGGATCGGGCCGGAGGTGGGGAACCTGTCCAGGGTGTCGTAGAAGACTTTCCAGTGCCGCGGCCCGGTGGCGGCGTAGAAGGACTCGTTGACCATTGAACGGCGTGTGGGGGTGGTGTTCGGTTTGGGAATGGCCAGCCGCATCGCTTCGCGGCTGGAGCAGAACTTCACCCATTCCCAGGCCGCGTCCTTGTCTTTCGCGGTGCGCATGATCGCGTAGCCGGCAGCACCGAACTGGTGCCGCTGGGTCCGCCAGCGCGGGAAGAACTGCACGTCGAACTGATCGGCGGTCATCCCGGCCTCGTGCAGGCCCTGCGCCCAATAGCCACCGGCCGGCGTCGTGCCGATGCGGTTGTTGCCGAACAGGCCCACCAGGGCGTTGCCGCCACCTGATTCGGGACGTACGCCGAGTCCTTCGGCTACGAGCTCGCGCAGGTAGTCGAAGGTTTCAATGACGCGCCCGTCCTCGGCGTTGGGGGCCAGCCACTGGTACCCGCCACCACGGGTGCCGCGGGCAGGGTCGGTGGGGTAGAAGCGGTCCCAGAGCCAGTCCCCGCCGGGCGCCTTCGTTTCGGACAGGAAGCTGGTGTCATTGGCGTAAAGCCACGGGACCACCCCGCCGAAAAGCCGGTTGGTCCAGTAGTACGGGGTGAAATCGGAGGGGCGGGCTTTACGCAGGGCCCGTAGGGTGGAGCTGAAGTCGTCCTTGGTCCAGTCGTCCCTCGGCCGGTCAAGGCCGGCCTGCGCGAAGGTGGTGGTATTCAGGTACATGTTCGCCGCGTTCCAGTCCAGGGGAAGCTGGTACAGGCTTCCCTGGTACATGAAGGCTTCCAGCAGGCTCGGATGAACGTCATTAAAGTAGTCGCTCATCGCCGCGGCGTCCCGGCGGACATATCCATCCAGAGGCTCGGCCAGCTTGTCGGCGAACAACTGGGCGCCTTCGGTGGCGACATAGACCACATCCGGTGGCGTTCCCGCGGCCACCATGGTCAGGATCTTGGAAAAGAAGTCCTTCCAGTCCGCACCCTGAATCGCCTGCAGCCGCACTGGGATGTCGGGATGGGCGGTGGTGAAAGCCTGGATCAGGCCCTGGCGTCCCGCCGCATCCGCTGCCGTTCCCAGAATGGCGATGTTCAGGGCCTTGCTGCCGCGGCCCGGAATGTCGGCGCCGGTAAGTCGGGGCCAGGCCCCCACAGTGGCCCCCGCCACGGCGAGCCCGCCCAGGCCCAGCATGGAACGCCGGGTGAGTTGCGCAAACCTGCTGCTGGACCGCAGCGAATGCGCAGGGGCTTGGTGCTCCGGTGTCTTCTCAGACGTCATTGTTGGCTCCTCCTAACAGGGTAGACGGCGTCCTTTACGTTTGTTGCCCGCGGGGTCGTTTTGTTTATGCCTGGTCGCATGCGAAAGCCCGTGGTGCGGAGGCGTGTGCTTCGACAGCAGCTGTCAGTTCGTCAAGGGTGGGTGGGTTGGCCCCGGCGCGCTGCACGGTGATGGCCGCTGCTGCGGCTGCCGTGCGTCCCAGTTGCTCCATGACGGCGGGGGCAAAGCCCCCGGCGCCGCGGGTGAGCAGGCCCAGGATCAGTGCGGCCATGTAGGAGTCGCCGGCGCCGATGGTGTCCGCCACCGTCGCTTTGACGGCGGGAATGGTGATGCTCGCGGACGGCGAGGTGAATTGGGAGCCGGCAGCACCTTTGGTTATCACCGCCAGCTTGGCGCCCAGGCGGAGGATGTGCTCAGCGGTTTCTTCCAGTGTTTTCGCGGGGTAGAGCCACTGGGCGTCCTCGTCGCTGAGTTTAACGACGTCGGTCAGTGCGCCGATTGCTTCGAAGGTTGCCTTCGCTTCGGCGTGGCTGCCAAGCAGCGATGGCCTGATGTTCGGGTCGTAGGTGATGGTGCAATGCTTGTGGGCTTGTTCGAGCAGGCTTTTGACGGCACCGGCCCCGGGGTTGAGGAAGGTGGCGATGGAACCGGTGTGCAGGACTTGGGGGAAACAGGCAGGCGTTGCTCGTGGCAGCTGCCAGCGGATGTCGAAGTCGTATGCGGCGGATCCGTCGGGTCCGAGGGTTGCGGTCGCTGTTGCGGTGCGGGTGAGGGATTTTGATCCAGGCAGAAGTGTTACCCCTGCCCGGTGGAGGTGGTTCTCGATAGTTCTTCCCCGCTCATCGGGTGCAATGGCCGTGAGCAAGCCCGTGGTGACCCCCAGGAGACCGAGGCCATAGGCGACATTGGCGGGCGATCCGCCAGGATGCTCAACCTGGCTGTCCGGGGCGGTGACCACATCGATCAGCGCTTCGCCGACAACGACGGCGTCAAATGGCTGCTGGGCGTCTGGGCAGGCTGCTTTGAGGTAATCCATATTTTTCTCTCGGGCAGTGTTGATTGGGGAGCGGCTAAGTCGTCGCGTTGATCTCGTTGATCGTGAGGTCACTGAAGGTGGCCGTTCCATCGTTGGCGTAGAGCCGGATGTTGTTGTCACCTTCCAGGGGAAACACCCGGTGTGAGTGCACCACCCGTCCGTCTCCGACGAACATTTCGACGCTGGTCCGGTCCACCAGGAGACGGAGTGTAAGGCGCCCTGCCGAGGGATCGATGGGTGTCTGGCTTTCCCCGCCGGTGGGGTTGATGGTGGGCCGCCGGTTGACGTAAGCGAAGGGGCCGCGGAGGAATGCACCGGCGGCGACGTGCCGGCCCCCACCGGCTGCACGGCAGACCTCAAGGCCGATGTTGGACGGAGGGGCCGCCGGGTCCCATACAAGTTCACAGGTCAGGTCATAGGCCAGTGAACTGATATCGAGGTCATGGGTTCCCGTGACCTCGACGTCCCCGAGGCGGTGGGTGCGTTCGATGTGGTTGGCCAGGCCGGTGGTGGGGGTCGAGAGGAGGCTGTAGCTTCCGCCTGCCTTCTTGAGCCGGATGTCGCGCACGATCATGTCATCACCGTTGTACGCGTCGGTCGCCAGGGTGGGGGTGTTGTGGGGGTAGTCCCAGAAGTTCGCCCAGCCAAGCGCCCTGCGCAGGGTGGCATCCTCCGCGCCGGAGGCGTCGTGGTGGGGGTAAGTCACTGCTCCGTAGAAGTCATAGCCGTAGTCCAGCCACTCCGGCTCGGCATGGTCCGGAGCAAACGTGATTCCGTTGAAGGCTCCTGTCCAATAGGCGTATGTTGCCGGCAGGCCTCGGCCTTTGCCGTTGGCGCTGGTGCCCAGGATCCAGTGCGAAGTACCGTCGTCGGCGGTCATGCGGAAAAGGTCCGGGCACTCCAGCAACCCAAGGTCCGTCCGGACGAACTCGCCGACCCGCCGCCAGGAACGCAGGTTGGCAGATGTGTAGAAGCCGAGCTTCTGCCCTTCGGCGTTGACCATGAACCACTGCCTGCGGTCTTCGTCCCAGATGACTTTCGGGTCGCGGAAGTCCTGCACGCCTGGGTTTGGAAGTACCGGCGCCGTCCCACCAGGTTTGAACGAACGCCCACGGTCAGTTGAGTACCAGAGGTATTGCGCCTGGCGGCCCTGGGGTGCCTGGGTCACGAGGGCTATGACGGCGTTTTCACCGTAGCCGGCAGTGTTTCGTTCGTCGATGACAAGGCAGCCTGACCAGCAGTCGCCGTTGCCGTTGCTGAACTTGGGGATGGCCACGCCACGGTCGCGGAAGGAGACGTGGTCGGTGGTGGTGGCACGGCGCCACGATGTGCCGCCGCCGCCCTGGAGGTAATCGGCGTTGTAGAGGTAGTAGTAGTGGTATTCGCCGTCGATGTAGATGGGCCGCTGGGGGTCGTTCTTCCAGTTGTCGGGGACGCTGAAGTGATAGGTCGGGCGCATACGGGTTGGTCCTTTGTAGGGCGGCTTGGCCGGTGCGTTGTCTGGGGCGTTCAGGCGTGCCGCTGCCGCTGACTGGGCGAATGGTGTTGCCAGTGCGAGCGATCCGGTGAGGGCAGCGGCCCCGCTTCCGGTCAGGAGGGCACGCCGGGATACGGCGGGTGAATCTTCCATCAGTTACCTTTCGGCGGGCAGCGACGGTGCTGCCAGGGCGTGAATGTTGATGTTTGGACGTGGAAACGGGAACGTCAGTCTCCAGGCTCCGGTTCTGTCGCCAATGCATGGCCGCCGGCGCCGGCGCGCGGGCGGTAGAGGTGGCAGCGGACCCAGTGGCGGTTCAGGGGGTCGCCCACCTGGTGCCGGACGGGTTCCTTGGATGAGCAGCGCTGCTCCGGGTCGTTCCCAAAGGCGCAGCCGGCGGAAGCCATGACGGCTTGCCGGAGCTGGGCGCGGTGGATGGGGTCGTAGGATCCGGCCCGCGCCGGGTCGGGGACGGCTGAGACGAGCAATTGGGTGTAGGGGTGGGCCGGGTTGGCCAGCAGGTCCAGTGATTCACCTTCTTCCACGATTTCGCCGGCGAACATGACGGCCGTCCGGTCCGCCAGGTACCGGGCGGAGGCGAGGTCGTGGGTGATGTAGAGCATGGAAATGCCCTGCTCATCGCGCAGTTTCCGCATCAGGTTCAGCACGCCGATGCGGACCGAAACGTCCAGCATGGAAGTCGGTTCGTCGGCGAGGATGACGTTTGGCTCCACGGCCAGGGCCCGCGCGATCGCGACCCGTTGACGTTGCCCGCCGGAGAGCTCATGGGGGTAGGAGTCGAGCATGTCGGCCTGAAGCCCGACGGTGGTCATGAGCTCTTCGAGACGGCGCCTGGTCTGCTCTTCGGAACCGCGTTGGCGGGTGCCGCCTTTGCCGTGGATGGTGAGGGACCGGCGGAGGAAGTGCTCGATTCGGTGGGCGGGATTCAGTGAGCCAAAGGGGTCCTGGAAGACCATTTGCAGCTGGGACCGGAACTCCCGTGAGGCCTGGAAACGGTCACGTTTGAGGACGTCGACCCCGTCGACCAGGATGGCCCCTTCGCTCGGTTTCTCGAGCCGGGCGACACAGCGGGCCAGGGTGCTCTTGCCTGAACCGGATTCGCCGACCAGTGCCACGATCTCTCCGCGACCGATGGTCAGGTCGACACCGTGGAGCGCCCGGACCGCCTGGCTGGAGAACAGGCCGCCGATGTGGAAGGACTTACCAAGTCCGCGCACCTCCAGGGCAGGAGTCAGGGACGAAACATCCGGCCGTGCCGGGGAGTGGACGGCGTGGCTCATTGTGCTGCTCCTTCAAGGACGGCGGCTTCGGCGTCGGCATCAAACGGTGCCACGAAGTGGCCGGGCGCAATTTCGGCGAGGTCCGGGATGTTCCGGAACTTCACGCCGTCGGGCAGGCCCTTAAGCGGGATCCGCGGGCCGGTGAGCGGCGGGAACGCGCCCATGAGGGCTTGGGTGTAGGGGTGTCCTGGGGCGGTGTAGATGTCGTGGGCTTTGGCCGTTTCCACGATCCGGCCGCCGTACATGACGGCCATCCGGTGGGAGAGTTCCACCATCAAGGACATGTCGTGCGTGATGAAGAGGACGGAGAAGCCCAGTTCGCGCTGCAGATCCTTGATCTGGGCCATGATCTCCTGTTGCACCACCACGTCCAGTGCGGTGGTGGGCTCGTCAAGGATCAGCAGTGACGGCTTCAGGGCGACAGCCATGGCGATGACGGCGCGTTGCCGCATGCCGCCGGAGAGTTGATGCGGGTACGACTTGAGGCGGGCGGGGTCCATGCGGACCAGTTCCAGCAGCTGCGCCGCGCGTCGAAGGGATTCTTTGCGCGGGTAGCCGGCGTGGGTGGTGAAGATGTCAGCCATCTGTTCCCCGATGGTGAGCACGGGGTTCAGCGAGTTCATGGCGGACTGGAACACCATGGCGACGTCCTGCCAGCGGAAACGGCGCAGCTCGTCCTGGTTCATGGCGAGGACGTCCTTGCCGCCGAAGGAGATGCTGCCGGCGGCGATCTTCGCCGGGTCCTTGAGCAGCCGCATGATGGAGTTGGCGATGGTTGATTTTCCGCAACCGGATTCGCCGGCCAGCCCGAAGACCTCACCGGCGCCGATGCTGAAGGAGACGTCGTTCACGGCCGTGGTCGAGCGGGAGTCGCCGACGTATTTGACGGTGAGGTTCTTGACGTCGAGGACCGGTTCATGGGAGCCGAAGGAGGTTTGGGAGACGGTCACTGTGCGGCGCCCCTTTCGGTGGTGGCGGGTTTGCGGATCTTCCTCAGCCGGGGGTTGGTTACTTCGTCGACGGCGTAGTTGATGAGGGCCAGGGCGAATGCGACCAGGGCGATGCAGAGGCCGGAGGGGATGAAGACCCACCAGCTTCCGGTGAGCAGGGCGCCTTCGTTTCCGGCCCAGAAGAGGTTGTTGCCCCAGGAGACAGTGCTGACGTCACCCAGTCCAAGGAATTCGAGGCCGGCCTGGGCCCCGATGCCGTAGATGACGCAGGCGAGCAGTGTTCCCATCACGATCGATGCCATGTTCGGCAGGATTTCGCGGAACATGATGCGGCCGGCGCGCTCACCGGAGACGACGGCGGCAGCGACGAAGTCCTTGGATCGGATGGATAGGGCCTGTGCCCGGAGTACGCGCGCCGATCCGGCCCATCCCGTGACGGTGAGGACCAGGATGACCGTGCCCAGCCCCGGGGGCAGGAAGGCGGCCAGGATGACGAGCAGCGGCAGGCCGGGAAGGAGGAGGAAGACGTTGGTCAGCAGCGACAGTGCTTCGTCGATGAATTTGCCGAAATAGGCTGATGCCAGGCCAACGAGGATTCCGATGAAGGTGGATGCGAACCCGACGGTAAGCCCTACGAGCAGGGAGCTTCGGGCGCCGTGGATGGTCAGGGCGAGCACGTCCTGGCCCTTGGCGGTGGTTCCGAGCCAGTGTTCGCTGTCTGGTTCCAGTGAGGCCATCCCGGTGATCCGGGAGGGGTCGTCCGGGAACAGTACCGGCGCGGCCAGGGAGAGGACGATGAAGACGAGCATGATGGCCATGCCGGTCATGGCCTTCTTGTTGGTGATGAGTCCGTGGATGAAACCACGGTTGGTTTTGCGGGCAGCTTTTGCTTCAGTTGGCTGCTGGAGGATAACGCTGGTCATGGTCGGTCCCTTGGTTACTGTGTACGCACTGCTCAGTTGCTGCGCACGCGGGGGTCGAGGCGGACGTAGAGGATGTCCACCAGGAAGTTCGCCAGCAGCACGGCGGCGGTGATGGTCAGGAACAGGCCCTGCATAAGCGGGTAGTCGAGGCCTTGGACGGCGTTGAGGAGCTGGTATCCGACGCCGGGGTAGGCGAAGACCACCTCGGTCAGGAGGGCGCCGCCGACGACGAAGCCCAGGCCCATGCCGAAGCTGGTCACCGAGGGCAGCATCGCGTTCCGGGCTGCGTAGCGGAGCATGATCCGTCCGGGGCGCAGGCCCTTGGCTTCGGCCATGGTGATGTAGTCCTCGGAGTTCGTGGCAATCATGGTGTTCCGCATGCCCAACATCCAGCCACCGATGGAGACCAGCACGATGGTCAGCGCCGGTAGCACGAGGTGGGCGCCGACGTCACCGATGAACTCGGCGGTGAACGCCGGCTCCAGGCCGTCGGTGAACGCGTGGCGGATGGGGAACCAGCCGAGCACGACGCCGAACAGGTACAGAGCGCCCATTGCCAGCCAGAAGTAGGGGAACGATCCGATAAAGACCAGCACGGGAGGCAGGGCCGAGTCGAGGGCGCTGCCGCGGCGCCAGGCTGCCAGGATGCCCAGCAGGTTGCCCACGACGGCGGCAATCACCAGCGCGGTTCCGCCAAGCAGGAGGGTCCAGCCGATTTGGGATGAGATGACTTCGGTGACGGGGGTGGGGAAGCGCGTAATCGATACCCCCATCTGTCCGGTGAGGATGTTCTGGAGGTAGCCGGCGTACTGCTCCCAGATGGGCCGGTCGTCCACGCCAAGCAGCTTGCGCAGGGCTTCGAGCTGTTCGGGCTGCATTCTGTCCTGGGTGCGGGCAAACATGCGTGATACGGGGTCCCCGGGCATGAAGCGGGGGAGCAGGAAATTCAGGGTAATGGATGCCCAGAAGGCGATCAGGTAGAAACCCAGTCGGCGCAGGATGAAGCGCACGGTTTCCCTCCAATTCGGGAGTGGTCAAGATTGTGGGTACGCCCGACGGCCGGCTGATGGCATGTGCCAGGCCGTCGGGCGTGTGGTGCCTTGAGGGCCAGATGGGCCTCAGGGGCGGGGGACTACTTGCGCGGTTCCAGGCTGGTCAGCACCAGAACCGTGGTGGGTGCGCGAACCGAGAGGGTGGCGTAGGGGTTGTCCTGCGTGGGCCAGCCGGTGAAGCGGGTGTCATTGTATGCACCCCATTCCGGGCCGGAAAACAGCGGCACCACTGGTGCGGCGTCGTTGTATTCTTCCTGCAGCTTGTTGGCAATATCCTTTTGCCTGGACTGGTCAGTCGCTGCAGCGAAGTCGCTCAGCAGGGCATCAGCTTTGGGGTCGCCGAAACGGTGGTAGTTATCAGAGGCCTTGGTGCCCACGGGCTTCACCGATGCGGAGCCCATGGTGGTGTTGAAGTACTTGTACGGGCTGGGATCGTTGGCACTCCAGACGATGCCGGAGTCGAAATCACCCTTTTCGTACCCTGCCACCACGGCAGCCCAGTCCGGAGAGTCCACCTTCGCGGTTACGCCGACCTCCGCCAGGTTCTGGGAGATCACGTTGGCCACGGAAAGCCAGTCGGACGAGGTAGCACCCACGGAAATCTTGAACTCGAACGGTTTGCCGTCCTTGAGCGTGCGCTTGCCGTCGGGGCCCTTGGGGTAGCCCGCCTTGTCCAGCAGGTCGTTTGCTTGCTGGACGTCGTGCTTGGTCCACGTGCAGTTGTCCTTGACCTGGGTGTTCTTCCAGGTCTCGTAGTTGCCGGAGAGGCCGGTGCAGTCGGCCGGCTGCGCGTAGCCGCTCATGCCGATCTTGGTGACCTGGTCCCGGTCCACGGCCATGCTCAGCGCCTTGCGGACATCTACATCGTTGAAGGGCGCCTTGGTGGTGTTGAGCTGCCAGTTGATCATGGCACCGGTCGGAGGGAACCAGTAGTGCCGGTGGTCCTTGTCCTTCGAGACGAAGGTCTTTTCGATATTCGGGATGTACTGGGGCGCCCAGTCCACGTCGCCGTTGGCGGCGGCGAGGTTGGCGCCGTCGTTCCCGGCGAACGCGAGCATCTTGATGCCGGCAATCTTCTGCTTGTCCGGCTGCCAGTAATTGGGGTTCTTCTTCAGCACGAAGGACTGGGCCTGGAAGTTGTCCACCTCGGTGTACGGTCCGGTGCCCACAGGTTTGGCGTTGGCATCCTTTTCCGGATCGGCCAGCGCGGACCAGATGTGCTTGGGCAGAATGCTGAGCTGGCCGACGTCGTACAGGGCGGGGGACCAGGGCTTGTTGAAGTTGAAGGTGACCTGGTTGCCTTGCGCCGTCACGCCGTCGAGATACTCGTAGCCGCCCTTCAGCTTCTTCTGCAGCTCGAACGTGTACGCGACGTCGTCGGCAACGAGCGGCTGGCCGTCGGACCACTTCACACCATCACGCAGGGTGAACGTGATGGACTTACCGTCGTCCGCGGCCTTCCAGTCGGTGGCCAGCCACGGCACCGTATTGCCCTTGGCCGGGTTGAAGACCAGGAGGGACTCGTAGATGGACTGCTGGACCATGGGGTTGACGGTCGGCGCGAACGGGTTGAAGTTCTGCACGAACGTGCCCATGTCTTCACGGGGAATGGTGAGGAACGCGCTGGCGTTGGCTGCGGCGTCGGTGCCGCCGGACTTGTTGCCGGTGGCGGCGCAGCCGGTCAGCAGCATCGCGCCTACCGCCAGTCCGGCCGCGGCAATGCGGGCGGACTTGAGGAACCTGGTTTGTGTCATGATGGGGTTATCTCTTCCTGTCTTCATCAGCAAGGTGAAGGGTGGGTTGGGGTTTTGCTCTTCGACGTTGATTTCGCGGTCAGACCGAAGAGCGTTCTAACAGCGGACAGTCGACCAACTGCTGACTGGCAGTGATCGGCTGTCCGGCTGTAAGGGCGGCGAGCGTCTGGACTCCCAGAGCGCCCATCTTTTCGAACGGCAACGCAACAGTGGTCAGCTTGGGCCTGAGGTAGGCCGCGATGAGTTCCTGGTTGTCGAAGCCGATCACGGCGACGTCACCGGGGATGGCCAGGCCACGTTCCTTGATGGCGTCGTAAGCCCCCATGGCCATACGGTCATTGAGGCAAAACAGGGCGGTGGGCCGGTCCTTGGCCGGGTACCGGTCAAGGATCTGACAGGCAGCGTCGTAGCCTCCGTCTGCCGTCGCATACCCGGCCGCCACGAGTTCCGGATCAAGCTCCAGGCCGGCGTCGGCCAAGGCCTCCCGGACGCCCTGCAAACGCCCAACAGCTGCCGGAATGCGGGGGTCCAGGTTGATCACACCGATCTTGGTGTGGCCGGCCTTGAGGAGGCGTTCGACGGCGACCCGTCCGCCCGCGCGTTCGTCAGGGACGATTGAGGGCAGCTTCCCGTCCAGGTCGAAACAGTTGACGAGCACCGTGGGCACTTCGTGCGCGCTGGGGGGCACATGGACGCCACGGTGGTGGGTTGCGGCGTACAGCAGGCCTTCCACCCGCTGCTCCAGCAGCTTTTCCACAGCAGCATCCTCCATCCCCTGGTTGGGGCCGGCCGCATCACCCTGGTCCGACGGGGCGATCAGGAGGAACCGGCCGTCACTCCAGGCCTGGTCCTGGGCACCTTTGATGATGTCCACGGCGAATGGGGCCGTGACGATCTCGGTGACGATCCCGTACCAATCGCTGCGCTGGGATGCCAGCGCCCTCGCCCCGGCATTTGGACGGTAGCCCAAAGCTTGAACCGCCTCAGCGATGCGGACCCGGGTCTCCTCCGAGATGCTGGCGTCTTCACGGTTGTTCAGCACGAATGAAACAGCTGTCCGGGATACTCCGGCATGCTTGGCTACGTCATTCATGGTGACGCCACGCTGCCGGGCAGTGCCGGGTTTGTCGGGGGAGGTGGTCTTCGCCATTGAATGCTCCAGAGGTCTTCGTTGAGCTGGGGTTGCCCGTGCTAATACGGAGGCAATGTGGTGAATCTAAGCCTAGTAACTCGCGTTACTTTCGGGCTGTGATCTAAGTTACCCGCGTTACTAGATGGTGTCAATACATTTCTTCAGCTGCTGCTGTTAGGGGCGGTCCTTGAAGGACTCGACCTTCCCGGGGTCTCTTTCGATGACGGGGCCGAGGATGTCATCGATCCTCAGGAGCATTTCCTGGTCGAGTTTCACTCCTGCGGCACGGACGTTGTCCACGAGCTGCCCGGGCCGGGATGCTCCCACGATGGCTGCCGAGACGTTGGGGTTTTGCAGTACCCATGCAACCGCGAAAGCCGCCATGGACAGTCCCGTCTCTTCGGCCAGGGGCTTCAATTTCTGGACGCGGATGAGGATGTCCTCGTTGAGAAAGCGGTGGTCATTCTTCAGCTTGCCGTTGTCGCCTCGGAAGCGGGAGCCTTCCGGGGCCGCCGCGCCGGGGGTGTATTTGCCGGTGAGGACTCCCTGGGCGAGCGGAGACCAGCAGATCTGGCCAATGCCCAGTTCCTCGCTCAGGGGAACGATTTCCGGTTCGATGACGCGCCACAGCATGGAATACTGCGGCTGGTTGGAGATGAGCTGGACCCCAAGGTCCCTGGCAAGGGCAACGCCGGAGCGGATTTCGTCCGCCGTCCACTCCGACACCCCGATATAGTGCGCCTTCCCCGCCCGGACAATATCGGCAAAAGCCTGCATGGTCTCTTCCAGCGGAGTCTCGTAGTCATACCTGTGCGCCTGGTAGAGATCCACGTAGTCAGTCTGGAGCCGGCGCAGCGAGGAGTTAATGGACTGCATGACGTGCTTGCGGGACAGGCCGCGGTCGTTCCGGCCATCCCCGGTAGGGAAGTAGGCCTTGGTAAAGATCTCCACGCTTTCACGGCGTGTTCCCTTGAGCGCCACACCCAAAGCTTCCTCCGCCCGGGTTCCGGCATAGGCATCGGCAGTGTCAAAGGTGGTGATGCCCAACTCCAGTGCCTGTTTGACGCATTCCGTCGCGGCGGCCTGGTCGATCTGCTCGCCGTGAGTGACCCAGTTTCCGTAGGCGATTTCGCTGATGTACAGGCCGGAGGCTCCCAATTTGCGGTATTCCATTAGGCATCAGCCTTTTCGAAGTTGGTGAGTTGGAGCACTGCGTCGGCTGTGCCGCCGGTGGAGTAGAGAGTGAGGGAAGTTTGGGCTTGATCCGGGAAGATCAGTTCGGTCACCGAGACGAGCCCATCGTTGCCGAAGACCTCCACTGAGCAATGGTCGACGAAGATCTGCAGGCGGTAGTTGCCATCCTTGGCTGCGGCAATGGGGGCGCGGCTGGTGGAGGCGAAGGCTTCATGGAAGTCGGTGTCGCCGGAGTGGGTGCGGTCCACGATCAGGTCCCCGCTGCCGGCGTGGATCCCGATTCGTGTCCCGACCGTCCCGTCCGCTGACCCTCTGACCACAAGCCCGAACTCCTCGGCGTCACCAGGGGAGAAGGTGATGTCAATAAGCTGTACCGCAGTGCCGCCCTCAACGGTTGCGGGGCCGTTCAGGGCCAGCCGCTGCTCGGGACCGGGTGTCGAAGTTGCCCTCGCCTCCGGTACGGGGCGCTGCAGGAGCCGGGGTTGCCCGTTCACGGAAACGAGGGACACGTCCCGGACCAGGCTCATGGGGCTGCGCCAGGGCGAGGTGGGGATGTGGTTGGCATACTGCCAGTTGTTCATCCAGCCGATCATCAGCCGCCGGCCGCCCGGGACGTTGCTGAACGAGACCGCGGCGTAGTAGTCCCGGCCCCAGTCCAGCCACTGGTAGTCGGGTACGCGCTCAGGGTCCTGCATCCCCGCGGTGAGGGTTGTCTCGGAACTGAACGTGACGCCGTCGAACTCTCCCACGAAGTACTGCCCTGCGGACCCGCCGTTGGGGCCGCCGGGGTTCATGTTCACCGTCAGGACCCATTTCATGGCTGAGGAGTCACCGTCCAGGGGCAGCTCGAAAAGGTCCGGGCATTCCCAGATGCCTCCCGTGCCATTGGCGGGGCCGAAGGTGCTGAGATATTCCCAGCTCTTGAGGTCTTGTGAGCGGTAGAGCAGGACGGTGAAATCATGGGCCTCCACCGCCACCATGACCCAATAGCTGCCCGAAGGGCCGTCGTAGCGGAATACCTTGGGGTCCCGGAATTCCGGCGAGTTCCGGGTCAGGACCGGGTTGCCGGCGTACTTCGTCCAGGAGTATCCGCCGTCCGTGCTCCACGCGAGGGACTGCGCCTGCGTGCCCTCGTGGAGGGAGCCCGGCTTGTACGCGCTGGTGTAGATGGCCACCAGGGGAGCCTTACCGTCCGCGCCGAATCCGCTGGTGTTTTCGGCGTCAACCACAATGCTGCCGGAGTAGATTTCCTCGTCGTCATCACAGGGAATCGCTACCGGTTGCTCCGTCCAGCTGATCAGGTCAGCAGAAGTCGCATGGCCCCAGGACATATTGGCGTGGACGTTTCCGAAGGGGTTGTTCTGGTAGTACAGGTGGTAGGTGCCCTCGTGGAAGACAAGCCCGTTCGGATCGTTGAGCCACGTGTCTTTGGCGGCAAAGTGCATGGCCGGCCTGTAGGTCTCAACGGTGGTGGTAATGCTGTTCATTGTTCTCTTTTCATGGCCGTGACTGCGGTCCGCGGACCTGTGGAGCGGGCGTGTGTTGGCGTAAAGGGAGCACCGCGAAATCGAACTGGCTGCAATTGCAGGAGTCGGGGTGCTCTCAGGTTCATCGCGTGGGGAGAGCGCCTGGCTCGACCTGAAGAAAGAATCTGGTTTGTGTCATGATGAGCTGTCTCTTCCTTTCTTCATCAGCAAGGTGAAGGGTGGGTTGGGTTTTGCTCTTCGATGTTGATTTCGCGGTCAGACCGAAGAGCGTTTTAGTACCGGACAGTCGATTACTGCCGGATGGCAGTGGTCGGCTGTCCTGCTGCATAGGTTGATGAACTTCCTAAGTGTTTGTTCCTAAAGACCCACGTCTACGAGGCTCCTTGGCGCCCCGTGTGCAGCAATAGCTGCCTGGCGAAGCAATGTCTGAGAAGTTTCGTGCCCGGCTTTGGGAGGCGGTGTCCGCCATTGGATGCTCCAGAAGTCTTCTCTCTAACTGGACCTTGGCCGCTAGTGGTCTGGTCTTACCATTAGTAACTCGCGTTACCTTGGTGCGTGATCTAAGTTACCCGCGTTAGCTGTTTGGTGTCAAAGGGTTTTTCCACATGTACGCCGTCGCCCACTGCATGGGGGGCGTTGCCGGGAATGGCAGATTTCCCAATCCCGGCACCGTATTCGTGAGATACGTGCCAGCCTGTCGTTGACTGGAACGGGGTCGCGTACAGCCCTGGACGGGCGTCCCGGCGGCTCGTCGCTATAGCCGGTAGCCCTGAGAACCTCGATGGGCCTCATGTTCCGGCACGCCTGGCAGTGGCAGCATCGGCGCGGGTAGCCCAAGAGAGATGGACCTAGGCTACTTTTGGTCGGTACCCCGGCTGGTCGGTCGCAGCGCGCCGTCAAATGAGTCTTCGAGAAAATGGACTCTGACACGATGTCAGCGCGGAGAATCAGAGGCATGACCGATATCTCAAAGCTCATGCCCATCGGCCACTTCTCCTCGCTCAGCAGGATCAGTGTCAGGATGTTGCGGCATTACGACGCGAACGGAGTCCTCGCTCCGGCTGTTGTCGATCGAGCCACCGGCTACCGTTGGTATGCCCACGACCAGCTCCGCGAGGCAAGCGAAATCCGGCGGCTCAGGGACGTGGGCTTTGGTGTGTCTGCCATAGGGGCGCTCCTTGCTGCCCGGGGGACCCCCGCTTACGCACAAGCCCTGTCCGCTCAGCGAGCGGCCCTTGCCGAGGAATCGTCAGCCGCCCTGCGACGGCTCGTAATCATTGAACGAATGCTGGACCAACAACGTCAGGAGGACGCCATGTCTACCATCTCTGCCGAACTCACCACGTTGCCCGAGCAAACCCTCATCACCCTTCGCGGGAGGGTGCCCGACTACACTGCCGAGGGCGAACTATGGGCCCGGTTCACGCCTGAGATCTCAGCCCAAGGGATTCGCGTCACGGGGGCTGGCGGGTGCATCGAACACGACGGTGAATACCGCGAGCATGACGTCGACGAGTCGGTCTTCCTTGAGGTAGCGCCCGATACCGAGGCCGCGGAGCCACTGAGCGTGCTGCACTTTCCCGCACGTCGCGTGGTGGCCGCTACAGTCACCGGGCCGTACACGGATGCGATTCCCCGGGCACATGAAGCGATCGCAGCGTTCATGGCCGAAAACGATTGGCGGCCGGCAAGGGAAGATGACGACCTCGCGACGCACCACTTCAACATTTATCGCAACGATCCGAGCCAAACGCCCGAAGCCGAGCTCGTGACCTCAGTGTTCATGCCTGTCGTGGAGGCATAGTCATATGCGTTCTCTGAAGGCAGCCAGGTGATTTGGGTGAGCGATCCAGTCGAACCCTGAAGGAAGCAGCGGCGAAGAGGAACCCGTGGCACGAGTCATCTTGCGGCATTCTCTTCGGCGAGTCGGGCTTGGGCGCCAGGGGAGTTTAGTTCTGTGCTTTGTCGTGGGTGAATTCGAGCCGCTGTACCTTGCCCATGATGAGGTAGCCGAGCAGAGCGACGGCTCCGTGGGCGCCGACGAACCAGAGGGCGACGTCGAAGTTCCCGGTGGCCGCGATGACGAATCCGATGACGATGGGGGTCACGATGCCGGCGATGTTGCCGAAGGCGTTCATGATGGCGGCGGAGACGCTGTTGGCTTCCTTGGGGGCCATGTCGGTGGCGAATGCCCAGCCCAGTGCCGCAACCCCCTTACCGAAGAATGCGAGAGTCATGAGCGTCACGATGAGGGGAGTGCTGTCGGTGAATGGGCAGAGCATGATCAGCATGGCCAGTGCCATGCCGGCAACCGACGGAATTTTCCGTGCCGCCGTGAGGGGGACTCCCCTGCGTAGGAGGAGGTCGGAGATGAATCCACCCAGTATGCCGCCAGCGAAGCCTGCGAGGGCGGGGATGGCCGCGATGAAACCGGCCTGCATGATGTTCAGGTGCCTGCTGCTGACCAGGTAGATCGGGAACCAGGTGATGAAGAAATAGGTAAGGGCGTTGACGGCGTATTGTGCCACGTAGAGACCCCAAAACATGCGGCTGGTAAAGAGCTGCTTGAACTGGGACCGGGTGATTGTCGCCTTCCGCTGGGAGAGGGTTGCCGATTCGTCGAGGTCGACCAGGCCTCCTCCTGCCCGGATGGTTTCGATTTCTGTGGCGGAGACGCGTTTGTGCCTTGAGGGGACGTTCATCCAGCGAAACCAGACGACGGCCATGGCCAGGCCAAGTGCGCCCAGGACGTAGAACCCGATGCGCCAGCCGAAGCTGAAGGTCATCCAACCGATGATGGGGGCGAACATCGCTGTGGCGAGGTACTGGGCGGAGTTGAATACTGCCGTGGCTTGACCGCGCTCGCTGGTGGGGAACCACATGGTGGTAATACGTGCGTTAGCAGGAAAGGCAGGGGCCTCCACAAGCCCGAGGAACAGGCGTAGGGCGAACAGGATGCCCACCGATACCAGAACCGGTGTGGACATCAGGCCGACGAAGCCCACCACGAGAGTGGCCGCGGACCAGAGCGCGAGGCTGAGCCCGTAGGTCTTTTTGGCTCCGAACCGGTCCAGCAGGTATCCGCCCGGAAGCTGCCCGACGACGTAGGCCCAGCTGAAGGCTGAGAAAACAAACCCGAGCTGGACTGATGTCATCCCGAGTTCTTTGGTCATGTCTGTTCCCGCGATGGACATGCTGCTGCGGTCTGCGTAATTCACTACCGTGACGAAGAAGATCAGCCCCAGCACAAGGAACCGTGTATGGGACTTGGTGCGTGCAGGACGTGCTGGTCCGGCTTCCTGGGTGGTGGATTGGATGATGGGATTGGACATCGACGTTCCTTATCGTGAAAAAAGCGCGGGGGTCGGGTTCACTGCGGCGTCAGTGGGCCGGGCCGGGACATCCGAACACTCGTGGGTTTAGTTGTCGGTGCTGCGCTGTGTGCCGCAGGGGGAAGCCGGAGCATTGTGTGCTTCGGCCGTGTCGCCGTGGGCGCGAACGGCGGCAAGCGTGGGTTCTGTGGGCGCCGGCAACCGTGCGCGCCCGGAGCGGCAGTTACGCGCCGAAGGCCACGCTTTCGGTTGTCCAGGCGCGGGCTTGGTCGCTGAGGGTGATGCCGAGGCCGGGGCGGTCCGGGACGATCATCCGG
>NZ_SOBI01000013.1:0-33655 GCF_004364695.1 Arthrobacter sp. AG258 | reverse complement strand
CAAACAACAGACACACCCGGCACCACCACAACCAAAAACCAGTCGCAGATCGCTCCGGAGCAACTTTCCAAACTTACCCGATCCCCCACCCCAACACAAATCCATCAGTCAGGATCTGAATCGAAGTGAAGACCAGCCCCACCGATTTCCAGCGCCCTGAAGAGCAACCAGATTTTGGCTTTGATTTGGGGTTTGTGGCCGCCCGGTGATCAGTTCTTCACTGTCTCCCCCGCGGCGACTTAGAAAACAATACACGCCCACCGGCGTCACCGCAAACCGGCCCTCCCAGCGGAGTACATCCCCGGAATTCCGCGGCGAAACGGGCCAACTGGCACCCAGGCCGCCTCCCGCCGTCGTCATCCCGCCGTGTGTGCTGCCGCACAGGGCGCACACATGCTCAACCACCACCCGCGGCGTGGGTTAAACGCAGAAGGGCCGGCAACCACATGGTTGCCGGCCCTTCTCAAGCAGCTGGTATCAGCAGTGCTGGATTACCAGGAAGACTTGGTGATGCCCGGGAGCTCACCGCGGTGAGCCATGTCGCGGAAGCGAACACGCGAGATACCGAACTTCTGGAAGGTACCGCGGGGACGGCCGTCGATGATGTCGCGGTTGCGCAGACGGATCGGGGACGCGTTGCGGGGCAGCTTCTGCAGGCCCAGGCGGGCTGCTTCGCGTGCTTCGTCGGTTGCGTTTTCGTCAACCAGGGTCTTCTTCAGCTCGAGGCGCTTCGCAGCGTAACGCTCAACGATGACCTTGCGCTGCTCGTTGCGAGCAATCTTGGACTTCTTAGCCATGTTTAGCGCTCCTCTCGGAATTCGACGTGCTGGCGGATCTTGGGGTCGTACTTCTTCAGGACCATGCGGTCAGGATCGTTACGACGGTTCTTGCGGGTTACGTAGGTGTAACCCGTGCCCGCGGTCGACTTGAGCTTGATGATCGGACGTACGTCCTTGTCCTTAGCCACTAGAGCTTCACCCCACGAGCCAGAATGTCGGCGACGACTGCGTCGATGCCGCGCACGTCGATGGTCTTGATGCCACGTGCAGAAACCTGCAGCGTGACGTTACGGCGCAGGGACGGAACCCAGTAGCGCTTCTTCTGAATGTTCGGATCGAACCGACGCTTGTTGCGGCGGTGCGAGTGCGAAATGCTGTGCCCAAAGCCCGGCTCGGCTCCGGTCACTTGGCAGTGTGCTGCCATGACTTCTCCTCAAGAATTGAAAGTAATGATCCGCATATCTGCTGCTGGACCATGCTGCTAAGGGCGACCCAAAAGTGAAGAAGGGCAACGGTTAGTCACGCAACTTGAGCCCCTAACTACCGGCCGCCCTGGAGAAAATTACCGGGCAACCGGAGCAATTGCGCACGCTCCGCGCACTTAGCGCCTACCAAGTCTACGAGTTGACGCAATTAAAGACCAATCGGGTGTATAAGGGCGGCAGCGGGACCGAAAGGTCACAGCAGCTTGTTCCCCCTTTTCACAGCAGGGACATAGCTTCCCACAGCAATCTTGGAGGCATGACCACGCAGCTCCTGCCGACAACACCGGCCGCAAGCAGCTCCGGCCGTCCGGAGCGCCCTTCCTTGTCCACACCACGGCCCGTCCGCGACCGGTTCGCCGGCCAGCACAAGCAGCGCATGCTCCGCACCGACCTCCTGACCGTGATTGCCTGGGCCTCCGTTGCCGCGGCCATTGCCCTCTGGCTGGCGGACGGCGGGGCTTCGAACATCACATCCCCCGCGGGGCTGTTCACCGCGGGCGGGATCGTGGCCGGACTGGCGGGTATGGACCTTGTCCTGCTCATGCTGCTCCTGGCCGCAAGGATCCCCTTCATTGACCGGACCATCGGCCACGACCGCGCCCTGGAATTCCACGGCAAGCTGGGCAAGCCCTCCCTCTACCTGCTGTTGGCCCACGGCGTCCTGATCGCCATCGGGTACGGCATGGCGGAGGGGCTCGACCCTGTCACCGAGTCCGTCAACCTCTGGATGCAGGTCCCCGATATGTGGCTGGCGTTCGTCTCCATGGCCCTGTTTATCGCCGTCGTGGTGACGTCCCTGGTGGCCGTCCGGCGCCGCTTCCCGTACGAGTTCTGGTACGTGGTGCACCTGCTGACGTATGCCGCCGTCGCCACCTCAATCCCGCACCAGTTCAGCGTGGGCGGGCTGTTCGCCGCGGGGACCTGGCAGCGCTGGTATTGGCTGGCCATCTGCATCTCCACCGGAACGGCACTGGTGTACTTCCGCATCCTGGAACCGGTACTGGCCACCCTCAGGCACCAGCTCACTGTGGCCAAGGTCGAGTCCGTGGCGCCCGGCGTCGTGAACATCGTCATGCGCGGCCGGCAGCTGGACCAGCTGGCGGGGACCGGCGGACGCTTCTTCATCTGGCGGTTCCTGGCCCCGGGAATGTGGTGGCATCCGCACCCGTTCAGCCTCTCTGCCGAGCCCGTTTTCACTGGACCCGACGGCCAGGGAACCATGCGGATCACCGTCCGCAACCTGGGCGACGGATCGGCCGGTCTCCTCCGGCTCCGCAAGGGAACCAAAGTGGCGCTGGAGGGACCGTACGGCCTGCTCAGCACCGCTGCCCGCACCAAGAACAAAGTGGTCATGATCGGTGCCGGCATCGGCATCACTCCGCTGCGCGCGCTGCTGGAAACCACGCCGTTCGGCCCCGGGGAGGCGAGCGTCCTGCTCCGCGGCCACACGGAGCAGGAACTCTATCTCAGCGGCGAAATCCTGGAGCTCTGCCAGGAACGCGGGGTCAGGCTCTTCCACCTCACCGGGCCGCGGTCCCATGGCCGCTCCACCTGGCTCCCCGAGGGCGCCGTGCGCAACGGCTACAGCCTCACCTCCTACGTCCCGGACATCAAGGACGCAGACGTCTACGTCTGCGGACCGGCCACCTGGGCGGCCAACGTCATAGCGGACGCCGCGAAGGCCGGCGTCCGCGAGGACCAGATCCATCACGAAAGGTTTGACTGGTGAAAATACGCGGACTCGCCGCTGCCGCCTTTGCCTCCGCCGGGATTCTCCTGGCGGGCTGGCAGGCCGGCACGCAGGTATCAGGCATCAGCACCGTCGCTACAGGCACGACGGCAACAGGCACCACGGGCGCCACCGGCACCGGCGCATCCGGGACGGGTTCCTCCACCGCTTCGGGTTCCTCCGGCACAACAGGCTCGTCCGGCACGTCGGGGACGACCGGCTCCTCGAGCTCGTCCGGTTCGTCGGGTTCCACCGCCTCCGGCACCTACAAGGGCACCGCGGTGCAGACCAGGTTCGGCCCCGTGCAGGTCCAGATCACGGTGGCGAACGGCAAGATCACGGATGTCACGGCCCTCCAGCTGACCAACACCGACGGCAAGTCGGTCCAGATCAGCAACCGTGCGGCACCCCTGCTCCGCAGCGAGGCGCTGGCTGCCCAGTCGGCCGGCATCAAGACCATCAGCGGCGCCACCGTCACCAGCAACGCCTACCTCACCTCACTCCAGGCAGCGATCGATGCAGCGCACCTCTAGCCCGTTGCCGGCGCAAACCGGCACCCCGGCCCTGAAAGCCCGCACCTTCGAGTGCATGGGTACGGTCATCAGCCTGACCATGCCCGTCGGAATGGCCGCGGAAGGGCAGCCTCGGCTTGATGAGCTCGCCGCCGCCACCGCCGTCGTCGAACGCCTTTTCCGGGAACTCGACGAAACCTTCAGCCTGTACCGCCCGGACTCCGAAGCCAGCCGGCTGGCCCGCGGGGAACTGACGCTGCGGACGGCCTCTGCGCAAATGCGGGAACGGTACGCGGAAGCGCACGATTGGCGGCTGCGCACGGAAGGCGCTTTTACCCCCGAGAGGCCGGACGGCGTCCTTGATCTTTCCGGCATCGTCAAAGGCCACGCGATCCGCGAGGCCGGGACCTCGCTCCTGGCCCTGGGCCGGCGCGACTGGTGCCTCAACGCCGGCGGCGACGTCCTGGTGAGCGGCTCGCCCCGGCCCGGCAGCACGGAGCCGTGGAAGGCCGGGATTGTGGATCCGGCGGACCGCCGCACGCTGATCACCGGGTATGCGCTTGGGGCGGGCGGCCAGCACGCAGCCCTTGCAACGTCAGGTTCCGCCGAGCGGGGCGAGCACATCTGGCGGCTGGGCGGTGGGACGGAATTCGTCCAGGTCACCGCGGCCGCGGCGGACATCGTTACCGCCGATGTGCTGGCCACGGCAATCGTTTCCGGCGGAATGCCGATGCTGAACCTGGCCGCGGACTCCTGGGATGTTGCCGTATTGGCGATCCGCGCCGACGGCTCGATGCTGGCTACTCCGGCGTTCCGGCACGCCTGAGGACGGCGGCCGGACACTGCGGGGTCAAAGACGCGTGAGCTGGGCGTACTTGGGCCGGAGGTTGTCCCCGGACGACCTGCCGGTGACCCGGCGGACCACCCACGGGGCCGCATATTCCCGGAACCATTGTGCGTTGGCGCGGAGCGCCTCCCTGCCGCTGAGTTCGGGGACCGGCGTCATGGGCGGGATGTCGATGGAGTGGTCATATTTGAGGACTTCGAGCACACGCTTGGCCATGTTGGCGTGGCCCGCAGCGGACATGTGCATCCGGTCGTGGGCCCACATGCCCCAGTCGTAGTACTCGCTGAAGCGCCAGTAATCCACCAACAGCGCACCGTGGTCCCCCGCGATGCCGCGGACCAGCTCGTTATAGATAGCCGTCCGGCCGCGCATGGTGCCGAAGACCTTTGACCCCCGGGCATCGAAGCCGGTGAACATCACCACGGTGGCGCCGGTAGCGGCCAGCCGGCCGACGGCGTCGTTGTACTCCACCAGAAGTTCGTCGATGTCCACGCGTGGCCGGAGGATGTCATTGGCACCTGCGTAAATACTCACCAGTGTGGGCTTGAGTTCCACGGCGGCGTCCACCTGCTCGGCAAGGATCTGGCGGAGCTTCCTGCCGCGGATGGCCAGGTTGGCGTAGCCGAAGCCGGGATCGGCGGCGCACAGTTGTTCGGCCAGGCGGTCGGCCCAGCCGCGCACGCCATTGGGGCGGGCGGGGTCGTCGTCGCCAACGCCTTCAGTGAAAGAATCGCCCAGGGCCACGAACCGGGAAGTGAAATCCATGCGGTAAGTTTGCCATCCGTTGCCGGAAGCAACCAATCGGCGGCTCAGCCCTTGGTTTCGCGCAGGATCCAGTGGTCAGTGTCCAGCCGTCCGACAACTTTTTCGCCGATCCGCGCCAGGTCCAGGACGTCCTGTTCGGTCAGGGCATCGAGGAACAGGTCCCGGACATCCTCAACGTGGCGGGGTGCCAGCCCCACAATGGTCGCCATGCCTTCCTCGGTGAGGTGCGCCGTCGTGACCCGCGCATCGTGGGGGTGCGGCCGGCGCTCCACCCAGCCCCGTTTTTGGAGCTTCGTCACCACATGGGAGAGGCGGGACAGGGAAGCGCTGCTGCGGGCGGCCAGCTCACTCATGGGCAGGAACCGGTCCTCGGCTTCGGAGAGCATGGCCAGGACGGTGTAGTCGAAAAGGGACAACTTCCCCGCGCCGTGCAGCCTGGTATCAAGCGCCGCAGGCAGCAACGTGTTGATGCTCACCAGCGCCAGCCAGGCACGGCGTTCGTCTGCGTTGAGCCATCGGGGTTCGGTCATGAGCCCATTCTACGATTGATCTTTCAAGTAGCCTGTTGCGGCGCCGGTAGGCTTGGCCCATGTATGTTGTCTCCCTCACCTACCGCGTGCCCCAGGAGATCGTCGACTTCCATAACGACGCCCACATCGCCTGGCTACAAAAGGCCTTCGACGACGGCGTGTTCATCGCCGCGGGCCGCAAGATTCCGCGTACCGGAGGATTGTTGCTGTCGCAGGCGGACCGCGCCACCCTCGACGCCAGCCTGGCGCAGGACCCGTTCTACTCCAACGGGGTGGCCGATTTCGAGGTGCTGGAGTTCCATGCCGGCCGGGTGGCGCCGGGGTATGAAAACCTGCTGGACACCCCGCCCGCCCAGACCAGCTAAGGCACGGCGCCGTCGTCGGGCGTTTCCGCCGCAAGCTTCTTCAGCCCTTTGCGCGGGACCTTCACCGGCTCCGGCCAGCGCGGGGTGAGCGTATCCCCCAGCGTGACGCCGCGGAGCTTGCGGCCGAACAGCGGCAGGACCCAGTCGTGGACCCAGCGCCGCTGCTGCTGCTCCCATTCGCGCACGCTGAGCCGGGCGGCCGGTTCCCAGTCCTTGCGCTTGATCTTGTGCGGTACGCCCAACTGGTCCAGCACCTGCCCGGCAAGGTATTTGTGCCCGGCCTTGGACATGTGGAGCCGGTCCGAGTCCCACATCCTCCGGTCATGGAAGGCGTCCAGGCACCAGTAATCCACCAACAGGGCCCCTTGCTTCGCGGCGATCTCCCGGACCCGCTGGTTGTAGTAGGCATTGCGCTTCTTCAGCGGCTCGAGCAGCGCCGAAACCTTGACGTCGAACCCGGTGAAGAGGACCACGGTAGCCCCGGTCCCTGCGAGTGCGGCGACGAATTGCTCGTAGTCCGCCATCAGCGCGCCCATGTCCGTCTTCAGGTCCAGGATGTCGTTGCCGCCGGCGTAGAGCGTGATCAGCGTGGGCCGCATGCGCAGGGCGGGCTCCAATTGTTCGTCGATGATGTGCCTGAGCCGCTTGCTCCTGATGGCCAGGTTGGCGTACTTCCAGCCGGGCTGCGCTTTGGCCAGTTTCTCGGCCACCCGGTCGGCCCAGCCCCGCACCCCGTTGGGCAGCCGCTCATCCCGGTCCCCCACCCCTTCGGTGAAAGAGTCCCCCAGGGCAACAAACACCCGCCGCCCCGAGTCAGGAAGCAAGGATTCAGGCACCACGCCAACCTAGCCACAACAAAGTAAGCGCAGGGAAAGCCGAGGTAAAGCTTGGGTGACGGAGAGGCTCTAAGCCGGCGACGCTGTTTCGCGTAGGAGCGCATCGCCGACCGGAGCGGAGAGAGGCCGCCCGCGGCCGAATGGAGCGAAGGAAGGTGTCTAAGCGACGGCGAAATAGTGTCGCCGGCGCACCCAGGCGCAGGAAGACTCAGCCCTCGGCTTTGCCCTGCCGCCAGTACCCCATGAACGCCACCTGCTTGCGGTCGATGCCTACCTCGCGGACCAGGTACCGGCGCAGGTCCCGGATGGCGGCCGCTTCGCCGGCGATCCAGGCGTAGAAGGGCAGGGCACCGGCGGGCAGGCTCGGATTCCTGGAGGCGGTGACGGCGGCGGCCTCCATCCGGGCGGGCGTTTCCCAAAGGATGTCCACGTCGACGTTGACGTCTTCGGGCTCCGGCCCCGCGCCGCCGCCGTCCGCGGTGATGCCCACCCAGCCCGGCACGGGGACGGCCTGGCGCACTGCCTCCTGCAGCAACTGGCCGTGCGGCCTGGACCTGCCGATGGCGGCACCGCGGGCCAGCCAGGTGATCTCGATATCGGCCGGCGAGCTGAGCTCCAGGAAGTCCCCAGCCTCTTGGACCTCGAGGAACGCGTGACCGCTCATGTAGGGGGGAAGGGTTTCCAGGATCGCGGAGATCGCGGGAACGGCGGTCTCGTCGCCGGCGAGCAGGATGCGCTGGGCAAGCCCGGGCCGCCATTCGATGCCGGAGTAGGTTTCCGCGGTGACGCAGTGCGCTGCGCGGTTGTTGGGGCCGATGATGGTCAGGGAATCGCCCGGTTTGGCGTTCACGGCCCAGTTCGCAGCCGGGCCGGGGGCGTCCATGGGCAGCCCGCGGTGATTGCCATGCAGGGCGAAATCAACGTCGATCTCCGGGTACACCGCGTCCAGCCTGGCCTCCCGGACGGTATAGGTCCTCATGGCGCCGCGGACGGCCGGGTCCATGGCAAGCCAGTCCCGGTACCAGCCCGACCGGCTGGTGTTGAAGGCCGGGAGCGGCAGTTGGGTGCCGTCGGCGGCGAGCGAGGGGATCAGCAGTTTGATCCGGAGGTCAAGGGTGTCGCCGTGGACGCCGAACCCTCGCAGCGAGTACCCGCCGAAGGTGATCCTGCGGAAGTTGGGACTGAGGTCGCGGACCGAGGTGACGCTGACCCCGAAGGCCAGGCTCATCGGCTGGGTGGCGGCGGTTTCGCGGGTCTTCATGCGACGGGCTCCAGTTCGTTGGCGGTGGCGTGGTGGCGGCCGATGGGAATGATGAGCGGGGTCCCGGAGACGGGGTCGGGGATGACGCGGCTTTCGAGGCCGAAGACGTCGCGGACCAGGTGTTCGGTCACCACGTCGGCGGGGGTGCCGGCGGCCGATACGTCGCCCTCCTTCATGGCGATGATGTGGTCTGCGTAGCGTGCGGCGAGGTTGAGGTCGTGCAGGACGATGGCCACCGTGGTGCCCCGTGTGCGGTTCAGGTCCGTGACCAGGTCCAGGACTTCCACCTGGTGCGCCAGGTCGAGGTACGTGGTGGGTTCGTCCAGCAGCAGCACCTCCGTTTCCTGCGCCAGCGCCATGGCAATCCAGGCGCGCTGGCGCTGGCCGCCGGAGAGTTCGTCCACCTCGCGCCCGGCCAGGTCCAGCGTCCCGGTGGCTTCCAGCGCGCGCTGCACGGCTGCTTCATCGTTGCCGCTCCAGCTGCGGAACAGGCCTTGGTGCGGGTAGCGGCCACGGCCCACCAGGTCCCGGACGGTGATTCCGTCCGGGGCGGCGGGATGCTGGGGAAGCAGGCCAAGGGTGCGGGCCAGTTCGCGGGCCGGGCGGGCGTGGATGTCCTTGCCGTCCAGGGTCACGGCCCCGGCCGCCGGTTTGAGGAGCCGGGACAGGCCGCGCAGCAGGGTGGACTTTCCGCAGGCGTTCGCACCGACGATCATGGTGACCCTGCCTTCGGGGATCCGGATGCTGAGCCGGTCCACCACGCGGCGTTGGTCGTATTGCAGTGTCAGGCCGTGTGCTTCCAGGACGGGCACGTCAGGCGTCCTTTCTGTTGGCTGTGACCAGGAGCCACAGCAGGAACGGGGCGCCGAGCGCGCCGGTGACCACTCCCACCGGCAGGACGGTGCCGTCCAGCAGCAGCGGGGCGAGGTTGGCGGCGAAGTAGTCCGCCGCGAGGACAATCAGGGCACCCACCAGGGCCGACGCCGGCAGGCCGGGTTTGCCGGTGAAGCGGCGGGCGATGGGTCCGGCCAGGAAGGCGACGAATGCGACCGGCCCGGCCGCCGCCGTCGCCACCGCCGCGAGCGATACCGCAATGACCACGAGGGCCAGGCGGGTGCCGGCGACGCGGAGTCCCAGTCCGGCGGCGGCGTCGTCGCCCAGTTCCAGGATCCGCAGCGGCCCGGCAAGGAACACGACGGCGGGAACCAGCACCGCGAGCGCCAGGAACAGGACGCCGGCCCGGTCCCAGTTGGCGGAGTTCAGGGAGCCGTTCAGCCAGACCAGGGCGTCGGCGGCGGTCCGGATATCGGCGCGGGTCATCAGGAAACTCACCACTGCCTGCAGGGCGGCGGCGATGCCTACACCGGCCAGGACGAGGCGGTTCCCGGCTGCGTTTCCCCGGCCGGGCCCGCGGTTCCTGCCGCTGGAGATCGCATGGATCAGGACGGCCACGGCGAGCGCACCGGCCAGCGCCGCCCCGGACACCGTGGCACCGGATGCGCCGAAAACAACGATGGCAACAACGGCCGCCGCGCTGGCCCCGGAGCTGATGCCTATGACATCGGGGCTGGCCAGCGGGTTCCGGAGCATGGTCTGGAAGAGGGCGCCGGCCAGTCCGAACGCAACTCCGATCATGGTTCCAACCACGGCATGCGGAAGCTTGTTCTCCATCACGATGAAGCTGGCGCCCGGAATCTTCGGGCCGCCGGTGAGATGGTTGGCGACGATGGTGAAGAAGTCGGGGACGGTGACCGTGTAGCTGCCCAGCAGGACGGACACGAAGAACATCACCACTACGGCGGAGGCCAGCACGGCAGTCCGGTGGACCCTCACAGCCCGGCTCCCTTCCCGCGGCGGATCAGCCAGACGAAGACCGGGGCGCCGACGAGGGCGGTCATGATGCCGGCCGGGACCTCGCCGGGTAGCAGCACCACGCGCCCGATGATGTCTGCCGCGAGCAGCAGCGCCGGAGCGGCCACCAGGGAGAAGGGAAGGATCCAGCGGTAGTCCGGACCGGTGAGGAAACGGACGGCGTGCGGCACCACCAGGCCGACGAAGCCGATGGGTCCCGCCAAAGCCGTGGCCGTACCGCACAGCAGGACGATTCCCAGTGCGGTCACGGCACGGGCGGCGCCAACACGCTGTCCAAGCCCGCGGGCGGTGTCGTCGCCCAGGGCCAGGCTGTTGAGGATCCTGCCGCTCAACAGCACAATGAGTGCGCCTGCGGCCAAAAAGGGCAGGCCGGGAAGCAGCACGGACCAGTCCCTGCCGGCGATTCCGCCGACCTGCCAGAACCGGAACCTGTCCAGGGTGTCCTGGCTGGAGACCAGGATGACGTTCATGAGGGAGGAGAGCCCGGCGCTCAGGGCAGCCCCCGCAAGCGCGAGCTTGACCGGCGTGGCGCCTTCCCGGCCCAGCGATGCGATGAGATACACCAGGACGGCGGCGGTTGCGGCGCCGATGAAGGCGAACCAGATGTATCCGGAAAAGCCGGTTACGCCGAAGACGTAGATGCCGGTCACCACCGCCAGGGCTGCACCGGCGTTGACGCCGATGATGCCGGGATCGGCCAGCGGGTTGCGGGCAACTCCTTGCATGGCCGCGCCGGCCAGCCCCAGGGCGCCGCCGGCCAGCAGGCCAAGGAGAGTCCGCGGAATCCGCGCCTGGACCACGGCATGGTCCCCGTTCGCGGGATCGAACGCTGCCAGCGCCTGCCACACCGTGCCGAGTGGAACATCCCGGGCACCCACCGCCAGCGATGCCCCGGCCATGAGTACCAGCACGACGACGGCGGCAGCCAGCCAGGCGGTGCGCTTCCTTTCCGGGGCGTTGCCGCGGAGGGGAGCGGCCGACGCCCGGGCCGGCACCCGGGTGCCGGCGTCCGCCGCGGGACGTGCCGTCGTCGTACTCATGGCGCTGGACCTACTTCACTGCATCCGCTGCGCCGGCGAGCTGCGGCAGGAAGGTGTCCAGGGACCACGGCAGGCTCAGCGGCGAGGATGCCGAGATGGAAAGGGTCAGGGTGTTGTCCGAATCGGCCACCAGGGCGCCGTTTTTGATGGCGGGGATCTGGCCCAGCAGGGGGTCGGCCTTGATGGCGTCCGTGGTGGAGGCGTCGGGGACCCAGGTGACGAAGATGTCCGAGGCCAGCTCGTTGGCTTTTTCCGCGGACCACGGGATGTAGAACTCCTTGGAGCCCTTGGAGTTCTCTGCCACCACCGGTGCCAGGGTCATGCCGATTTCGGTGAGGAACCGGGGACGGTTGTCGTTGGCCGTGTAGACGTTCACGCCGTCACCCTTGGCGGGCTCGAGGTTGCCGTAGATGAAGCTCTTGCCGGCGATCTGCGGGTACTTGGCGACCTTGTCCTTGACGGTGGCTTCGGTGTCCGCCACCAGTTGTGCTGCCTGCGCTTCCTTGCCCAGGGCTTTGCCGATGATGGTGGTTGAGTCCTGCCAGGAGGTTCCGTACGCCACCTGGGGGTGGGCCACCACGGGGGCGATCTCGCTGAGCTTCTTGTAGTCCTCCTCGGTGAGGCCCGAGTAGGCGGCGAGGATGACGTCGGGGCTGAGCTTGGCGATCTCGGTGAAGTTGATGCCGTCGGCTTCGGAGTACTGGACCGGCGCTTTGGCCGAACCGAATCCGGCACCCAGTTGTTCCAGGGCGGCGTCCTTCCACGGGGTGGAGCCTTTGCTGTTGCCGCCCCATTCGTTCTTGGGGACGCCGACGGGCACCACGCCCAGGGCGATGGCGACGTCGTCGTTTACCCAGGAGACCGTCGCCACCCGGGTGGGCTGCTTCTCGATGGTGGTGCTGCCGAACACGTGCTCGATGGTGACCGGGAACGCCGTGCTGCCGCCGGCGCTGGTGGCGTCGGTTACGGAGGCGGCGGGGCCGGTGGAGCAACCAGAGAGCGTGAGCGCAGCTGCGGCGAGGATGGCTGCCGCTTTACCGGTGGAGGAGAAGAGGCTCCGGCGGGTGGGGAGGGGACCAGGGAAAAGGGGGGACGTCACGGGGCTCCTTCAAGGGGGCGGATGAAAACTTATGTAAGGCTAACCTATGTAAATCATCATTACGCAACATTTTTGTCACCTAATCCAGGCTGGGTGACCAACGCCACATCCACGTGCCGTTCCTTGGACAGTTGGCTCCCAATTTGGCAGGATGGCCTTGCCGGGCCGGACGAAGCCGCCCGGAACGCTGAACAAACGCTGAACATCGGACAGGACAACAGGAAATGCGCATGCAGAGGGCTATCACGGCCGCCGCTGCCATGGAGAGCGGGGTGGCCGCTTTGGCCTGCTCCGCGGAGACTGACTGACTCCCCTGTTACCCTTGGCCCGGATCCGGGCCGCCCACTGCTACGAAAGTTCAGCCATGCAATCAGTCACGCCCCAGCAAATCCGCTCATCCTTCGTCAACGCCAGCCGCTCGGAAGCGGCGAAACTGACGCTGCCCAAAAACTTCGATTCCCTCGACTGGGACAGCCTTGAGTTCCTGGGCTGGCGGGACGGAAAGATGCCGCTGCGCGGTTACCTGGTGGTCCCCGGTCCGAAAGGCCTCACCGGAATCATGCTCCGGGCCCCCGAGGGAGGCGTCCGGAAGAACCGTTCCGTGTTGTGTGAACTCTGCCGGGACGTCTTCTCCAAGGAGGACGTCCTGCTCTGGGTCGCCAAGCGCTCGGGCCAGTCGGGGCGCGACGGCAACACCGTCGGCACCCTGATCTGCGCCGACTTCCTCTGCTGCGGCAACGTCCGCAGGGAACCGCCGGCCAACGAGATCAACCCGGACCCCGCCGTCGTCGTGCAGCGCCAAATCCAGGGGCTGCAGGACCGCACGGCCCAGTTCCTGGCCAGGGTTCAGTCCAAGTAACCAGTGCAGTCCAGGTAACCGGCGCACTCCACGTGCTGCCGGTTACCGCAGGACGATATCCACCGGGTTCGCCTCGGACCGCCAGGCGCCTTCTTTCCCCGGGCGGGGGCGGATGACCGGTGCGGTCAGGACGCCGGAACGGTTGGTGCGTTTGTCACGCAGGATTTCGGTCACGGAGCCCAGGTGCCGGGACAGGTCGATCACGTTTTCGGGCGCAGCCAGCAGCAGCTGGAACCCGAATTCGTGCATCGCCTTGATCCCGGCTCCGGCGAACTCCTCGGACGCGAGCACGAAGGCCTCGTCCATCATCACCGTGCCGTAGGTGGTGAAACCCTGCTCGGCAATTCCCAGCTGGTAGCTCAGGGCGGCGGCCATGATGAACGCCGTGAACCGCTGCCGCTCGCCACCGGACATCGATCCGGTGTCGGCGTGCATGAACACTTCTGTCTTCCTGCTGCCGCCCTTCTTTCCCGAGGTGGGGGCGGCGACTTCGCGGTGTTCCTTGCACTGGATGAACAGGTGGCCGCGGACGTCCAGGACCTCGGCGCGCCAGCGCCGGTCCTCCGGCGCCTGCGACCCCAGCCGCTTGACCAGCGTCTCAAGGGACTTGTAGCGGGCGGTGAGCTCGGCGTCGTCGTCCCTGTCCGGACCGGAACCGTCTGAGCGGCCTGCCTCCGCCTTCGCGGGCCGGGTGTGCCGTGCCTTCAGCGCGTTCTGGATGGCGTCCTTGAACTGCTTGGCAGTGGGCGGCAGCGTCTGTTTGATGTCCAGTTCCAGGTAGCTGCCCTCATGGAAGTTGACCTGGGACAGGATGCCGTTCAGCGGGAGGATGCGGCTGGTGATGGAGCGCCGTTCCTCGTCCAGCAGGTGCAGCAGGGTGCTGAAGGACTCGTGCGTGCGCTGGTTGAAGAACTGCCGGAACTCGGCCTCCTGCGCGGGCAGGCCGTCATTCACGATCGCGTGGTAGCGGGACTCAAACTCGCTGGCCGCGCCAATGCTGGTTCCGTGGTCGGCAGAAATGGCGCTGCCCCACTCCCGGACGAAGCCCTCGAAGATGCGGGTGAGGCGCTCGGCCGTGGCCTGTCCCCGCGACTCGGCTGCGTGCAGTTCGCCCAGCAGGACCGTCCGTACCCGGTTGGCCAGGTTGTCCAGTTCATGCATTTCGGTCACGTCGCCGAATTCCGCGAAGTGCGGTTCGAGCGCTGCCTCAGTGGCGTCCGACGGCGGTGCCTGGGCCAGGCGGACGCGCGCGGCTTCGAGCAGCGCGTCCGCGCCCGTCAGCTGGCGGTCCAGGGCCTTGTATTCGCTTTGCAGGACTGCTGCCGACTCGGTGCTGGACTGGTGTTTCTGCCGGACCTCCTCGATGGTGGCGCGGAGCGGTTCCAGGTCCGCTTGGGCGGCCAGGGCATCCTTGAGCCGCTGCTCGATCCGGGCGAGCTCGTCCGCCGCGACAGCCGCGGACACTTGTTCCCACGGGCGGTCGTCCTCGGCGATGCGGCGCAGGGCATCGAGCTGGCGGCTCATGCCCTGGTGCGAGTCCTCGCGGCTCTGGGCCAGTTCTGCGGCCTTGGCCACTTCCTGCCGGAGGTCCTCCACCTGGCCGGCAACGAGTTCGAGCTTGGCGGCGTTGTCGAAACCGAGCACGTAGTCCTGGCGGCTGGTGAAGCGGTCGTCCTTCTCCACCGTGTGCCGGTTCCGCTTGACCACGCCGCCCAGGCTCAGGCCCTTCTCCAGGGCTGCGAGTTCGTCCGGATCCTCGACGCACGGGTAGGCAAAGTCCAGTGCGATCCGCTCGCGGACCCATTCGCCGGCCTCGGCCACCGCACCGGCGGCGAGGATGTCCAGCTTGGCCAGCAGGTCGCCGTCGCGCACGTCCTCCACGGCGAGCGCGCCGCCTGCCAGCGGCTTGGAGACGTCCACCGCCCGCAACGCGCCGCGGACGTTATGGTCGTTGAGGTACCGGGTCACGGCACCGAAGTGCTCCCCCGGCACCAGCAGGGTGGTGGCCAGGCTCCGGAGCGCCCGCTCCGCTGCCGGGCGCCACCGCTCCTCGCCTTCGGCGAGGTCCATGAGCTCGCCTGCGAACGGCATCCGGTCCTCCGGGATCCCCGTGGCGGCGGCGATCGCGGCGCGGTTTTCAATGCTCGACGGCGGCAGGAGGGATTTGCGCGTTTTCAGCGACAGGAGTTCCTGCTCGGCGGCCGCAAGCTCCCGTTTGCGGGTGGCATGGGCGTCGAACGCCTCGAACCGGAGCTCCTGCAGGGCCTGTGAATCGTCCTTCAGCTCGGCCGACCTCGCCGCCGCCTGTTCGTGCGCCTGCTCCCAGCCGGCCGCGCTCCACTCAAGCTGCAGCCCGGCGTCGGACAAGGCCTGCTGGGCCGCCTCTTCCACCTGGCGGCGAAGCTTCAGCCCCACCCGGGCGTTCTCCAGGGACTGCTCGATCGCCGAGATGGCGTTGCCGCCCTGGTTGTTGTAATCGGTCTCCAGCTGCCGAAGCTCCTTGGCCAGGCCGTCACGGACCGCACGTTCGGCGCCGAGCTCCTTGGCCTTCGCCTGCGCCAGCTCACGGAACCGGACCAGGGTTTTCTGGTGGACCTCGACCGCCAGCTTCTGCTTGTAGGCCTCGAACTCCTCCCCCACAAGGTCCCTCAGCCGGTTCGCGTCCAGCAGGGACTGCGCGTATTCACGGTTCAGTCCCGGCACCGGGGCCAGCTGGTCGCGCTGCTGCCGGACGTCCTCCAGCCGCTGGCGGATGGACATCAGGTTGCTGAACTCCTCCACCACGTCATCCGCGGCGGCCAATGTTGCAGGGGCATCCAGCACCTGGTCGCGGAAAAACGTGTTGACGCTGCCGCCCAGCCCCTTCCCTGCCTGGATGACGCGCAGCAAAGGCAGCGCCTGGTCCGAGCTGATTCCCAGCAGCCGGCGGAACCGTTCAGCGAACGCCTTGTGGACATCGAACACCTGCGCGTGCGGGAAGATCGTTTCCAGTGCGCCCTTGGTGAAGCGCTTGTCCGCGATGCCTTCCACGGCTTCCAGGTCCAGCGGCACGTTGTCAATCAGGTAGAACCGGCCCACGCTGGACTCGGTCCCGTTCTTGGGCAGGTCGAACAGCGCCGAGACCGTCACCCGGGTGCCGGCGGCGTTGTCGAACGTCAGCGCGACGGCGGACCAGGTGGCACCCGGGCGCTGGAACGCACTCGCCGAGCCGTCCCCCACGGCCTTGTCCCCCACCTTGCCGCGCATATAGGTGAAGGTGGTGCGCTTGTCCTCCACCGCACCGCCGGAACGCTGCGCCGCCGCCTCGTTGGACCGCGGCCGCGCATCGAACACCCGCAACATGGCATCGAACAACGTCGACTTGCCCACGCCGGAGTTACCCGTCAGCAAGGTGCCGTTCCGGTCCACATGCATGGTGTGCGCGCCGTGGAACGTCCCCCAGTTGACCACCTGCACCAAGGCAAGCCGCATCTGGCCCGGGTTGGTCACGTCCCCGAGCGGGAGCATGCTTGCGATGGTCACTTGGTCACCTCATTCGTGGTTTCTGACGCCTCGTCACCATTGGCAGCGTCGTCCTCTGCTCCATCCTCGGCACCTGTCTCAGCGTCACCGTCAAGATCCAGGAGCGGTTCAGTTCCTGACTGGTCCGCGGACGCCGCCACCAGCGCTTCGATGTGGGCCGGGATGTCGCCGATGTTTTCGAACGGCAGCGCCAAGGGCAGGGCGTTGGAGATGGTGTAGACATCCTCCAGGCCCGTGGGGAGCAGGAGCTGGCGGGCCAGGAGCTTGGTGATGGCACGGGTCACCACATCCGAATCGCGGAGGGCGTCCTGCTGGCCCGCCGGCTGGTAGTGCGCCACCAGGTCCGTGATCTCCTCCCGGGTGATGGTGGGGTCCGTCTGGGCGGTGACGTGCCGGTCCAGGAGCAGCCGGAGCCGGAGCAGGACGATGGTTTCAACCCGGCTCAGCGCGCGCTGCTGGCGCAGGATGCTGGACCGGGTGCTGCCGCCGATGACCTCCGGGTCGACGGGACGGAGGACGGCGATCTTCCGCTCATGGTCCAGCTGCAGGGTGAGGAACAGCTCGGAGAGGCGGCTCCGCAGGATCAACTGGTTGTCCAGCAGCACCGTCCACAGCTTCTCGTCACGGCCGCCGTCGATGTACGGGCCCTTGAGGAGCTTGACCAGCGCCTGCCGCACCTTCATCGGCAGCACGCCGGTATCGCCGGGGAACAGGGCTGCGCCGTCCACGAAGGTGTCCCGGGGGGAGACCACTCCGGGGGTGGGGCTCGACGACACCGGGGTTTCGACCGGCTCAGCCACCGGCTCGTCCAGCGGTGTCGTGATTTCCTCAGTCATCTGAATCCTTTGCGAGCGTGACCACGGGCAGGTAGGCCCTGCGGGTGGAACCGTCTATCTGTTCGAAGTCCAGGCCGTCCCAGGCCCCGCGGTTGAAGTCGGCACCCCGGTGCAGGGCTTCGGAGAGGAGGGCGCGAATGGTGTTGATGTGCTGCTCCCCGGGGGGCAACTGCTGCCAGGCGTCAGCGAGCGTTGCAGCCCCCGCCATGGCCGCGCGGACCACCGCGGGCTTGGCTTTGCCGGTCCTCGGCGAGCGCACCCGGTCCGAGTCCGTGAAGGCGATGGGATCGGCCAGGCGGGGCGGAGCCGCGAACTCGTCGGGATCGAACAGCTTCACCATGGACAGCGACTCGAAGCCCGCGTTGTACAGGACCGGGCCAGGCACCAGGCCGGGGCGTTCACGCTCGTACGGCAGCGACCGGATGGCCTGCTCCGCCTCCCGCAGCACCTGCCGGAGCCGGACCGACTGGCGGAAATCGTCACTCTGGACGTACGTGTTGAGGCTCTCGCTGAGCTTGCCGTAGATGCGCTGGATCTGGCTGTGCTGCTGCCGGAGCTCCGCCACCAGGTTTTTCAGGGTCTCCCGGTCCTCGGGTGAGAGGTCGTCGGCGAACTGGCGGCTCAGGACTTCGCCGATGGCGGACCGGAACCGGAGCTGCTGCTGCGGGTCCTCCAGGAAGGCGGTGAAGGACCGGAACGTCCGGCCCTCCGGGCTCTGGCGGAGCCGTTTGTCCGCCTCCAGCACCTGCGCCATGGTGGCGCCCTTGGTCAGCGACTCCTCAATGATCTGGTTGCGCAGGCCGCCCACCAGTTCCTCGATCCTGTCGCGCATCTTCTTGTAGTCCGCGGGCAGGCTGGCGGCCAGGTCCAGGATGTTCCCGGCGGCCTCCACTGCCTCGTCATCGTCCAGGAGGCCGTCGAACTCGCCGATGCTGATGTCCTCGATGAGCTGCTGCCGCTCCTCGATTTCCTCTTCCAGGGCCTCCAGGCGCGCACTCTGGTCCGGGTTGGTTTCGTTGGCGAGCTTCTCCACGTCCCCCAGCAGGGTGCCCAGCCGGGAACCGTTCAACGTGGACCGTTCGCTGGAGAGGCTGTCCAGGAAGGCCAGCACGCGCGCTGCCGGTTCGGTGACCTCGTACACGATCTGGCCTGACTGGTTGCGGCGGGTCAGGAACTGCCGCCGGGTCCACTCGTCGCCGAAGGATTTTCCGTTGGCCCCTCCGCCCAGCCCGGGTTCCTGGCGCCGCAGCTCCTCAAGGAACGAGTCGACGTCGGCATGGAATTCCTCCAGGGGCAGCTGCGGCCGGGTGCGGGTGAAGGAAGCCTGCAGCACCGCGATCACCCACGGCGCCGAACGCGTCAGCGCCCAGGCGGGTCCCTTGGTGAGGAGTTCGAGGTCCCGAAGCCGGGCGCTGATGGCATCAGCGGATGACCTGGCGGAGCGGGGCACGCACTCTCCTTGGGTTCGGGTGGCGGGGGCGGCAGCGGGGGTGGACCGGAAAACTGCCAACTACAAGGTTAACGCAGGCCGCCGCGACCACTCCGTGACCTACCTCCGGGTAGTGTCTCGATCCCGTATCAACAGCCCCTCCAGCCCCACCCGCCTCTGGCTGGCGGCGGGACTGTCCCCCTACGCTTCAGCTACTGGTCTTCACCACAGCAGTCTTTCGCCACCGCAACGCCGCAGCAGGGGGATTCATGCAGTTCGATCTGAGCACAGTGGAAACAGCCACCTTGGTTTTCATCGGGACGCTGGTGTTCGGCGCGGTCCTGGCCGGATTCGTCCTGGCCGCCGGGCTGGTCGCCCTGGTGGTGCTGGGCGCCGGAAAGCTCACGTGGACGGTGCTGTCCACCACGCTCCTGGCAGTGGTCCACGGAATCAACGCCGGGTGGGACAGGCTGGTCCACCGTGCGGCCGCCGTCGATCTGTCCGGCGATTTCCAGGGGCAAACGGCCCCTGGCACGGGAACCTACCCGCGGGTAATCTTGAGTGACAGCTGAAGGGTTCTCCAACCCGGCGGATCCATGGCTACACCGGCCATTCCGGCCCGAGGAGATAACCCATGAGCTCCGCAACTGACAGCCAGGCCAAAGACGCCCCGGCTGAGGAAATCCCCGTTCCGGCCGGCAACATCGGGGCCGGAGCCACCGCCGAAGATGCCAGGGCCGTCGCAGAGGCCGCCCGCGAAACCGGCTGGGACCGCCCCAGCTTCGCCAAAGGCCTCTACCTGGGCAGCTTCGACCTCGGCCTGGTCCACCCCTGGCCGGCCGCCGATCCGGCGTCCGTGGAAAAGGGCGAGGCCTTCATGGCCCGCCTGACCGAATACGCCAAGTCCATGTCCGGGCGGATCATTGAACGGGACGCAAAGATTCCTGACGAGTACATCAGGGACCTGGCCTCCCTGGGCGTCTTCGGCATGAAGATCCCGGAGGAATACGGCGGCCTGGGCCTCTCACTGGTGTACTACGGCCGGGCGCTTGCCCTTCTCGGCAGCGTCCATCCCAGCCTGGGAGCGCTCATCTCCGCCCACCAGTCCATCGGCGTTCCGGAGCCGGTCAAGGTCTTCGGCACGCCCGCGCAGAAACGCGAATACCTTCCCCGCTGCGCTGCCGGCGCCGTCACGGCGTTCCTTCTCACGGAACCGGACGTCGGCAGCGATCCCGCCCGGATGGGCAGCACGGCAACGCCAACGGACGACGGCGAGGCGTACCTCCTGGACGGCGTGAAGCTGTGGACCACCAACGGCGTGATCGCCGAACTGGTGGTGGTGATGGCCCTGGTTCCCGCCCACACCGACGCCGCAGGCACCACCCACAAAGGCGGCATCAGCGCCTTCGTGGTGGAGATGGACTCGCCCGGCATCACGGTGGAGCACCGGAACGCCTTCATGGGCCTGCGCGGCATCGAAAACGGCGTGACCCGTTTCCACCAGGTGCGGGTTCCCGCCGCGAACCGGCTGGGCCGCGAGGGCCAGGGCCTGAAGATCGCCTTGACCACCCTGAACACCGGCCGCCTGGCGCTGCCGGCGCTGTGCGTGGCTTCGGGGCGTTGGAGCCTGAAGATTGCCCGCGAATGGTCCAACGCCCGCACCCAGTGGGGCCGGCCCGTGGGCGAACACGAGGCCGTGGGCAAGAAGATCGCGTTCATCGCGGCGTCCGCCTTCGCCTTGGACGCGGTCTTTGAACTCGCCGCCGAACTGGCGGACGCCGGGCAGAAGGACGTCCGCATCGAAGCCGCGCTCGCCAAACTCTGGGCCACGGAGATCAGCTGCCGGATCGCGGACGAGTTGGTGCAAATCCGCGGCGGCCGCGGATTTGAAACGGCCGAGTCGCTGGCGGCCCGGGGCGAACGAGCGGTACCGGCCGAGCAGCAGTTGCGCGACATGCGGATCAACCGGATCTTCGAGGGGTCTTCCGAGATCATGCGGTTGCTTATTGCCCGGGAGGCCGTGGACGCGCATCTGGCAGCCGCGGGCGACCTCGCGTCCCTCGATGCGAGCCTTGCCGATAAAGCCAGGGCCGCCGTCGGCGCCTCCGGTTTCTACGCAAAATGGCTGCCCAAGCTGGTGGCGGGCGCCGGCATGGACCCGCGCTCCTACAGCGACTTCGGCCGGCTGGCCAAGCACCTGCGCTTCGTGGAACGCTCCTCGCGCCGGCTGGCACGGCAAACCTTCTACGGCATGGGCCGGTGGCAGGCAAAGCTGGAGCGGAAGCAGGCCTTCCTGGGCCGCATCGTGGACATCGGCGCCGAACTCTTCGCCATGACCGCATGCTGTTCCCGCGCTGAAATGCTGCTTCGCACCTCCCCCGGTACGGCCGCGGGCGCCTACGAACTTGCCGATGCCTACTGCGAGCAGGCAAAAGTGCGGGTGGACGAGTACTTCGACCAGTTGTGGAGGAACACGGACGACGCCGACCACGCGCTGACCCGCAAGGTCCTCGCCGGCGATTACACCTGGCTGGAAGCCGGCGTGCTTGACCAGTCCGAGGGGACCGGCCCGTGGATCGCCGATGCCTCTGCCGGGCCGTCCAGGAAGGAAGACCTGCACCGCAAATACCGGTAAAACCGCAGGTCACGAAATAATAAGCACGCTTGCTATCAGTGGGGGCGGGTGGTTGAGTTAGTTCATGAGCAGCTCAACGGACCCAGAGAACCTGCCTCCCCGCCACGCCCGGGAGGATGAGACCTCCCGCCGCGGCAACCCCCGCGCGGACGCAGCGGAGGATCCCGCCACACGGTCGATCGACCAGGCACCGGCCCGCCCGCGCGAGCGGGAACGCGACCGGGACTACGGCGCCGCCCCGTCCGCTGAGCGGGAGTACCGCCCTGCCCCCGCTACTGCTGCGGCACCCGTGGTGGACCCGGCGCTCGCGGACAGGGAAACCGCCGTCGCCCGCCAAAAGGAACGGTTCGGCGGCATCAAAGCCGGCTCTGCGTTCTTCGGCTGGCTCACCGCCACCGGAATGGCCGTGCTGCTGACTGCATTGGTTGCTGCTGCCGGGACCGCTGTGGGGCTGGCCAACAACACGGACGTCAACGCGGCCGTGAACCAGGCCGCGCAGAACAGCGGCACCGTGGGGCTGGTGGGCATCATCGTCCTGCTGGTGATCCTGTTCCTCTCCTACTATTGCGGCGGTTACGTCGCCGGGCGGATGGCGCGCTTCAACGGCGCAAGGCAGGGTCTCATGGTGTGGATCTGGGCCCTGATCGCGGCCGTCGTGGTCGCCATCCTCGGCCTCGTGGCGGGTCAGCAGTTCAACGTCCTGGCCAACCTCAACAGCTTCCCGCGGATCCCCGTCAACGAGGGCCAACTGACCACCACCAGCATCATCGCAGCCGTGGTGGTGGCGGCTGTGGCCCTGGTGGGCGCCGTCCTCGGCGGCCTTGCGGGGATGCGGTTCCACCGCAGGGTCGACCGTGCCGGTTTCACCCCGGACAGCGAGTACTACGACGACGGCGAGTAGCCCGCAGGCGGCGCGCCGCTGCTAGGGGGACAGGATGTCGCCGTCCACATAGAGCCACCGGCCGCCTTCGCGGACAAACCTGCTGGCTTCATGGAGAACCCCGCGGTCCGCACCGTGCCGGTAATAGGCCTTGAACTCCACAGTCCCTTCGGTGTCGAACGGGCCGCCCTGGCTGGTGGCAACGATGTCCAGGCGCCGCCACTGCATGGCCGGATCCAGGTCGAGGCCGGCCGGGACCGTTGACGGATGCTGGGTCCGGAGCAGGTAGGCCTCATCCAGCCGGGCAAACGCGCTGTAGCGGGACCGCATCAGCTGCTCCGCGGTTGAAGCTTCCGCCGTACCGGAATGGAACCTGCCACAGCACTCGGCGTACTGTTCGCCGGACAGGCACACACAGTTCGCGGACTCATTCGATTCGGTCATCCGGTGATGCTGTCACATCGGGTAACAGCTTCGCTACAACCCTGTCCACGCCACCGCGCCCGGCGGCATGGGACGCCAAAAATCCGTATGGTTGAGAAGGAGCTTGCCCCTGGCGCTGTGCGCCGGCAGCGGGCCCGGGATGTTGGTGGAAAGGAGTGATGACGTGGAGCAACCGGACACTCTGGTCCTCAACCTGACCTTCTTCGGCACCATGGGCGTAGCCCTCCTGATGTTCCTGGTCCTCTTCCTTCTCGGGGTGCTTACCTTGGTCCTTGCCGGCGTGGGCCGTCTGGCGGGCATCGTGGTGATGGCCCTGTTCGGAAAGGGCCCCCGGAAGGGCAGTGCGCTGTTAATGGCGGCACGGAGCGAAAGCCCGGAGGGCCGCCCATCCTGGCGGGAACGTGCAGCCGCCGTGAAGCCGGCACGGCTCAGGGAGTCGCTGCGCACCGTCGTCGTACGCCACCCCAAACTTGCCGCGGCCCGGGCCGAGCCGCCTGTCCTGGCCGAAGACTGGGCCTCAGCCGTGGCCGAAGCCGACAAACGCGCCGAGGCCAGGTCACGGGCCGCCGCGCCCGAAATCAAGCTCTCGGTGCGGGACCTTCCGGACCCGGCGGCGCCCGCCGACAAGGTTGCCCAGGTAGCCCCACTGGTGGAATCCGCCCTGCACAACCACCGGCCGCCGCACGAACTGCCGAGGTCCTTCAAGAAGCCCGTGCCGCCGCATCCGGTGCCGCCGCTGGACACCGGGTCCCTCGTTTCGCTCGCAGGCCCGAAGCAGGTCCTCAAGGGCAAAGCGCCGGAGAACCGCTAAGCCCTTACCCTGAGCAACCAACTGGGTTAGCGTGAAACCCATGGAATTCAGATACCTCGGAAACAGCGGCTTCAAAGTCTCGGAAATCACGTTCGGCAACTGGCTGACGCACGGCTCGCAGGTGGAAAACGACGTTGCCACCCAATGCGTGCGGGCAGCCCTCGACGCCGGCATCAGCTCTTTCGACACCGCGGATGTCTATGCAAACACCGCAGCGGAAACCGTCCTGGGCGAGGCCTTGAAGGACGAGCGGCGCGAGTCCCTGGAAATCTTCACCAAGGTCTTCGGCCCCACCGGCCCCAAGGGCAAGAACGATTTGGGGCTCTCCCGCAAACACATCATGGAATCCATCAACGGGTCCCTGCGCCGGCTGCAGACGGACTACGTGGACCTCTACCAAGCCCACCGCTACGACTTCGAGACGCCGCTGGAAGAGACCATGCAGGCGTTCGCGGACATCGTCCGGCAAGGCAAGGCGCTCTACATCGGCGTCAGCGAGTGGACCGCCGACCAGCTCCGTGAAGGGCACCGGCTGTCCAAGGAACTCGGCTTCCAGCTCATCTCCAACCAGCCCCAGTACTCCATGCTGTGGCGGGTCATCGAAGCGGAAGTGGTCCCGGCGTCGGAAGAGCTGGGGGTATCCCAGATCGTCTGGTCGCCCATGGCCCAGGGCGTCCTCAGCGGCAAGTACCTTCCCGGCCGGCCGGCCCCGGAAGGCAGCCGCGCCACCGATGAAAAGGGCGGCGCCAAGATGATTGAGCGGTGGATGCGCGACGACGTCCTGGCCGGCGTGCAGGACCTGAAGCCGATTGCCGCCGAAGCCGGCCTGACCATGCCGCAGCTCGCCGTTGCGTGGGTCCTCCAGAACCCGAACGTGGCGTCCGCCATCGTGGGTGCGTCCCGGCCGGAACAGATCGCGGACACCGTTGCGGCGGCAGGAGTGAGGCTGGATGCCGAGGTCCTCAAGGAGATTGACGACGCCATCGGCGGCCTGGCCGAACGCGACCCGGCCCAGACCAAGTCGCCCGCCACCCGGGAAGCCTGAATGGCCGCCCCGGGCGATCTTCCCGAGCTGGCGGTCACCGGATCCACCGGAGGCCTGGGCGGCATGCTGGCGCGGCAACTTGCCGGGTCCGGATTCGCGCAGCGGCTGTTGGTGCGCGACCCGGCCCGGGCGCCGGAACTGGCAGGGGCCTCCGCCGTGGTGTGTTCCTACGGCGACGGTGCGGCGTCCCGGCAGGCCCTGGATGGAGTGAAGCTCCTGTTCATGGTCTCCGCTGCCGAGGCCGAGGACCGGCTGCAGCAGCATTATGCGTTCGTGGACGCAGCCGCTGACGCGGGAGTCCAGCATGTGGTGTACACGTCCTTCTACGGCGCCGCGCCGGATGCCACGTTCACCCTGGCCCGGGACCATTACGCCACGGAGGAGCGGATCAAGGCCTCCGGTATGGACTTCACGTTCCTCCGGGACAACTTCTACCTGGACTTCCTGCCGCTCATGGCCGGAGAGGACGGCGTGATCCGCGGCCCCGCCGGTGACGGCGTGTTTTCCGGGGTGGCACGGGAGGATGTGGCCCGCTCCGCCCACGCAGTGCTCCGCGACCCGGCGATCCACAAGGGAATGACCTACAACCTGACCGGGCCGGAAGAACTGACCATGGCGCAGGCCGCCCGGGTGCTGAGCGACGGAACCGGACGGACCGTCAGCTACCACCCGGAGACAGTGGAGGAAGCCTACGCCTCCCGGGCGTCCTACGGCGCTCCGCAATGGCAGCTGGACGCATGGGTGAGTACGTACACGGCCATGGCGGCCGGCGAAATGGCAGGGCTTTCACCTGACGTGCACGGCTTGACCGGCCAGGACCCCATCAGCCTGGCCGAGTTCCTGACGCGGCCCGTCCTGTAGCGCTCCGCTCCCCGGTCCGTGGGCTGTTGACGGACCGGGGATCCCGGCGTAGACCAGTGGCTAGGCGCCGCCACCCCGGCGGAGCACGGCCCACAGAATCCCGGCGCCATGACACAGACCAGAGAACACAGCCAGCCACCGGCCGCGGAAGCCCCGCCGGTATCCGCGGGCCCGTCGGAGGGTCCCCTTACTCCCGAGGAACTGCAGCTCTCCGCCCGCAACCATTCAATGCCGCTGGAAGCGCTGAGCCGCGACCTCACGCCTCCCGGGCTGCACTACGTACTCACGCATTTCGATATCCCGGACATCCAGGCCACCTCCTGGCACCTGCGGATCCGGGGTGCGGTGGAACGGGCCCTGGAGCTGAACCTCGCAGCCCTCCGCAGGGCCCCGGCCATCACCGTCCCGGTCACCCTTGAGTGCGCGGGCAACGGCAGGTCGCTGCTGGAGCCGCGGCCCCTCAGCCAGCCGTGGGTGCTGGAAGCGGTGGGCACGGCGCAATGGACCGGTGTTCCGCTGGCCTATCTCCTGGATAAGGCGGGAATACTGCCCGGCGCCTTGGAAGTGGTCTTCACCGGCGCGGACGCGGGTGTTCAAGGCGGCGTCCCGCACCGCTTCGCACGCAGCCTTCCGGTCCGCGAAGCCCTGCGTCCCGACGTCGTCCTTGCCTACGCCATGAACGGCGCCGAACTGCCGCCGCAGCATGGGTACCCGCTGCGGCTGGTGGTTCCGGGGTGGTACGGGATGGCCAGCGTCAAGTGGCTGGAGTCGATCGAAGTGGCCAGGGAGCCGTTCACCGGGTTCCAGCAGCAGTCCGCCTACCGGTACCAGGCCACCGCGGACGACGCCGGCAGGCCGGTTTCGAGGATCAGGGTGCGTTCGCTGATGGTTCCGCCGGGTATCCCGGACTTCTTCACCCGCAGGCGGTTTGTCCGCCCAGGCCCGGTCATGTTGCAGGGCCGCGCCTGGTCGGGGGAAGGTGCCGTGGCCGGCGTCGAGGTGGCCGTTGATGGCACGTGGCTGCCCGCCCGTTTGGACAAGCCCGCGGGCGGCTACGCGTGGCGGGGGTGGAGCATGACGTGGGAGGCCGCACCCGGTGAGCATGTCCTGGCCTGCCGCGCCACCGACACCACCGGTGCCACCCAGCCGCTGGAGCAGAACTGGAACTACCAGGGGATGGGCAACAACGTGGTGCAGCGGGTCACGGTCACGGTGGAGTGAAGCCGGCGGGCCCGGGGCTATACTCGGTGCCAATCATGACCAGCCTCCCTTCCTCCCCCGCCAGCGTCCGAATCGATGCGTGGTTGTGGGCCGTCCGCGCCTACAAGACACGGTCGGCCGCCACTGCCGCCTGCCGCGCCGGGCACGTCCGCCTCAACGGCAGTCCCGCCAAGGCTTCCGCGACGCTGGTCACGGGAGACACGGTGACGGTGCGCATGTCCGGGTACGAGCGCATCCTTGAGGTCCGGCGGCTGATCGCCAAGCGGGTGGGAGCCGAGGCCGCCTCCCACTGCTTTACGGACCACACTCCCCCGAGGCCCGTCCTACCGGCACTGGGGCTCCCGCAGCGCGACCGGGGTGCCGGGCGGCCCACCAAGAAGGACCGCCGGGAGATGGAGCGCCTCAAGGGACCGGCCTGACCCGTTCGCCCCTGGGTCAGCTTTTGGTCCGGGCCCGCACGAGGTTCGCATACGGCAGTTTCCCGTATTCCTCGACAAAGCCCGCGTGGTAATCCGCCTCGGCCTGGTTGAGGGATTCGGCGGCCATTTCCTTCCACGCAACCAGCAGCGCGCCCGCATCCCGGAGTTGCCAGATGAGCCGGCCGTCCCAGTGGCCCGGCGGCTTTCCGTGTCCGAAGTCCAGGAACTCCTGGACCTGCCGCCGTAGCCCGCGGTTGCCCTTGCTGCCCGGACCGGCTTTGCCGAGGTACAGGACGGATGCGGTGTCCAGCCAGGCCGCTCGAAGGTCCTGCACCGTCAGGGAGGGATCTTTCTTCTTGAAGACACCGGCGGTGCTCTTTGTCAGGAATTCCGGCTGGAACGTGTCGGGCGCCATCACGGCGAAAATACCCGTTCCCCGCGGGACCCGCATGACGTCAAGATCCTTCAGGGGCCGGAAGCCCAAGAAGCCGTCGTCTTTCAGGCCCTTCCTGGTGAACTGCATCCTCACATTGAACAGCATCCCGGCAGTGCAGCCCCGGTTTCCGGTAAACGCCCATCCTCCTCCCAGGAAGACTGGCTACCATTGCCGCGTGCCACCCCTTGAGATCCTTGTTTCCTCCTGGCGCCTGGACTGGGCCGCCACGGCTTTCGTCGTTGCGGCCGGAGTCCTCTACGGGTGGGGGATGCGTTCAGCCGGACGGAATGGCCACCGGTGGCCGGCCTGGCGCGCGGTGGCGTTCTACGTCCTGGGCCTTGGTACTTTCGTCATCCTGACCTGCGGTTTCACCGGCGTGTACGGCCCGCAGCAACGGTGGGCCTTCACCCTGAAGATTTCGCTGCTGCTCTTTGTGGTCCCACTGCTCATCGGCCTGGGCAAGCCGCTGACGCTTGCACGTGCGGCGTTGCCGGACCACGGAATTAGGGTCTTCGACGCCGTGCTCTCCAGCCGTCTGGTGCGGTTCGTCAGCAATTCATTCGGCGCACCCCTGCTGGGGCTGGCGCTCTTCTCCACTTTCCTCACCCCCGCCTTCTACACGCTGCGGACCAGCCCCGCGGCCGACGCACTGCTCACGCTCGGCGTCCCCCTGCTGGGCATGCTCATGGCACTGCCCATCATCGAAGAATCCAACTTCCAACGGTCCAGCGCCTACCTGACCCTGGAATTCATGTTCGTGTTCATTGAGCTGCTCATCGACGCCGTGCCCGGCATCCTCCTCAGCCTCAACGGCCAGGTCCTCGACCATGCACTGACCGTCCAGGATCCCCAGTGGTGGTTCCGGGACGCCCTCCAGGACCAGCAGTTCGCAGGGAATCTGCTCTGGTTCATCTGCGAGGTGGTGGACCTGCCGCTGATCATCCTTATGTTCATCCGCTTCTCGCGCAGCGACAAGCGGGAAGCCGTGGCTTTCGATGAACTGACCGACGAGCAGCTCGATGCGCTCCACAACCAGCACCTGCGGGGCCGCCACTAGGCTGGCCCCGGCCAAAAATCAAGTGTGCCCACCGCTCGCCGCGGAAGCGTAGAGTGACAGAGGACGCCTGATTCTGGACGCCTCGCTGCAAAGGGAGAAATCGTGACAATTGATTGGGACGAAAAAAAGGCCCTGCTACAGGAACCGAACATCGCGAAGGTGACCCAACTTTGCGAAGAACTGATGGAAAAGAAGCCCGGTTCCACCGTCCCCTACATCGACCCCGTGCATGACGAAGACGAGTGCAGAATCATCAGCCTCCAGGCCAGCCCGGGCAAGGGCACCGAATCCGGGTTCGTCTCGCTCTACAACGACGACGAGGCAGCGCGCCGCGCCACCCAGATCTACGAACTCGCCGAACTGGATCCGCAGTATGTCATGCCGTGGAACGCCTACCCCTGGATCCGCGACAGCGGCAGCCCGTCGGCGCTGAGCGTCCAGGAGAAAACCGACGGCCTGCGTCCCTTCCGCCAGTTCCTCAAGATCAATTCCCGGGTCTCTGCCGTCATCGCGCACGGCACGGACGCCTCGACGTTCCTGACTCTCTTCGAGAAGACCTACCACTCGTCGCTGAAGAACAGCGGCATCAAAATCTACAAGGCCTCCGCCCTCGGCGGCAGGGCCTTTGCTGTTTCAGAGGCCAAGCAGGAAGAACTCCTGGCCAAGAGCGTGGAAACCTACCGTGATGCCATGCAGCGGGCGGGCATCCAGCACCTCTAGGGTTGAATCAGCGCCGCCCACCGGCTTTCCGCCGGCAGCGATGAGCACGCCTGGCGGGACCAAACTGTCAGGGAATTTCCAGGCGCGAAGGCGCATACTCGTACGTACCTGACCGCCGGCCAAAGAAGGCTCTACCGTGACGTCCGCCCCCACCCGCCCGATCGGCGCTGCGCCCGCGGCACGTGCCGCGTCCCCCGTTCGCCGGTGCGGTGTTCAGCCCGGCGATGCGGGCCTGCGGTTGCTGCCATGACGGGGTTCATCGACGGCCTCATGAACGTCAGCCCCCTGGTGGCGTACATCGCGGTGTTCTGCCTCGTCTTTGCCGAGGACGCATTGTTCATCGGCTTCGTCATCCCGGGAGAAACCGCGGCCGTCCTGGGCGGAGTGGTGGCCAGCCGGGGCGAAGTCCAGCTGGGGGCGATGATGGCCCTGGTGGTCGCCGCCGCAATTGTGGGCGACAGCGTGGGATACGAGGTGGGCAAGCACCTGGGCAGCCGCATCCTGAAGACCAGGGCGCTGGCCCGGCACTCCGGAAAGCTGCAGAACGCCCAGGACCTGCTGCGCCGGCGGGGCGGCTCCGCCGTCTTCCTAGGGCGCTTCACCGCCTTCTTCCGGGCGGTCATGCCCGCCCTGGCCGGAACTTCGCGGATGCCGTACGGCCGCTTCCTTGCCTACAACGCGGCAGGCGGCGTGGTGTGGGGCATCGGCTTCGTCCTCCTGGGCTTCCTGGCCGGCAACTCCTATGAAGCCGTGGCCCAGGCAGCCGGCCGGGACATCGCCGTCGTCATCGCCGCGGTGGCGGTGGCCGCGCTTGTTGCCTGGCACTTCCGCTCACGGCGACGGCGGCAACACCACCGCGCCGCGGAGCAACGGCAGGACTAGGGAGGGCTTGACAGTGACTGTGACGGGTGCCATATTTAAGGCGTGAACCTGTCAGACAGCCGGACAGCAGGACAGCCTGCTTACCGTCCCCTTGCCCGGCTGAGCGCTGCCGAGGCGGTGTTCAACGCCCTCCGCGCGGACATCGAGTCCGGCACCCTCCCGGTGGGCAGCAAGCTCAGCTCGGAGGCCACACTGTCCCAGCAATACGGGGTCAGCCGCTCGGTCATCCGGGAAGCGCTCCGCTCCTGCACCGCCCTGGGCCTGACGGTTACCCGGACCGGCAAAGGCACGTTCGTCATTGCCGGCAAGGTGGCCAACGACCTGACCCTGGGGCAGTACTCGGCGCGGGACCTGACCGAGGCCCGCCCGCACATCGAGGTCCCCGCCGCCGGACTGGCCGCACAGCGGCGCACCCCTGAAGAACTGGATACCCTTCGCGACATCGTGGCGGCCATGGCCACGGAAACCGACCCCGAGTCCTGGGTGGCCCTGGACTCCTCCTTCCATGCCGCCATTGCCCGCGCCAGCGGCAACAAGGTCTTCGCCAGCGTGGTGACGGACATCCGTGATGCGCTGGCCCACCAGTCCGAAACGCTGAACATGGTGGCCGACCGCCAGCACGCCTCCGACGTGGAACACCAGCAGATCCTGGCCGCCATCGAGGCAGGCTCCGCGGACAAGGCCCGCGCCGCCATGGCCAACCACCTGGAAGCCGTGGGCGCCGCCCTGGACTCCATCCTCAACAATTAGACACATCCAACCAACCTTTCCAAGGACGCCATGCCATCCCCCGTGTTTTCCGCTGCCCGCACCGCTGCCCTGGGTGAGGCGGCCCTGCCGCATCACACCCCGCTGGTGGCCGCCGTCCGTGACGGCCTCGTGGAGAGCGTGCACTACGGCTCGGCAATCGCCCTCGCGGCTGACGGGTCCGTGGCGGCAACCGCCGGTGATCCCCAGGCCCCCTTCTACCCGAGGTCCGCGCTCAAGCCGCTCCAGGCCGTCGCCATGGTCCGGGCCGGCCTGGACCTTCCGGCCGACCTCCTGGCCCTCGCCGCCGCAAGCCACTCGGGCTCCGCGGCGCACCGCGACGGCACCCGGCGCATCCTCGATCTGCACGGGCTGGCCGCCACCGACCTTGAGAACAGCTCCGACCTCCCCTATGGCACCGCCGAACGTGAGGACTGGCTGCGCACCGGCGGCGCGCCCACGCAGACCACCCAGAACTGTTCCGGAAAGCACGCCGCCATGGCCGCGACCTGTGTGATCAACGGCTGGCCCGTCCGGGGCTACCTGGATCCCTCCCACCCGCTGCAGCAGCTCGTGGCGCGGACCGTCACCGAGCTGACGGGAGAGTCACCCGCTGCCCTGAGCACCGACGGCTGCGGCACCCCGTTGTTCGCCCTCACCCTGGGCAGCATGGCCCGCGCGTTCGGCCGGATCGCCCGGGCGGCGTCCCTTGCAGCCACGCACGACGACGGCGGGCCCGGCTCCGGAAGCGCGGAAGCCGCCGTCGGGATGGCCATGCAGCAGCACCCCGACATGGTTGCCGGTGAAGGCCGGGACGTCACCGACCTGATGCGGCTGCTCCCGGGGGCCGTGGCCAAGGACGGCTTCGAAGGCGTCCAGCTGGTGGGCCTGGCCAACGGCGGTGCAGCAGCCGTCAAGATTTCCGACGGCGGCGACCGCGCCCGGATGCCCGCCACCGTCCGCCTGCTGGATGCGCTGGGCGTGGACATCGAACCGTTCGCCGATATCGCCACCGCCCCCGTCCTGGGCGGCGGCCACCAAGTGGGGCAGTTGCTGGCCACCGATTTCCTGGATACCACCCCGTCCACGCCCGACAACGAAGCCCTGTGAGGACTCCATGACCATCATTGACACCGCCGCCGACGTCCGTTCCGAGCACGACCTGCTCGGCGACCGCGACGTACCGGCGAACGCCTACTGGGGCGTGCACACTCTCCGGGCCGTAGAGAATTTCCCCATCACCGGCCAAAAACTGTCCTCCAACATGCACCTGGTCCGCGGGCTCGCCGCCGTCAAGCTCGCGGCCGCACGGACCAACCGTGAACTCGGACTGCTGGACGCCGACCGCGCCGATGCCATCGAGCAGGCATGCCAGGACGTCATGGCCGGCCGGCTTGCCGACCAGTTCGTGGTGGACGTGGTCCAGGGCGGTGCCGGGACGTCGTCGAACATGAACGCCAACGAGGTCATCGCCAACCGTGCCCTGGAAATCCTCGGCCACCCCAAGGGCGACTACGCCAGGCTGCACCCGAACGACCACGTCAACCTCAGCCAGTCCACCAACGACGTGTACCCCACGGCCGTGAAGCTGGGCACCATCTTTGCCGCCCGCGAGCTGCTGGCCGCACTCGAAGAACTCGAGGACGCCTGCGCCGCCAAGGCCATGGAGTTCCGCACCGTGGTCAAGATGGGCCGCACGCAGTTGCAGGACGCAGTCCCCATGACCTTGGGCCAGGAGTTCGGCAGCTACGCCGTCACCATCGGTGAGGACCGGCTCCGCCTGGCGGAGGCCGAACTGCTGATTCATGAGATCAACCTCGGCGCCACCGCCATCGGCACCGGCCTGAACGCCCCGGCGGGTTACGCCGACGCGGCCTGCCGGCACCTGGCGGAGATCACCGGCCTGCCGCTGGTCACCGCCGTCGACCTGATTGAAGCCACCCAGGACGTGGGGGCCTTCGTGCACCTCTCCGGCGTGCTCAAGCGTGTTGCGGTCAAACTGTCCAAGATCTGCAACGACCTGCGCCTGCTCTCGTCAGGACCCCGCGCCGGCTTCGGCGAGATCAACCTTCCCGCCGTCCAGTCCGGCTCCTCGATCATGCCCGGAAAGATCAATCCGGTCATCCCCGAAGTGGTCTCCCAGGTGGCCTATGAGGTCATCGGCAACGACGTCACCATCACCATGGCCGCCGAAGCCGGGCAGCTTCAGCTCAACGCCTTCGAACCGATCATCGTCCACAGCCTCCACAAGAGCATCTCCCACCTGGAAGCCGCCTGCCGCACCCTCACGGCCCGCTGCATCAGAGGGATCACCGCCAATACCGAACACCTGCGCCGTACCGTGGAGCAGTCCATCGGCCTGGTCACCGCATTGAATCCCCACCTCGGCTACGCCACCGCCACCGCCATCGCGCAGGAAGCACTTGCCACCGGCAAGGGCGTGGCTGAACTGGTCCTCGAGCACGGGCTCCTCACCGATGCCCAGCTCCAGGACCTCCTCAGCCCCGAACGCCTGGCAAACCTCAGCAAGTAGTCCCCCTCCGCCCTCTGGCCCCGCAAGCCCGGCCAGGGAACCAGGCGGCCGTGGGCCCCCCACATCCCCGAAGGACACTCCCATGACAAATTCCCCCCTTCCAGACCATGTAATTGATGGTGGTCACGCGCATGCGTCCGAGACTTCCCTGCACGCGGAGGACAAGGGTTACCACAAGAACCTCAAGCCGCGGCAGAT
>NZ_SOBI01000012.1:0-114988 GCF_004364695.1 Arthrobacter sp. AG258 | reverse complement strand
ACGCCCAACAAACTGGTTGAAGCGCAGCGGAAACCAGGGCGAGCCCAGCGAGCCTGCCCTTCCACTCCCCTGCCCAGGCACAACCCAACGGCACCACAGCCCATGGCTTGCCGCCGGCGGCCGCCAACCGTGCACCTGGTTACTGCGGGATTGGCGGTCCGCCGCCGGCGACCACCAACGAAGGCCGGCCACGACGGCGGACCGCCCGCGGTGACCGGCCCCCGAAAGACCGGCCACCCCCGGATCTATTCGCGGCGGTCGTGCAGCGGGACGGCTCCGTAGTGTCCGGCTGCGCGGCGGAACCGTGAGTCACTGCTGAAGATGAACGTGCCGCCGAACATGTACCACGGGGCGGGTTCACCTTCCGGTGTGACCGGCTCGGCGTGGATCACGGTTTCTCGGTGGAAGTGCTCGTTTTTGACGAGCCGGACGGCGGGCCGTTCCTCGGTGGCCTCGAAAACCGGGTCGATGCCCTCGCCAATGACGGTTACTTCCATGACGCGGGCGGAGATGCCCCGGTTCGAGAAGTCCGTGCCCAGGGCGTCGCGGTAGACCAGGGCGGTGATGCCTTTGGGGGCGGCGGTGTCGTTGCTCATGTGCTGGCTCCTTTGAAGTCGTGGGGGCTGTACTGCCCGGCTCGCGGCCGGGCAGTACAGCGGTTCTCAGGGCTGGTTAGGCGGCGTCCCGGACGGCGTAGGGCATCCGGTAGCGGCTGGGCAGTTCTGCGGCGGCCTCGGGCAGGTCTGCCGGGCCTTGGGCCTGCCCGTTCTTCCAGTGGTAGAACGCCTGCTCGGTGATCGCGTCCCACAGGCGGGCTTTGGTCCGGTAGTAGGTGCAGGTCACGTCACCCTCGCAATAGGTGGCGATGCCAAACAGGTTGCCGATGCTGTCAGCGGTGCGGGTGACGGCGACCATGACATAGGGCCACTGGCCAAGGTCCCAGCCGTCACGGCCCCAGCTGGAGAGCACGGCCCAGCCGTGCTCTTCGATCAATTCCATCCAGTCGTAGCCACCGTTCATGTGGTAATCGCCCAGCACGGTCACGCCGTCGATGGTTTCCTCCGTGTCCGCGAGGGTCACGGTCTTTTTGCTTACTGCATTCATGTGGTGTTGCTCCTTCTTGCCGAGAAGTTGGGTGGGGCGACCAATGGTGACCGGCCAGCTCCCCTCTCCCCCCGTTGTTTTTGGCTGCTGGCGAAGCTTGCGGAGCTGTGCCCGTGCAGGCCCGTCTACCCGCAGGGCAAGACCCGGGAAATCTTCGAAAGGAAATAAGCGACGAAGGAGCGCCGGAGAAGACTTTCCAGGGCCGCAGGCCCCGGGAGGAACGACAGGGGCTAGAGGGGCCGGAACGGGCACGTACAATCCGAAGGACAGCAGCCAAAAACGTCGTAGACACACAGGTGCAGGGGTCCGGAGCTCTGCGACGGCGCGCCCTGGACCCAACAGCCGGCCGCGCCAGCGGACGCCCAACAAACTGGTTGAAGCGCAGCGGAAACCAGGGCGTCCCCAATAGGGCGCTTTGCTCCCCGCGCCTGGATTCAGGCGGGCAGTGCCGAAAGGCGGACCCACGGACTGCGGCCCGCCTCTCGCCCGTATTACGTTTCCTGGTCCTTCCGGGTCTTCGCGGTGGCGCGGTAGGCGGTGATGGAAGCGCCAAGTGCCGCCAGGGAGAGCACGAAGTTGATGATGGTCAGAGGCTCCATGATGGTTTCCTTATCGTTGAACAGGACTTAGTCTGGGAAGGAGCCGGTGGCCGCAGCCTTGCGGTTACGACCACCGGGTTCGTAGCTACACCTACTTCCTTGCTTTACGCTTACGCTTCCGAGTTGCCGCTCGGGAGCGTTTGCTCGTTAAGAGCACGTTCCGCGTGGAGAGCAGAGCGATGACAGCTGTCATCAGGCTCATGACCGCTGTCGCGAGCTTGATCGCTTCGTGGATGCTCATGTAGCCACCTCCTTCCTGCCCCGCCGTGCGAGGCCCCCGCTGTCGCAGCCGGTCGAGGGTGGGCCGTCAACCCCGAAGAGTGCGCGGGGAATCCCGCGAAATAAGGGAGCCCTGGCGACCGCGTGGGATTGTCCGTGTACGTGGGTTGATGGGTCGGGCCCCCGGCCGGCTACGATGAGCGGCCTTGAACGGAGAACAACCCAGCCAGATGTAAGGGAAAAACAAGCATTTACAGGCCGGAGCGCAGCGAAGGACCATGCCCTGGGCGCAGCGCAGCGGAGACCAGAGCTCTTGACCTCCGGGTTATGCCCATTGGGGGGCAGGTGGAGCCCTCCGCACAGCTCAAAGCTGTCCCCACTGGGTATAACCCGGGGACCTCGTTGTCGTACCCCTCCCTCATGATGGGAGCCGGCGGCCAGGACCATGGCCGCCATTCTTTGGCGTGTCTATTCGAATATATGTTCTAAGGTTGTGGTATGTCCTCCGAGAGTTTTGCGGCCGCGCTGCAGGCGCAGTACGCACGGCGGGCCGGCCCAATCGGGTTGACCGTGGAAGAGCTCGATTTCGAGCACTTCCCGGTCAAGAACGGGTATCCAGGCATCCCGGTGAAGGCATGGATCCGGTTCCCGAACTGCGCCGAGCTGGTGGACGGCGAAGTCTTTGCCTGGACAGCGAAAGCAGCCGAAGTGACGTGGAAGGACGGGCCGGTCACGTACCGGACCTGGGTTTGGAGCTCGGCGGTCACCCGCCGGGAGGAAATGATGAACAGGAATTTGGGAGAGCGGACCCGTGGCAAGAACAACAACTGACAAACCCCTGGACGTGCCGGTGCAGGTCCGGTTTACTGCCAAAGGTATTCCCCTGGCCGTCAGATACGACGACCGGATCTGGGCCGTAGCCGCCGAACCGGTGCGCTGGTTCACCCGCTCCGACTGGTGGAACACCGCCAAGCGGCCACCTGTCGGGTGCGGGGACCTGGTCAGCGTCGAACACTGGCAGGTACAGGTCCGGCTAACCTCTACCTCGGCGCTGCGCACGTTCGAGCTGCGCCGCGACCCACTATCGGAACAGTGGTTACTGGCTGGCATCACGGACGCAGGATCCGCCGCCGCCTGAGCCACGCAGGGCTGGCGGCGGTAGCGTGGCGCTATGACAGAGGACGTGCCCCCGGCCCTGCATCCGCCCGTATCGCTGGCCCTGGCTAAGGCCGTTGATTCGGTCCCGGCCGAGGCTGCGGGCAACGCCTTCCGCCACTCCATCAGATATGTTCGCCCGCGGCCGGAGCTGGATCCGGCCGGAGAACGTGCAGTTGCCGGGCTGGTAGCCCGGCAACTGCACTGCTCCCAGATCACCTACGACGGATCATCAAACGGACCCAAAGGGTGGACGATCGCGAAGTAGATCGCCACGCCAAGGCGGGCAATGTTCACCGCGAAGCCCAGCATCGGCCACGGCGGAACGGGCTTCTTAGCCTTTTTCATTAGGTTCCTTCCTAAAAATCAGGAACCGTTGGGCGCTTCGGACTCGCGTCGGAGCTTGTGAGGGCCTAGCGTATGTGGTGTATAGCCGTACACGCCTGGCCCCACAGAACGGTTCAACCGGGCTGTCCCAGGAAAGCTGGAGCCCGTTCCCGCGGGCTCCAGGCATTTAAAGACAGCTGCCGTGGAGGCACATCTACAACGTAAATCCACCCGGGCAATTTTCCGCAACCAATACGCGGCGATTCCCGTTGCGCGTCAACTAACTCGTTCTGAACCGTGGGTGTCAGGCACCGCTGCCGACTGCGGTAGTCCCGCAGGGCGCGGAGGAAATCGACCTTGCGGAAGGCCGGCCACAGGGCCTCGCAGAAGTAGAACTCGCTGTAGGCGCTCTGCCACATCAGGAATCCAGAGAGCGGCTGCTCCCCTGAAGTCCTGATCACCAGATCCGGGTCAGGCTCGCCGCGGGCGTAGAGGAAGCGCGAGATGTCATCGACGCACAGGTCGTCGGCCAGGAAGGAACGGCGGCAGCGCCAGGAGTGGCAGGGAACGCAAAGGCCGGCCCCAACACCAAACAAGAAGGAAAGAACCGACCCGCGCCTTCCCCCACACAGCCCGGAAGGCCGGTCTGCCTTGGCGGTGCGCTGCTGCGGCGCGCTAGCCGGACGAATACCAACGTCCCACTTCCCTGAATCGGGACACCTCGACTTCTGAATCGCTACCCCTAACCTTCCCATGGGAAGGGTAGCTTGTTTTGTTCGGCGAAACTGTGCCACCAAGACATACAGTCGGCGGCGAGAGTCCGCGCGTCGTAATCCCGGGATTCGCTGGTTTCGGGCTGCCGGACGGTGATACTCACCCTGGGCGACCAGTCGCCCTGCTGCAGCATTACTGCGCTCACCCGCGCCGACGCCTTTGACGGCCGCCCATTACGTCCCTCGCGCGTGTGGTGCTTGGAGGTGCTCGCTACAGCTTCACAAAGCACCATCGGATCTGCGCCCCACGCCGCTTTTACAACTCGTTCCCTGACTGAGGACGGAAGCTCAGTGTCCCTCTTCATCCATTCGACAAGGTGCCAGCAGTCTTCAAAAAATCTCAGGAAGCGATGCCGGATGACGTGAATCTTAGTGCCGTGTCCTGTGAAGACCTCGTCAACAGCCGTATAGTCCCGTGTGACGTCATCCCACTTGCTAAACCAAGACTGATGCTCTCCGTAGAAGAATCCCGCAGCCACAAACTCCTCCTGCTCCTCTACACCAGCGATGGCCGGCCTTCCCTCCACTGACGTTATTTCACAGGTGGAACATTCCGCCGATTCACTTGCCACTTCTGATCCGCAGCCTCCGCATACTGTTGCCATGTCGCGGATGGTAGGTCCGAGGAGATGATCCATCAAGGTGTGCAGGTGTCCCGCTTCCTTAGAAATGGGACACCTACAACGGAACCTCCTTAGCTACTCTTGCGGGAGGAACGCGTTGACTTCCGTGAAGAGCTTCTCAGCACGATCCAAGGTAGCGGCGCTGATTTTAGGCAGGAGCGTGGCCTGATTTCTGCTCAAGGTAGAGGCCGGAGAGAAGTGGTTAATGCGTCCATTGTTGATCCCCCTCGCTTCAAATGCCCGTTCAACCCGTCTGACGAGTCTCGGATCTTCGGGCAATTCTTTAAGCGTGAGCTTCTTTCCGGCAAGCAAGCCTTGGTATGCATCATTGATCAGTTCTACGTAGAAGCCGGGCTCGAATAGGTCCTCGATGTCGGCGTCAGCTCTGCCGACGACAGTCCCGATTTCGACAATCCCTCCGCTGCCGAGGCGGCCTGCCTCCTTCAGGCGTCTTACGGCCGCACCGTCATTGCTGGCAGAGTCGATGAGCGCAATGGTGTTGAGTTTGTTTGATCCTAGAAGGGCGATAAAAGCTGGGAGTTTAGCAATTCCCCCTGCCGGCGTGATGACCAATCTGTCGTCCAGTCCATGACGCTTCTGCGATTTAAGAGCTTCCGACAGGACCTCAAGATAGAGGACGTCACCCGGCCCTTCAACGAGCAAGACATTTGGTGCGACAAAAAGAGTTTGACTGAGCTCGATGCCTAGGGTGGCGTGCAGGGGGAATGCAGTTTCGGCGTCTGCTCGAAGCACATCAGCCGAAACGACCGTGCCTTTTTTCTCATCGTCAACTACAGTCCGGACCCGTCCGAACTTGTGGGCATCGATCATGAAGGGCGAGTGCGTAGAGAAGATGACCTGATGCCGTGGAGCAAGCCTTTCATCGACAAAACGAAGCAGGTCTGCCTGCGCTGTGGCGTGCAGGTTCAGCCCCGGTTCATCCAGGAGAAGGATCAACTGCTGTTGCTCATTTTCTTCTAGGTGGGTGAAGTAGGCAAGGAAGGAGAAGAACCAAACGAAGCCCCTTGACCGCTCGTCGAACGGGACGCTGACGTTGTGGCGCTGGTTGACGACGCGGATCTGGAGCAAAGGTGCTTTGTCAAAGGGAGCGACTGCGTCAGGTTCGGGGGTTGGGATGATCTGGAGACGTACGGATAGACCCTTGTTTTGTGTCCAGTACTCGAACACCTCATCACTGATGCTGTTGGACGCGTTCTCCAGGTCGCGTATCAGGTGCTCGTGAGATTCCGGTTCGTGGAAGTCTTCCGGAGCAACGCCAGCCATGCTGAGGAGGGCCAGTACGGCTTCTTCGCCGCGTGTAAGTTCCCCCTCATCCCGTGCATTGATCAGGTGCGGGATCGAGACCTTGCCCGGCATCGAATCGTAGTCGCCGAAGTAAACGAATTTTGGCCGACGAGCGCTCAATAAGTCGATAACGGCAAGATCCAAGTCCTGCTTTCTCCACGAAGAGACCTTTGAAATTACAGCGGTAACACTTGAGGTAGGGGCCTCCATGGACTGCAGCGCATCGACCAGGGCCTCGACTGAGTCTGATTTGTCTACAAGTTGCTGGGTCGCGCTAGGCAGATCCAGCCCTTCCCGCAGGTGGCTAACAACCGCAGACTCGTCGACATCTATCTTCCAAGTGGTTCCTTTGAAGCGGTATCCCGCTGTTACAGAGAACCGGCGGCTGCGGAGTATGTCTTTTCCCAGTTCTTCTTCGACAGCATGCACATCGTTATCGTCCAGCTCATAGGTGAGGATGCTGACGGAGATCTCGTCAGATCCCCTTTTCTCGCGAGTAAGCCGGCTCGGATAATCCAAACCGATGTCGAACTTCGCCTTGTCCACGGCATGGGACTTGTACATGGCTTGCAACACTGCAGTTTTGCCGGACTCGTTCTTGCCGACAAGACAGGTCACGTCCGGCTCGACGTCGAAGTCTCCCCCATCTTCGATGCTCCTGTACCGTCGCAACTGCGTCTTGATGAGTTTCACTGAGCGGCCCTTCCCCTAAGTCCACGGGACGCACTGCCCCCTGGTGAGATAGTACCGGCGACCTGCGACAGCCGATGGCCGACATTTAGCCGTGCCGCTGTGTGGTTCGGAGGTCTCCTTGTTGGACGCTGTCAGTGGGCTCGCTCCCCCACCGGATCTTAGAGGTCGAGCAGCGCGAGAACTAGAACACGGACGGGTGGCCTGTTGGCGAAGGCGCCAGGAACTAGCTGTCTTGGCGTGTCAGAGCGCGCGTCAAGGATGAAACGCTGACGCTAAGCCGCTCAGCCGTTTCCTTCAAGGACTTTCCTTCGTTGCGCAGCTGCCGGGCCGTTTCCAGCTTCCCTGCCGTCATCGACCGCGGGCGGCCGCCGAGCCGGCCTCGCACTTTCGCTGCGGCCAGCCCAGCTTTAGTTCTCTCCGACAACCGTGATCGTTCGTAATCCGCGAGGGAAGCGAACATGTCAAAAATGAGCTTGCCGTGGGCACTAGTCGTATCCAGCCATGGTTCAGCCAGGGAACGGAAGCCTATCCCCCGCTGACCCAGCACTGTAACGATGTCCGCAAGATCGGAGGTACTACGGCCTAGCCTGGTCAGGTCCGCGACCAACAACACGTTGCCCGGCTGCAGGTAATCCAATCAGTCCTTCCACCGAGCTCTTGCTTGCGTAGCACCGGACGCGTACTCCTGAAAGACACGGACCGCTCCAGCCGCCACCAACGCATCCACCTGGGAATCGAGCGATTGACCGCGAGTACTGACCCTCGCATAGCCCCACTATGTTCCCGGACACGTCAAAAACCCTCCCATCGCCCTTTTGACCAGCTTTCTTTTCGGCAACCAGTTTTGACTAAGAGTAGGAGCGGTTTTTCGACTTTTTTGCAGACTTGCCGCCGGGAGGTCAGAAACGGTCGTTATCGCTGTGCCCTGCCGGGAACATCACGCCGCCCCTGAAATCTGATCGAGAGCGAGACGAAAGTCAACATCGCCATTGGCGAGACCTCCGACGAAGGACAGTGGTAACCCAACCCGGCAAGCCTTCCTGCCATACGCCATGCGTTCATGCATGAATGAATGTACGCATGCATGCGCGCTTGCTGGCGGGCATGCAGAAAGCAAGCAAGACCGGTGCACACAAGTGTGCGCACGAACATGCAGGCCTGCTGGGCGGCGCAGCCCACCCTCCCCCTGCCAGCATGGACGACAGCAGAAGGTGACGAGACGCCGATCGCAAGAATCTGCCAGGGGCCCGGGGGGCAATGCCGACCGAACACAGGCGGGGGAAGGTGTGGTGGGCGGCAAGGGGCAAGGGGCCTTCCGGGCCGGCGAGCAAGCATTCCTTCATTCATACCTGAATGCATGCACTCCGCTTGGTCAGGAGCATAAGCTCCGCCCGGCATACCGGCTTTCGACGCGCGAGTTTTCTTTCATGCATGAATGAAAGAATGAGAGACCGGCCGGTTCCGGCATTGCGTTCAGGCATTCACTCATGCTTGAACAATTGACGAAGTTCCAAAGCTCCAGCAGGGCACTTGCATGCATTCATGCGGGAACGTTTAGGATCCACCAGTTCGTGACCCTGCTGGGTTAAATGAACCCCGCCGTCGAAGTTCACGCGCGCCAAGCGACGGGAAGGAATGCATTCATTCATGCATGAAGGACGTGCGAGCAATGAAGCCCGAGTAAATGCCGGACAGTGCCGCTTACGTAAGCCAGGCCGGACATCCGAAAAGCAGGCTTGCAAGATGGCATGCCAGTGTGCGTTCCTTCAGGCATCCTTGACAGCCTTCCCGCATGCAAGCATTCATGCATGAAAGCATCGTTGCATTACAGCACGTACTCAGGATGTGGGTCGGGTCCGGCTCCCCACCCGGTCGGATGCCACACTCGGGGGTTACGCCTCTTCCCACTTATCCTTCCCAAGATGCATACACCTTGCATTCGTTCATGCATGAATGCACGCAGGAAGGACCAGCGGCAGGATAAGAGAACACCCCGAATTAGCAAGGGAATCGGGGCATGGCCTTGGGGCGGGGGAGGGGAGTGGTCGGCGTACCGTTGCACCGACGCCGACCGAAAATTGTGAACGAAGCATGCCTGCGTGCTTACTTTCTTTCATGCATGAATGAAAGAACTCTGTCATGCCAGTTTGATCACAGCTGGGGAGTAGACGGCGTGGCTCCTTGTAACGCACAAATGCGCCCGGGAAGCTTGAGCCATGCAAACAATCATGGTTTACAGCGAGTCAGGTGGCGCCACCAAGACGACGTCAGCTGTCTCTCTCGCCGCTGTAACTGCCGCCTCGGGACGCAAGGTCGTCCTCGTTGATCTCGACCCGCGTGCCGCCGCAACCAAGTGGATCGGGGTGGAGCCGAAGGAGTCTGGCCTCCACGTCGGTGCCATCCTGGGCGACCCGGACCCGGAGGGTTGGGCTGAAGACCTAGCCGTGGGGTCTAGCTGGTTCCCCAACCTCCGCGTCGTTCCGTCTGCCCGCAGCGTCTCCAACCGTGAAGCAGACCGGGCCGATCACGCAGAGCTCCGTCTCAAGACATCCCTAATGGGAATTGACGCCGACGTCGTCATCATCGACTGCCCGAACCGTCAGGGTGGGCCGCTCACTCTCTCCGCCCTCAACGCAGCGGACACCATCGTGTACGCCGCCGGCGCCACGGTGGACGGTGTGGATGGGGTAGCGGGTGCCCGCCGCAGCGTTGAACAGTTCCGCACCTCACGCAAACGCATCGGTGCGCCCGACAACCTCCATGAAGCCGGCATCATCGTCGGCGCCGTTGCCTCCACAGTCATGTCCAGAATTGCGGTCGCCAGCATTGAGGAACTGCGTGAAACCGGAATGCTGCTCACCCCGCTGGTCCCGCACCGTACCATCGTCCAAGAGATGCGCATGACCCAAGAGTGGTACGGGGAGTACCGAAAAGGCCTGCCGGTAGTAGAGGCCTACACCAAGCTGATGAAAGAGATCGTCCGATGACCGAGGCAAGCGTAATCAAAGACCGACCGGCACAGCTGCGCCGCAGGCCCCGGCCCGCCCCGGATGAGACGGTGGACCCTGTCGACTACAACCCGGCAACCCATACCCAGGCAGCACCGGCCGCCGCCCCGGTCCAGCCTGAGCCCGACCCGGCCAGTGCGGGAGGGGAGCAGGGGCCTGCCGTGGAGGCAGCGCCTGCGACACTTCCTGCTACCACGGCTGAGCCCGTCTCTGTGCCAGAGCCAGAGACTGCAGTGGAGACTGCAGTCCAGGCTGCACCTGCGGCAGTCGCGGTTCCTTTCGAGCCGCAGGCTCCCGCTCCTGCGCGCCAAGCGTCCAGAGCGTCAAAGGCCAAGGCCACCACGAACAAGAAGTCCCAGCGCCGCGAGGTAACGTTCCCGCTGAGCACCCGCGTCTCCCAGGAGATCCTGGATCTGCTCTACGACGCCCAGGAAAACGAAGGCGTTACCCTGCGAGACGCAATCGAGCAGGGTGTCCGGATGCGCTGGGGTTCCGCCCGCTAACCCGCATCCTCTCGAGCCATGCTTTCGTGCATTCATTCATGCATGAAAGCATGGCTTTCCCCTTGCCGCCGGAGGATGGGTCAGGCCGGTTGTCTGAAAGCCATGTCGGATAATGACCACTCATCGGGAGGTGCGTCGAACAGCTCCCACGGGTAATCCTCACCGGGCGAGAGAAGCTCAGCTACGGTAGTAACGTTCTTGGCCAGCCATTCCCGCCAGATGATCCGGTCTTGACGGTACCTCTGCACCTGCGCCGCCACTGCCTCCAGAACTCCGAACTGTTCAGCGAGCTGTCTCAAAGACGTCGCGGTTACCACCGACCAGGCCCTTCCGGCGTCACGAGCGACCAGGTTCCATGCCGTAAGGACTTCTAGCGCCTCGTGCACCGCGGACCTGGAGAGGCGCGTAAAACGGACAATTTCCGATGTCGGCATCGCGGGAGATTGCTCCAGGGCCTCGTAGACGAAGGCCGCCGGCAGCCCCAACTCCCGGAACACCGGACGCAAGGCGTGAAGCTTTCCCTTCTGCCACCTCACATCTTCGGCGGCGGCCCTGAGCTCTTCAGGCACGGTTAGCATGTACAGATCGCCTTTGGTTCCACGAGCTTCTTCCACCAGCGTCACTAGGGGATCCTTCTCTACACGCAACTCCCTCAAGTGGAGGCCGACGGTGGTGTGGTCAAGGCCGGTGGCAACCGCGATGGACCGGACGCCGAATTCGATGAACCGGGAAGCTGTCATGTGGGCTGCCTCGCCCAGTGCTCGTAGCACCATTCGTCGTGCCATTCCCGTCCTGGATTCCTGGTAGTTCACCTCTCTAATCCTGAGCGCGTTCCGCCAGGTCCTGATAAACCGATGCTCTGCATCGGGGTTGGAATTTGAGGAGGAGCCCTTTACCGCTGCCGCCTGTGTAGGGGGCTGGCTTGTGGGGGATCTGCGAACACTGTTATTCGGGTCGTTATCGGTCTTGTTTTTGCTGAGGTAGCTGAGGGCGTTCATCCAGTCCCGGCGCAGCGACGGAAGTCTGTGACGGGCTGCGTACCGGGCGTAGAAGGAGGCGAGCCCGGGCCAGGTTCCCTGGAGCATGCGGCGTTCAACATCGATCAACTCGAGGCCGGCGGCCGCCGCGGACAGGATGACGGCCTGGCGTGCGTTGGAGTCCGAGGCGTACTGATTTATGTCGTAGAGTCCGGTCTGGGCGAGCACCTGCATTGCTCGGGACATGCGTCCGGCGGGCTGGTCGATGGCCGGGGCGTTCGGGATTGAGGGGGTGAAGGATTCTTCCTGCCTGAGGGCCCGGGCAGCCCTGATCTCTGCGGCTAGGTCTTTGGTCATGGCGGTCCAGACTGCGGAGCTATTGGGCCGGCGTGCGATGTCGTAGGCCATCGAAAGGCTCATCGCCAGCTGCTGATGGCCGCCGCGCTTGTGCGCTGAGCCGGGGGTTCGCATGCAGCCGTGGAGCAGGTTTTGGTGCGGGGTCTTGTCGAGGGTCCGGTACCGGGTGCCCAGCGCCTCGACAAGATCACGCGCTTCGGAGAAGGTGACCCGCTGCGCCAGCGGGATGTAGACATGGCGGCCGCCGTTGGGAGAGTAGTCCTCGATCCAGCGCGCCCCAACTGAGTGCAGCCAGGTCTGGACAGCCCGGACATCGGCCTGGACCCAATCCTGCCCGGCTACCCCTGAGTCGAAGTCCAGGAAGATCGCAGCGCAGGTGCCGTCCTTGCCAAAGATCCGAACTGCGGCGGGAACCGAAGGAAGTACATCGGTGAGATTTCGTTCATGTTTTTGCGGATAGGACCTGCCCGCATCCTTGGAAAGTCGGACCCGGGGCTGACCTGCGAGGACGGGCGCGAGGGCAGCCCACGCCTCTGCAGGCGAGCATGATGAAGTGGGGTTGCGCGACACGCCCGTGACAGGTATGGCTGGCGACGCCCATGGGTGTCCATGTACGATGGGAACAATCCTTTCGGGGAGAGTTGCTGTGAGAGGCAATGAAAAGGGACCGATCTTGGCGGATCGGTTTTGTTACAAAAATGAAGCCCTGTCAAGGACTTCCAAACGATTCGCGGACTGTTCGCCGGCAAGCATCCCAGTTCGTGAATCAGAAGCTTCGAAGGCCCGCCTCGTGCGGGCCTTCAACTTTTAAGAAGCTAAGCGGCCAAGTGGCAACTCCTCCTGCTGAACGATTGCGCGAAGTTTGGTGTTGGCTAGGCGTTCTTCGACCACATCGGACAGCCAGTCACTGACGTACTGGTACCCCTCCGCTTTTGCAATTTCCTCCATTGCATCGGCCTTCGGAGTAGCGATGCGGAATCCGACAAATTTGCGGTCGCCCTTAGAGCGCCTGCCCGTGCGAGTAGTTGGAGCCATCATCCCTGTCCTTTGAACTACGGCAACCGTGGCTGCCTTTACTTCAATAGAGTGATCGAGCCGCATTCTTTGTGGCCCTAAAGGAGCGAACGCTGGGCCTCCAGCTCCTCTGAAACTGAAACTACCACCGAGAACTTCCACGCGTCGGCATTGAAACAGAAACAGTTCCCGGCGTGTTGAAACGGAAACAGCCCCTTGCGCTCCGGCGCTTGTCCCAACCGCGGAACCGGGACGGTACACCTTGGTGGCATCCTCAACGCGACCGTTGCGCGAACAAGCCTTAACGTCCCGTGATGTGATGGCCGCCGTTGACTGGGCTATTTCGCCTGCGGTTGCTGCGAACCTGCCCCATAGTAGGGCTACCCCCGGCCGTTGCCATCAGCTGCGGATTCGGTCCGCGCCCGCTCAGGGTGGCCCCGTCTCCTCAATACCCTTTCCGCACTCTCCATGCTGTCAATGAGTGCTCTGGTCGTTTTTTCAAAATCGCGCGCAGCGACAGACTACATACATGCTTCGCACATGTACAACTCGTTGCCTATACCCGCAGGGAGTCATCGGGTAACATTTCGTGTCAGCTGCCCGCCTGCTTTGTGTGGCGGTCTACACAAGAGGCTGAGCTTGGCTAAGGAGCTACCTGGATGGCAAATGGGGGCCGCAGCGTGTTTCTCACGCAGCAACAGAAGAAGGAGCGGCTGGCGGATCGCATGGGCATCCTGGTGGATATCTGGGAGTCCGATAACAACATTGCGCTCACTTACCCTCATGTGGAAGAAGCACTTTCTTCTCACGGAATCCACCTGTCACGAACCCGATGGTCGTACCTGATCAATGGCACTGGGAGCCTTGTGACGGATCAGGAACTGCTAAGGGGCATGGCAGAGTATGTTTTTGCGGTACCTGCCAGTTATTTGTGTGATCTCAACAGTGAGACTCCCCCCGAAGTGGAAGCGCGCATGGAGTTCCTGGTACAGATGCGCAAGCTGAAGGTGAAAAACTTTGCCGCGAGAAACCTGGGGGCCACCTCGCCCGAGATGCTGAAGACGATCACCAGGATCATCGATGGATCGATGAACGGCGAAGAGGAGGACTAAATGAGCCTCCCGTCGGTCGCAGAAAAGGTCGAGGAGCTATGTGGGGACGGTACGACGTCGCTGGAGGACGTTGTCGACCGCTTGACCGTCATCTGTGAGAAGCCGATCAACCTGATCGAGTACAAGGAGTCTTGGGGTGCGTTGACAGCCTTCAAAGCCGAGTTTGAAGATCGCATCAACGTCTACTTCCCACCGCAGAAGTCGCAGCAGTACAAACTTCATTGCATCTATCACGAGCTTGGGCACATCTATTTGGAGAGCTTTCGGATTTCTCTGGCCCTGCCGAATCTCTCGGAAGAGATGCTGCGGGAAACCGCGGATGCAATCAGTATCACCTGCCGGTCTGTTCCGAATCATCCTGTCGAACGCTGGGTAGAGGAGTTCGCCTTCGAAATGTCGAAAAAGACCCGGACGCGGAGCTCGCTCGAGCCTGAGCCTTTCCTCTAAACCATGAAACTGCTGCTCTTTGTGCTGCTGACTGCCCTATGCCTCCTGCGGATCCCCTCAGTGGTCAAGGCGTCGGAAGCCCGGGCATCGTGGGTGGCATCGATGTTCGGCCTCGCGGCGCTCTATGTCCTGGGGACGGTTACACCGTTGGCGTCCATCGACAGCTATCTGGGTGGCGTCAACGTGACCAACCTTTTTCAAGCCGTCTTCGCGCTACTGGCGATCTTCTTCTTCAACGACAGCGTTCGGCGGTTAGCAAACGTACCCGTCAGATGGACCTACTATGCTCCGCTACTGAGCATTCCCGTCATGATTGTCAGCTTCGCCCTCATCAAGGACAAGGGTCCAACTTCTGCGGACTTCATTGATTACCGCATGGACCAACTCGCAACTGCCACGTACAGCGGCACGTACATGCTCGCGTTGCTCTTCACGGTTCTCCGGATCATCTACATGCTCCGGCACAAGGCCCGGGGCCTGTACGCAACATTTTCAGCGGGCCTGCTGGTGGTTGCAGCGGCTGTCTCGTGCCACATTGCCTACGTGCTGCTGTTCCACTTCACGCCCTGGCATGCGTTCGCAGAGGCGATCGGAGCCTGGTTTGACCGGCTTTTCTATGCCGGCCTCTCGGTGACCGCTGCGGGGTGGCTGATTCTATTTCTGTCCAAGCAGTTGCCGAAGTTGCGGCTCTGGATGGTCGATGCGTTTTGGCTTACTGCGCTGCGGATCCGGGTACATGCCGATCAGTCCCGCGTCAGTCCGGCGTGGGACCTGTTCAATGAAACGCTGGAGAATGGGGTCTACAAAAGCCTCATTGTGCTGCACAACTACCAACGGGCGAGCATGACGACGTTCCCGGACCCTGTTCAGGGCAGAATCAGCCACATTGAGGCCAAGCTTGACGCGCAGACCTAGCCCCTTGCTCAATTCAAGATCGTTTTGCTGATCCAACTCGTGAGTTCATTGGTGAAAGTATCAGGCGAGGCATTCCATTCCTGAGTATGGTGCGCCTCGGGTAGGGGTATCAGGGTGACGGTGTCAGGATTCGCGCGTTGGAACGCAGCCGAGATCTCCCAGGGAACCTCCTGATCCGCGCTGGAGTGCAGGACCAGCGTTGGAACTGCTACCCGATTAGGATTGTCGACCCATTCAAGGGCATTGAAGTTGATCGGTTCCTCCAGCCCGATCATCCTCGCGAATGGGGGAGCCTGCAGCAGGGACATGACAAGGCCGGCCCCCACAGCCGGCACGCAGGCCGCGGCCGCTCCTGCCGCGATGGCCTTCCGCCAGCTCGTGACGGGTCCTACTAGGACCAATCCAACGATCCGGTCCCGGTAAGGGCTGAGCTCCGCAGTGAGTAGGGCAATGGTGCCGCCCATTGACCAGCCCGAAAGGATGATTCGCTGCGCTCCATGAGCCACGGCATAGCCCACAGCGCTGTCTACGTCTCGCCATTCCGTTTGACCAAGGTGACTCGCCTCGGCCTGCGGCGGACTAACCTCCAAGTCACTGCGGAATGAGGGCACCAAGGAAGTGAACCCCAAGGGACTGAAGGCATGGACATCCCGGAACATGATCGTGCGATCGGTCCAGCTGCCATGGATATGGATAACCCATGTGTCCGCGTTCCGACCTTCGAAAAGCCATGCGGGCGCCTCACCGTAGGCGGTGGGGATACGGACCTCTTCAAACCGTCCGGACACCGCAGACGGCTCGAAGAACACATCGGGGGTCCAGTCGACCACGGGTCCCAGAGCCGCCGGCCCCGATCCGGCCGGATGGATTAGCCGCTCAACAAACTTTTGATCATGGTCGATCAGAGTGATCTCGCCGACTCCGGTGTACCGCTCCGCTACAGGGTCGAACACTCCAAATTCGCCGGGTGCTTTGGTGTAGTCATCCAGGTCGATGCGAACTTTGAGGCCATCATCGGTCAGCTCGGCGCGACGGTAGTCCTTTGGACCCCGTTTCACGATCTTGCGGGCCATGACCACCGCGAATCCGAATAGTGCGGTCGGCGGTGCAAGGAACGCCACGCAGGCCAGGCCACGCCGTGTCGTCAGCATCAGGTCCCACCCTCCAGCACCGATCCGGGAAGTGTATCCAAGTCCAATTATCGTAAACGTTCCTCCAATTTTGGATATGTATGATGCATGTGCACTACAAGCATTGCACATGTGCGCTACAGGCGGATACCCTTAGTGAGGGCTAGCCAGGGGCTCAAAGGGGGATTTACATTGCAGCGGAAGTCACTTGGTCTCGTGGCTCTGATCGTCGTCCCCGGCATCTTGATGGGCGTGGTCTTTTCCATCCTCTTACTCCTCACCCCAGCGGGGCCCGCTGCCGCCGACTGCGGGCCAACCGTATCGGTGGCCATCAACGGCGACACTAAGGTGGAGGGTTACTCCCAGGAACAGTTGAAGAGCGCCGCGGCGATTCTGGGTGCCGGGAAAACGCTGAATCTTCCCGTGAAGGGCCAGATGATCAGCGTCATGGTCGCGCTGGGGGAGTCGGGGCTGCGTGTTCTGGACCGCGGCGACGTCGACGGGCCGGATTCCCGGGGGTTGTTTCAGCAGCGCGGCAACGGTGCGTGGGGTTCGTACTCGGATCGAATGGACCCGACCATTAGCGCGACGAACTTCATCAAGGCGCTGCAGAAGGTGGACGGCTGGGAGCTGTTGGAGCCGACCCTTGCCGGCAATAAGGTCCAGCGAAACGCTGACCCGTACCACTACCAGCGGTACTGGCCCGAGGCCGTGAAGCTCGTCCAGGCACTCTCCGACGGCAAGTTCTCGCTGGAAGGCAGCGGCTGCGCGATCCCTGGGCAGTCCGGCGCCGGAGATGACTATCCGTGGAAGAACTCGCCCACTTGGATGCAGGCCGGAGAGGCGGCGGCTTCACCGCTGGGCATGTTCCATCGCGAATGCGTGGACTTTGCCCTGTGGCGGGTGAATCAGCAAATGGGATCCGCCAGTGCCCCGTTCAAGTTCCTCAACGGCACCTTCCGCCCGGACGGTCAGAAGCTGGGTTCTGCGTTGACTTGGAAGGCCGGCTGGGATGCCAAGGGCTGGGCCACAGGCAAGACGCCACGGGTCGGTTCGGTCGTTTGGTACGCCCCCGCCGCCGGGGGAGCGGACCCGACCTACGGACACGTCGCCGTCGTCAAGGAAGTCAAGGACAACGGGACCTACGTCGAAGAGGGCTACAACGGCAATCCGCCACCGGATGACCACAACTACTACACCCGGACGGTCAGCAACACGGTCCCGTCAGCCTTCCTGTACCTGCCCATCGAAGAGGAGAAGAAGTGAAAAAATCCCTGGCACTGACCGCGGTGGTCCTGCTGTGCACGGCCTGCGCACCGGCAGTGGACACCGCGCCGGCTCCAGCGCCCAGCACGGCGGCCACGGCCTCGGCACCGGTCTCCCTGAGCGCGAGCAGCGGCCCGCAGGCCCCTGACGGGACCGTCCCGGCCATTATCGGCATCAGCTGGGATCAGGCCAGCAAGGACTCGGCCGTAGACACCGCCCAGACGGCCATGGAGGATTTCGCCCGCCCGGGTGTGGAGGACAAGCAGTGGGCCAATGACCTTGCCCGTTGGCTCACGCCGCAGGCTACTGCTGATTACTCCGCCGTGGATCCCGCCAATATTCCCGCCACCCGGGTCACCGGCCATGCGACGCTGACGGTCGATGAGGCCAACGGCTATGGCGTCATGGCAGCCGTGCCGACCGATGCCGGGACCTACACCGTGCAGCTGCTCCGCACCGGCCCGGAGGCCCCGTGGAAGGTTAACCGGCTCACCCCAGCCACATCCTGAACGCCGCACCTCACTAACCCCGTCAACGTAAAGGAAACAGGTTTCATGAGCACCACTCCAACGGAGGTCCTGGCCTTCCCGAACATCAAGGCCATCATCAGTGACAACGGCACCGCCGAGGTCGTCGTGGCAGGCAACTCGCGCGTCGTCGCGGCAGGGGATACCCTGCAGGACCTGCGCGACAACGCCCTGGCCCTCGTCGTGGCCGAAGCCAGGACGCTGCAGCGCCCCGTCCGGGTCCGCATCGAGGATCCCGAGGGCTACGGCGAACTGATCGTTCACCCCGGCGGCAACGTCGAATCCGTCTCCTATGAGCCTCGGCCCGCCCGCCGCAGAACTGCCGCGCCGGCCAGCACGCCCGCTGCGGCCGCCGAAGTCACCGACACCAAGCCAGCGGCAACGCCTGCCGTGAAGCCTGAACCCGCCCAGCGAACGGTGGAACGCCAGCCGTGGCCACCCCTTGCCGCGGAGACCGCCTTGGTCGAGGACGTTGCTCCGACCTCCGGGGCACCCGAGCGGGCTGCTGCAGCTGATGCTCCGGTGACCCGGCGTAGTTTGAAGGAGACCTCCTTCCTGGTCAGCGCCCCGGTGCTGGAGCCAGCAACGCAGGGCTGGCGCGGTACCCTGACCCGGCTGGGCTTCCGAATGGACCCCTCAGCGGAGGAAGTGTCCGAACGTGAAGATATCCGCACGGTCAGCCAGCACTGGCCCGGCCCGCGGACTATCGCCGTGGTCAACCGCAAGGGCGGGGCCAACAAGACCCCCACCGTGGTGATGCTCTCGGCGATCCTCGCACGCTACAGCGGCGCGGCAACGGTGGCCTGGGACAACAACGAATCTCAAGGCACACTGGGCTGGCGGACCGAGAAAGGCGCCCACGGCCGCAGCGTCCTGGACCTGATCGATTCCTCCACCGAGCTGCTGTCCCCTTCCACGAACGCGGCCGAGATCGCCAAGTTCGTCCACCACCAGACCGCCGACAAGTTCGATGTGCTGCGCTCGGACGAAAACGAAGAAGGCGACCACGAAGTCACCGCCGAGGAAGTGGACATCGCCCACCAGGTCCTCACCCGCTACTACCGGCTGGTCATCATGGACTCCGGCAACACCGCTAGGGCCGCGAACTGGCGGCGGATGATCGACCACACCAACCAGCTCGTCGTCCCCGTCACCGCCATCGAGGACCGCGCAGAAGCAGCACGGCTGACCCTGCAGACCCTGGAATCCCGCGGCGGACACGACGCCGAGCTGGCCCGCAACGCCGTCGTGATCGTCTCAGAGTCCACCGACGCCAAGCGCAGCATGACAGGGGATGCCCTGAAGCGCGCGAAAGCCGAGGCGCAGCGGATCGCTGACGGCTTCGAGCCGTTCGTGCGCGCTGTCGTCCGCATCCCGTACGACCCCGCCCTGGTCAACGGGCCGATCCGCTACGAAACGCTCCAGCCCGCGACTCAGCGGGCGTGGCTCGCCGCGGCCGCCGCCGTCGCCAAAGGCTTCTAAAACATCCCTACGGAACTTGAGAGTTGAGAGGAGGAACCATGCAACAGACCCTGAACCCCTGGGTTACGCGCCCCGCGGCTGATGAACCGGATGTGGAAACCCGGGCTGCGGCTGTCCCGCCGGCGGCGGTCATCAGCGCACCGCTGCGGGGCATGGTCGAGCCTGACGCGGCGGATCGGCTGGGGTCCCGCAGCATGGCTGGTACAGCCCGTCTCTGGGTTGTCGGTACCCACGGGGGAGCGGGTGAAAGCCGGATCGCTGACCTCATCGAATCTGCCCGCTCCACAGACCATCGCTGGCCTGTCCTCCCCAGCGGCGCCAAGCCGCGGGTGCTGCTGGTCTGCCGCGCAGACATGCGGGGCCTGACAACTGCCAGGAACGCGCTCTCCCAGTGGGTGTCAGGCGCTGCCCCGCAGGTCGATCTCCTCGGCCTCGCCGTCCTTGCAGACGCCCCGGGAAAGACACCCAAAGCCCTCCGGGACTTCGCCGCCCTCGTAGGCGGCGGAGCGCCCCGATTCTGGTCCTTGCCTTGGGTGGACGCCTGGCGACACACAGACGCCACGGAGCTGCCAGCTGTCCGCGAATACCAGCGCTTTATTACCGACGTGACCGCCCTGGCCACGACAACCACCCACTGAAAGGTCTCACCATGAACACGTTCACCGCACTCACCACCAGCGTCATTCCCAACCCAACCCCCGTCGTCCCCGCGCAGGCCGGCGGCCTGCTGACCATCCTGAACTGGGCCTCCGGCATCGGCCTGGTCCTGGGCGTCCTGGGCGTCATCATCGTCGGCATCGGCATGGTCATCCAGCTCCAGCGCGGTGAAGGCGCACAGGCCATCGGCAAGCTCGGCTGGGTCCTCATGGGCTGCATCATCATCACCGGCGCCGCAGGCATCGTCCGCGCCTTCGTCTAAACCAGCACCACCAACGGGAGGTTCCGTATGAGCCAGTCAACAGAGACCAGCACCGAAAGCAATCCGTTTACCAAACCCGGCTTCATCATCGCGGCCGCGCTGGTGGTCACGCTGCTGGCAGCAGGAATTGTCATCTTCCTGCTCCCCAAAGGACAGAGTGATGCACAGCCGGCACCACCAACTCCGGGAAACGGGAGCACGCCTGCTGCCAGCCCCAGCGCCTCTGCCGCTGACAGCAGCGTTTGCGGTCTTCCGACCGCACCGGAAACGTCCCTCGGCGCCGCACCCGAAACCAAATGGGAGCTGGTAGGAACGATGGCTGCTCCCACCGACCCACAAATCGGTCCGGGAAAGACAGATGCCCAGGGGATCAGGTCTTGCTTCGCCCACACGCCAAAGGGCGCGCTTTACGCGGCTGTGAACCTTTGGGCTCTGGGCAGCGACCCTTCAAAAGAACGTGCCATCGCCAAACAGCTCGCGGCAGAGGGACCTGGGCGCGAGGCAGGCATGAAAGCGCCCCAGACTCAGGCTCCCGCATCAGCCGTGAAAATCCAGATCGCCGGATTCAACGTCTCCTATACGGCCAACCAAGCCGTCGTCGACTTGGCATTCAAGGCAGACAACGGTGCGCTTGCCTCCGTTCGCACAACGTTGCTTTGGCAGGACGGTGATTGGAAAGGCGTCGTCGCCGATAACGGCGCACCGCTGGAAGAACCGCGACAGGTCCGGGACCTGTCCGGCTTTATCCCGTGGAGTGGGGCATGAAACCCACATGGAACCCCGTTGGGGACTGGGTTCAGGGCCTCGCCGACGATGCGATCAGCAACTTGGCGAAATCCATCATGGAGGGAATGAGCCAGATGGTGACAACCCTCTCTACCTTCTGGGTCTCCATGCCAACCGTGAACCTCATCAGTGAGGACCGCACCGGAGCGAGCCCGGTGGTCACCACCGTGAACAGCCAGCTGTGGCCCTGGACGCTCACCTTTGCCGTCCTGGCAGTCATCATCGGAGGAATCCGCATGATTTGGGAGCAGAGGGGCGCACCGTTGAAAGATCTCTTGCGCTCCCTCATCACCCTCACGGTGGTGTCCAGTCTTGGTGTGGGCGTCATCTCCATCTTGATCATCGCGGCAGACACCTTCGCGGCCGCGATCATCCAGCGGTCCACCGACGGGAAGGGTTTCGCGGAATCGATGCACCTCCTCGTTGTAACGGGTCAGACCGGTGTCGGGGCCTTCATTCTGATCGTTCTGGGCCTCGTCGGATTGATCGCATCCCTGGTCCAGATCGTGCTGATGGTGGTGCGCAGCGGCATGCTGGTGATCCTGGCCGGCATCCTGCCCACCACCGCCGCTTTCACGAACACCGAGATGGGCAGGCAATGGTTCCAAAAGGCCGTCGGCTGGACCATCGCCTTCATCCTCTACAAGCCTGCGGCAGCCATCGTGTACTCAGTCGCATTTCTGCTGATGGGCAAGACGAGCGGCCGTGATGCCCTCGTAGGCTCCATCAGCGGGTTCACCCTCATGATCGTGGCCTTGTTCGCGCTTCCAGCCCTGATGCGGTTCGTCACCCCAATGGTCGGAGCCGTTGCCTCTGGGAGCGGCGCAGCGGCCGGAGCGGCTGTGGGTGCTGTTGCCACCGGAGCGGTCTCCATGGGCCGCACCGGCAGCGGGCGGGGAAATGCAGCACCGATCCCAGCAAGCACCAGCAATACACCCAGCCCGAACGCAGGCAGCTCTCCCAAAGGAAGCCCTGGATCCTCCGGTCCTCGGGGCGGGGGAGGACAGCCCACTCCAAGCACCACGGGCCCGGGCGGGGCAGCCGGGAAGGCAGGCACAGCTGGAGCGGCAGCATCGGCCGGAAGCGCTGCAGCCACGACCGGTGCCGCAGCTACGGGCCCGGCCGGCATGGCCGTAGCCACAGGCGTCCAGGTGGCGTCCAGAACATCAGAGGCAATCAAGACGACCGCGCAGGATTCAACCGGGGAGGGCCCCAGTGGCAGCAATTAACACCGAATACAGGGAACCGTCCTACGGTAACTGGCGCGTCCCGCGCTCAGCCGGCTTGGGCGACCTCGGCGCTATCGGCACCGGCATTGTCATGGTCGGACTCCTGCTGGGCATCGTCAGCTTCGCCATCTGGGGCCTGTTCGTCGGCCTGGGCGTCCTTGCCGTCGCCGGTGCCTGCGTGCTGCTGCTGACCGTGAAAGACAAACACGGCCAGTCCGTTGTAGACCGTTTCGGTACCCGTCTGGCTTTCAAGGTCTCCAAGTCCTCCGGCACCAACCTGTACCGTTCCGGCCCCCTTGGTGTGACCAAGTGGGGCATGTACCAGCTGCCCGGGCTGGCAGCGAAGTCGACCCTCTACGAGTTCACCGACTCGTACAAGCGGCCCTTCGCCATGCTGCACGTCCCGGCCACCAGCCACTTCACCGTGATTTTCTCCACCGAACCCGATGGGGCCTCGCTCGTTGACCCGGAGCAGGTCGATGCCTGGGTGGCTAACTGGGGCGGCTGGCTCGCCGGGCTCGCCGACGAGGCCGGCCTGGACGCCGCGGCCGTGACTGTTGAGACCGCACCGGACTCCGGGTACCGGCTGCGGAATGAGGTCTTGATGAACATCGACCCGGACGCTCCGCAGTTCGCCAGGGACATGCTCCATGAGGTCGTCGACACCTACCCGGAAGGCTCGGCCACGGTCCGCGCCTGGGTGTCCCTGACCTTCAACGCCTCCCTGCGCGCAGGCTCCAAGAAGCGGACCCCGGAAGACGTCGCCCGCGACCTGGCCTCCCGGATCCCCGGCCTCTCGGCACGGCTGCAGTCCACCGGGGCCGGGATCGCCCGGCCCATGTCCGCGCAGGAACTCTGCGAGGTCGTGCGGATCGCCTACGACCCGCCCGCAGCGTTGATCATTGACGAGGCCCACGCGGCCGGCACCCCGGTGTCCCTGAGCTGGGGCGAGGTCGGTCCGACCGCGACCCAGGCAAGCTGGGACGACTACCGTCACGACTCTGCCTTCTCGGCGTCCTGGACCATGACCGGCGCTCCCCGTGGTTCGGTAAATTCCTCCGTCCTGTCCCGGCTGCTGGCCCCGCATGGGGACATTGACCGCAAGCGCGTCTCCCTGCTGTACCGCCCGATGGACTCCGCCCGCGCCGCAACGGTCGTTGAGCGGGACCAGAACAACGCCAACGTCCGCGTCACCTCCGGCACCCGCCCAACAGCCCGGGCACTGATCGATGCCCGCTCTGCTGCCCAGACCGCCCAGGAAGAAGCCCAAGGTGCAGGCCTGGTGAACTTCGGCATGGTCGTCACCGCCACCGTCACCGACAAGGAACGCCTCCCGGACGCCATTGCCGCCATCGAACAGACCTCCGGTACCGCCCGAGTGCTGCTACGCCGCGCCTACGGCTCCCAGGACACCGCCTTCGCAGCCTCACTGCCCCTGGGGCTGGTCCTGCCCAAGCACAGCATGGTGCCCACCGAGATAAAGGACGCCCTCTAATGGCCCGCATGAAGCTGTTGACAGCAAAGAAGGCAAAGACAGTAAAGACAGCAAAAGCCCCGTCAAAAGAAGCTGGGCCGGGCTCGCGGGGCTGGACCGGACGGGGCGGCGGCATGGCTCAACTCCTACCCTCCGTGCGGGAGTATCGGGGAACGACCGTTCAGGTCTGCGGGCTGTGGCCGTTCTCTTCGGGCGCATCGTCACCCATGATAGGTGTCCCCCTGGGCCGGCATGAGGAAACCCAGGCAACGGTGTGCTGTGACCCGATCAGCTGGTTCCAGCGCGCACGCCTGATTTCCAACCCGTCCGCGTTCATCCTCGGCAAACCCGGCCTCGGAAAGTCCACGGTGGTCCGGCGGATGTTCATCGGCCTCTCCGCCCAAGGGGTGCACCCGCTGATCCTGGGCGACCTCAAAGGCGAGCACGTCAAAGCCGTGAAAGCCCTCGGAGGGCAGGTCATCAAGCTTGGCCGCGGCGTCGGCTACATGAACATCCTCGACCCGGGCCAGGCCGTCGAAGCGGCCCAGCTGCTCGAAGACAGCGGCCACCACGAAGACGCCGCCAGGGTCCGCGCCGACGCCCACGGCAGGCGCCTGACCATGGTCGTCTCCCTCATCACCATCAGCCGGAACAACCCACCCACCGACCAGGAACAAACCATCATGGACCGGGCGCTGCGCGTCCTCGATGAACGCTTCGACGGTGTCCCGGTCCTGAAGGACCTGCTGGACGTCATCGTCTCCGCCCCGGACGAACTGCGCCAGGTCGCGCTGGACCGCGGCGACATGAACGTCTACCTCCAGGAAACCCGGGCGCTGGAAGCAACCCTCTTGGGCCTGACCGGGGGCGGGAAGCTCGGCGAAATCTTCTCCCGCCAAACCACGAACCCGATGAAGCATGACCGGGCCGTGGTCTTCGATGTCTCCAGCATTGACGAGACCGAGACGGACCTGCAGGCAGCGGTGCTGCTGGCTTGTTGGTCCTACGGCTTCGGGACCGTAAACGTCGCCAACGCCCTCGCCGATGCGGGCCTGGAACCGCGAAGGAACTATTTCGTGGTCCTGGATGAGCTGTGGCGGGCCCTGCGCGCCGGGAAAGGCATGGTCGACCGTGTGGACGCCCTCACCCGTCTCAACCGGTCCGTCGGCGTCGGGCAGATCATGATCTCCCACACCATGTCCGACCTGCTGGCCCTGCCGGCAGAAGAGGACCGCATGAAGGCCCGCGGCTTCGTCGAACGCTCCGGCATGGTCATCTGCGGCGGCCTCCCCGCCTCCGAAATGCCGCTACTGACCTCCGCAATCCCGCTGTCCCGGCAGGAACAACAGAAACTCATCTCCTGGCAGGACCCGCCCGCATGGGACTCCCGCGGTGTCGACGTCGAACCGCCCGGGCGCGGGAAGTTCCTCATCAAGGTCGGCGGCCGCCCGGGTATCCCGGTCCAGGTCGGTCTGACCTCCGTGGAGCACGGCCCAGACGGGGTCAACGACACCGATGCCAAGTGGCACGGTTCCCCGGAACCGATCATGTATCTGGCCGCGCCCATCGTGCCGGCTGAAGGAGGCGTACTGTGAGCGCACCAAACCGCAAAGGAATGGGCCTCGGCGACGCCACCCTCGTCTGGTTGGCCATCGGCTTCATCGTCGTCTTCGGCGGCGGCACCTACGCCGCCGCACACATCGGGTCCTGGATGGCCGGCATCGACGCGCCGCCGGCCCACCCCATTGACCTGATAGCCGGGCTCATCAAGGGCAAAGTGCCTTGGCCGACCCTGGCGACCGTCGTCGTCTGCGTCATGGCCGGGTTGGTCCTGGCGCTGGCCGTCGTCGTCCTGGTGGCTTGGCGGCAGGGTGCGTCCAAGCGCGCCCGCGTAGACAAAGCCGCCCGCTACCTCGGCCGAGGAAAGTCCCTCGCCGCGTTCTCCGACAAGGGCGCCCAAGCCAAAGCCGAACGGCTGGGAATCAAGGACAACCCCGGCATCGTCGTCGGCAAGGTGGTCTCCACCGGCCAGAAATTCATCCAGTCCTGGGAAGACCTCAGCCTCGACATCTGGGGACCCCGGACCGGCAAGTCGACCTCCCGAGTGATGCCCGCGATCCTGGACGCTCCCGGCGCAGTGGTCTCAACGTCCAACAAGCGTGACGTGGTGGACGGCACCCGCGGCGTCCGGGAAGCCATCGCCCCGGTGTGGGTTTTCGACCCGCAGAAGATCGCCCAGGAAGAACCGGACTGGTGGTGGAACCCCCTGTCCTACGTCACCGACGAAGAGAAGGCGTACAAGCTCACCCAGCACTTCGCAGTCGGCTCCCGGGTCCCCGGGTCAAAGCCCGATGCCTACTTCGACCCCAAAGCAGAAGACATCCTTTGCTCGTACTTCCTGGCTGCAGCACTGGGCTGCCTACCGATCACGCAGGTATACCTGTGGGTGACCGAGCAGGTCAGCCAAGAACCCATCGAAATCCTCCGGGAACATGACTACGAACTGCAGTACAAAGGCCTGGAGTCCACACTGAAACTCGCCGACAAGCAGCGCGACGGCATCTTCGGCACCGCCGAAAAGATGATCCAGTGCCTCAAGAGCCGCAACACCCTCCGCTGGGTCGCCCCGACAGGCGGCGCGACTGTGGCCAGTGATGCGCGCCGGCAGTTCAACCCAGACGCCTTCGCAGCGTCCCAGGAGACCATCTACATCCTCTCCAAGGAAGGGGCCGGCTCTGCCGCTCCATTGACCACCGCGCTGACGGTGGCAATCGCTGAGGCAATGGAAGAGCGAGCCGAGCGCAGCGGCGGCCGCCTGCCCAAGCCTGCCCTGTTCGCCCTGGACGAGCTGGCCAACGTCGTCCGCTGGGCCGGCCTACCGGACCAGTTCAGCCACTACGGCTCCAAAGGCCTGATCGTCATGGGCATCCTGCAGTCCTGGTCCCAGGGTGTCGAGCTCTGGGGCGAGGCGAACATGCGGAAGATCTGGTCCGCCGCGAACGTCAAGGTCTACGGCGGCGGCGTCGCCGAAGAAGGCTTCCTCCGCGCCCTCTCAGACCTGATCGGCGACTACAGCTACATCAACATCTCCGTCTCATCAGGGAAGTCCGGGTCCAGCCGCTCCCGGCAGGAAAGCAAGGAACGGATCTTCGACGTCTCCAACCTCGCCGAGCTGGACCGCGGCCGCGCCGTCATCCTGGCATCCGGCGCCCCAGCCACCCTGGTCCGCACCATGCCCTGGTACACGGGGCCGCACAAGGAGGCCGTGGAAGCATCCATCACGAAGTACAGCCCGCAGCCGGAGGACGAACCAGTACCCATGGCAGCCGTGGCGGCCGCAAATCCATGGGTTACAGGGTAGGGGAGTAGGCCATGACTATCGAGATCGGCCGGTTCAGTGAACCTCTCAGCTCGGACGCACAGGAAGCTGGCGCTGATGATGGCGAGCAGCAGAAACCCCCGCAGCTGGTTTACGGATCGGCCGAGGAATTCCTGCACGAGCAGCTGCTGCCCACCTACGTCCGTGACGTGGACGGCCGCGCTGCGAAATGGTGCACCGAATGGTATTTCCACCCGGAAGTCGTCTCCCGTGTCGAAGGGCTATGGCGGGCTTGGGAGCACCTGAGACTCGACGGAGCCACCGGCATGAGCGTCTGGTGGCGGGACCATGCTGACCACCACATGAGCGTCCTCCTCGACCCGCGCGGCCCCTTCTACAAATGCGACATGCAAAAGCACCGCGACCCCGAACACCTCGAACCAAAGAAAGCCCCAGCCGGCTGGTTCCCGGACGTACGAACCATTCCGGTCTAACGGCCACAGGAAAGATAGGGCCCAAAAGAAATCGGGGCCGAAATCAGTCATAGATTCCGGCCCCGATTGGTTCTGCTTAGCTTCTAGTCTGCGGCTTCGTACTGCTCTACGACTTCCGCTTGGATACGTCCCCGGGTGTTCACCTGGATGCCGTTCTCAGCCACATCCGCACAGCCTTTACGTCAGTGCCGCCCTGCGACGACCTACTACGGCCTCGCCCACGGCCGCCAGACACCTGGCGGCCGGCACTGGTAAAGCGGGAAAGGACTTCACGCAATTCGTTGGCGTGCCCCTCATTGAGGTCAACCTCGTATTTGCTGCCGTCGAGGGCGAACGATATCGTTTCGTTGGCTTCCGAGCCGTCGATATCATCTTCCAGCAGAACGACTGTCTCTTTTGCCATGGAATAAGGCTCGCAGCGTATTCAACAATTGATGCACGCGATCTCCCTCTGCAGAGGCAGCCTACATGAGCTCCCCGTGAGGGTTCGATAGCGCTTCTAACGACCGGTCATTCTTTACGCGAATGCAACGCCTTGGACTTCCACTTGACTTGAGCTTGCGTTATTAAATAGCTATGCTCCGAGAGTTTCAAGAAATGATTGATCACTATTGGGGGAATGATTAATGAAACACTTTGCGCTGCGTTCTCTATCTAGCGCTGCCGCTGCGTTCTTGCTCTTTGCAAGTGCAGCTCTTCCTGCAAATGCTTCTAGCACAAGCCCGTTCGAAGATTCTTGCAGCGTTACGGAAGTCAATGATGGCGAATGCATAACCGCTGTGGTTTCAGCGGGGGAGGACCCGGTTGTCAACGGAGTCATCCAGCAGTTGCAAATGGGAGTTCCCGTTGATTCCGTCGAAGAATTCGTTCAACGGCGAGGAACGCACAGGTCTGATAATTCACAGAAAAAAATACAGGAGATTGTACAGAAATTTCGAAACGCGCCGTCAAAGGAAGCTAAAAAGACGTTCTGAAGGCTCAGAAGCCCGTTCTAATGAATGCTGGTGGGGTTGGGACGGTTGTGGGTCCTACTCTTGACGTGAAGGACACCATTACATACGAGTATTGCAGTAGCAGTACTGGCATGTGCCGCCCCGCAGGAACAGTGGACGTCGAGTGGAGGATGACAATCGTCGGCAACCTAGAATTCGCTCTTAGTGGGGATTTCACTGTTACTTCCGGTTCGCCAATCCTGATCTCGTCTTCAAACTGCTATACGACCCATGATGGGCTATTCAATATTGATGACAATATCCACAGCTGGCAGAATTGTGCGAATGCCACAACCACCAACGAAGTCATGTACCGCACGATTTTGGGCGAAAATTGGTCCGGTGGAACTATGGGGGAGGTCTATCACCCCACGTACGTTTTTGCATTCAAAAACTTCGCGGCCACATTCCAAAAACAGTGGAGCGGTCGAGAGTATTCGATTGCCAGCAACGGTACGACTTCGTGGTCCTGAAATGGAAGCCGTTTCTTGACGTAACTCGATTCAATTAGCTCGCAGGAAACCCAGTAGAGGTAAGGCTGGATAAGCCGAGGTCGGTTTGATTGTTGACCTTCATGATATGGTCAAACCGGCTTCTGCACCAGTACGTAAGTTTAGAGCTACCAAGTGAGCGGCTATCTGGTATTGGCCGATTGCAAGCTTCTCGAAGACTTCGTTTTCCCAAACTACGGGGAGGGTCAGCCGCTGACCCGGGTGAAGCTCTGGTAGCCGCTCTGCCTGTCCATGCGCAAACCATCCCGTCCCGAGTCGCTGGCCAGCATTGTTAAAGACCACCCCTTGTACGTGCTCGGTGTCCAGCTCTGTGGGAAACCACGGAGTGTCTGAATCATTGGATAGAACCACGTCTAGGGGCCGTGGGTGTTGCCGCGACCGAGTAAAGCGCTCTTGCGCCCACTGCAATCGCAGCCCTTGGCGGCGATGTTCTCGACTTGGAACCGGAAGACAGTTCATCGGTGAGGCGAAGTACCAGCCGTCATCGCCCCGGGCAAGTTGGGTCAGCACCCATCGTCCGAGCTCCGCTGTGGATGGAGCACCTAGGATAAGGACCTCATCGGACCAGGGCTCTATCCGGGTATCAACCACCCGCCAGCCCATCGACGGGAAATCCTTTCCAGCCTTGGGCGGAAGGTGGCCGTTGATTTCTTTTGGGATGCGTCCAGCCACTACGTCCTCCCAAGCGACGCCAGTAGCCTTGAGTGTTTGAGGATGCACCTCCCATACGCCCAACTGGATCAAACCTTCCGATCCAACGTTCATGGTAGTCCCCCAATTTCAGCAGATTAAGTCAGTAATCGGTGTTCCCACCGACATGCTACGTCCCTCCGATTATTGCATTTTGAGCGCAATTCTTCCGAGGACGCAATTTGGAAAATGCGTGCGGCCGCTGAATTCGTGGCGTGGCGTACTGCCGGGAGTGCGGCCCTGAACCTTGCTCTGATTGTCCCGTGCGCCCTTGGACGCGTTCTCGGGACGGTGGAACTCCCGTACAGCATGACGTCGAACTAGACCTGACGTTCTTCGACGATGCGTTCCGGAAGGCTGGCTACAAGTTGGTAGAACCGGGGCACGATCGCTGGTTGGCGGTCACCTTGGAGCAGCCGCCAACGTCATAAACACCCCCTGGTCCAGACTTGCTTCAGGCAGTGATGTTAGCTGAACCAAAGGTCCGGTTGGGGTCGAAGACCATCTTCCGAGCGTGTGCTGAAAGGCGGATTTGGATCTTAACCCGACAGAAATCTAGGGGAATCTGACGTCAGGTTGGGGTGTGCATGGATGGGCATTTGAGTGTGCTCGTGCCCGCAGACTGCAGCATTCAGCTCTCCCTCCAAGGCGTCATTGACACCTGTAAAACTGTCTGACAGTATACTCAGGACTGGCTAGGACGTGACGTGGCTCACGACTGCCAACTGAACCCAATACGCTTTGAAAAGGCAGACCCAATGAGCACAGAAAGTTTCACGAGCGAAGTCGTGCAAACAGATCGGGAGCAACAACAGCCGCGCGGAGATTTGAACGCCTACGTCGTTGTAGCCGTGATCATCGTCTTGGCCGCAATCGCGACGTGGCTGATTCCTGCCGGAGTTTTCGACCGTCAGATCAATCCATCGACTAACGTCAAAGCGGTGGTACCGGGCACGTATCACGCTGTGGAACAGACCCCTGTTGGACCGTGGGACGTTTTCCTTCACATCCAGAGCGGGCTGGTCTCGGCCAGTTCGATCATCTTCTTCATCCTTGCCGTCGGCGGCTGCTTCGGGTTGTTGAGTCAAGGTGGAGGTGTGACGGCTTTGATGGCGAAAGTCATCACCCGGTTCCATGGGAAGGCGTACGAAAAGTGGTCGTTCATCTTCATCTTCGCCGTTTTGTTTGCTTGCTCGGCTTCCTTCGGTTTCGCCGAGCAGGGAATCATCTTCGTGCCGTTCATGGTGATGCTAGCGATTGCCATGGGTTACGACGCCCTTTTGGCTGTCGCTGTCGTAGTATGCGCTACGGCCATTGGATACGCCGGTTCGGTCACAGGCCCCTTCAACGTAGCCATCGCTCAGAACATTGCCGAGCTGCCCCTGTACTCAGGCAGTTGGTTCCGGATCATAGCTGCTGTGGTTCTGTTCTGCATTACGGCGGTATACATCTTCCGTTACGCATCAAAGATCAAGAAGGACCCTTCCAAGAGTCTTGTTTCCCATCTCGACTTCAGCGACGTCGAGATGCCCGAAGATCCCCAGAGCATCGTCATGACCGGCCGGCAGAAGGCCTCTCTCATCATCTTTGGCCTGGCAATTGTCTTCATGGTTGTATCCATGCTCGTTTGGAAATGGGGCCTTCCCCAGCTGACCGGCTACTTCATCCTCGTGGGACTCCTGATCGGTCTTGCTTCCAGGCTCAAAGCCAGCGAAATCGCCGATGGATTCATTGACGGCTCGCGGCAGCTACTGTTCGCAGCCCTCCTGGTCGGATTCGCTCGAGCGGTACAGATCATCCTTGAGCAGGGTCAGGTTATTGACTCCCTAATTAATGCACTGGTTCAGCCCCTGGCGGCCGTTCCCGGAATCCTTGTGCCGGGACTCATGGTCGTGGTCCAGAGCCTGATCAACCTCGTAATCCCCAGTTCCTCCGCCATGGCGGTCGTCACGATGCCCATCATGACCCCGCTGGCCGACCTGCTTGAGGTCCAGCGGCAAACCGCCGTGATTGCCTACCAATTCGGGGACGGCATTACGAACCTGATCCTACCGAGCTACTCCGTTCTGATGGCCGCGCTCGGTCTCGCCCGCGTCCCCTTCGGCAAATGGTTCCGGTTCATCTGGCCACTGACCGTGATCCTGCTCGGCACCGTGATCGTGCTGGCAATGATCGCCGAGATGCTTCGCGTCGGCCCCTTCTAACTTCAAGGAACAAAGACCAATGACTGATCAAAAGACATACGCAGTGCTCGGCCTCGGCAACGGAGGCCACGCGTTCGCCGCTTACCTCAGCCTGAAAGGACAAAGCGTCCAGGCATGGGACGTCGATCCCCAACGCATCGAACAGATCAAGACGAGGGGCAGCATCACCGCGCACGGTGACGGACTGTGCGGAACTGCCGTCATTGACCTGCTGACACCAGATTTAGGTGCCGCTATTCGAGGCGCTGACGTGATCCTGGTCGTGATCCCCGCCATGTATCACGCATCCCTGGCGGAGAAAATGTCTGCCCACCTCACAAAGGGTCAGCTGGTCATCCTCAACCCAGGTGCCACCGGAGGGGCGCTGGAGTTCCGGAGTATCCTCCGCAGGCACGGAGGAGCCGAGGCAACCGTGGGTGAGACCAGCAATATGCTTTTCACCTGCCGCAGCGATGCCCCCGGCGATGTGACTGTCAATGCCATCAAGGAAACAATGGACTTCGCCTGTGTTCCCGCGTCAATGACCAGCTGGGCACAAGAACAGATCAGCTTCGCCCTGCCCCAATTTAGCGCCGTGGATAACGTCCTCTGCACCAGCCTGACGAACATCAACGCCATGATGCACCCGCTGCCCACCGTCTTGAACGCCGCACGCTGCGACGCCGGCTCCCCGTTCCAGTACTACTTGGAGGGCATCACCCCAGCAGTGGCAACCCTCGTGGAGCAACTGGACAACGAGCGCCTGGAGATAGCAAAAGCCTTCGGAGTCACCGTCCAGTCATTAGCCCAGTGGTACAAAGACAGCTACGGGCGGGACTCCGAGAACCTGTATGAGGCCGTGCACGGAAACAACGCATACCGTGGCATCTCCGGACCCACCAACCTGCAAACCCGCTACCTGACCGAAGACGTAGCGACAGGACTCGTCCCGCTGTCGGAATTCGGCAGGGCCGTCAACGTGCAGACACCCCTGATGGACGCCGTTATCGAACTAGCTTCATCCCTCATCAGGGTTGACTTCCGAAAAGAGGGACGCACGCTAGAGAAACTCGAACTCGCAGGATTGGATGTAGCCGAAATAACGTCCTACGTTGCATGAATAGTGGCCGGCCCGCATCCATGCGATGGGCGCCGGCCGCTCACTCATGTCAAGACTACGGCTGGCGAACAGATTGAAGAGCAAGCCTTTCCGATTCAGCCAGCCGCCGACCCAGTTCTTTCCTTGCCTCTGCCACTTGTCGTGTTGTAATCAGTTCACACAGACGCCTGTTCGCGGTAATCAGAGACTGCCACTCATCTTCGTAGGCCAAATCGATGGCGGTGAGGCGGAGCCTGGTCAGCAACTGAAGCTCCAGCGCTGACAAATCGGGAGAGTCGAGCAGGTCCACAATCGATTCATGCATCTTGAAATCTGAGGTCACTTGGATGTCTGCCGTTTCACCTGCCACAGCCTGCTCTATCTCGGAGATAACCCGCCAGAAGTCGTCAAGTCTCGCTTGAGGTGCATCGGCCACGGCATCTATACCTGACAGCTCCAACACACGGCGCGCACGATAGGCCTGGCGGATGTCTGCTGCCGAGAGCTGAGTGACCCGAAGAACCCGGTTGGTGGCGCTTCTGCTCAGCAGGCCTTCACTCTCCAAAGCCACCAACGCGTGGCGCATGGTCGGCCGCGAAACACCCATCTTTGCCGCAATCGCATCCTCGGTTACGGGCTGGCCCGGAAGCATTTCCCGGCGGAGGATCTGCGCCCGTACCTCATTAATCAGCTGCTCCGTGACCGTTATCCGCTTGACGCTCATAATCCGTGTCCCCTTCCCACCAAAAACCAGGACGATACCAATGTTAGACAGCCTGTCAGACAGTCGTACTGTCAGCCAACTTCGTCCTCTTTTTGTTCTCAGAAAAGGATAAGTGCGTGTTTCGGTACTCAGAATGGAGCCAGCTGGTGGGGGTGACGGTTGAGGTGCGAAGAGGGGGCCAGCCGATACGACTGGCACGTGTCCAACAGGCCATGCCTGATAACTCTGCCGTATGGCTGGCCGCTGAAGGAGTGGAAGGTCGGGTGCTTTTGAATGCCGCTGAGGGATTTGAACTCTGGGTCAATGCTGAGATATTCGCCATGTTGGCCCTAGCCATAGGCACCGGAAGCGCACTCAACCTTGAATGGGTTCGGATGCCAGTCTTTTCAACAGGTGATCAATCACCCGGAATCCGCCCTGAGCAGAGGCGCATCTGATCGAGTTCAAGGGTGCAGCAGCGGCTTAACTCCAGTTGCCTTGGCTTTTGATTAGTGGTACTGACACTTGGTCAGGACTGTGACTGGAGGTTCCGCTCCCGTGTTTGTCCGTAGGGAACCTCATCGCTGAGCTGCACGGTGAACAGCTCTGGACTGTGACGGAGGATCAGAACTCCCCTCGTTTTATGGGCAACGGCATGGGCTATTGCGACGCGTTCGGCCGCTTCAAGATCACGGTCTCTGGTGGCCCGATCGATCGCCTTGATAGTTATGACTAGATCGGGTTGTTCCGCGCTCTGGTTCCCGCTTTTAGAACTAGTTGATGATGTCCTTGGCTTCATCGTGCTGCGTCGGTCTGGAGCGCTGTTGGCGTTTTTCATAGATTCTTTCCTCACCACGACCCGCGGCCGGTTTCCGTGGGAAGCGCATAGCTGAGTCGGAGCTCTGTTGATGTCAGATGCCGGGGACGGTCGGCAGGGGTCGCCGCCCCCGGCCTTGACTCAGGAGATGCGAATCAGTGTTCCGCCATGGGCGGGAACATCTACTTGAATCGCTGCGGCAGCGTTGGTGAGGGCGCTCTTCCCGTTCCAGAGGTCTTCCGCAGAGGTGAGGTCTTTGATATCGAAGATTGCTGGGTCGAGGGCGATAGTGCGGTCTTCTTTGTCGAGGTTGAACACGCCGACAACCTGGTTGTCGTCCAGGTTGGCGGCCCAGATCACGACGTTGTTCTCACGTGTCACTTCTCGTGCGTTGCGTCCGCGTGCGTTTACATCTAGAACTGCTTCATTGGTCAGCAGAGATTTTGTCCAGTCATCGAGACGGGTCAAGTCCGAGCCCAGCATGAGGGGTGAGCCGGCAATGGCCCAAAGACTCATGAGGGTTCTTTGTTCAGCGCGTGTAAAGCGTGTGTGGCGGTCCCTGATTCCGCCGTCTCCCGACCGAAGTCCGATGTAGCCAAGGGGGAGCATATCAGCGTCCGGCCAGTGCCCCGGTCCTGCATGGGGAGCCCATCGTGCACAGGTATCGAATGCCTCGTGAAGGTCTGCCCACCGGTCCCAGAAATCAGCTGTGGTGCGCCACATCTCGGCGTTGGCAATCAGATGCCCGGCTTGCTCCACCTCGGTGGGTCCGCAGGAGAGGCTGAGGACCATCGGTCTGCCGCAGCGTTCGATTGCCCGGCGTATCAGGGTGATTTCTCCCTGGTGGTAGGGAAGGAGGATGTCATCGACTTTGACGAAGTCAACTCCCCAAGAGGCGTAGAGACGGAAGAGCGAGTCGTAGTATTCCTGGGCACCGGGCTTGCTGGCGTCGATCCCGTACATGTCGGTGTTCCAGGTGCAGATGTCGGCTCGGGCTGCGATATCGCGTGCGGTGACGTCTGTCCCTTCGATGGCAGTTCCCTGATGTACCGCCTGGCGGGGGATCCCGCGCATAATGTGGATCCCGAATTTCAGGCCAAGTTCATGGGTTTTACGTGCCAGAGGCGCGAAACCCTCAGTCCCAGAAGCGGAGGGAAAGCGAACCCCGGCAGGGATGAGCCGGGAGTACTCGTCCATTTCCAGAGGAACGAACGGGCGGTAAAAGGAGTCCTTGGCGTGGGGTTCGTACCACTGAATGTCTACTACGGCTGTGTCCCATCCGAAGGGAAGGAGTTCCGTGGCGAGGACGTGGGCGTTCGCGAGGAACTCGTCCTCATTTATGCTCGCTCCGTAGGAGTCCCAGCTGTTCCATCCCCGTGGCGGTGTTTGTGCGAGGGTCATTGTTTCGTTCCTTGAGTCTTTCTGTTCTGCGTTCATGTCAGGCGTTATGGGCTTGGGCCTGGTCCACGATCGTGGGCCCGTAGGAGGAAAGCGCCGTGAAAATGTATTGGTTGAAAATTTCGTCGTTGTAGCGGAGAGCGTTGTTCCATACCCGCTGATAAAGCTCTTTGACGACGGCGTGGAGGTTTTCGGGGATGACGTCGAGGGGGCCGACCTCGGTCCTCCTGGCGTCGGTGCGGGTGTGCAGCAGGTTGTTCATTTCGTCGGGATCTGTTCCCAGGTCGTAAAGCTCATCGTCGTCAAACAGGTTGCATACGAGCTTCCATCGGTCGGTCACAACGATTCGTTGGATGCCGTACGCTTCATTTCCGTTGGATTGGAAGAACAGCTCGTCGCGGATCTCCCCTTGGTGCTTGCCGGTAAGCAGGGGGGCGAGCGATATCCCGGACATAGGTGTCGTTGGTTCGAGGCCGGACATGTCGAGCAGTGTCGGCCCCATGTCTACTAGCGAAATTTTTGAATTGCAGATGGTGCCCTGCACTTCCGTCGGCATTCCCGGCCAGCTGATGACTGTAGGGATGTGGTAGGCGGATTCGAAAGATGGCAGTCCTTTGCACCACAGTCCGTGATCCCCGGTGTAGTCGCCGTGGTCGGAGAGGTACAGGACTGCGGTGTTATCGCTGGCTCCGCTTTCGTCCAGGGCGTCGAGCAGACGCCCGAACAGGTAGTCTTCGTAACTGCAGAAGGCCAGGTAGTGACGGATGGTCTCCCGCTGCTCCCTTTCGGAGAGTTGGTCAAAGCGGTCACGTGTCCGCCGGTACATGGTTGGCTTGTCCGCCATGGGATCGGCGAAGTTTTCAGGCAGCTCGATGTCGTCAAGGTTGTACATGTCCAGGAACCGTTGTGGGGGAGTGTACGGGTCGTGCGGTCCCATGGTGCCGACGTAGAGCAGCCAGGGCTTGTCGCCGGTGCCGGCTTCACCCCGAATGTAGGCTTCTGCCTGGTCCACGACGGCATCGTCCTGCCAGGGATGTTCCTTGACTCCGTAGTGGATGTACTGGGGAAATCCGGGGCGGATAATTTCGCCGTCGATCCGGTCCTGCGGGCTGCTAGGGCTGGGGCCTTTCCAGTCGTTGCGGATTTCCTGGGCGCGGGCGAGATCCCGCTGGCCCTCCAGGGTGCAGGGCTTTGGCGGCATGGGCGGGGAGACCATAAGTTCCCGCCACCCGAGTTCAGACGGCCGTTGGGCATTGCTGACATGCCACTTGCCGCTGATTGCGAGCTCATATCCCGCGCGAATGAAGGAGCTGGACCAATAGGCTGTCCCTTCCCGAGGCCCTCTGCTGAACGCATTCGTGAGGTTGACGTTGTTCCATACACCGTGTTCTGACGGGTAGAGGCCGGTGAAGAAGCTGGCTCGTGAGGGACAGCAATGCGGCGACGGAGTGTATGACCGGGCAAACGTTGCCGCGCGTTGCCGGAATGCGTCTAGAAAGGGAGTCCTTGCTTTAAGGCGATGTTCGGGCAGTACGGTTGCTCCGCGCTGTTGATCTGTCATGAAGATCAGGACGTTCGTGTTCATTTGTTCCTTTCGGGAGCATGGGGGAGTGCCACTAACGTGTTCCCGTGAAGGCAATGCCGGAGATGAAACGCCGCTGCAGGACCAGGAACAAGATAACCATTGGCAGCTCTGCAATGAACGATCCGGCCATGAGCATCGGGTAATCGGTAATGCCTTGGCCGATGAGGGTCGAAAGCCCCGCCGAAAGGTTCAGTTTGTCCGTTCCGGAGTTGACGACCAGTGGCCAGAGCAGTTCATTCCAGGAAAACAGGGCCGTGAAAATGGCGAGTGCGATCATTCCGGGCCGGGCCAGCGGCATCATGATGGAGAAAAAGGTGCGGAAGAACCCTGCACCGTCCAGCTTTGCCGCCTCTTCCAGCGACGGCGGGAGGCTCCGGAAAAATTGGCGCATTAGGAACGTTCCGAAGGCGCTAAACAGTCCGGGAGCTATAAGTCCAGGAACGGTGTTGAGCAGTCCGAGGCCCTTCATGATCTCCGTTTGCGGGAGCATATACAGTTCCCGCGGCACCATCATGATGGCCAGCAATGCCAGGAAGAGCGTGTTCCGGAAGGGGAACCGCAGCCGCGCAAACGCATAGCCAGCCATTGAACAGAACGCTACCTGGAACGCGGTCCGCACGAGGACAGAGGCCACCGAGTTGGCGACCAGCGCCCCGAATGGAAGCGCGGTAAGTGCCTTCTCGTAATTGGTGAAATTCCACTGCGCGGGGAGCAACTGAGGAGGCACAAGAAGCGCTTCGTCAATGGTCTTGAACGACGTAAGTACCTGCCACAGGAACGGAAAACACATCACCACAGCGCCGAGAATCAACGCGGCATGGGTCCAAAACATGCCGTTACGGCGCCTTGTACGCTGCGCAGCATTCTCTGCGCTTGGCAAGACAGTAGAACGCCTGGTTGGGAGATCAAGACTCATAGTGGACCCACCGTTTCTGCAGGGCGAACTGGACGGCAGTCAGACTCATGGTCAGCAGCAGCAGGATAGTGACGATTGCTGCGGCGTAGCCGCGGTCATGGAGGATCACACCGTGTTCGTAGAAGTAGTAGACAATGGTTTGCGCGGATTCGATGGCGGGGTTTGCCGGTCCCATCATGATGAATACCAGGTCAAACGTCTGCAGGGAGCCGATGACCGTCAGTACCGATACCAGGAAAATCGTGGGGCTGGTTATCGGGACGCTGATGGAGAAAAACCGTCGCATGGGACTTGCGCCATCAAGGGTGGCGGCCTCGAGCAATTCATCCGGTACGCCCTGCAGCCCGGCAAGGATCAGAACAACGTGGTGACCGATTGAGGCCCAGACCCCCACCAGGCCGATGGCCGCGATGACAAACCGGGGATCTGTCAGCCACTGGATGTTAGGCGCACCGAAGATACCGAGAAACTGATTAATCAGGCCGTAGTCGCCGTTGTAGAGGAGCTTCCAGATCATCGCGATGGCAACAGGCATCGTCACAACGGGAAGGAAGTACAGGACGCGGTATCCGCTTTGGAAGCGCAGTCCCGGTCGATTCAACAGCCCCGCGATGACCACAGAGATGGGGATTCCAAGCAGCCCGATAACACCGTACAGGAGCGTGTTGAGGACTGCTTGCCACATCTGTGGATCTTGGAAGAGCTTTATGTACTGGTCTAACCAGATAAAAGTCTCGCCCGTAAAGACGCCTGTCTTTGTCAGCGACAGGTAGGTGTTGCGCACGATCGGGTAGAAGTTCAGGACGGTCACGCCGGCGAAAAGCGGGGCGATGAACAGCAGGCCTGCTATGGCTTCCTGACGCCGGGCCTTTCGCGGATTTCGTCGCCTTGGTTCTAGTAATGGGGTAGACGTCATAGTCTTCTACTTCTTGAGGTTCTTTTCTTGATCCAGCTGGCCCTGCATGTCCTTCGCGAGCTTTGCTGACGCGTCTGCGACTGATGCCTTCTGTTCGAAAGCCGGCGTGAGGTCATCCACGATGGATTTAAGCCACGCTGATGAATTCAGTGAGGCGGGCAGGGGGAAGGCTTCCTCCACGGCTGCCGTGACGGGCTTGAGATCAAAGAGGCCATTGAATTTGCCGACGTAGTTGCTGTCGGTCGAGGGGTAAGCAGTGAGTCCGATACCGTCCTTGGAGTAGATTTCGGCGGCGGTCTTAGAGCCCAGGAACTGGATGAGTTTGTAGGACTCTTCCGGGTGTTTGGCTTTGGCCGGCATAACGTTGCCGAGTGAAGAACTGGGCGTTCCGTTGCTCTTGGGTCCGTGCGGGACGGTGACGACACCGATGGATCCGTCCTTTGCCAACTGCGTCTGACCGTACTGGCTAGCAAACCATGAGCCCTGGTACAGCATGCCCATCTTGCCGGAGAGGAACAGACTGTTCATGTCTGTTTGCGCGAGGTCGGACAGCGTTGGGGAGGAACCGTCCGCGACGAGGTCTGTCCAGAACTGAATTCCCTGCTGTGCTTCCTTTTCGCCAAACCCTGTTTTGGTCTTATCCTCTGAGAGCACATAGCCGCCGGCCTGAGGAACGGTCGTCTGCACCGACACGTGCCCCTGGTCCAGAGAGGATGCCGTTCCCCATACTCCAGCTGACTTATTCGTCAGCTTCTTGGCGATGGAACGAAAGTCGTCCCACGTCCAGGAGGGATCAGGGTAGGCAATGCCGGCGGCATCGAACAGCTTCTTGTTGTACCAGACAGTGATGGCGTCGCGGTTGTTCGGCAGCGAGTACAGCTTCTGATCCCAGGTGTAGATGTCCCGCATGTTCTCCGGGATCTGGCTGGCGTCAAAGCCGGAGGCTTTAACCTTCTCGTCGATCGGTGCAATCACTCCCTGCGATGCATACAACGGGAAGTTGTAGGGGTTGAGCCAGAAGACGTCGGGAAGCGTGTCGTTACTAGCCTCATTTTGCAGTTTGGAGAAATACTGCGCGAAGCCCGTCAACTGGATCTTGACGTTGATCTTCGGGTTCTCCTTGTGGAACTCATCGAACATCTTCTCGAAGGTAGCCACCTGGTCCTGCTGCCACATGCTGTAGGTAAGAGTCACCTCCTCGTCAGAGGCGGGGGCGGACGCCGAATTCGAGCACGCAGTCATACCGGTCAACGCAATAACGCCGGCGGCAGCCGCAGCTATAAGCCTCGATAACTTCATCGTTATTCCTTCTGTTTCGAGTTTGGTCTGGGGAATGGATCAACCTGAAAGCACTTTCACCAATGTCTGCTAGATCACACCAGTGAGCAACTGAAGCCCAAGCTAGCACAGGCGTAAGGGCTTTGAAAGCAATTTCATGAAATTGCTTTCAAAACCGGTTTTCGTCCCGTAGAGTGGCTGTCGGAGGCAGTGGCGCTAACAAAGGGAGCAGACATGACGGTATCGGCGCAGGTTGCGCGGAGGGCGACCATCAGCGATGTCGCGGCCTTGGCTGGAGTGTCCATCCCGACGGTCTCGAGATATTTGACCGGGTCCACGCCAGTCAGCGCTGCTAAACGCGAGGCCGTCGAAAGGGCGATCCATGAGCTGGATTACCGGCCCAACGGCGCCGCACGACAACTCGGTGGAGGGAAGAAGTCCCTAATTTCTGTCCTGACCACAAACACGACCCGCCTGGGCTATGCCAATACTCTGCAGGGGATTGAGCAGGCGGGCCGCGATTTGGGGTACATGGTTGCGATAACGGTGCTGGATGGGGCTGCCAGCGGTGATCTTGAGCGCACCATAGATCTGGCAACCAGCCAGCCAACGGCAGGTGTGCTGGTGATTGACTTCGACCCCACTGCCCGCCGTGCCCTTGGCTTGATCAGGAATGACATCAACTCACTTGCCGTGACATCCCACTTGGATCAGGAGCACCCGCAGGTTCGTTTAGACGACTATGAGGGCGGCCGAAAGGCCACTGAATACCTTCTTGCTCTCGGGCATCGCACTGTTCACTACGTTGCCACACACCCAACTCCTGAACTTATTGGCCGTACCTCCGGCTGGCAGGAAGCTCTTGAAGATGCCGGCGCGCCGATTCCCGGAATTATCACAGCCGCGTGGACCATCCGTTCTGGTTTTGACGCTGGGCTGGACCTCGTCCGAGATCCCACTGCCACCGCCGTCCTTTGCGGCAATGATGAAATCGCCTTCGGCGTCATCCGTGCATTTCAGACCTCCGGGAAGCGGGTGCCTGAAGACATCAGCGTCATCGGTTTTGATAACCACCCGCACGCGGAGTTCTGGGAACCGGGTCTAACGACCATCGACCAGGATTTCGTCAACCTGGGTTCCGCGGCCGTCCGTGCACTCGTCGGCGCTCCAGGCGAATCCGCCGCACCCAAAGCCAAGCTCATTGTCCGGGGAAGCACGGGCCCGGCACCCAAAGACCACGTTTAGGAATCACCTAACGGGAATCGCGTCGAAGACGCAGAGAGGCGTTTGCCATGCGCAAAACCAGACGATTTGCCTGCATCACCGCTTTTTCTCTAACCTCCGTAATTCCATTTGGTACAGCCACCGCAGCCGTTGCGCTCACTGATCCTCCGCCTCACTCATCCGAAACGGGAGTGCACACTACCTTCACCCAAGGAAACCTTGCCTCCTTCAACCGGGATAACGAAGCCGGGGACCAGGATGGAGTTCAATGGCTTCCTGACCTTCATACGCTGGTGATCAACCAGCCTGGAAACTACAAGATCGCCGGCGTCGTCGCAGCGAACATTCGTATCGATTCGGCTCCGGGAACCGTGAACATCTACGGTGTCAACAAAAACGTCTCCGATCAGGACTTCGACACCGAGACCGAGCGGGCTTCGTTCTTCAACATGCGCAAAGGCGGCGATCAAGGAAACGTCGCAGTAGGACCTGATGGGGACGTCGATGCTCCCGGTTACCGGTCAAGTGTTTTAACGGGCGTCTTCATCAACAATCCCATCGACCCGACCAACCCCGACTCAGTAATCCAGGCCTCCCAAACCAATCAGGCCACGATCAATCTGCACAATTTCACCATTCTTGGCGACGGCCAAAACGCAGTGCGCCCCCTCTACGGAAACGTTGACGGAGTCATGTCGGACTTGGTCGTCATCACACCCCCGTTTGGAGTTTCCAGCAGCCGTCCACGTGGAAGTGGAGGCGGCGGAGTCGAGATCGGAACCAATGGGCTTCTGCAGAACAGCTTCCTCAAAGTCGGCGACGACGCCATCAAACCCAAAATGACAGGATCCCAGGCCAAAGCCATCAGGGTACAGCTCCAGGAAAGCGGAGCAGCCGTGCAGTTCGGATGGTCACCCATTCAAGCCGAAGGAAACGCTACCGTCACCGACGTCACCGTGAACGGCTGGCTGAAACAAACCGCCAACGGCGACACACGCCCCGGCGCGGGCGAAAGTGTCATCGGTGGAGTCATCGGCGGAAATGAAGACAACTACACGGCTACGGGGATTCACGTACAACCGGACGAAGGAAAAACCTTCCCGAATATCGTGCGCCTGCAATTCCCCCAGGACCCAGCAATCCCCAACATCCAGCTTCAACTCGACTTGGCCGCCAACACGACATTCACCAATGTCAACGGAAAAGGGGCAACCCACAGCTTCGTGTTCATCCGCCCCGACGGACTCACCCAACAGACCGTTCAGCTGAATGCAACCCAGCAGACCCCAACCGGAACCGTTCAAATCACCCCGACCGACCCAACTTACGCACCATACTTCTCCGTTTCTCCGCGCGTGACCGTCGCAGCCAACTGAACAGGAATTCAGAACTCATGGGAAATAAACGAACAGCCAGCATCACAGCAGGACTCGTCCTCCTTGCAGCGTCAGGTCTCAGCGCTGCGACACCGGCTTCTGCGCTCACCCCGACCATCATCCAAGCCGGCGGCCTCTCTGCGTTCAACAACGACAACGCTTCCGGCGACGCCGACGGCGTCCAATGGCTAAGCAGCATCCGGACGCTGGTTCTGGCCAAGCCTGGCGACTACCGCATCGACGGTATCGTCGCAGCCAACATCCGAGTGAGCGCGAGTGCCGGCACCGTCAATATCTACGGAACCAACAAGGACTACGACGACCTCGACGTCAACACCCAGACGAAGCGAGCCGCATTTTTCAACAATCGGGCCGGCGGAGACAACGGCACCGTAAGCGTCGGAGCCAGCGGCACGGTTAACGCCCCCGGATACACCACCAGTGCACTGGTCGGCGTCTTTGTCCCCAACACCAGCCAGCCCTCAAACCCCGACTCGGTAATTCAGGCATCGTCGGCGAACAACGCCACCATCAACCTTCACAACTTCACGATCTTCGGCGATGGGCAAAATGCTGTGCGCCCCCTGCAGGGCAACATGAGCGGTGTCATGACAAACATGATCGTGGTCAACCCGGGATTTGGCGTCTCCTCCAGCCGCCCTGGAGGCAGTGGGGGCGGGGCGTTTGAAATTGGCGCGAATGGAAGCCTCACCAAGTCCTACCTCAAGGTCGCTGACGACGCCATCAAGCCCAAACTAAGCGGAGCATCGGCCTCAAATATCCGCGTCGATCTTCAAAACAGCGGCGCCGCTGTCCAATTTGGATGGTCGCCTGGGCAATCACAAGGCAACGTCACTGTCAGCAATATCAACGTCAACGGTTACATACGGCAGACATCCGGGGATGACCGCCCCGGTGCCGGTGAATCAGTGGTGAGCGGAGTCATTGGCGGCAACACGGACAACTACTCGGCGACCGGAATCCACGTCCACCCCGACACTGGAAAGACGTTCCCGAATATCGTCCGCTTACAGTTCCCCGACGCCTCCGCCGTTCCTACAGTCCAAATTGGAATGGACTTGTCCTCGAACACGTCGCTGACCAATGTCACAGGCACCGGCGCCACTCACAGCTTCGACTTCATTCGGCCCACCGGCGTGGCACAACAGACCGTGCATCTGGCGGTAACCAAGACGACCGCAACAGGGGAGGACGCCGTAACACCAACAAGCCCAACGTACGGTCAGTACTTCACCGTTCCATCAACAGTCACACTCGCAAATCCCTAACACCCCCTTGTAGGCCAGGTGGAGGCGAAAGCGGCAAGTTGCCCTTCACCTGGCCTACACGTCGGCGACGCCTACGAAGCATTCGCTGTCTAAAGCGTGTGTAAATTCCCGCGTAGGTGACCGGCATCAAAGACCTTCCTGCCGGAAGTAGCCCAAACGTTGAGACCTGAAAGGCTGAGTCATATGCCCGAACCCATTCGGGTCCAGCGCACGTCAATGAACATCAGTGCCGACGCCGGCGCCTGTTCGCCATCGCACTCAGGGTGCTGCACGCCTTCCAGATCCACCGACCGCACGTCGGAAAGGCTCGCACTGCCTAGCCTCAAGAGCAAGCCAGAGTTGCCGGCTCATGTGGACTTAGCGATCCCCGGCGGCACATTTATGATGGGCGATGCCTTTGGAGAAGGCTATGTGGCCGACGGTGAAACCCCGGTCCATGAAGTGAGTTTGAACGACTTCAGAATCGATGCCACAACAGTGACAAATCGGATGTTCTCCGTGTTCGTCCTAGCTACCGGTTACCGAACGGAGGCGGAACAATTCGGGTGCTCCGCCGTCTTTCACACGCTGTCAACCGCCAGCAGAGACGACGTCCTTGCGGCCGCTCCCGCGGCTCCCTGGTGGCTGAATATTCGCGGGGCGTACTGGGCCCAACCAACAGGACCAGGCTCAAGCTGGAAGACAATTCCGGATCACCCGGCAGTCCACATCTCACACAACGATGCGCTGGCTTACTGCGGCTGGGCGGGCCGTCGCTTACCCACAGAAGCGGAATGGGAATACGCTGCCAGGGGTGGACTCGCGGGCAAACGCTACGCCTGGGGAAACGATCTTGCTCCCGACGGCGACCACCGCTGCAATATTTGGCAGGGAACCTTCCCTACGAACAACACCCTTGACGACGGCTACCTTGGTACTGCCCCCGTCCGCTCATTCCCGCCGAACGGCTTTGGCCTATACGAAGTCGCCGGAAACGTGTGGGAGTGGTGCAGCGACTGGTTTCTCCCCAAGTACTACCGCAATTCGCCGCGGGTTAACCCGCAAGGACCAACAATAGGAGCTGGCCGCGTCATGCGCGGCGGCTCATACCTCTGCCACGACTCTTATTGCAACCGGTACCGGGTTGCTGCCAGGACCGCGAACACACCTGATTCATCGACCGGAAACTGCGGATTCCGCACCGTCGCTTGTAATTGACCGCCCGCCGCTTGCCCGAGAAAGCCTTTCCACCTTGCCCAACAACAACTCAACCCTGCCAAGGCCAGCCCGAGGCAGGCTTTCAACCCTGCTGCTGTCCGGTGGCAGCGAACCGGACCCGCGTTTCAGTTTGGCAAATGAACGAACCTTCCTTGCATGGATACGCACTTCACTCGCCCTTCTCGCAGGAGGGGTCGCAGTCGACGCCTTCTTGGCTGGCTTCCTTAGTCCTGCAATCCACAAGACGATCGCCCTGCTTCTTTTCGCCCTGGCCCTGCTCCTTGGAGGCGGCTCATTCTTTCGATGGCTCAACATAGAGCGTGCAATGCGGCGGGGAACACCACTACCGTTACCTTGGATCGCCCCACTCCTTGCCGGGGGAGCCGCCGTTGTGACCGCAACCCTAATTTCTGTCTTCCTTGCCAGGTGGACCTAGATCATGGCCCCGGTCAAACATCACCCCGCCCATCAGGACAGCGGTCTCCAGCCAGAACGCACAGACCTCGCCTGGAGGCGCACTGCGCTGTCCCTATTCGTCATCGCGTGTGCTTTTCTGCGCTGGCTTCCACTCCACTATTGGTACATTGGCATCCTCACCGGAGCGGCAGTTGCACTGGCGGCAGTAATCAGCGCGACGCGAAAGGGCCGTTTTCGTAGCGCTGTTCGAGGCATCAATACGGAAGAGATGCCGCCAAACACGGAAGCGACCTCAATGTTGGCCGCTGGCACTGCACTCCTTTCCGCACTCGCCCTTTTCTGTGTGGTGTTCCGGCCTCCCGGAACCTGACGCCCACCCGAACTTCCCCGGCCCACAGCAGCCGCATGGGCTCGATGATTCCCACACTTGGTGTTAGCGATAACAAATAACTTCCTCTAATCGAACGGAGAAACTTCTTATGGACGCAATCGAAAGCGCCGACTACTGCGTTGTCGGGGTGGACTATGGAACCCTTTCGGGCCGTGCCGTGGTGGTGCGGGTCCGCGATGGCAAGGAACTTGGGAGTGCGGTCCACGACTATCCACACGCGGTGGTCACCGATGCCCTGCCCCAGGACACAGCGGGCGACGACGGCGCCCGGCTTCCCGGCGAATGGGCACTTCAGGTGCCCAACGATTACCGGGATGTCCTGCGCAAGGCTGTCCCCGCGGCAGTTGTTGATGCGGGGATCGATCCCGCTGCCGTCGTCGGGATTGCCACGGATTTCACTGCCTGCACCATGGTGCCGGTGAAGGCTGACGGGACTCCCTTGAACGAACTGCCCGCCTTCGCCAACCGCCCGCACGCCTATGTAAAGCTCTGGCGCCACCATGCTGCGCAGGGGCAGGCTGACCGGATCAACCGGCTCGCTGCCGAGCGGGGTGAGGACTGGCTGCCGCGCTACGGAGGACTGATCTCCTCGGAATGGGAGTTCGCCAAGGGCCTGCAGCTGCTGGAAGAGGATCCGGAGGCCTACGCCGCCATGGACCATTGGGTGGAGGCGGCCGACTGGATCGTCTGGCAGCTGTGCGGCCGCTACGTCCGCAACGCCTGCACCGCCGGGTATAAGGGCATTTACCAGGACGGCCGGTACCCGTCGGAGGATTTCCTCGCGGCCCTGAATCCGGACTTCAAGGACTTCGTCAGCTCCAAGCTGGAGCACACCATCGGTCGGCTGGGTGACGCAGCGGGCACTCTCACCGCGGAGGCTGCTGCATGGACCGGCCTGCCGGAGGGAATCGCCGTCGCCGTGGGAAACGTTGACGCGCACGTCACCGCCCCGGCAGCAAAGGCAGTGGACTCCGGCCAACTGGTTGCCATCATGGGAACCTCCACCTGCCACGTCATGAACGGTACCGAACTGCGCGAGGTACCCGGCATGTGTGGGGCAGTAGACGGAGGCATCGTGCCCGGGCTGTGGGGCTACGAGGCCGGCCAGTCCGGCGTCGGCGACATCTTCGGCTGGTTCACCAAGAACGGCGTCCCGCCCGAATACCACCAGGCCGCCAAGGATGCGGGCCTGGGAATCCACGAGTACCTCACCGAACTGGCCTCGCGGCAGGCCATCGGGGAGCACGGCCTCATTGCACTGGACTGGCACTCGGGCAACCGCTCGGTCCTGGTGGACCACGAGCTCTCCGGCATCGTGGTGGGCCAGACACTGGCCACCAAGCCGGAGGACACCTACCGGGCGCTGCTCGAAGCCACAGCGTTCGGTACCCGCACCATCGTGGATGCGTTCCGTGACGCCGGTGTCCCGGTTAAGGAATTCATCGTCGCCGGCGGCCTGCTCAAGAACAAGCTCCTCATGCAGATCTATGCGGACGCTACCGCCCTGCAGCTATCCACCATCGGCTCCGAGCAGGGCCCGGCCCTGGGCTCGGCGATCCACGCCGCCGTAGCCTCGGGCGCCTACGCGGACATCCGCGAAGCCGCCGCCGCCATGGGGGCCGAACCCGGCGAGGTGTACACCCCGATCCCGGACAACGTGGCCGCTTACGACGAACTGTTCCAGGAGTACAAGACGCTGCACGACTACTTCGGCCGCGGCAGCAATGACGTGATGCACCGGCTGAAGGCCATCCAGCGCAAGGCCGCCGGCACGGTTGTCCAAACGTCCGGTTCACGGACCGCAAGTGGCGTGGAGGTGTCCGCATGACCGCCGGAACCGGTGTAACCCCGGCGATCCTGCAGACCATTGCCCGGATCCGTGAGGAAGTGTGCGCCCTGCACGCCGAGCTGACCCGGTACGGGCTGGTGGTGTGGACGGCAGGGAACATTTCGGCGCGGGTGCCAGGTACCGACCTGATGGTGATCAAGCCCTCCGGAGTCTCCTACCAGGACCTGACCCCGGAGCAGATGATTGTCACCGACCTCCACGGCGTCCCGGTGTCGGGAAACAACCACGGCGACTGGGGCAACCCGGCCCTGTCGCCGTCCTCGGACACTGCAGCGCATGCCTACGTGTACCGGCATATGCCCGAGGTGGGTGGTGTGGTGCACACGCATTCCACCTACGCCACCGCCTGGGCAGCCCGCGGTGAGGCCATCCCGTGCGTGCTGACCATGATGGGGGACGAGTTCGGCGGTTCCATTCCGGTGGGCCCGTTCGCGTTGATCGGGGATGACTCGATCGGCCACGGCATCGTGGAGACACTGAAAAACTCGAACTCACCGGCGGTCCTGATGCAGAACCACGGCCCGTTTACCATCGGCAAAGATGCCCGGTCCGCCGTGAAGGCGGCCGTGATGTGCGAGGAAGTGGCCCGCACCGTGCACGTCGCCCGGCAGCTCGGTGAGCCCCTGCCCATCAACCAGGACCACATCGACTCCCTCTACGCCCGTTACCAGAACGTCTACGGCCAATAACAGGCCCGAGAACTTTTTCCAGGAGAATCCATGAGCACCGCAGCAAACACCTCCCTTGACGGCTACGAGGTATGGTTCCTTACCGGCAGCCAGCACCTCTACGGCGAGGAAGTCCTCAAGCAGGTGGCCGCCCAGTCGCAGGAGATCGCGAACCAGCTGAACGCCTCCTCCACAGTCCCCGTGCGGATCGTGTGGAAGCCGGTCCTGACCGATTCCGATGCCATCCGCCGCACCGCCCTGGAGGCAAACTCGGATGACTCGGTCATCGGCGTGACGGCCTGGATGCACACCTTCAGCCCTGCCAAGATGTGGATCTCCGGCCTGGACCTGCTGCGCAAGCCACTGCTGCACCTGCACACCCAGGCCAACCGCGACCTGCCCTGGGCGGACATCGACTTCGACTTCATGAACCTGAACCAAGCCGCGCACGGCGACCGCGAGTTCGGGTACATCCAGTCCCGCCTGGGCATCGCCCGGAAGACCGTCGTCGGGCATGTCTCCAATCCCGAGGTGGCACGCCAGGTGGGTTCCTGGCAGCGCGCCGCCGCCGGCTGGGCCGCCGTTCGCACCCTGAAGCTGACCCGCTTCGGTGACAACATGCGCAACGTCGCCGTGACCGAAGGCGACAAGACCGAGGCTGAGCTGCGCTTCGGCGTCGCGGTCAACACGTGGTCCGTCAACGAGCTCGCGGACGCCGTGCACGGCGCGGCGGAGGCCGACGTCGACGCCCTGGTGGCGGAATATACGGACCTGTACGACGTGGTGCCGGAGCTCCGCGCAGGCGCGGCCAGGCATGAATCGCTGCGGTACGGCGCCCGGATCGAACTGGGCCTGCGCAGCTTCCTCGAAGCCAACGGCTCCGCCGCTTTCACCACCTCCTTCGAGGACCTGGGTGCGCTCCGCCAGCTTCCCGGCCTGGCCGTGCAGCGGCTCATGGCCGCCGGGTACGGCTTCGGCGCTGAGGGCGACTGGAAGACCGCCATCCTGGTGCGCGCCGCGAAGGTGATGGGTGCCGGCCTGCCCGGCGGCGCCTCCCTGATGGAGGACTACACGTACCACCTGGAACCGGGGTCCGAGAAGATCCTGGGCGCCCACATGCTCGAGGTCTGCCCCTCCCTCACCGCCTCCAAGCCGCGCCTGGAAATCCACCCGCTGGGCATCGGCGGCAAGGAAGACCCGGTCCGCCTGGTGTTCGACGCCGATGCCTCCCCGGGTGTCGTCGTCGCCCTGTCCGACATGCGGGACCGCTTCCGCCTGGTGGCCAACGCCGTCGACGTGGTTCCCCTGGACCAGCCGCTGCCCAACCTGCCCGTGGCCCGCGCCTTGTGGGAGCCGAAGCCGGACTTCGCCACGTCCGCCGCCGCCTGGCTCACCGCCGGCGCCGCGCACCACACCGTGCTCTCCACCCAGGTGGGGATGGATGTGTTCGAGGACTTCGCGGAGATCGCTAAGACCGAACTGCTCACCATCGACGAAGGCACCACCATCCGCCAGTTCAAGAAAGACCTGAACTGGAACGCGGCCTACTACAAGCTGGCCGGGGGGATCTGACCAGAGATGGTGCGGCGGCCGAGGCTTGAGGATGTAGCGGAGCTGGCCGGGGTGTCGCACCAGACGGTGTCACGGGTGGTCAATAAACACCCGAATGTTAGTGCGGGTACCAGGGAGAGGGTGGAGGCGGCGATTGCGCAGCTAGGGTACCGCCGCAACACAGCTGCCCGGAGCCTGGTCACCCGGTGCTCGCAGACCATCGGGGTCCTGGCCAGCGAGTTCTCGCAGTATGGGCCAGCCAACACGCTGCTGGGGGTGGAACGTGCTGCAAGGGACGCCGGCTATTTCGTCAGCGTAGCTGCCCTTCGGGAGGTCAACCGGGACGCGATCCTGGCTGCCGTCCGGCACTTCATGGACCAGTCGGTGGACGGGATCGTGGTGATTGTTCCGCACCTGGAGACGCCGGCAGCGCTGGCCGCACTGCCTGTCGGGGTGCCTGTGGTGGCAGTGGGACCTGTCGGAAACGATGCGGTTTGCGGGGTTAAGGTGGACCAGCGCCGTGGAGCCGAGCTGGCCGTGCAGCATCTGATCCAGTTGGGGCACACCAGGATCGGACATGTGGCAGGGCCGCAGGACTGGATTGACGCGGTCGCGCGCGCGGACGGCTGGCGGTGCGCCCTGGCTGCGGCCGGACTGGACGCCGATCTCATGATCGAGGGGGACTGGAGTGCCGGCAGCGGGTATGAGATCGGCCGGCGGGTGGCGGTCACCCGCCGGGCCACGGCCCTTTTTGTGGGCAACGACCAGATGGCCCTCGGGGTGCTGCGTGCCCTGAATGAGGCCCGGATCAAAGTGCCACGGGACGTTTCCGTGGTGGGCTTCGACGACCAGCCCGAAGCCGCCTACTTCAGCCCCCCGCTGACCACCATCGGGCAGGACTTCGAAGAACTCGGCCGGCGGTGCATGGACATGATGCTCAGGGCACTGGGCGGTACGGAAGGACCGCGGACGCTGGAGATGGAACCAAAGATTATTCAGCGCAACAGCACTACCACCCCCGCGCTGCCCATGTCCACGTGAAAGTAGGAAATGGATTTCGCCACTTACTCTGGCGGCAGATCCAAGGTGCTATCCAGAGAACAGAAATTAACCGCGAACAGACAATTGGAGTGTACGGCGTGGCAGCCACAGCAAGCTTTCCTCGTATCCATATAGCCACTGACCATGCGGGAATGCAGCTGAGCGCGCATCTCGTAAATCATTTGACGGCTAAAGGCCATGACGTTGTTGACCATGGCCCGCTGCAGTATGACCCTCAGGATGACTACCCGGCGTTCTGCATCCGTGCCGCCCTCGCCGTAGTTGCCGACCAGGAGTCCGGGAAACATGCCCTGGGAATAGTCCTTGGCGGCTCAGGCAATGGCGAGCAAATCGCTGCCAACAAGGTCAAGGGCATCCGAGCGGCACTCGCATGGAATCACTCAACAGCAGTCCTGGCCCGGCAGCACAACGAGGCTAACGTCTTAGCGCTCGGCGGTCGACAGCATTCGGTAGCTGAGGCAACCGCGTTGGTCGAGGCTTTCTTGGAAGAGCCATTCAGCAACGACGAACGCCACAAGCGCAGGATCAACAAGATCGCCGCTTACGAAAACTCTGGTGAGATCGTCGAGTAAATGGCACACCGTGACACGCGTAGTCACCTTGTTTCGCGATCTACGCCAAGAGTCCTTCCCGTCGTACGCCTACGTCACCGCACCCCACCAACTCTTCAAGGCGTGCCACAAGACGTCGTTCTGGCTCATATACACGACAGTCATAGGAAACTGGCAGAGGCGGGTATTCGTGAGCCGGGAGTACCTGCCCTGTCCGAGAAGGTGATGAGAATCTGTCCCAGGGCTGAGGAGTAATTCCAGAAGCTCACGGTTTTGGGGCGGCCAGCAATTCCCGGAGTGCCTCCACTGCTTCAGTCAGTTCTTCGCCGGGATCTAATGTGAGTTCTCCCTTGGCCGCCCATGGAGTCGGGCGGTCGAGCTCCCCGAGCTCGAGGGAGAGCCGGACGTGTCCGTCGTGCTTCGCGGACAGCCGAAAATCTCCCTCCAGAGAGTCGAAGTTTTTGTTCCCGTCCCAGCCTCGCCAATTGAGTGCGAGCTCCTCGAAAAAGGACAGCAGCCCCGACCAGCCGTCGAAATCGTAGACATTTTTGCTGGCTCGAAGTCCTTGCAGTTCCGCGGTGACCGTCAGGTTATCTATAGTGCCGTCCGGGCTGCGAAGTGTCCCTTCAACGCGGAAGTTGAGCGCGCCCTGATGTCCGATTGCCACCTCATTCATGACCTCATTCTCCATCAGAAGCTCGAACGGTCTGACTCGTTCGCTGTTGGTGGGCCGCCGCCATGTATTGGGCGTAAGCGGCGGCCGAGTCTATGGCGTGGCGCTCGATGGTCGTGGGGGAATATCCCAAGGTCTCGGCAATGATGGCCACGGGTGCGAGCTTGGTGAGTTCGTGGAGAGTACCGAGCCTCGCCGCCCGTGTGCTGAACAACTTGCCGAGACGGGTCGTGAGGTGTCCGGGATGGATGTGTCGTCCGGGAGAGGCTCCGCGGAACACCCATCTGGTGTTGGGGTGCGAGGCGGTCAGGTCGTGACCTGGGTTCGCAGAGAGTTCGCGCCACGGCTTGTCCAGTGGATCCGGCAGTCCGATCTGGATTGTCCCGAGCTGGATGGTGACCAGTTCTTCGGTGATGGTCACGTCGTCCCAGGTTAGCCGTGCGATGTTTTTCAGCCTGTTGTCCGAAGAAAAGGATGAGGATCGCGGCGGCCCTGTCACGCGTCTCCAGACCGTTGTCGTGGATGACTTGTTTGAGCGCTTGGTCTTGTCCGGGCTTGGCGAGTCTTGGGCTGGTGCCGCGGCGGTGCGGGACGATGGTGAGCCCAAGTGGGGCGGCCTTGGTATTGATGGCCCATTTGAGGAAGCGCCCAGCGATGCGTCTGGTCGTCGGCCCCTCGGCTTGCCAAACATCAAGGTGGGACTGCTGCAGTTCCGAAAGTTTGACGTCATGACTGGTGAGCCAGTTCAGGAGGTCGATGGCGACGGTGACTTCCTGCTTGGCACGAAGGTAGGTGCCGCGGGTGACTTCATCCATGAGATTCATGCGTCGTTGGTGATGCCATCGGATGTAGCGGCGGGCCACGTCAAGGTTCTGCGGGTCACTGACGCGTTCCAAGGCTTGCGCGGCCCAGCTGTCGTATCGCAACAGGAAAGCATCACGTTGGGGGAGTACCCCGTGTTCGATGAGGAGTCCTCGGACGTATTCGCGGGTGCGTGAGTCGGGTAGTTCGTCGAAGATTTCGTGGCTGATTGCGGGTGCGGCCGCGAGGGTTCGCAGGAAGGCCGTGACGTGCTTTTGTCGGATCCAGGTCATGCCGCTGTTGGCCCGCTTCATCGACTTCAGTGCAGCTGCCAGTGGGATCAATTCCGTGGCCATGGACCCCGTGTCCGGGTTGGTAAGCAGGTTGTCTACGACGTCGCCGAGGACGCAGGTCCAGCAGCGTCCACCGGTATAGAGTTCGTCTTCGGCGCCGCAGCCCTCGCAGTCGACGTTGAGCCGAACGCCCGAGCAGCTGCGGCATGCCGGCTGCTCATCGATAATTCCCGGCAGGACACCTTCGTGTCCGCATTCGCAGACTCCCCGGGTGCGTTTTGCCTGCTGATAGCAATAGCCGCAGACTCCACCGTCCGGCCACCGGGCGACGGTTTGGTGGTGCTGGCCGCAGCGGCCGCAGGGGACCGGCCACCGGATCGGGTCCTCTGCTTTGCGCGGCCTACTCACCGTCCTCGGAAGCGACGAGTCGGACCCGTCGAGCGATCGGGTTGCCTGGTTGAATGCCTAGGTCTTCGCTGCGTTTCGGGGCGTTGGCTGTCGCTGCGGCGCGCATCTCAACGAATGGTTCGAACAGGTCGTTTGGTGTGCAGTCCAGAATGTCGCAGAGCGCCGCGAAGGTCCTGGCCGGAATGCGCTCCGGCGTGGACGTGACCAACCTATAAACCTGGCTTTCGGAGAGGTTGATGCCACGGGATTTCAGGAGCGGCATCAGTTCGGTGGTCTTCCACAGGTTCTGCTTTGCCATCAGGGCTCGCAAGTTCCAGCGGTAGCCGATCCGGCGCTGTTCAGACATCTGGGTCCTCCAAGTTCGCGATGCGACGTGCAATCATCTGCTGCACGGTTTTCTGCTTGAAGTCCGACGATACCGAGGTGTAGAGCCCGGTCGTCGAAGCATAGGAGTGGCCAACCTGAGTCTGCACGAAGGCGGCGTCGTAACCGGCTTCGATCAGGTGGGTCACGTAGGAATGTCTGAGGCAATGCAGGCCCAGCTCCTGTGGCAGGCCGACGGCATCCCGTGCAGCGGCGAACGCATCCCCGAAGGAGCCCAGCGACATTCGGGCCCCACGCTCGCTCGGCCAAAGAGCCGAGGACCGTTCAGCCGTCGGGAACTGCTGGCGCATCCCGCCGATTGTCCAAGTCTTGAGCTGGTCCACGACCCAGTCGAACTCCGGCACGGTCAAGACGGTGCGTCGTCTGGGTCCTGAGCCTGCCGTGCCTTTGGCGAATCGAACCTGGACTGCTCCGAACCGGCCGTAGTCGCTAACGTGCGGGTTCGGGCCGAAGTCTTCCAAGTCCAGCATGGTCATTTCGCGTCGGCGAAGCCCGTAGGCATAACAGACCTTGAATGCCACCGAGTCCCGGAACAGTGGCAGCCAGCGTTTGCTGCCGGCGGCATATTCCCTGTCGACAAGGTCATCGATGTAGTCGAACAGCCGCTGCAGTTCCGCCTTGGTGAAGGACCGTTTCTTCGTCGGGACGGCATCATCGGTGGTATGCCTGGGCATGTTCCACTCGAAGCAGATCTGGCTCGGAATATCGCCAAATGTCCGTTCGCAGAACTCGCCCCACCCGTAGCCAGGATGCGTCAGGTAAGAGCAGAACATTGCCACGGCGTTGCTGTACGAGCGCAACGTCTTCAGGCTGATCGGTTTCTCGCCGGAGCGCAGATCGGCCAGGAAGTCATCAATGTCAGCCGGGCGCCATTGCCACGGAAAGTCACCCGTAAACCGCTGAAAGCGTTCCAGCAGCTGGCAGCGCTGCTCGATCGTCTGTGTCGTGAGGCCGCGTGCCAGCATCTGCGCCCGCCAGCCATCAAGCATGGCCGTGAAAACCCGCTCATCAGCCCGGAACAGCCCAATGTCCGGATCCACCAGCATCCGCGGGACGAAACCCGGAACGGCACCACGCACAACGACCCCTAAACCATGGAAACATGCATTAGATGCAGGAAACCTACAGCCCTAAGCGATCGGATGGCAAACTCGGCAATGGCGCCAGGGACAAGCGACTCCAGCAAAGGCCGGTTGACCTGCGGAAACGTTGAATTCGTTGACGGACGGGAGTTGTCGCAGCTACTTCTACTCCCGTACTTTAATAGCCGATAATGGATATTCCGTAAAGCTGGGGGAGTGGGTGACGTTTGAGTGTGTTGTGATGAACCGGCCCTTGGGGTATGCGTGACCACGTAATTTGGTGTGCTTGGTAATCTAGAGAGATACGAACAGGCCTTCCCTTTTGCGACTGTCACGGAAGTCGTATGAATATGGAGATAGCTCAAGAGGGACCTCTGCTTGCGGCAGGGGTCTTTTCTTTTCGGGTGCGGGTAACAGCACTGCTGGTGGCATGCGTCGTCGGTTAGGTTTGGACCGACTGCTAACCTCGGTAAAAGGTAGGAACGTACGCTGCTCCGCGTAACCGAAACTTTTGACACGACCAGCTATCGTGATTCTTATCGGCATTCCAAGGAGCTAGGCTGCAGACCGCGCCATCGCGGCCGTTGAATATGTAAGGGCGGACCGGCCTACTGCCTGAATAACCTTTGAACCTCTGCAACCGCAGGGGTTCTTCTTTTTAAGTACAGAAAGGAGGCGGCCTCTTCGCCCCAAGCCAGCATCAAAATAATCCCCCCTCGAAGGACCGTCCTCTGGACGGTCCTTTTTCTTTCGCGCTTTTCGAACATCCAGGCGTCGCAAACGCCTTCAAACACTGGAGGTAATCATGAAGTCACACCCATATGCACTCTTCATCAACTGGACCGCGGCGACTTTCATCAAGGAGCGTCGGCAGCGTGCCGGGCAGTCCCAAGCGACTCTCACCTGGCTGAGGGCTTATGGCATTACAGCCGCAAGAGTCGACGCCTTCCTGAGACTTAGCCGCGAGCACTCCGCCACGATGCCCAACGGGTTGGTCCTGGACATTCTGGAGCTCAGCAGCTCAAAGGTGCGCCAAACGCTGAAGGACGAATATCTTCTCGACGCACTGCTCAACACGTGGAGTGCCGTGGCCGATGTCTACGGCAGGACAGCTGTCCCTGCCGACCGAGAATTGGCCAGACTACAGCTGCTAGTAGAAGCCGGCCACGCGCTAATCATGGCACAAGGCATGGAATATCCCGGAGCAGAGACATTTCTCAGGAGGTACTGGATGGAGACCGATCTGCTAGACCTTTCCCGGATCCACAAAGGCACACCGGGTTTCAAAGATGTCGGCAGGGACCTTGAGTACATCAAGTGGCTGAGAAAGGATCTTCCGAAGAGGCTGGCTCCTGTGCAGGCCGTGGAGCAACCGCTATGTGTGAAGCCAACTTCCGTACAGGGGAAAAGCCCGAATCCTTCGGCAAACCAGCGCCAAGGCACCTCCACGTCCGCCCAGGACGAGGACCGGCTGCCGACCCTACCGACGAGCAGTCGGCATTGGCGTGATCCGTCTGCAAACGCGACCTATGGATTGTTCGGAAACTGGCGCGACCATTGGGACAACACGTTGCCATGAACGAGATGGACTCATGCCACTGTCAGGGAGTCCCTGTATCGCCCGCCGTGGCGGTGGGAGACCTTCTATTGGCCTTCCTCGCGCCGGTAGATCTGGGGCCGGCAGGGACCCTATTCGACAGGTAAAACCGGCCCCTTTTCGGGCCCTCCCCCGGACATTTTCAAACGCCGATAATTGACCATCGTCAACCTGCCGCTTCGAACCGAGTTGACGCGGATACGCTGTATCCCATGGATGACGCGCCCTCGAAATATTGGCTAGGCTACAGCGGAAATGGGGCTGAATGGGCCCTTGCTGACGGTAGAGATGCCGACGGCCATCACGCTGACTGGCCCTACTACCAAGGGCCACCAGGCGAATTGAACGCACTGCTCGATCTCTGCCAGTACCCGCACGGTACGGACCTACTCGTTGTTGACGACATCGACCAGGTCCTGCTGCTCGTGGTGGAGCCGCGGCGCCGGGATATAGCGCACGATCTTTACGCTGCTGCGTGGCATGATGACCTGAAATCCCTACAGGATAAAGGCCTCATCGAAAGCGAAGGACTCTCCTGGGGAAGCATTGACGAGTGGCGCCATCGCAGATGGATGAACGCTGTTGGTGAGGGCGAAGGGCTCTTTTTCGAGGCGGCCGATGGCACTTTAGTGCCGATCCCGGAGTCAGTTGTGGAGCCGCGTGATCCCGAGGATTCCTTTAGCGAGTACGAGACGACGTGGCCTCTCATCAGAGAGGACGCGACCCGGATCAGGGTTACCGACGAAGGCTGGGCCAGGATGGAGGAATTCCTTCGGGACGCCTTGACCTTAGGACCGGATCTGAGCCGCATTTCTACCCTCTTGAAACTGGGATTCGCTGATACGGCAGTGAGGGAGGCCACTGTCAAGCTCGAGTCAATGCTCAAACGTCGGCTAAATACAGACAAGTACGGAAGGGCGTTGATCTCCCTAATTGATTCACGCCTGGAGCAAGCCGGCATCGACTCCACCTATCGGAGAATCGTGGTCACCCGCTTGCGTACGGTGTATACGTTCGTTCGGAATAAGTTTGCGCACAACACCGACCACCATCTTCCGGTGTCGGAAGCTAACGCCTTGTGTTGGCGGATAGCCAGCCTTTACGACAGTCCAGTGTGGGACGAAGTTTGATTGTCGTTAAGGTGACAGGGCGTGAGGCGTCATACGGCGACTGCTCCGGTTCGGACTCATAGGATAGTGCCCTGAACTTAACGAGGGGGCATTGATGTTCGACCGAAACGCTGACTACCCGACCGCTGTTGCCAGTAACGATGACGAAGGCATCAAGGCGGCCATTGGTTGGTGTTTGCAGCACGCGAAGGCTGGCGACACGATCTCCGTATGGACCCACCTCAAGTCCAACCTCAAAAACCGGCCGGTTCTGGACTCTTTTGTGCAGAGGCACCAAGATGTCGAGCACATCACCGGGCGCGGGGGAGGCGTACCTGCCGGTGTCGGACCGGTGCTCATGGCTTGGCCCGATATGCAGGAAATAGGCGAGCTGGTGCGCTACTCAAGTGGAGTAAAGGCCCTGTGCGTCATCAGCTGGAACGACCGCCTGCGTCCCTGGGTCGCTGCCACAAAGCCAGTCATCCTAGGCGACGGCTCCGCGTGGGCGGACGAAGAGGCGGGCCCCGGCCTCGACCCCGTCCTGATCGAGGCACTCAAAGGTCTGACGCTGACTGTCAACCACAACAACACGATCTCGGCGGGATTCGAAAAAGACCAGGTGGTCGGCGTCCTGCTTGCCCTACGTGACGCTGGCATCCCCATGGACGCGGACGCGATCCAGGGCTGGGCCCTCGCTCATGGCTGGTCCGGGAAGAACCCGGAGCGCCTGGCACAGTACGTCCGAGACATCAATGGCGGTAAGCGGCCGCGCACCCGGAGCGTAATCCGTGGGGACTACATCGAAACGCTTAGGCGACGGGCGGCGGCAAACGACGAGCACGGGTAATTGCCGGAAACAGGGCCTTTCGGGGTTCTCCCCCGTCCGTGCAAATAGCCAATAACCGACGTTTTGTTGGTCGAGTATCCCAGCTATAGGAGCTGCGTAGGAGGAAGAGGCTTTGGGGTCACTCCATTCGCGAGGCGGATGTATTGGTAAACCGTTTCTCGGCTGATTCCGTAATCGCGGGCGAGGACCACTTTAGGGATCCCGCTGGCGGCGCGTTGAACCAGCTCGGCCGCCCGTTCCTGCGTCAGAGTCCTTTTTCGTCCCTTGTAAACGCCGCGCTGCTGGGCTAGGGCAATACCTTCCCGCTGGCGTTCTCTGATGAGGGAGCGTTCAAATTCAGCGAAGGCACCCATAACCGAGAGCATGAGATTGGCCATGGGGGAGTCCTCGCCGGTGAAGACGAGCTGCTCTTTGATGAACTCGACTCGTACCCCTCGTCGGGTGAGTCCTTGGACGAGTGCACGCAGGTCGTCGAGGTTCCGAGCCAAACGGTCCATGCTGTGCACAACGATTGTGTCCCCGTCGCGGGCGAACCGAAGCAGTTCTGTCAGCTGGGGCCGTGCAGTATCCCTGCCGGAAGCTTTGTCTGTGAATACTCGATCGAGAACCTGGCCTTCGAGTTGGCGTTTCTCGTTCTGTTCAAGTGTGCTGACCCGTACATAACCGATCCGTTGACCAACCATGGCCGCCTCCAACCCTTGCTGCGTGGAATTGAGTGTCCGGGCATCCGGCAGAGCCGTCAAGACTCGTTGCTGGCCGGGATCACGCTGTGAGTCCCTGTGAGTCTTGTGAGCCCCGTCCCCGCAGAGGTTTGCCGGTGGATGCGTGGAAGCTGGTCAGTTTCTGCATGCGGTTCCGCAGCGGCTGAACAAGAGGGATGCCCCTGGGCCGGACGCAATGCGCGCAGCCCTACGTGTAGGCGACGGCCATCGCAATAAACTAAATACCTGCTCTAAAGTCGAGCGTTTCGCCAAAGATGTGCATGAGCAAGGATCGCCGACCGCAAGAGGTTCAACCGACAGGGGGATGCTGAATGTCCTTCCAAATCCAGTCGTCCGCCCTGAAGGGCCGATTAGAGGGAACATCCCATCGGCTCTTTCGCAGTCCGACACGAGACACTTCTTCGGCTAGTTCTCGGACGATAGCCTTACGGGCACCCTGATCAGTACTGCGACCGTAGGCGGCGAGTTTTTCGGCCACAAAGCCAGCCATAGACCCGATATGAGATAAAGCGTTACTCGTTTCGTACTCGTATTTCGCCTGAACATCGCCGTCACGGAGACGCCAATAGTGGTAGGCGCGCTGGCTCAACCACCATTGCCAAAGCCTTACTACATACAAAAATGGGGGGTCAGGGTAAAGAAGCTGCATGTGCAGTTGTGCGGTGGCCAGCTCAACCCCATCCATCGTCCTGTCACGTCGGCCTTTCCGGTGATCGGCAAAGTTGCCCTGCTCAATAGATCCTTCCAACGCACCAAAGGCTGCCATTAGACGAACCAAGCCGTCACGCTCCCGTTGCTTGGCATTTTCCTGCTCTTGGTGAGCCAGCTGTCGCCTAAGCGAGCGTAGAGAGGCAATTACGGCAACAAGCGCAGCGGCGCCTCCCAACGCTGCACCCAAAAAGCCACTGAAAAGATTGGGCATGCCACCGCCGACGCTGATCAGTAAGCCAAATCCGCAGATCACTGAGAGGATCAAAACAGTCCAGACGAGCGCAGCACTAGGCGTTATCGGAAGATAGCGTTTCCCCAGTTCCTTTACCGCACTGATCACGTCGAGAGTGTACATGGTGGTGCGGAAAAACCAAGGTAAGTTGTCAGAACCCAGCGCATGCGTTGAACCTGCGCAAACCGCCGGAATGCTGCACTTCGTGGGAGACGCAGAGTACAGCTTTACATAAGGTCAATTATCGGCGTTCGCAAATCGGCCCGGGAGGAGCCCTAAGAGCGGTGCTTTCGAGCGATTCGCCAGGCTTCCCCGACCTCTGCCATCGAAGGCTGGTGCTGGCTAGCGGCTTTCCACGCGTGCGCGCACAGTTCGGTAGGCGAACTCTACGAGGTAGTCGTTGAGGGCATGGCTTGCTTTTTCGGCGTCCTCTGTTTCGCTGTTGAGTATGGCGCGGAGGATTTGGGCGTGTAGGCGTGATCCCTGGCTGACTTCGGCTTGTTCGTCCCGGACGTGGGTGATCCAGAATCGGCGCGAGAGTCCTTGGAGGGGGGCCATGGCGTCGGCGAGGTATTCGTTATGGCTCGCGGCGACGATCATCTGGTGGGTTTCCTTGACTGTGTCCAGGTACTGCCTGAGCGTGAAGCGGTCTGCCTCGAGCAGCTGAACCATTTCCTGCATTGCGTTGCGCTCAAGGCTGGTTGCGGCTTCACAGGCCAGACGCACCGCCAGGGCTTCTAGTACCCGCCGGAGTTCGAGCATCCTTAACTGGGCTTCTACCGAGGCGGGTGGGACGAGTACGCCTTTGTTGGGGTGGATCTCCACGAGCCGGTTCCGGGCCAACTGCTGCAGGGCCTCCCGCACCGGGGTCCGGCCCAGGCCGGTCTTCTCCATCAGGACCGCCTCGGAGACAAGTGAGCCGGGAGTAAGTTCCTGGAAGACGATGAGGCGTTCAATCTCCTCGTAGGCTTGGGCGGCTTTTCCTTGCTGCATCATGCTCCCACTTTAGCCGAACCCCTTGCACAACCGGTATATCGGTCGCATACTGGTGTGACTGGCTTCACCTCCCCTTCCCACTTTCAACAGATTTGAGGTCTGCAATGGCGAAGACCCTTACCGTCGAACGGCGTTCCATCGACTACATCCCACCTGAAGAGCGCCATGGCAAGCCCAGGAGCCTGCTCTTCGTATGGTTCGCTGCCAACACATCCATCACCGCAGTCGTAACAGGTGCCCTGTTTGTCATCTTGGGCAACAGCGCTCTCTGGTCGATCCCGGCCATCATCCTGGGCAACGCGGTAGGCGGGTTTTTCACCGCCCTGCACTCCGCCCAGGGCCCCAAACTCGGTGTGCCACAGATGATCCAGAGCCGGGCGCAATTCGGCTACTTCGGGGCGATCCTGCCGCTGGTCCTGGCCCTGATGATTTACGTCGGCTTCTACGCCACGGGCCTGGTCCTTGGCGGCCAGGCGATCGGCACCCTGCTCCACGTCCCGCCGCAGGTGGGCGCCATGGTCTTCGCACTCATGTCGGCGACACTGGCCATCATCGGCTACCGCTACATCCACAAGTTTTCGCACATCGCCGCCGTCCTGAGTGCCGTCGTGTTCGTCATCCTCCTCGTCCGCATCATCGCCGACGGGAACATCGGCCCAGTCGTGGAGACCAACGCGTTCGATGGGGCCGCGTTCGTCCTGGGCATCTCCCTCTCGGCCTCATGGCAGCTGACCTTCGGACCGTATATTGCGGACTACTCGAGGTACCTACCCGAGGACACCCCCAAGCGCGCCACGATCGGCTGGACCTTCCTGGGCAGCGTCCTGGGCGGCTCCCTGGCCATGAGCCTGGGCGCTCTCGCCGCAGCCCTGGGCGGCAAAGCCTTCGGTCACGACCAGGTCGGCTACCTCGCCGGGCTCGGCGGCGCCATCTGGCCGCTGGTCCTGCTCGCCGTGATCCTGGGCAAGCTCACCGGCAACACCCTCAGCTCCTACGGCGGCTACATGTCACTCGCCACGATCATCACCAGCCTCACCGGCCAAGACCGGGTCAGCCCCCGTCAACGCTCGCTCTACGTCATAGCGATCTCGGTCGTTTCACTGGCCATCGCGTTGGCGGCCACCAACAACTTCCTGACCAACTTCACTAACTTTCTGTTGTTCCTGCTCTACTTCATGACCCCCTGGTCGGCCATCAACCTGGTCGACTACTACTGGGTCCGCAAGGAGCGCTACAGCATCGCCCAACTCTTCCTCCGAAACGGCGAATACGGCCGTTTCAACAAAGGCGCCTTCCTGGCATACGCCGTCGGAGTGCTCATCCAAATCCCGTTCATGAACAGCTCGCTCTACGTCGGCCCCATCGCCAACCTGCTCGGAGGCGCAGAAGTAGCCTGGCTCATTGGCCTCGTCGTCGCAGGCGGCCTGTACTACGCCACCTCCCGCGCCGTCCGGAACCGCGCCAGGACCTTTGAATCAATTTCAGAAAAGCCGCATGGGACCGCTGTCCCCGCAACGGCAACTATCACCTCTGAGGAGACCTTGTGAAATACGACCCCGCGCTCGAGCGCAGCCCCCTCCCCTACTCGCCCTTCAAGAGCTGCACCGTTCCCCGACCCATCGGCTGGCTCTCCAGCATCAGCCCGGACGGCGTGGAAAACCTGGCCCCTTACAGCCAGTGGCAGAACCTGACCTTCGACCCGCCCATGGTCATGTTCTCCGCCAACCAATACCCGGACGGGCGGCGGAAAGACACCGTCCTCAACGCGGAGCAGACCGGCTGGTTCGTCTGGAACATGGCCACCTACGACCTCCGTGAGGCCGTCAACATCAGCGCCATGGCACTGCCTTTCGAGGAAAACGAGTTCGACCGCGCCGGCATCAGCAAGCGATACGCCGAGCTCTCCCCCACACCCATGGTTGCCGAGAGCCCCGTTCATTTCGAATGCAAGTACCTCTCAACACACAGAATGACAGGCAACTCCAACGTCGGGACCATCGACATCGTCTTCGCACAGGTCGAACGGATCCACATCAACGACGAAGTCCTCACCCCCGACGGCCGACTCGACATCCCGAAAATCCGGCCCCTGGCCCGAATGGGATACCACGACTACACGTCCATCACAGAGACCTTCGAGTTGAAAATCCCCCAAGCGTCCGACGACGAGGCATACGGCCTCGCCGGCCAACCCGCCTAACAAACCCCGCGATCCCGAAGACCCTGCACTCCCCCTGCAGGGTCTTCGGCTACACAGCGGAAGTCACCCAATCGAACAAACTACTCCCGGCTCGGCCCAGCCGGTACAGATTTACAGAATCTTCATTATCGGCCTTTAAACAACGGGAGTAGAAGAAGCCACACAGACGGAAGGACCGCTGAAGGAAAGTGCGCTTTCCGTACACGGTTGACCATGGGCCGCCGTGCCTGCTGTTCGTGCCGTGTCAGATCGGCTACGGTCCTTCCAATCTGACCACTATCTTCCCCCGCACATGGCGCCCGGCGAGACGGTCAAGCGCCTCAGGAGCATCATCGAGCTTGACGGTTTCGATAGGCAGCGGCGCCAACTTGCCCTCGGCGACGAGACGTAACAGTTCCGTGAGCATAGTCGCCAGGTCACTCCGGCTCGCGACGTCCCCGTGTGTGTACGCTGCCCCGAGAGCGATCTCATGCAGGCTTGGGGCAATACCGAATGGCGGCACTGCGTCCAGTGACGGCCGACCCGCAACTGCTGCGAGGCCGCCGGCGTGGCGAAGCAGCAGCAGTCCCTGCGCCGCCGACGCGGGCGACACTGCGTCCACCACGAGGTCGAAACCTCGACCCCCGCTGGCGGCGCGCAAGGCGGAGGCTAACTCCGCACTGCGGTAGTCAAGCACCGTCTCGGCCCCCAGACCGCGAACGTAGGGGTGGTTGGGTGGTGATGAGGTTGCCACGACTGTGGCCCCGGCGGCGGCCAGTAGCTGTACTGCAAAGCCGCCGACGCCACCGGCGGCTCCCTGTACCAACGCGTACTGGCCTCCCGTCGCCCGGAGCCTGCGCACGACGGCCTGGTAGGCCGTCATGCCGGCACACGGCAGGCTCGCGGCAACGGTCATGTTGACTTCCGGTGGCACGATCGCCAGAACAGAGGTGGGGGCGGTGACATACTCAGCCAGGCCGCCCGGCCGGCGCAGGTCCTGGTGCCAGACGACCCGGGTGCCCACCGGCAGGCGCGGGTCCGGTCCCGGCCCGGCGTCGTGCACCACGCCTGCGATATCCAGGCCTGGAATGTGCGGGTACTCCCACTCGGCGTGACCGCCGGAGGCCACTTGGTAGTCCACCGGGTTCAGGCCGACCGCGTGGACCCGCACCAGGACTTCGCCGGCGGCGGGAACCGGCCGGGCCACCGCACCCACGTGCAGCGACGACGGTGGTCCGGGCCGGTCCAGCAGGAGTGCTCTCATCATTCCACCAATCCTAGGTGTAGTTCCCATGGAGTACTCGGAAATCCTCGGCGATGAAAAAGGAAACTGCCGCCGCTTTCTGGATCCGCGCCGCGGCGTTCTTCGCCGCCTACGGCATCACCGTCAAGGCCCTGCTCACCGACAACGGATCCTGTTGCTGCTCCCGGGCCTTGGGGCTGCCCCCTTTGCGGCAGCCCTGGGACCGCACCTCAAGCGCGAGTGACCCGCCCCTACCGGCCTCAAACCAACGGCAAGGTAGAACGCTTCAATCGCACCCTCGCCATCGAATGGGCTTACGCCCGGCCCTACACCTCAGAAACCGAACCCGCCGGAACCTACAACGGCTGGCTCCACCACTACAATCATCACCGAAACCACACCGGCATCGGAGGCAAATCCACCATCAGCCGCGTTCACAACCGCGGACGCACGTCAATAGCAGTGCTGCTATCCGCGTCTGGAAAAGAAAACACCCCTGTGGCAAGCAGTGGTACTTTTTGGGCTACGCCCGATATTCCCGCAGATTGTATGCTTACGCTTGGTTCCATGCGGGTTCCACTGGGGTTTGCCCGATGAGTTTCCATAGTGCTGGCCGGCGATCGCGACCTAAGTCGGCTACGGTGGAGCCCCACGCGCCGGTGCCAGACGGGACTCTTCAGCGTCACTCACTCCCCCAGCTTTACGGAATCGCCATTATCAGGCTCCTAAAGACCGGGAGTAGAAGTGGCTGCGAGAACTCCCGTCTTCTGGCCCTCAGGCGGTGGAAGGACTGACTGACGGCCAACGATTTCTACCGGCAAGATTGTGGTTACTGCCTGGCTACCTGGGTTTTTTGCACGCCTCGCTAGGCGTTGCACTGCAAGCGCCCCGAGCGCGGATTGATCAAACCGATAAGACGTGAGGCGCGGGAAGGTGTGTTCGCCCAGCTCGTCGCTGCCGCCTACGACTGAGATTTCCTCTGGGACACGCCGACCTTGGTCCCGCAGCGCTCGAATAGCACCCGATGCGAGTGCATCGTTCGCACATACCAAGCTGGTAATGCATGGGTGCATGGCGAGCAGGTCGCGTGTAGTTTCGTAGCCTCCCTGCTGCGTCAGGTCGGAGGCCGCGATGAGCTCCGGTCTAGGCGCTAATCCTGCGTGGATTAGCGCTTCCCTAAAGCCGCGCGCGCGCATCTCGATGGCCGGGACGGCGTTGCGCACCAAATCCGGACACATTGGGCCGCCGATAAAAGCCACGTGGCGGTGGCCGGCAGAAATGAGCTCGCGCGTTACGAGATAAGTTCCCCGGAAGTAGTCGGGTACGACAGCGTCCTGAGGCTTGCCGCCGGAGTCATCTGGATCAAGGATCGAGTCGAGGACCACGACGGGTATGCGCAGTTCTTGAACGGCCTCCACAACCGCTGGGGAGGGCGCGCCTACCAGCAAAGTTGCGTCGAGTCGAAGGTCGGCAATGCGCTGCAGAATGTCAGCCGAGGCAAGGTGACGGCCGGGTAGAGAACAGTATGTAACTTGGGCTCCGATTCGGGCAGCTTGGGTTTCAGCTCCGTGCAACAGGTGCGCCCAGAAGGGGGCCATGAAATCCTGTGCCGGCTCCAGGTGCGGGAGCGTGAGCAAAAATCCGATGGATCTCAATCTAAGGACCTCAGTCGCGTGCTGTCGCCGACTAGGTGTGTAACCGAGCTCGTTAACCGCTTCAATCACACGACGGCGGAGGTCGTCGGCGACATTGACATGCCCGTTAAGCACACGCGAAACGGTTCCATTGGACACATTTGCGCGGTGGGCGATGTCCCGCACTGTCACGGTCTTGCTCATGTCTCGAGCGCTCCTTGCGTTCATGGATTCATGAATGTTCATGCAGCATCCCTGGTGAACTGCAAATGGTCAACGACAACGGGCCACCGTGAATTTGTCTTCGTGCAGGGCATCCGAACCCTAGATTACAACCCGTGCGGGTCAGCATTTGGGGACGTTGAGCGTCGTGCACCAATACCTTTTAGTGGGTCAAAATGGCCGGTGTTGTTCATGAAAACACGGTTTGGTGTGACCAGCGGACTGGCAATCAACTCGATCCTTTCACCTGTTCATGATCTTGGCTGTTCATGAACGCTAAAAGCCTTCCGCCGTTGCTTTGCGATGCATATCGTCGTCATCGACCCCCTATTTTCGTCGAAGGAGACGCTGTGCGCATTTTTGCACAACAAAGATCCTGGATGGCAGCAATTCTCGCGCTGATGCTGCTGACAGCTGTTAGTGTGCCGTTGAGTGCGCCGGCCAGCGCGGACGAGCAAGACTCCTACACCGCAGTACGCAACAAATTGGTTGCAACGATCGTTGGCAATGGAGACTTAGATCTCGCTGACCCTGATGTTGCCGCAAAGGTAGCTTCGGTCACGCAGCTGGCGCAGGACAAACTTAGCCGTCTGGACAGGTCAGATAGCCGTACTTCAGTGTTTTCGGACCTGAAAACGCCTTCACCGAATCAGAACATTACGCAGACATACCTTGCCTTGCGCGATATCGCTGTGGCGTACCGGACAGTCGGCACGCCCCTACACAATGACCCTGCGGTGCGTGCAGACATCATTAGCGCGCTCGTATGGCTCGAAAAGAACTGGTACAACGCGGACGTGCCCTTTGCGCCGCAGAGTCCGGATAACAACTGGTTCGCGTGGGAGCTCGGAGTTCCGTTGGCTCTGGTGGACGTCCTCGCCCTTATGTACGACGACCTCCCTGAAGGACTGCTCCCGGAATACCTTGCCGCAATTGACCATTTCCTACCGCGGCCGGATCGACTTGGCCACAGTGTCAACTGGAACCTGGCGTCGGAGGGCGCAAATCTTGCATGGGCAGTGACCGTCTTGGGCAAGCGAGGCATCCTCGGCCAAGACGGGGCCATCGTCACGAACGCAACGCAGGCCTTGTCGCCCTTGTTCGACTACGCCGCGGACGGCGCGAACGGCTTCAACCGTGACGGCTCGGTGCTGTTTCACGAGGGCTTTCCCTATACCACCGGTTACGGCTGGTCCAACATCATCGAACCGACTCTCGCCGTGATGCTCTACGAAGGTTCACCGTGGGCAATTAAGGATCCGGACAAAGGGAACCTGGTCAACTGGGTCAAAGATTCCTTTGAGCCCTTCCTGTTCGGCAACCGAATCCATGACTCTCTTGCCGGCCGCAACATTGCCCGGCCCCGGGGCCAGGATCGCGCAACGGGGCTGATCAATTTGGCCCTGGACCTGCGCTCCATTGGCACCCAGGAGGAATCTGAGCACCTGGCAAGCCTCGTGAAATATCTCCTTGTCTCGGATCCACAATCCAGCTTCTGGCGCTCGGGATCAATCCCGAACATTGTTGAGGCCCGACGAATCCTGAACGACTCAGGCATCCCAGCCCTGAAACCGACCGACTCTTACGGACAGTTCCCGGCAATGGACCGAGCCGTGGCTCGTCGGGACGGCTGGTCCTTTGGTGTGGCAATGCACTCCAGCCGAACGCAGAACTATGAGTCCATTAATAACGAGAATGTCCGCGGATGGCACACAGCCGACGGCCGTACCACTTTGCTCACATCAGACGTCGATCAGTACGGGAATGACTACTGGCCGACAATCGACTCAGCCCGGATTCCGGGAACTACCGTGGTGAAGCACCTTGACGACGACGTAATTGCCCCGCAGCTTGGACGGGTCGAGATCGTGGGCCCGCAAACCATCGTCGACGAGCTGGATGACCTTTCCCACGTGCACTACCGTTCTCCCCGGTGGATCATAGAGAAGGATCCGAAGGGAGCGAACGGCGACCCGAGCCGTGTTCGGCGCACCGAGAACTCCCAAGAACAACTTACATACGCGGCTCCCTCCGGTGCTTCGTCTTTCGCGCTGGAAGTTCATCACACTGCCGCGAGTGGTCTCGACCGCCTAGTCGTGATGGTGTCCTCCAACGACAGCAGCTACTCCGCCGTCAAAGTTACCGCCACTCCCACAGTCACTGCAGACGGCTGGACTACCTCAGTAGTCCGCCCCTCCGGTGCGCTCCCCGCAGGAACACGGTTCGTGCGGATTCAGCTGCTACCCAGCGTTCCGCAGGCGCACGGAGACTCGGCTTGGGCTGGGGGTGCTGACCTCAACGGGAAATACGGCGTATCTGGCATGCAGATTGCCTCCCCCGGGACGACCCTCGACGCGCAGAAGTCATGGTTCGTCATGGACGATGAAGTTGTCGCAGTCGGGAGCGGTATCACTGCAAACAAAGGCCGCGAAGTTGAGACGATAGTGGAGAACCGGCGTCTTTCGGATGCGTTTCCAGGACGCCTTACCGTGGATGGACAGGAACTGGGCGCTGACGACGGCAAACGTGATCTTGGGGACGTCAGCTGGGCAGCCCTCAGTGGCGGGGTAAGCGGATCAGATCTCGGGTATGTCTTTCCAAAAAAGACAGCACTAACCGCTCTTCACGAAAGTCGGTCAGCAAACTGGTCAGAAATTGGGAACAGCAACCTGGCAGCACAGAACCGATTCGCGTCACTCGCCATCAACCACGGCAAAGACCCTCAGGACGCTTCATACTCGTACGTCCTCCTCCCGGGTGCTGACGCCCAAAAGACTGCGTCCTATGCTAAAGCTCCCCAGGCTGAGGTGCTCTCGCAGACCACCGAAGTGCACGCGGTCCGGGAAGCCGCAAAGGGACTTCTCGGTGCGACAGTCTGGACAGACAAACCGACCCCGATTGACGTCGACGGATCTCGATTCCTCACGGTGACCGGCCGAGCTGCCCTCATGACACAGGAAACGAAAGACGGGCTGACTATCGCGGTGAGTGACCCGACGCAGGGCGCCGACCGTGCCGGTTCAATCGATGACCCCGCAAATGGATTTTCTCAGATCTTCCAAAAATCCGACCATTGGGGTCTGGAACCCGGCGGGGGCTTCAAACGCATGGCCCCGACCAATGAATTCCTCACCTACAAGGTCGATCAAGCAGAAAATTTCCAGGTCACGCTCCGCTGGAATCATCAGCAGGCCGGAAACAACACCAGTTCCATTCTCGACCGCGTCCGCTTCTCCACATCCCCAGACAATGCCACATGGAGCCCGGTGCAGGCCAAGTTCACCGAACCGTACACGCCGATCGACGGAGGCGGCCTTGATAATACGGCCGACGTCACTAACGCGGGTGCTCTTCCAGCTGGGAGCCAGTATGTACGGATTGAGGTCCTCGACAACGATCCTAAGATCTGGTCACCGCAGATTCGGCACGTCCAGATTAAAAGCGGCTCCCCTGAAGGAGCACATGTGGACGTGGAAGTGGCTCGCTCCGTCGCGGCAGTCCTCGACAAGGACCCGCGGGTGGAGGTGCTGTCAATGGACCCGGTCAGACTTCGCATCGACGTTGCAAATGCAAAAGGTTCGACCATACACACCCGGTTCGCATACGACACTCAAGCACCCGAATTGAGCGTAGAGGCACCAGGTGCCGTCTGGGACGACGTCGACTCGTCGATGACAGTCTCAGCCCACGATGACAGCGGCGCGTACTCCCTCAAAGTCACAGCAGATGGTCAATCCGTACCAGTCCCGACGAATGGCGTAATTCCTCTCAGTTCGGAATTCGGGGTTCACGAGTACGTCGTGACTGCAACAGACAAAGCCGGCAACAGCACGGAAAAGATAGTCCGCTACAGCGCATTGCAGTTCGCCGAGGATCCGCCCATGAAAGATACCGTGCAGCAGGGCTCGACGCTACCAGTCCGGTTCCATGTGAAGGCACCAGAGGGGCAACCGCAGATCGATGCAACTCTTCGCGTCGGATCCGGTGCCGGCACGGTGCAATTCGAAAAGAGCGGCCAAAGCTATCAAGCCTTATGGCCCACCGCAGATATGCCGCCTGGCAAGCACACCTTGGGGATTGCGATCACCGCGGATGGAGCACTGTTGCCGCCCAGGGAACGGGAGGTTACCATTCGCGGAAAATGATACGTCGCCCTGGCGGTGATAGTGGCTGAGTGTACGCGGGTCTCCTGCCAGTACACCCGGGCACGACACTAACAAAGCCAGCCTCCGTCGGACCCTCTCAGAGGAAATGTCAGACGGAGGCTGGCTCGTTTAACGATTTCTGGAACAGACTCCACTGTGCCGCGCTAGGTTCGAGTGAACATGCGTCCTGCCGGGGTCAAGAACGGGGCATGGCATACCCGAGCTGGATCATCATCGTCCGAATTCCCCGTGCGGTTCGCTACAACATGCGCCGTGTGCCGTGGTGGAGGAGTTGGGCGTCGTTCTCCTCCGCACACTCGCCCGGCCGAGTTTAACCCAGATGGGACCGCATGATTTTCGCTGCTGCAGCTTTTGCCTCTCCCCTTCACCGGGAGACCCATGCCAACTCCCCCCCAACTGCGGCATGATTCCCTGGACAACCTCAACCGCTGCATCGCCAGCCACCAGGCGGTCTGGCTGATTTAGCGGAGGACCGGCTCGGTTGAATCGAGCAGTCTAAGTTCGGTTCGACGGGGCATACCTTCCCAGTCGCCGGGGACCAAACAGGCGAAGGCACCGCTGCGTGTAGCGGTTTGGAGGCGCTGGGGGATGTCGCTGCCGTCCAGGAACTCGCTGATGTAGCCGGCGACGAAGGCATCACCGGCACCGACAGTGTCAACGGGCCGGATAGGCACGGCTTCCTGTCGATAGGTGTTGCCGTCGATGACCGCGACACATCCATCGGGGCCGAGTTTGATGATGGCTTGAGGCGCACCGAGCTCGTATATGCGCTGGGCGAGATTTAATGCGTCGGGAGCAACACCTACAGCGAGGGCTGCTTCCGAATCCCCTGCAAAAACGATGTCTGCAAGTGGAATGATGCTTTTGTAGTATTCCCCCGCAGTTTCCGGGGACCACAGGGCGGCCCGGTAGTTCAGGTCGAAGGAGACGAGGGTGTTATTGGCATGAGCGCAGTCGATCGCATACCGCACGGCCTCGGCTGCGCCGGAAGAAAGGGCCGGTGTGATACCTGTGAGGTGAAGCAGGCGGGCACCTGCAATGAGACCTACGGGGATGTCATTGCGGGATAGCCCGGCTCCGGCGCTGTCTTTTCTGTAGTACCAGACCTTTGTTGTTTCTGTGGTGCGGCGTTCTTTGATCATCAGCCCGGTGGGGCGCAGCTCATCGCGGATTGCTATCGGGTGGATGGCTTCAGCTCGCAGCTCGCGCAGTACCAAGTCACCCAGACTGTCCGCCCCGAGCCGCCCCACCCAAGTGACCGAGGTCCCCAGCCTCCGCAGGGCTATTGCAAAGTTGCTTTCGGCCCCACCCACCCCGAGGCTGAGTGACGAGGCATGGGCCAGCGGCCCTGGTGCGTCTGCTCTCATCAGTGCCATCGTTTCGCCTAGGGTGACGACGTCGGTGCAGTTCGTGTGCGCTTCCGGCCCGGCGTTCACGAGGTTCTTCTTCTGTGCTCCGTGGCTGCAGCACGGGCGAGATCTGTGACTCGTCGTGCTCGTTCAGTCAGCGCCGCCAAGCTTCCGCCCCGGAAGGCATCTCCGACCAAGGGACCGCCAAGGCTGACTGCCAGTGCTCCGGCTCTGAACCATCCAGGAACGTCCTCGATGCTGACTCCTCCGCTAGGAATGAGTTGCATTTCCGGGAAGGGACCGTGCAACTGCCTGAGGTAGTCCGGCTGCACCGTCGAAGCCGGAAAAACTTTGAGGGCCGTCGCCCCCGCCCTCCACCCCGCGAGAAGCTCCGTTGGCGATAGTCCCCCTGCGATTATGGGGACCTGGCGGGACACAACCAGGTGGACCACGTCCAGATTCATCGAGGGCGTGACAATGAACTGCGCTCCCAAATCCAGCGCGCGATGAGCCTGGTCTGGGCTGGTAACTGTTCCGATCCCTATTTCGGCAGTTTCTCCGAACGTACGTCTGATCTCCGGGAGTCGATCAAATACGCCCTTTGTGGTGAGGGTGAGTTCTATGAAGCGCACTCCCCCGGCAACGATACTTTCAATGACGGGCAGATAGTCGTCGGCATGGTTGGTGCGCAGGACCGCTATGACTTGGCCGTCGAGAGCCGGAGGGCATGATTCGGGGGCAGGTTTATGCAATTCTTCCGCCTAGGTTGTCGTGCATGTGAACGAGTTGTGGGCGACCGCCCGGGCGGGGCAGTTTCAAGGCGCGGAGGCTGAGCGGTCGTCAATAGTGAGAGTTCCGAACACGGGTTCGGTGTCAAGAGCCCTGATGTTTGTCAGGCCGGCCGCGCCGGCGTGTCCTGCGAAGGCGTCCATCAGCGCCGGCTGGTTAAGCCCGAGTCCGCCTCCGACGATCACCGGACCGTCGAGTTCAAGCCGGGTTGCAACCTGGACGGCGATCTGGGTTAGTTCTTTGGCGCCCCGGTCGATCAATTCGCTGGCGCGGTCATCACCGAGGGTTGCCGCTTCAAATACAACAGGGCTGAGAGAGGCCCAGAAATCTCTTCCCAGGTCTGAGTGAAAATGGTGGATGAGTTGCTCCGGGGCCGTTAATTCACATCGTGCGAGTAGTGCTTGGGTGAGTTGGTCGGGTTCCGCTCCAAGGTTCATGCGGTGCAGGGCGAGACGGACTGCCTCGCGGCCGAACCAGTACCCGCTTCCTTCATCACCCAGCAGATATCCCCACCCACCGGCGCGGGCTTCCAAGCCGACAGAATTGATGCCCCACGCGGCTGATCCGGTGCCAGCAATTACAGCGATTCCAGTGGGCGCGCCCGCGGCGGCGAGTAGTAACCGGGAGTCATGGACCACCGTAATGCTGGCGTTCGGCACGCAGGCACGGATAAGGGAGGCCAACGCGATTTTGTCCGCGTCTGTATCAATTCCGCCTGCACCTGCGATGATCCGTGTGACGCCGCGGGTGTCCAGCTGGCAGAAGAGCTTTGCAAGCTGTTCGCGGGCTTCGCGTCGGCTGGTATTTTGAACGTTCGCACTGCCTACCTGGCCGTCAGCAACCACCACATTGTTGGCAACTTTGATGCCTCTGGTCTTGCTCCCTCCTATATCGAGGCCTATCAGGGTTCCTTCCTTATACCGGTTGGCGACGTCTGCGGGACTAGGCGCAAAGCTGCTCATGCGGTGCGCTCCCACTGTTCCAAAGCGACCTCGAATCGAAGTCCCCGGCAGGTCAGTACACGTTCGAGCTCGGCCATGGTGCTTTGCCCGAGGCGGATCAGCTCGTTGCCCTGTGCACCCGCGAGGTGCGGGGTGATGAAGACGTTGTGGAAGGTCCTCAGCTCGTGATCTGGAGGCAAAACCTCGGGTTCCGTCACATCCAGTACGGCCCTGAGCCTGCCGCTGCGCAATTCAGCCACCAAGGCATCCTGATCCACAAGACTAGCCCGGGCTGTATTCAGGAGCGTTGCTCCATCATGCATAGATGCCAGGCCGGCGGCGTCGATCATATGAGTAGTCGTTGGAAGACTAGGCGCGTGCAGACTCACTATGGAGCACTCAGTCATGAGTTCTGGTAGATCGACCAAACGGGCTCCGAGCCTGGAAGCTTCGGAATTGTCCAGATAGGGGTCGTAAACGAGAACCTCGACATCGTGCGGGGTGAGCAACTCCATCACCCGGCGGCCAATTTTTGACGCCCCAACAATCCCAACTGTCCTTTGGAAGTTTCCGATGTCCGGGTATTCGCGGAGGAGGTCGATGCCCTTTTCGCGACGGTCATACTCTCTGGAAATCCAGAACGCTTCTTTGCCAGCGAGCAGGATCATTGCCAGCGAGAATTCCGCGACTGGAAGGGCGTTTGCCTCGGCTGCGGATGACACCCGGATCCCCCGGTGCCATACCTCTGGTGAGAGATGCCCCTTGATGGAACCGGCGGCGTGCAGGATCACTTTCAGCTGCGGCATGAGGTTCAGTTCAGACCGGCCGATTGGAGGGCAGCCCCAGCCGGTGACCAGCACCTCGAGCCCGGACAGCATGGTCTGATCCGCTGTGGAAAAATCTCTAATGACCGTCTTGGTGTCAACGGCGACAAGCTGAGCCAGTCTCGTCAGGGCAGCGGTTGTGAACAGCTTGTCCTGAAGTCCTGGGGTCATGGCGAAGGCTGCAGTCCTCACGGCAGATTCCGCACGCGTAGCTGGAAGGGCTGCGCTGGTCATGCCCGTTCGATCCCCAAAGCGTCCATCATTCCCTGGATGTAACCGATGCTCAGGCTCCAGGGGTTTCGCGGGTCTCCGACCATACCGGGGACGTGATCAGCAATGAGAATCCCGTCGAAGTTGACCTCCGCGAGCGTCGCCATGTACTTCACCATGCTCCCGTACCCTTCGTCCAAAAATGTCTCCCGAAAGACTGGAACCGGGGCAGAGACATTTCGGAAGTGAACTTTCCATAGTTTCCCTGCGGCGGCAAAGCCGCGAATAGCCTCCTCGGGAGTCGCGCCCGTTGAGGAGCCGCCCTCGAGCCAGCTTCCGATGCAAAGGCAAGCACCAAAGTTAGGGCTATCGGCGATTTCAAATGCCTTCTGGTACCCCTGATAGGAGCTTGCGATACAGCGGGGAACTCCCCCAAGCGTGAGCCCGGGCGGGTCATCCGGATGCAGGCCGATATTGATGCCGAGTTCCTCCGCGACTGGGACGACGCGCTCGGTGAAGTAGGCAAAGTTTTCCCAAAGCTCCTCTTCGCTGTACGCCCGGCCGTGCACGTTCCCGGCAGCAAAGGATTGGTCCAGCCAACGGCCAGTCGCAGTGTCCGCGTTGAAGGTTCGCGCGACAGAGTTTCCGCGGCCCGCCGTATTGGGTGAGGACCATAACCCGTTAGCCATGTGGGCGTACGTCGTATAGCTCATTCCGATGGCGTGGAGGTCATGGAGGTATTCGATGTACCGGCCGATCATCGCATCACGTTCGGGCAGTCCGAGGGTGACGGCCGGCATGTTGTGTACGTCGGTATTTCCGATGTTCGTCAGCTCAAGCCCTGCGCTCTCCACCCGCTTCTTAGCGGCCTGGAAGAAATCGCGCGTTCCGCCGGTCGTTCCCACGACGACGTGCCTGATTCCGAGCTGACGAACGTACTCAAGATCTTCGTCAGTGAAGTTCTGATACAGCTGAAAAGTAAGCTTCATGAAAAACTCCTGGTGTGATCATTAGCGGAGGTGAAACTGGGAAGGCCGGTCCAGCTAAGGCGGGGTACCCGGCCCAGGACACTGCGTGCCGATTCAAGGTCCCAGGCAGGTGCTCGACCGATAATTGGCCGCACTACAGGGACCTCCGGATAATGTTCGGATAGCAGAACGGACGTGGGAGTCCTGGACAAAGTATCGGGAGCGACTACTGTTGCCCGCCCGAAGCCTTCCAGCGGCGACTCCACTGCGTCAGCGAAGGATGAGCCGATATCGTCCAGATGGATGTAACTCCATAGGTCTCTCATTGAGGTCCTGTCCGCGGGATTCTCTGCAACGAGTGGCACCGTTGCCTCGAGATCGGCTGTGGTCATCACGCGGGGAAAACGCAGGACTATCGCGGATTGATGCGTCTCCCGGACAAAGGACTGTGCGGAGAGCTCGGTGAAGCATTTGCTGAGGCCATAATGTTCCGCCGGTGTTAGCGGGTGGTTATCGTCGATGGGAACGTAGCGCGGCATCTGTGTTTCCTCAGCCCAAGCCATGCCCAGTGCCGAGGCGCTGGAAGCGTGGACCGAGCGAGGAATCCTCAGCCGAGCCGCCACAGCCAGGGCGTTGAATGACGTCATGACATTCAATTCAAAGGACTGCCAGGGCGCTGCGGGCGTCGGAGCGGGATAACCAGCCAGATGCACCAACGCGTCGGCTCCCGCGCACACCCCCTCGAACGACTCCGGATCCAACAGATTTGCCGCGGCAAAAGCTGCGCCTTCCACACTGAAGTCCTGCCGGCTGCGGTCTACCACCAACACCTCGTGACCCCTTGCAACAAGACATTGAGCTGTGGATCTTCCGACTCTTCCATTGCCACCGGTAACGACGACACGCACCTGACCACTCCCCTGGCTAGCAGAATGTCTATCGCTTCCCAACAGACAATGCTGTGAACTATAGTCCAAACTAAAGCGCTTAAGGTAGCGCGTAGGCGAAGTTGCCGCCTGCCGGAGTTGGCCGGGGCAACTCGAGAAAGGGCGACTGATGCTAACGACTCAAAAGATTCATGAGGGATGGACGGTCGCGGTGGAGACTGCCGGACGAACCAGCCTGATCCCGGCACAGGCCCGAGCTCTTATCGGCGAGTCCATCCCGGCCGCAGTTCCGGGATCTATCCACACCGATCTTTTGCGGCAGGGAATCATCCCAGATCCGTTCATTGATGCCAACGAATTGGACGTGGCCTGGGTAGGTCGGAGCGACTGGTCATATCAGACCTCCATTCGCTGGGACAGTGAAGAATGCGAACAAATCGACCTGGTGTTCGACGGACTCGATACGGTTGCAGACGTCGTGCTGGACGGAGTTACCGTTGGGCAGACCAGAAACATGCACCGCTCCTACCGATTCGACGTCACCCGGCAGTTGAAGACCGGCGTCCACGACCTCGCCGTGAGATTCACCTCGGCCTACACCGAAGCGGAGAAGTGGCAGGCCGCACTTGGGGACCGTCCGAATGCTTACCCCGAGCCATTCCACTTCATCCGGAAGATGGCGTGCAGTTTCGGGTGGGACTGGGGTCCGACACTGGTCACGGCGGGAATCTGGCGGCCGGCACGTCTTGAAGGGTGGAGCACGGCCCGCATATCCTCCGTACGCCCGCTAACAGACGTGGCCGACGGAGTGGGCACCGTTGATTTCCATGTCGACATCGAGCGCACACATCAAGGTGCCGACCGTTCGATCGACATCGAGGTTACCCTGGAAGGCGGCCCCTCGGGTAGGGCCATTCTCAAAGCCGGTCAGAATTCAACAGTACTCACGCTGACGGTGGAGGACGCACGCGTTTGGCAGCCCCGCGGTTACGGCAGCCAGGAGCTCTACCATGCCTCTGTCCGGATATTGGATGCCGGGACAGGAACAGAGCTCGATATCTGGGGACGCCGCATCGGCTTCCGTCACGTCGAACTCGACCGTGAGATCGATGAAGTAGGGAGCCAGTTCCTCTTCCGGATCAATGGGGTCGGAGTATTCGCAAAAGGTGTGAACTGGATTCCTGACGATATCTTCCCGTCCGAAATGACGCCGGAAAGATACCGCAAGAGACTGGAGCAGGCAGCGGAAGCTAACTGCAACATGGTGCGGGTGTGGGGCGGCGGACTCTATGAAGATGACGCCTTTTACGACGCCTGTGATGAACTCGGACTAATGGTCTGGCAGGACTTTTTATTCGCCTGCGCTTCGTATCCAGAGGAAGAACCTTTTCGAAGCGAGGTGATCGCGGAAGCTCGGGAAAATGTTGCACGCCTCTCCAGTCACCCGAGCCTCGTGATCTGGAACGGAAACAACGAGAACCTGTGGATGCGCAAGTCCTGGTCCTGGGCCGACAAGCCTGGCGGCGAGCTGAGCTGGGGCGAAGGATTCTACTTGGATGTCCTCCCGGAGGTCGTGGCATCCGTGGATCCATCACGTCCGTACACGGAAGGCAGCCCCTGGTCAGGATCGAAGGACCTCGATCCGAATGACCCGGATCACCAGACCTTCCACTCCTGGGGCGTTTGGAACGCAGAAGACTACAGCCACTACCTCGACTCTGCCCCGCGCTTTGTATCCGAATTCGGCTGGCAGGCCCCGCCGACATGGGCGACTCTACGGCGCGCTGTCACTGACAATCCGATCCTGCCCGACTCTCCCGGCGTACTGCATCATCAAAAGGCAGACGACGGAAACGGGAAACTCGCTCGCGGACTGGAACCACACTTTCCCGCGCCGGTCTCCACCAATGCCTGGCATTACCTCACACAGTTGAACCAAGTCCGTGCCATCCGCACCGGCGTTGACCACTGGCGGGCGCACTGGCCACATACAGCAGGCACGATCGTGTGGCAGCTGAACGACCTGTGGCCGGTGACCTCATGGTCTGCCATCGACGGTGACGGCCGGTTCAAGCCCCTGTACCACGCGCTTCGGGAAATGTACGCACAGAGAGTCCTGGCTATTCAGGAGACCGAACACGCTCCCACCCTGACGCTCGTAAACGACTCCCCCGAACCTTGGGAAGGCACAGTCGCGTTCCGGAGGCTGCACGCCGGCGGCACCGTACTCTCCACTGACCACGTGGAGGCCACTGTGGCCCCCTACGCTGTCGGGCATGTTGCGCTACCGGAGGCGCTCACCGAGTTCGGTGATCCGACAACAGAATTCGTGGTCGCTGATCTCGGCGACGCGCGGGCGCTCTGGTTCCCAGTCGAAGACGTGGAGTTCAGGTACCCCGGGGCAGCTCCAGCGATCGAGGTCGTCGAAATTCCAGGCGGCCTTGAGGTCAAGGTTACGGCGGCCGGCCTCGTGCGGGACCTTCTCCTGCAAGCGGACAGGATCGCACCGGACGCGACCGTGGACAGGGGTTTCACGACTTTGCTCCCGGGTGAATCAGTCGTATTTCGGCTCCTCTCCGAGTACCGGCCCGGGAAGGAAGCGCTGGAATTGCCCTACGTCTTGACCCACCTTCAAGAAGTCCTCGCTGAGGCGAGGGTATCGATGGCAATAGAGTGACAAGAGACAAAGCATAGGGAGAACTCGTGGCTGCTCGCATCACGATCAAGGACATAGCCGAACGGGCCGGAGTGTCCATCGGCGCCGTTTCTTTCGCACTGAACGGCCGAAAAGGCGTGTCCGCCGATACGACAGCGCGCGTACTTGCCGTAGCAGAGGAACTCGGATGGGCGCCGAGCAGTGCAGCGCGTTCCCTCACAGAGGCAAAATCGGAGACGTTCGGACTTGTGCTGGCCCGGGACACCTCTGCATTGGGCGTGGAGTCCTTCTTCATGCAGTTCATCGCAGGCATAGAGAGTGAACTTACGAAAAGGTCATATGCTCTCCTGCTCCAGGTGGTGCCGGACATAGCCGCCGAAGTGGAGACCCACCGAAAGTGGCAGGCTTCGCGTAGGGTTGACGGGCTCATAGTCGTGGATCTTCGCAGTGGAGATCCACGACTGACGGCACTCAGCCGCCCGGGTGCACTGCCTGCTGTATTCAGCGCTGACCCATCCATCGCGGGTTCTCTTATGAACGTCTGGACAGACGATGCCTCAGCCATGCGTGAATGCCTAAGCTATCTCGCTGCGATGGGCCATCGGAAAGTAGCCAGGGTCTCCGGGTTTTCGGAACTGGGGCACACCTCTGTCCGGGATGCTGCGTTCCGGGAAGAGTCCAAAAAGCTCGGTTTGCTGAGCGAAGTATTCTCGACGGACTATTCGATACAGGAAGGTGCAAGGGCCACGCGAGCAGTCCTGTCGAAGCCTGACCGTGCCACCGCCATCGTCTATGACAACGACATCATGGCCATGAGCGGCTTGGGGGTTGCCTCCGAAATGGGCCTCTCTGTCCCGACCGACATCTCGCTGGTGGCGTGGGATGACTCCGCCTTGTGCGAATTGACCTACCCTCCGTTGACGGCGGTGAGTCATGACGTTGTCGCATTGGGAGCCCACGTCGCCAGGCGGCTTTTCGACCTCATCGACGGGCGCCCTCCGGGGTCCTACCGCGATTCAGTGCCGACCCTCAAGGTGAGGGGATCGACAGCGCCCCCCAAACGTCCAAAGACGTCTTAGCAAGACACCCGACTATTACCACCAATAAACCCATAATCGTCGTGGCTTAACTAAAGCGCTTAAGTTATGATTGTCACAGATTGTTCGCAAGCGCGCGTACTGGCCCGCGGCGGCCAACTCTTGACGGCCAAAGGCCTCAAGGATTTGGGTGCACGTTCACTGTCCCGAGGGATCCCACAGGACAGCTTTCAGAGAGGAAAGAGAAACTTGTCAATCAGGAAAACGTCATTCAGAGGAAAGCTCAGGGTCGCATCGGCGCTCTGCGGCATCGTCCTAACGGCCGGAACGCTCAGTGCATGCAGTGGCGGCTCGGCGGCTTCGGGCGCCACGGAGGAACTAAACATCCTGCTGCACGACAGCCCCGGTACAACAAAAGCCCTCAAAAACATGACCAAGGAATTCGAGAAGAAGAACCCCTCCGTCAAGGTCAACCTCGATTTTCTTTCCACGAACGACTACCCGGCTGCACGTACAGCCAGGCTGGCCGCAGGGGCCGTTGACATCGTCGAAGGCAACACAACAGTGGCCGGCGTCCCGGATCCCAGCTATGTGAAGAGGGTCAAAGTATCCGACTGGGTAAAGGGAGTCGAGGCTGGCAACTGGGTCGATCTCAGTGATCAGCCGTTCATGAAAAACTTTGACCCGGCGGTTGTGGACACGGTCAAGTTCAAAGGCAAGTCGTACCAGGTAGTTACCAGCCTCAATTACTACACGGGCGTGATGTACAACAAGGACATCTTTGAGAAGCAGGGCCTGGATGTCCCGACTACCTGGAGTGAGTTCGTCGCCGTGATGGACAAACTTAAGGCGGCCGGCATTACCCCGGTGTCCATCGGCGGCAAGGATGGATGGCCTGTTGGCCTCATTCCAATGTCCATCATGCAGGGTACGTACCCCACCCCCGAGCAGAAGACGCAGCTCGACAAGGCACTTTGGGGCGGCGAAACCAAACTCAGCGACCCCAAGCTGGCCGAGGTGATGGAGAAGACAAAGACTATCTTCGATCATGCGGACCCCAACTTCACGGGAATCGACTACGCCACGGCCGAAGGCCAGTTCATTGGTGGACAAGCGGCCATGACGTTTGATGGATCATGGGCGACACAGCAATTTTCCCAGCAGAACCCCGGCCTGAAGTTCGGGTATTTCCCCATGCCTGGCACCGAGCGCGCCGAAGACAATAAGAACCTCGGCGGAAAACTGGACTTCTCGCTGGCGATTCCGACCGCTTCCAAGAACCAGGACGCGGCAATGAAGTGGCTTGCCTTCTTCTCAGACAAAGAGAACTATGCCAAGTTCGCCAACGACAGCGGAATTATCCCGTCACAGCCCAATACGCCGGTCTCCCAGCAGCTGCGGGACGTTCTTGGGCCGGCACTGGACGAGCAGTTCCAGCCCGGCTGGGGCGATGTCTTCCATTCGAACCCGGGCGCAGGCCCCAACGTCGGAGCGATCGGCTTGAACTTCGCCAATCTCGCTCCAATGGGCAAACTCGCAACCGGCAAGGACGCCCAGGAGGCAGCTGAACAGGACTGGACGGCTGCTCTCCCCAAGTAAACCCGTCATTATCCCGGGTGGGCGGCCCACGCCGCCCACCCGGAACCAGCTGAAGGAATGCCATGAGCACCAGCACTACGCTGCGGAAGCAACGCCGCAACAACAAGGTACATCCAACCTCTGACCCTGCAGTGAAGGTCAATCGGCGCCCTGGATCGACCAATATCTTCGGCGGCCCCTGGGCGCCACGAATCGGATTCATACCTGCCTTCGGCTTCATTGCGTTCTTCTCGCTGGTGCCGGCCGTGGCGACGTTAGCCCTCTCTTTCACAGACATCTCCCCCGTACCGGGCATCCCGATCAACTGGGTGGGCTTGGACAACTACTTCGCGTTCTTTTCGCCCACCCTTCAGTCCCAAGCCCTCACGTCTTTTCAGAACACCGTGGTCTTTGCTGTCGCCGTAACGGTGATACAGAACGTACTCGCCCTCCTGGTGGCCATTCTGCTCAACCAAAACTCACGATTTGCCCGTTTCACCCGATCTGTAGTGTTTCTACCGTCGGTTTTGGGCGTCGTTGTAGTGGGCTTGTTGTGGACTTTGTTCTTCAACCCCGTTGGTGGCCCCGCCCAGTCGTTCCTGAAGCTCTTCGGCGCTAATTCCGCCTTCTTCGGCGACCAAAACCTTGCCCTGGGCCTTTGCATCTTTGTCCAAATCTGGATGACGCTCGGCTACGCGGCGCTCATATACACAGCTGGGCTTCAAGCCATCCCTCAAGAACTTTACGAGGCCGCAGCAATCGACGGGGCAAAGGGATGGCAGCGCCTGCGCTTCATCACCGTCCCGATGATTGCTCCCTCAATCACCGCCAACATGCTCATCTCGATCATCGGATCCCTTCAGTCATTCCAGTTGATCTACGTCTTGACCGGGGTGACGAACCAATCCACTTCGGTGCTGTCGCTCTTGCTGTACAAGATCGCGTTCGGCTTGGGCTCACAGCGCCCGGACCAAGGCCTGGCGTCGGCAGTATCGATCATCCAGTTCGTTTTTGTGGGCATCATCGCGCTTCTAGCTTTCGCATATCTTCGCAGAAGGGAAAACCAGCTATGACAACGACTTTGGAGACGAATGAGGTGAAACCACGCCGCCTCCAAACGGAACTCCGGCGAAAAGGAGGATCACCAGCTGGGGACAGCCGCGGGGTTCGCCTAATGATCTTCGTGGGAATTTTGCTGGTCCTGATCGCCTTCGCTTTTCCTCTGCTCTTTGTGCTCAACACGGCGCTAAAGAGCCAGGCCGGCTTCTACCTGGATCCGGCCGGCGTGACCAAGACTTTCGAGCTGAGCAACTTCGCTGAAGCGTGGGATCAGGCCAACTTCGGCCAATATATGTTCAACTCGGTCCTCTATACCCTCACGAGCTCCGTCTTGGGAACGTTCGTGTCCCTGCTGGTGGCTTTCCCCGTAGCGCGGCGGATTATGAAGCACCACAGCATGTGGAACGGCATATTTGTTCTTTCGCTTTTCTTGCCTGTTGCCCTCGTAACCCAGTTTCAGCTCTTGCTCAGGCTGGGACTTTACAACACAGAGATGGGCTATATTCTTCTTCTGGCATCGGCGGTCGGCATCGGACCCCTGTTGCTCGTAAGCTCCCTGCGTTCGGTTCCATTGGAACTTGACGAAGCAGCTGCACTGGACGGGGTTGGCTATTTCCGCTACCTCTTTAGTTTCGTGGTCCCTTTCACGGCGCCCACGCTTGTCACAATTTTCATCCTGCACGCACTCGGCGTATGGAACGAGATCATCCTCGCCACAGTGATATTTAGCGACGACGGTAAGTTCCCGGCCTCGCTCGGGCTGCGCGGCTTCCAGGGTGAATATTCGAGCCAGTGGCCCCTGCTGGCTGCAGCAACCATCATCGTCGGGTTGCCGATCATCATCCTGTACTCGTCACTCCAGCGGTACTTCCAAGCCGGAGCGCTCAGCGGCGCTTTTAAAGGCTGAACGAGAAGTCGGTTCCAGGGACGCGGGTGACCTACCCGGCCTCTCGGAGTACGAGTCCGTGGACCCAGCAGACCAATGAACACGACGAACCCCTGGTGGTTTGACACCACCCAAGAAGGATCAGGATGCCCCGCTTCGATCTATGCCTCGAAGAACTCCGCAGCTACAACCCAACAGTCAGGGAACCAGAGGATTTTGATGCGTTCTGGGCAGCTACGCTGAAAGAGTCACGGTCAGTGGACCGTTCCCCAGTCGTCGTTCCCTACGACGCACTCCTTACTGGGTTTGATGTTTTTGACGTCGAGTTTCCCGGTTTTGCTGGCGACCCTGTGAAGGCCTGGTTTATCGTCCCGGCGGGTACCAGCTCAAAATTGCCAACCATCGTCGAGTTCAACGGGTACGGAGGCGGTCGCGGGCTACCTCAGGAACGCCTGGTATGGCCAGCAGCCGGATATGCCTACTTCTTCATGGACACTCGCGGCCAAGGAAGCGCGTGGGGGTCCGGGGGGGAGACGGCTGACCCCTTTGGAGCTGGGCCTGCATCACCAGGCTTCATGACCAAAGGGATCGAGCATCCCTCCAGCTATTACTACAGGCGAGTTTTCACCGATGCTGTACGAGCCATAGACGCGGTCAGAACTTTCGAACAGGTGGATTCTGAGCGAATCAGCGTGGCCGGGGCCAGCCAGGGCGGCGGAATCGCGCTTGCCGCCGCAGGACTCGCCGAGGGTCTTGTGGCGGTCATGCCCGACGTTCCATTTCTCTGCCATTTTGAACGGGCAGTCGCTATGACCGATGCTGACCCGTACAACGAAATCGTCCGATACCTGAGCGTTCACCGGCACCTGGCAGACCGGGCTTTTCACACGTTGTCGTACTTCGATGGTGTTTCTTTTGCCGCCCGATCTTCAGCCCCCTCATTGTTCTCCGTTGGTCTGCTTGACCCGGTATGTCCGCCCTCCACCGTCTTCGCAGCTCACAACAATTACAAGGCCCCATCCAATATCGAGGTATACCCCTACAACGAACATGAGGGCGGCCAAGCGCATCACTGGAGGAAACAGGCAACCTGGTTAGCCGAGACGCTAGGAAACGTTGCGAGGTGAGCATGCTCCTGGCTTCCTATTCAACAGTCACCAAGCTGGACCTGCGGCGGCCTTACGTGGAGCCCCAGTGAACAGTCACCCGGGTTGGTCGTCATCATCTGGTCTCCAATCCAGCAAAGACACTCCACGAGCGCGACAGAACGCGACTACGCCGGTCCGTCTGCTTATCGGCAGTTATACCGAAACCTCCGTCAGATACAGTCCCGAGTCCGGGATACAGACATCTTGTTTCGACTTGCCAGACGGGTCGTTAGAGCCGGCTGCGACACTGGCTGCTGCGCGGAATCCTTCGTTTCTGGCCCTTGCAGATCAGCTCGGGTGCGTTTACAGCGTCAATGAAACAACCACATTCGAAGGCGGCGCGGGCGGAGGCATCACTGCTTACCGCCTAGAGGCGGGGGCAGAAGGCTTGACCGTTCTGAACTCCCGTCCCTCACATGGCGAATTACCCTGCCACCTGGCTGTAAGTCCTTCAGAACGTCATCTTGTCGCCACCAACTATCAGGACGGCGTTGTCTCCGTCTATCCAATTCGTCCCGACGGATCGCTGGGCGAATCCTCATCAGTCGTTCGACATGCAGGCACAGGCTCTGATCCAGACCGCCAAGCCAGCCCCCACCCACACATGGCACTTTTCGACCCCAAGACCGGGGACTTACTGGTCCCGGATCTCGGAGCGGATGCAGTGTTCGTTTACAGCCTGGGACACGACGGCATCCTGCGAGAACGGGCCGACCGGATAATTCAGCTGCCTGCCGGCAGCGGTCCCCGCCACGCAGTCTTCAGCCCGGATGAGGACATACTCTTCATCAACAACGAGCTAACAAGCACTGTTGCGGTCGCCGAACGATCATCAACGGGATTCCGCATAATAGGCCGCTGCTCAACCCTTCCCGAAGGATTCGACAAAAGCAACTACACCGCAGCCATCAAGGTTGCAGCCTCCGGAAAATTCGTGCTGGTCACGAACAGGGGGATGGATAGCATCGCTGTTCTCAAATTTGATAGGCAATCAAAATCCCTGACCCTCCTTGGTACAGAACCAACAGGGGGCAGAGAGCCCCGTGATCTCGCCGTGTCGCCAGACGGGCGGCACGTGGTCGTGGCAAATCAGGATGACGACGAACTAGCTTCCTTCGCGTTCGACACTCTTTCCGGCCGCCTCACCCAGATTTCAAGATGTTCGGCAGAAACACCCACCTGCGTGGCCTTCGTCTAGTGGACGCAACGACCTTCGCTCATTCCCGGCCTGACTGCGTGTTGGCCGGTAGAGACCCAGCATCAGCCACTTGCATCAGACCCCGTTTACGCACATCGTGCAGTAGCCAAACTTCAAGGAGTAATTGAGATGAGGACCGCCCTTCTGTTCTCGGGTGAAGGACGTTACGCCGACGCCTGGCACCCATTCACGGACACGACAGAAAAGCTGGTTGGGATACTTGCCTCTCAAGGCCATGACGTGACCGTAACGGGGGACATCGAGCCGGCCCTTTCAAATTTGGCCACGGATGACCTCCTGCCGGACCTTGTAGTCTTCAATATCGGGTTGCCACGCGACGGAAAACCGTCCCCCCACTCCTATGGTGCCGCCGCTGGTATCCAGCGAATCCTCTGGTCCAAGGTTCCCGTTCTGGCTATGCACTCAAGCTCAACCAGCTTTACCGATTCCCCTGAATGGGAAGAGGTGCTCGGAGGCAGGTGGATACGCGATGTGTCCATGCACCCCGATTATGGAAATGCGACTATTCAAGTCAAGGCCAACGAGCATCCCATAACGCTCAATAGCCGCGACTTTGAACTTCAGGACGAAAGATACGCCTACCTCAGGTTCTCCCCACGTGTAAGCGTCCTCGCCGCCCATGAGCACGACAGCGTGGAACACCCAACTATGTGGGCCTTCACCCGCGTTTCAGGAGGGAAGACTGTCTACGATGCACTCGGCCATGACAGCAATTCATATCAATCAGAGGCCCATACTCGCCTCATCCGGTCAGCGCTCAGGTGGCTACATCCCATTCAGGAAGCCGGCTGAATCATACGAAGAAGACCATGACACACCACTTCACCGCAGAGCTCAGAGCAGGCGGAAAGTACCGGGCACTTAACAACGGGTGGCACCTACGCCTCATAGATGGACCGGCGCCCCTCGGTATCGCTGGGCGGCTCATACCGACCCTCATCCCCGGTTCAATCGCTCTGGACCTTGCCACAGCGGGTATCCTTCCTGGCCGCCAGGCAGAGGCGACACCGGAATGGATCGCAGACTGTTTGTGGGAGTACAGCCTCGACTTCCCCTTTCGGAAGGTCACCGTCTCGCCTACCGAACTCGTTACCAGCGCCCACGGAGCAGTAGTTGAAGTGCACATCAACGGGCACGCCCTGGGCAAGGTGGAACACCCTGACAACGGGCTGTGGGATATCGGATCCCGCCTGTTTCACGGCCTAAACAACCTCAAAATCTCAACCCAGCCCACCCTTGACCCGCTGCTTCAGACGACATAACTTCACGCCCACCCGTCGAAAGAGAAAACGATCAACATGTACCGACTGACAGGAACAAGGCGCTCTTACGACTGGGGATCCGCGACGGCGATGTTCGAGTTCCTCGACACCACCCCCGACGGAGCCCCCTTCGCGGAGCTCTGGCTAGGTGCCCACCCCACAGGTCCTGCCACAGCCCAAACACCCGGCGGGCCTGAACCGCTGGACCACGTCATCTCCACTGACACGGAACAAACTCTCGGAAAAGATGTCTCCGCTAGATTCGGGCAACTTCCCTACCTCGTTAAGCTCCTCGCACCCGCACGCCCCCTCTCCATGCAAGTCCACCCAAACCGCCATATGGCGGCAGCCGGATACCGTGACGAAGAACGCCGCGGGGTGCTCTTGACTGATCCCACGCGCAGCTTCAAAGACGAACACAATAAACCCGAAATGGTTTATGCCGTCACCCACTTTGAAGGGCTAGTGGGATTCCGGGACCGGGAGGAAGTTTCGTTTCTGCTCCACACAATCGCCGGACCTCTTGACCCAGCCCGAAACGCGCTCCAACAGGAACCCGGCGAACAAGGCCTACGCTCTGCCCTGGAACTGATGCTGAACCTCGACACCCCGCAGGTAGTTGAGATCCTCCAAACTGCCGGACACCTGGCAGGCTCACACCCGGAACCGCTTATCCGCTCCGCCTGCGCCACCATGGAGGAGTTGTCACAGCTGTACCCCGGCGACATCGGCGCGATAATCTCGCTGATGCTCAACAGGGTCAAACTGCAACCCGGGCAACTCGTCTTCCTCGCCGACGGTGTCCCCCATGCCTACTTGGGCGGTTTCGGCCTGGAGGTGATGGGAAACTCAGACAACGTCCTTCGACTAGGCCTGACGACCAAACACATCGACGTCGCGTCCATGCTCAAGGCACTGGACTTCACCGCCTCCGGATTCACGGTCGAGACAGCCCCCAGCGACCAGATCACCCACATCTTCGAACCCCCAACCCCGGAATACGCACTCAGTATCACCCACCCCCACCTAGCCCCCGGTGGGACAACCGAACTTCCCGGCCACGGCCCCCGGGTACTCGTATGCCTCAGTGGACAGGTCACGGTGCAAACCACAGCGGGTAACAACGAGAAGCTTTCCCGGGGCCAAGCCCTGTTCGTACCGGCCACCGAAAAAGCAATACGGGTCGGCGGTTGCGGCTCAATGGCCCAAACATTCGTCCCCGAAAACTAGTTCCAGGATCTGGAAGGGACAACCCGATGAAAATTGGAATCCTTACCAGCGATGGTGACTGTCCCGTTCTGAGCGCAGTCATCAGCGGCGCCGTACCGCAAGGCATCGCCATCGACGGCGACGAATTCGTCTGGCTCTTCGACGGCTGGCGCCGCGTGGTGGAGGGCGGGTGTCACCACTTACTTATGGAATCAACACGTCTTCTCATCAACCCACTAATTCGAGGAACGCATGTCAGAAAGCAACGTGTCCGCTGCCCTTGATACACCCAGCGCTCTTCAGAGTGCATCCTGGCATCCCGTTGATGACTGGTCCATACTCACCGGGCATGACGTCGAGATCTATATCGGTGGAAAGGTCGTAGACCGCGGGCGCGTGGATGACGTTATGGCGGACGGGTCCATTCTTTGGTTGAAGCACGAAGGAGCAACAAGCCGACGAATCATAGAAAACGCGCTAGGGACCTATGTCCGTCTCAGCGCATCTTGCACACTCGCCGGCCCGCAACAGAGGTCAAGATGAAGGTCCAAAGCCAGTCCGGACAGAGTGGTAGTTCCTGCTGCTTCCCACTGCGTTCCAGTAATGTTCACGCCCCATCCCAATATCACCCTTATAAGGAGCTCCATGTCGTATTCTCTCCAGCTCTATACCCTCCGGCACGCAATCGCGGAGGACCTGCCCGGCACCATCAGGAAGGTTGCCGGGATCGGCTTCACCCAGGTTGAGCCGTACAACTTCGTGGCCACAGCCAAGGAACTGGCCGCGGCCCTGAAAGAGAACGGCCTCACAGCCCCGTCCGGGCACGCGCCGCTGCTGAGCCAGGACCAGGATGAAATCTTCGCCGCCGCCAGGGAACTGGGTATCACCACCGTCATCGACCCCTACCTTCCGGCAGAGTACTGGCATAACCCCGAGGATATCCGGGCCACCGCGGAGAAGCTCAACGCCGCCGCGAAGAAGGGTGCCGGCTACGGCATCCGCGTGGGATACCACAACCATGACTGGGAACTGGAGTCCAGCATCGAGGGCCGGACCGCGCTGGAGTTCTTCGCCTCCCTGCTGGACCCGGAGCTGGTGCTGGAGGTCGATACCTACTGGGTGGCCGTCGGCGGACAGGACCCGGTGGAGATTCTCACCAGACTGGGTGACCGAGTGAAGTTCATCCACATCAAGGACGGCAACCTGACCACGGACACGAAGGCCCAGCAGCCCGCCGGCCAAGGCAAGGTCCCGGTCCTGGACGTCATCGCAGCGGCGAAATCCCTCGAGGTGGGCGTGGTGGAATTCGACGACTACTCCGGCGACATTTTCGACGGCATCGCCCAGTCTCTGACCTACCTGAACAACAACGCCAGGAACAACAACGACACCGAGGGAACCTCAGCTTGAACACCCCAACGCAGCATCCGCGCCGTCTTCCCGCAAGGGACCGGTCGGCGCCGGCAACATCACCAAGCAGCACTTCCCCGAAGACTGGGTCCCGGACACCGCAACCCTCTAGCGAAGAAGGAATATACCGAGGCCAGTTGTAGTACACCCCAACCTGACATCGTCGATTCTGGTGTCTTGACGTTCTTTTGGGAAAGCCCCACCACTCCAGCTGACAGTGTTGGTTTTGAGGCGGCGGTGGGCGGACGGCGGATCGGGTAAGTGTGGGTGAGCACTTTGGACCAGAACGAGAAACGCCGGCTCGAAGGGGTGGCTCTGGACCAGGTTTTCACGGACAAGGCGTCCGGCCGGGACACGGGCGGGGCGCAAGCTGGCAGAGCTGCTGGGCTTCGCCAGTGACGGGACACTGTCGTGGTGCACAGCATGGACCGGCTCACCCGCAACCTAAATGACCTGCGCGCCCTCGTCCAACACCTGACCCATAAAGGAGTGCGGGTGCAGTTCGTCAAGAGAGTCTGGTCTTCACCCTGAAGGACTCCCCCCATGACCAACCTCATGCTCTCCGTCATGGGGGCCTTTGCGGAATTTTAGCGGTCCCTGATCAGGGAGCGGCAGCGTGAAGGCGTCGCCCTGGGCAAGCAGCGAGGGGCCTACCGCGGACGGAAGAAAATACTTACGCCGGAACGGGCCGCCGAGCTGGTGCAGCGTGCGGCCTGTGAGATCCCCAAATCCGTCTTAGCCAATGACTACGGCATCAGCCGCGAAACTGTATACCAGTACCTGCGCCAGGCCACGCCGGCATGGCGCATTCTCCCCTACCGGCGCAGCCGCTAACGCCGTGGCTGGAACAGCAGGTCGGCTAGACGAGACTGATCTGGATCAGCAGGAACCCCAACCCCAAAACGCAGGATTACGGCAGGTTCACGGTCGGTCTTCGAAGTGATGGGGCAAATCTGCTGTCTGGCTGGTTCGCTTTTGCGAAAATGTCGCGCTGGGCGGCAGCTGCTGGGGAAATCTATTGATTCTGTCTTTTTCGTTTCACGCGTCTGCTTGCCGCGGTCGTCGTGGCATTGGTCGTTGTCGTCGGGCTGCCACTCAACGTCCAAGCGGCTTCAAGTGGTCCCGGTGCCCCTGAGCTGCCTGCGCTCACGTTGGAATCTCCGGCGGCAGCGGTGCCTGGTGACACGGTGACGTGGCGGTGGCGGGCGCGTGAAGATACCAAGGTCGTCGGTTCGCTGGCCTGCAATCTTTCAACCTCTTCAAGTAATGGCGAGGAATCGCCACTCGCTACGACAGCCTCGCCCAAACCTACCGGGCCGGCATTGCATCTATGCAGTCCTGATCTGGCTACGCCAATAAAGAGACACGCCTTTAGGCGGGTCGCTTTTCGCCGGAACCACGAAGGATCATTTGGGTGGGGATCCCGACATGGCTCGGCGGCCTCTTGCCTTCGATCCCGGCGACGGCCAGCCGCGCGGCTTCCCTGCCCATTTCTGCGACATCGAATCCGACGACCGTAACCCCGAAGGTGTCCGCCAGTTCGAAATCGTCAAAACCAATGAACGCGACATCGCTTGGCGAGCGGTACGTAGCCTTGATGAAGGCCAACGAGGCACGGTTATTTGCCGCAACGATGGCCGTGGGCCGGTTTTCCCCTTCGAGCAGCCCGGCCATCGCCTCGTCCAAGGATGATTCGTCCGGCTCGACCAGGCGCTCCCATCGTTGGCAGCCCGTGATGCCCGCTTCCAGCATCGCCTGGCGGAACCCCGCGAGGCGCTCCTTGATGGTGAACAAGTAGCTCCTGCTGGCAACGAAGGCGATGTCCCGGTGGCCTCGGCTGATCAGGTCCCGTACGGCTTTCGCCATCCCCTCCCGGTTCTCGATCAGGACCGTATCCGCGATGAAGTTCACCGGGGGTCGGTCCACGAAGACCATGGGAGGGCCAAATGGCCGCTCGCGTTCCAGGTAGGACTGGTCCGGTGCCGCCGGCGCAATGATCAGTGCCCTGACCTGCTGTTCCAGCATGGCATTGACGACGTCCATCTCGGCCCCCGGAGCATCCTCGGTAATCCCCAGGATGAGCGTCATTCCGCTCAGGGCAAGTTCGCGCTCGATTCCCGCAGCGAGCTTGAAGTAGAAAGGGTTCGCGAGGTCGCCGATCACCAGCCCCACCGTTCTGGGCAAAGCCCCGGTGCGGAGGTTCTTTGCCAGCAGATTGGGCCGGAAGCCCAGCCGGACCGCCGCTTCACGGACGGCTTCCCTAGTAGCAGCGGACACCTTGGCATCGTCAGCGAACGCCCTGGAAGCGGTCTTCGTGCTGACGCCGGCAAGCCGGGCGACGTCGATGAGTCGGGCACGTGTGTTCATCTTTACCTCTACCGTCCATCCCGGGGGCTGCTTCTCTGGTGATGATCATTAAATCACGCTAGGTAATCGATGGACATATGACCATCTAAAAAACTTTTTTAAGTAGCTTACTTAAGCCAAAAATGCTTGAAAACAAAGGGAAGTATGACGCTATCCAGACTCGACTCTCAAGAGTTCATCGTTGTCATAGACAGTAGTGCCGTCTATCGTGTCATGCATCACAAGAAGCGTCCGTGGCGATCCTGAGGCGAAGTACTCCGCGACCCACGTCTGCAATGAAGGGAATGTGCAATGCGAGCAATGAAGCTGACGTCCGCCGTCGCGGTGGCCGGCGCCCTGGCACTGGGTGCAACGGGATGCGCAGGGAGTTCCGGTACGCCGGCCCCGTCCGCGGCCGGGCCGGCCACTGATTCGGCAAAGTGTGAACAGATCACCGTACTGACCAACAGGACGGACATCGTTGACACTACGCTGGCCGGCTACGCCAAGAAGTTTGCAGCCGGCAACCCCGGCAAGACGGTCAAGTTCCAGGCCATCACTGACTACGACAACGAAGTCAAGACGCGGATGAATACCAAGGACTACGGCGACGTCCTCCTGATTCCGGCCGCCGTCTCGCCCAAGCAGTTCAACCAGTTCTTCACGCCCCTCGGCGCAACGGACGAGCTGGCCAAGAGCTACCGCTTCGTGACCCAAGGGGCTGCAGGCGGGCAGGTGTACGGCATTCCCCAGACCGGCAACGTCGGCGGATATGCCATCAACAAGAAGGTCTGGGAGGCCGCGGGGATCACCACGCCTCCCACCACGCCGGAAGAGTTCCTGGCCAGCCTCGAGAAGATCAAGGGATCCACCCAGGCTGTCCCCTTGTACACCAACTACAAGGACGGCTGGCCCCTGACGCAAGTGGAAACCTTCACCGGCATCGTGGACGGGCCGGACGCTTCCAACATCCTGGCCGAAGACAAGGAGCCTTGGGCGCAGGGCAAGGAGCACTACCTGGCAGACTCAATCCTGTTCAAGGCAGTCCAGCAGGACCTGACGGAGAGCGACCCCACCACCACCAACTGGGAAAACAGCAAGACCCTGATCGGATCGGGCAAAGTCGGTGCAATGTTCCTCGGCTCCTGGTCCGTAACCCAGCTTCGCGAAGCCGCCGTGAAGGCCGGAGGCGCGGCCGCGGACATCGACTATTGGCCGCTCCCGGTCCAGAAGGACGGAAAGTACCGCTCCGTAGCTTCAGGCGACTACCGGGTAGCCATCAACAAGAACTCCAGCTGCCAGGAGACCAGCCGTAAATGGCTCGACTTCTTCCTGGGCGAATCCGGGTACGCCACGGAACAAGGCGGCCTCTCCCCCAAACTGGACGGCCCCGAGCCGGACACCCTGGCCACCTTCAAGAAGCTGGGCGTCGAATACGTCGAGCTCAACCCGGCTCCCGAAGGCAAGGAAGCGCTCCTCTCGGATGTCCAGAAGGCCGCCGAGATCACTTTCACCGATCCCACCTATCGCCAAAAGCTCGTGGACATCGCCCGTGGTGCAGCCCCGGGGACCATGGACTCGTACTTCTCAGAGCTGAACAAGCGCTGGGCTGACGGCATCTCCACAGCCGGACTCTAAGCGCCGGACCCCATCCCGGCCGGGTGCGGCCCGCCCTTCAGGGCCCGCACCCGGCCATGCCAAAGAAAATGTGTGCGCTATGACTCTTACCCGCCCGCCATCGACGGCGGTATCGACTTCAGTCCGCCCGTCCCGGCCCAAATCCATGGCTGCCAAGCTGATCCCGTGGCTGTACCTCCTGGTTCCGCTGGCCCTCTTGCTGGTGTTCACCTACCTGCCGGTGGCCAACATGTTCTGGTACAGCCTGACCTCCTGGGACGGCATCGACCAGGAAAAGAAGTTCGTCGGCCTGAACAACTACATCGCCATCGTGACTCGCCCCGAGCTGTTCAGCGTATTCTTCGTGGGGCTCTATTACCTGGCCGGCGCAGCAGTGCAGCTTGTGCTTGCCCTGTACTTCGCGACGCTCCTGAGCTTCAACCTCAAATTCAGGAACTTCTTCAAGGGCGTCATCTTCTTCCCCTACCTGATCAACGGCGTCGCGATCGGTTTTGTGTTCCTCTTCTTCTTCCAGCCCGGCGGCTCCCTTGACCTCACGCTCCAGTTCCTCGGCCTGGGAGACCTGGCGCGGCCCTGGCTGGGTGATCCAGCCACCGCCAACTCATCCTTGGCGGCGGTATCAGTGTGGCGCTACCTGGGCCTGAACGTGGTCCTGTACATAGGGGCAATCCAGTCCATCAACCCGGATCTCTTCGAGGCCGCGGATCTGGACGGTGCCTCCCCTTGGCAGAAGTTCCGGTACATCATCGCCCCGAGCATCAAGCGGATTACCGGCCTCACCGCCATCCTCGCCATCTCCGGAAGCCTGTCCGTTTTCGAGATCCCCTTCATCATGCTGGGCGGCGCCAACGGTACTGAAACCTTCGTGATCAAGACCGTGAAGATGGCATTCGCCAACGGAAAAGTCGGCCTCGCCTCGGCGATGGCTGTAGTGCTGCTGATCATCGTGGTCGTGGTGACCCTGATCCAGCGGCGGTTGATCAAAGACGATGTGGACGTGGCATGAAAACTTCAATTCCTACCGTGGGTAAGTATGCGAGCCTGATCGCCGCATCCATTGCCGTGCTCCTGCCGATGACGGGGCTGCTCTTCGCTTCCTTCAAGACCGGAGAGGAGTACGCGGGGTCCGGCGCCTTCGACCCGCCGCAGAACTGGCTGAACTTCGGGAACTACCTGCAGGCGTTCGAAAAGGGCAGCATGCTCCAGGGCTTCGTGAACACCACCTTCATCATGCTGGTGAGCCTCGCCGGAACCATCCTCATCGGAACCATGGCGGCCTATGCCATTGACCGCTTCGATTTCCGGGGCAAGGGTGCCGTCCTGGCGCTGTTCCTCCTTGCCACCCTGGTTCCCGGTGTCACCACGCAGGTGGCCACGTTCCAGATCGTCAACGGGCTCGGGCTGTTCAACAGCCCCTGGGCCGCAATCGTGCTCTTCACCGGAACCGACATCATCGCCATCTACATTTTCCTCCAGTTCATGGCGACCATCCCGAAAGCCCTGGACGAAGCGGCCCGGATCGATGGTGCCAACCATTTCACGATCTACTTCCGCATCATCCTGCCCCTCTTGAAGCCGGCCATCGCAACGGTCGTGATCATCAAGGGAATCGCCATCTACAACGAGTTCTACATCCCGTTCCTGTACATGCCGGATCCGGGCCTGGGGGTCATCTCCACGTCCTTGTTCCGCTTCAAGGGACCGTTCGGAGCCCACTGGGAGGTCCTGTCCGCCGGAGCAATCCTGGTGATGATCCCCACGCTCGTGATGTTCCTCTTCCTCCAGCGCTTCATCTACCGCGGCCTCGCCGCAGGATCAGTGAAATAACCATGACTTCCACTACCCACAGCACCACCCAGGCCGCGCTGGAACGCCGCAGCCTGTCCACCGGTTGGAACGTCCGCGTAGTCGACGGCCCCGCACCCCGAGAATTCACCGGACTCAGCATTCCCACCACCGTACCGGGCTCGGTCCACACGGACCTCCTGGCGGCCGGGCTCATCCCGGACCCGTACCTGGACGACAATGAACGCCTCCTCGCGTGGATCGGTCAGTGCGACTGGGAGTACAGCCTCGACTTTCCCTGGCACCGCACGGACAAGACCGTGACTGAACTGGTGTTCCAGGGCCTCGACACGGTGGCCACGATCAGCCTGAACGGCGTGCTCCTCGATGAGACCCGCAACATGCACCGCTCTTATTCCTACGACGTCAGGGCGCTGCTCAGCGAAGGAATCAACACCCTCAAGGTCACCTTCCGATCTGCCATCAAGTACGCGGACCAGGCCAGCCTTGACCTGGGCTACCGGCCCCACGTCAACCACCACCCGTACAACGCCATCCGGAAAATGGCATGTAGCTTCGGCTGGGACTGGGGTATCGATACGTCCACTGCCGGCATCTGGAAGGACGTGTACCTGCAGGAATGGTCCACGGCCCGGATCCAGGCTGTCCGTCCGGTACTGGACGTCCAGGGAACCACGGGCACGGCCACCGTCTTCGTCCAGCTCGACGGCGAAGCCGGCCAGGAAGTCCAGGTCCAGGCCCGCCTGTCCGACCAGACCCTCACGGCCCAGGCAACCACCGGAACGGGCGAAGTAAAGCTGGAGTTCGCCGTCGGGAACGTCCGTAAATGGGCACCCCACACGCACGGCGAGGCACATCTCTACGAGCTGCACGTTGAACTCCTCGTCGGGGAAGAGGCAGCGGATGCCTGGTCCTCCAGAGTCGGCTTCAGGACCGTAGAGGTCCGCACACCCAAGGACGAACACGGCACCGCCATGTTCTTCGAGGTCAACGGCGAACGCGTGTTCGTCCGCGGCGTCAACTGGATTCCCGACGACGCGTTCCCGCACCGCGTGACCCGCGAACGCCTCCGCGAACGCCTCACCCAAGCCAAGAAGGCCAACATCAACCTGATCCGTATCTGGGGCGGCGGGATTTACGAAAGCGACGACTTCTACGAACTCTGCGACGAACTGGGCCTCATGGTGTGGCAGGACTTCCTTTTCGCCTGCGCCGCATATTCCGAGGAGGAGCCACTGCGCGGCGAAGTCGAAGCCGAAGCCCGGGGAAACATCCTCCGGCTGATGACCCATCCCTCCCTTGCGCTGTGGAACGGGAACAACGAAAACATCTGGGGGTACGCCGACTGGAAGTGGCAGACCCGGCTGCAGGGCAAGAGCTGGGGGGCAGGCTACTACTACGACCTGCTCCCCTCGCTGGTGTCCGAACTCGACCCCGGCAGGCCCTACACCCCCGGAAGCCCCTTCTCCCCCGACCCGGAAGACGCACCGAACGACCCCTCTCACGGGTCCATGCATATCTGGGACCTCTGGAACGAGAAGGACTACCCGCACTACCGGGATTACTCTCCCCGCTTCGTAGCGGAATTCGGCTGGCAGGCGCCGCCCAACTGGTCGACCCTCACCGGGTCCTTGTCCGACGCGCCCCTGACGCCCGAATCTCCCGGGATGATCGTCCACCAGAAGGCCATGCTCGGCAACGACAAGCTCAACGACGGCCTGGTTAACCACTTCGAACTTCCCAACAACATGACCGACTGGCACTGGGCCATGCAGCTGAACCAGGCAAACGCCATCAAGACCGGACTCGAGCACATGCGGCACCTCTCACCGCACTGCATGGGCGCCGTCGTCTGGCAGCTCAACGACTGCTGGCCGGTAACGTCCTGGGCCGCCGTCGACGGCTATGGCCGCGAAAAGCCGCTACTGTTCGCCATCCAGTCCAGCTACGCGGACCGGATCCTGACCGTGCAGCCGCGCGGAACCGGTCTGGTGCTGTCCGCAGTGAACGACGCCGGCACCGCCTGGAACGGCGAGCTCCGGATCCAGCGCCTGGACTTTGCCGGCCGCGTCCTGCGGGAAGAGCGCCAGGAGGTGTCCGTGGAAGCACGCGGGAACCTGCTTGTCGACATCCCGGCAGCGCTGTCCACGCCCGGCGCGGCGGAAAACGAGCTCGTTGCCGTCACACTGGACGGCGCCAGGGCCCTGTGGTTCTTCGCAGAGTACAGGGACTCGGAACTGGTTGAACCGCGGCTGGGCCACACCCTGGAATGGATCGACGCCGGATACGAACTGACCGTCACCGCCCAGGACCTCACCCGGGACCTTTCACTCCTCATTGACAAAGTGGACCCCGACGCGAGGGTCGACACCATGCTGCTTGACCTGCTCCCCGGAGAATCCGCGGTGTTCCGGATCAGCACCTCCGCGGAGATGACCCTTTCCGAACTGGTGGACCCTCTGGTCCTCCGAAGCGCCAACCAGCTGGTGGCTGCCGGACGTGCAGCCTCCGCACAGCAGACCGTGAAGGGATCCTGAGATGCCAACGGACGCCATGGCCGGTTTTGCCGGGGGCATGACCTGGGGCTGGGTAGGGACCCGTGGCTCGTGGGCCACCCCGGAGGCCGAACAGAGCATGGAAGCCATGGCGGAGCTCAACGTCAACTGGGTGACCATCGCCTTCCAGGCCGTCCAGAGCACCGCGCACTCCACGGACATCGACTTCGGCAGCGAGGAAACCGTGAGCGACGACGAGGTCCGCTGGGCCATCGGGAAGGCCCGTTCGCTCGGCCTGAAGGTGTGCCTGAAGCCCGTCATCAACTGCGCGGACGGCACCTGGCGGGCCTTCATCGGCTTCTTCGACCAGGATGTCCCGAACGAGCCCAGCTGGGGTGAGTGGTTCGAAAACTACACGCGTTTCCTGGTCCACTACGCACGGATCGCCCAGGAGGAAGGCTGCGAGCTGTTCTGCGTGGGCTGCGAAATGGTGCAGTCCGACCACCGCGAAGCCGAGTGGCGCGAAACCATCGCCAAGGTCCGGGAAATATTCAGCGGCCGTGTCACCTACAACTGCGACAAATACCAGGAAGACCGCCTCGGCTGGTGGGACGCCGTGGATGTGATCTCCTCCAGCGGCTACTACCCGCAGGGGTCGTGGCCGGAGCATCTGGACCGGATCGAGGCCGTTGTCCGGGATCACGGCAAACCGTTCCTGTTCCTTGAGGCAGGCTGCCCGTCACGCGAAGGCTCGCCGGCGCTGCCCAACGACTGGTCCCTGCCCGGAGGCCCCTCCGAGGCGGCGCAGCTGGGCTACTACCAGGACATGTTTGACCACACCCTCCGGCGCGATTGGGTAGGTGGCTTCATGCTGTGGGACTGGCCCGCACGGCTTTATTCCGCAGCGGACGCCGCCGCCGACACCGACTACTGCGTCTACGCCAAAGCCGCCGCACCTCTCATTGCCGCGACGTACGCGCAGGCCGCCAAAACAACCCCAGAAAGGTCTGCACAGTGACCTCCGCTCCCGCCACTATCGCCATCGACGCCGGCCAGTCATCCATCCGTGCCCGGGTGCAGCACGGTGCGGCGGTCGCTTCCCAGCGCGACTTTCCGCCGCTGCTCACCGATGCTCCACTGCTGCCCCAGCTTGTCGCCGTCGTCCGCGCCGTGCTGACGGAGACACCAGCGCTGACGGAAGATTCCGTGCCGCCGCAGCCGGGCATCCGCGTGGCCGCGGCCCTTTCCGGATTGACTCCGGCCGACGCCGACCCGCACGCGGTCCTGGAAGCGGTCTATGACCTGGGGGTCCGTGAGGTCCGGCTGGCCCACGACTCCATCTCCGGCTACCTCGGCTGCCTCGGAGACCTCCGGGGCTCCGCCGTCGCGGCCGGCACCGGCGTGGTAACCCTGGCCACCGGCGCAACTAGCTTCGCCCGGGTGGACGGCTGGGGCAACATCATGGGCGACGCCGGCAGCGGCTACTGGATTGGCCGGGCCGGACTGAACGCGGCGATGCGCGCGCACGACGGCCGGGGCGAGGCCACGGAAATCCTGGACCTGCTCTACGGGGACTTCCCCGACGTCGAGGCCGCCTACATCGAGATCCAGTCCTACCCGGAGCGGATCTCCTTCGTTGCCTCCTACGCCCGCAAGATCATCGACCTCTCGGACCACGACCTGATTTCGGCGAGGATCGTTGAACACGCCACGGACGAGCTCGCGCTGTCCATCGGTGCCAGCCTGAGGCGCACGGGCTGGGAGCCAACGGACAGCCCCGCGATCAGCTGGGCGGGAAAGATCCTATCCAACCCCCGCATGGCCAGGCCCCTGCAGAACAAGCTCTCCCAGGCGTGGCCCAACGCCAAGGTCCTTGAGCCGCGCGGCGAACCGCTGGACGGCGTCGCGTTGTTCCCCGCACTGGCCGCCAGCCATCCCCTCTACCCCCTCATCCACGTTGCGGATACAGATGGCACACACTGACAAACCCCTGGCCGAACTGCTTGATTACCTTCCCCCGGTCCGTGAACCGGAGGACTTCGAGGCCTTCTGGGAAGCCACGCTCCAGGAGGCACGCGCCGCCGGGATCGAGCTGCGGTGCACACCTGTGGAGACCCCGTACCGCACCGTGGACGTGCACGACGTCAGCTTCCGCGGATTCGGCGGTGACCGCATCAACGCCTGGTTCACCGTCCCGCGGGACGTGCCCGGCCTGCTGCCCGCCGTCGTCGAATTCATCGGCTACAACGGCGGCCGGGACCTTCCGGGCGAGAGCCTGCACTGGGCCAGCGCAGGCTATGCCCACCTGCAGATGGATACCAGGGGCCAGGGCTCGGGATGGGGCGGGGGCGGATCAACTCCCGATCCGCACGGCTCCGGCCCGAGTGTTGCCGGGTTCATGACGAGGGGAATCGAGGATCCGCAGCACTATTACTACCGGCGTGTCTTCACCGACGCCGTCCGCGCGGTACAGGCCGCCCGTGCCCTGCCCGGTGTGGACCCGGAACGTACAGCGGTGCACGGCGTCAGCCAGGGCGGCGGAATAGCCCTGGCCGTGGGTGGCCTGGTCCCGGACCTCTCGGCGGTCATGACCGATGTTCCCTTCCTCTGCCACTTCGAACGGGGCGTTGAGATCTGCACTACGGATCCCTTTGCCGAAATCACCCGGTACCTCTCCGTGCACCGGGGCTCGGCGGAAAAGGTCTTCGGTACGCTCTCCTATTTCGACGCGGTCAACTTTGCCAAGCGCGCAACCGCACCGGCCATGTTCTCGGTGGGGCTCATGGACACCATCTGCCCTCCGTCCACCGTCTATGCGGCGTACAACCACTGCGCCGCCGAACACAAGCACATCGTCAACTATCCGTTCAACGACCATGAGGGCGGCCAGAGCCACCAGCGCAGGAAGCAAATGGCCTGGCTCGCCGGTGTGATGGACCCGTGTCCGGCCGCATGAGAGCTTCCGGCCTTGAAGCAGCACTGGCCGACGGCGGCAAGCGCCCTTTCCGTTCCCTGCTGCGGATCCTGCGTCCCCACTGGCGGCAGCTCGGGGCCGCAGGATTCTTCTTCGTCATCAAGGACAGCCCGCTGTGGATCCTGCCGATCGTCACCAGCAACATAATTGACGCGGTGGTTTTGGGCCGGGGCATGGAGGAGTTGTGGATGAACCTCGCGACGGGGGCCGTGCTGCTCGCCCTGAACTACCCCACCTCACTCGCCTTCGTCCACCGCTTCAGCGCAACCGTGCGCTCGGTTGCGGCGGAAATCCGGAACGTCCTCACCAAGCGGCTGCAGGAACTGTCCATCGGCTTCCACAACCGGAGCAGTTCCTCAGTCATCCAGACCAAGCTTGTCCGGGACGTCGAGAACGTGGAACTGATGCTGCAGCAGTGCGTAGGACCCGGCATGTCCGCGATCATCGTCCTCATCGGAGCCCTGGTGACCACGGCTGTGCGGGTCCCCTCATTCGTCCTGGTTTTCGCCGTGACGGTCCCGATCGGCGTCGTCCTCGTCCGGACCTTGCGGAAGAGCTCAGCCGAACGCAATGAACAGTTCCGCCGCCAGGTGGAAAAGCTGTCCAGCAAGGTCGGCGAAATGGCCGCCATGATTCCCCTCACCCGGGCACACGGCCTGGAACAGGTGGCGGCGCTGCGGGTAGCGGGCAGCGCGGAGGACGTCCGTGCCGCCGGGCTGGAACTCGACCGCCTGAATGGCCGCTTCAACGCCGCCGCGTGGATTGCCTACCAAATGCTGGGACTCTGCTGCCTTGTCCTGGCCGCAGCCGTTTCCATGACCGGCTTCATCCCGGTGACGCCGGGCGAAGTGGTGCTGATGAGCAGCTATTTCGCGATCCTGACCGGCGGCATCCTTTCGCTACTCGGCATGGCGCCGATCCTGGCGCGCGGCGGCGAATCCATCCGCTCCGTGGCCGAGGTCATGCAGGACCCGGATATCGAACGCAACCAGGGCAAGACCCCGGCCCACGATGTCCTGGGCGATTTCCGCCTGGAGACGGTTCGCTTGTCCTTCCCAGCGTCCGAATCGCCCGCGCTGGACGGGATCACCCTGCATATCAAGCCCGGCGAAACAGTGGCATTCGTGGGTCCCACCGGATCCGGAAAATCCACGCTCCTGAACATGGCGCTGGGCTTCCTGCGTCCCGGTTCCGGGCGGGTCCTGCTGGACGGCCAGGACATGGAATCACTGGACCTCCGCAGCTACCGGAACTTCGTCTCGATCGTTCCGCAGGAGCCCGTGTTGTTCGAAGGGACCATCCTGGAGAACGTGGGCTACGGGCTGGACGATGTGCCGGATTCAAAAGTCCGGGACGCGTTGATCGGAGCCAACGCCTTCGACTTTGTGCAGGCGCTCCCCCACGGCTGGCATACCCGGATCGGCGAACGCGGTGCCGGGTTGTCCGGTGGTCAGCGGCAACGCCTCGCCATCGCCCGGGCACTCGTCCGGGACCCGCGGGTGCTCTTCCTCGACGAAGCCACCAGCGCCCTGGACATCGAATCCGAGGCGCTTGTGCGCGACGCCCTGGCCCGGCTCATGCGGGGAAGGACAACCCTGGTGGTGGCCCACCGGCTTTCCACCATCCGCTCCGCCGACAGGATCATCGTGCTTCAGCAGGGCCGCATCGTGGAAACCGGCAGGCACGAAGAGCTGCTCGACCACGATGGCGCCTATGCCCGCATGCATCGGCTGCAAAACACCTGATCACCCAGCACCATCTGATCTGAGGAATGACATGTACAAACTCACCGGATCCCGCCGTTCCTACGACTGGGGATCGGACACCGCCATGTTCGACTTCCTCGAAAGCGAAGCGGACGGGGAACCCTTCGCCGAACTCTGGTTCGGTGCCCACCCCACGGGGCCTTCCACCGTCCACACGGAAGGCGGAGCCACGACGCTGGACCAGCTCATCGCCATTTCCCCGGGCAGCCACCTGGGCCAGCGGGTCCACTCCGAATTCGGCAGGCTCCCCTATCTGCTCAAGCTCCTGGCTCCGGCCCGGCCCTTGTCCCTGCAGGTGCACCCCGATCCCCTCCTGGCGCGGGCCGGCTACGAGGACGAACAGAGCCGCGGAATTGCGCTCTCCGATCCGCGGCGCACGTTCAAGGACCAGCACCACAAGCCGGAAATGGTCTTCGCCTTGTCCCGCTTCGAAGGACTCGTGGGGTTCCGCGGGCAAGCCGAAGCGGCACGCCTGCTCGAAGGCCTGGGCGGAACCGTCCGGCCCGCCTGCGAGGCACTCCGGTCCAGTCCTTCCGGTCAGGCAATGCGGGCAGCACTCGAGCTGCTCCTGCGCCTGCCAGCTGCCGAGGTCGAACAGGCCGTGGCACGGTGCCGCACAATGACCACCTCCGGTTCCGATCCTGCGGCACCCACGGCCTATTCGACGGTTGACGAATTGGCAGCGTTCTACCCGGGAGACGTAGGTGCACTGATCTCGCTGCTGTTGAACCGCGTGGTGCTGGAGCCCGGACAGCTGGTTTTCCTGGGCGCGGGGGTGCCGCATGCGTACCTCAGTGGCTTCGGGCTGGAGCTCATGGCGAATTCGGACAACGTCCTGCGCCTGGGCCTGACTTCCAAGCATGTGGACAGCGACGCCATGTTCGAATCCGTGGATTTCGGCACGTCCGGTTACGAGCTGCAGTCCGTTCCGGAAGGCGCTGCCACGCATGTCTTCACCCCGCCGGTTCCCGATTTCGCGCTGGCCGTCTGCCGCACCGGCATCTCCTCCGGCCTGCCTGTTGAGCTGCCAGGCAGGGGTCCCCGCATCCTTATCTGCCTGGATGGGGAACTGCGGGTATCCACCTCAACGGGGGCGCAGGAACACGCACAGGAACAGGCGCTCAAACGGGGCGAGGCCGTCTACGTTCCCGCCTCGGCCGGGACGCTGATCGTCACCGGAGGCGGCTCGGCGGCCCAGGCATTCGTGCCCTGAGTGTCTCCGCCAGTGTCCGGTTCACGCTGGTTCCTGGCTCACGCCGGGCTGGCCACGGGAGCGGACGGTTCCGGATCCGCGGAAGTGCTGACAGAACGCAGCTTCCGCGGATCCAGCTGTTCCTGAAGGACCAGTACGGCTGCGCCCAGCGCCGCGGAATCCCGCGTACTGACAGAGAGGTGGAGCCGGACCGGATGGATGTCGCGGGCCAGGGCCGAGCGGCGCAGGGCCTGGCCGATCCGGTCCAGGTAGACCGAACCGGTGGAGACGAACGCGGGCCCGGCGAGGACGATCAGCCCGACGTCGAAGAGGTTTGCCAAGGTGAGCACACCGGCCGCCAGGAGGTCAGCGGCATCGGTAAGGATGCTGTTGGCGACGGCGTCCCCACGCGCGGCCAGGACGCCCAGCCGGCCAAGGTCTTCCTCAACGTTCCCGGAGAAGGACATGTCCAGCTTGCCCGCGGTGGCTTCCAGTTCCGCCCGCGCCACGACGGCCGCCGGAGACGCGGCCAATTCCAGGCAGCCCCGGTTCCCGCACGGACACAGCGCACCGCCCGGATTCACGCTAATATGGCCCAGTTCGCCCACGTTCGAACTGACCCCGCGGTAGGGCGTGCCGTCCACAACCAGTCCGGCGCCGATTCCGCCGGCCACATAGACACAGGCATAGGCGGGGACGCCTCCTGTTGCGCCGAGCCAGTACTCGCCGACGGCGGCCGCCGTGGCGTCATTGTCCATCACCACAGGCAGGGCCGTGGCCTTCTCCAGCTCCTCCCGCAAGGGGAAATCCGCCCACTCCTGCCAGGTGTCACGGGCCAAGACCCTTGCCATGACGCCGGCCCGGAGGTCGATCGGCCCGGGCATGGCCACCCCGATCCCCACGATGCTGCCGGCGTCCAGCGCGGCGGCATCTTCGACGAGGAACCGCACGCATTCGACTATGAAGGCCACGGTTTCACCGGGAGTCAGGCCTTTGGCGCCCTTGGTCTTCATCCGGGAGACCAGCTCTCCGGCGAGATTGCAGACCACGAAAGTTATAGATTCCGCACCGAGCAGCACCCCGATGCCGAGCCGGGAATCCGGGTTGAGCCGCAGCAGGGTGCGCGGTTTGCCTCCCGTGGATGCCGATTGCCCCACCTCGGAGATGAGGCCATCGCGCAGGAGTTCCTTGACGATGTTCGAGATCGCTGCCTGGGTCAGCCCGGATGCTTCCGCGAGCTCGGTCCGGCTTGTCGGTCCCGCAGACCGGACGAGTTCCAGGACCCGTCCCCGGGCGCCGAAGCGCGGCGGTTTGGCTGCTGTTGGCATAGAACTAACAATAGCCCGGCTGGCAAAACAGGCCGTCCCAAGAAACAATCAAGCGGTACCGCGGCAGCCGTTGTGGCGGCCGCCTCGAACCGAGCAACGAAAAACGACGCCGGAAGGAACTGCCGTGAACCAGCCACTGTTTGACGGCGGTGCAAGTAGTCGGGCGTTCCGGGCCGTGGGCATGGTGGTGCAGCGACACCCTGGCGAGGGGAGTCTGGATCCGTTCTACGTCGAGTTCATCAGGGGCCTGGAGACCGTGCTCCTGGAAGCCGGAATCAACCTGGTGGTGCAGGTCCGGGAATCCATAGAGGAAGAGATCGACTGCTACCGGCATTGGTCCCGAACGGAAGCGGTGGCCGGCGTCTTCCTTGTGGACCTCCAGCGGGCCGATGCCCGGCCGGGCGTGGTCCGTGAACTGGGGCTCACGGCGGTGGTCCTGGGTAATCCGTCCCTCGGCGGAGGCTTCCCCGCTGTATGGACGGACGACGGTTCAGCGATGCGTTCCGCCGTGGACTACCTGGCATCACTGGGACACCAGCAGATCGCCCACGTGGGCGGACCTGAAAGGCTTTTCCACACCCAGGAACGGAACGCGGCCTTTTTTGACGCCGCGCGGGTGCACGGCATGTATGGCCGCGCGGTCCACGCCGATTACACAGCGGCCGGCGGGGCAAGGGAAACAGCGGCGCTCCTGGCGCAGCCGCGCGGCAACCAGCCAACTGCGATTATCTACGACAACGACCTGATGGCGCTGGGTGGCCGCCGCGAAGCCCTCGATTCGGGATATCTGGTCCCCGGGGACATCTCGCTCCTCGCCTGGGATGACTCGTTGCGTTGCCAGCGTGCCGGGCTTTCCGTGCTGAGCCGTGACATTGCCGCCTATGGCGAACTCGCCGCCAAGGTCCTGCTGGGCGGCGTTGAGGGCTCGCCGGACAAACGGCTTCCGGGCGAGGTTCCGCATCTGGTGGTCAGGGACACTACCGCCCCGCCCCCGCTCCGGGATTGACCCGCCCCAAGCGCGCATCCTCAGCCAGGGGGGCCACAAACCGCGCGGAAATCGGGCAAACGCCGCGTGATCTCCATGCCTGCGTCCTCGAGTCCGCGCCGCACCGAGGCCGCGAGTTCCACCCCGCCGGGGGTGTCGCCGTGGATGCAGTGCGAATCGGCCCGCACGCGAAGCTCTTCGCACTCAGTGATGAGGCGCGACTGCGTTGGTCCGACAACTGTCTCAGGGCCCACTGGACATGGTCGAATGCTCTTCGCTTGGACCTAACAACCCGAAGTCCACTCGCTCGCATCAGATAAAAGTGCTGCTTGATGCCGGGATCGTTACCAGCGATCTCCGCGGACGCACACGCCAGTTGTCTTTCGGCGCTCGGACCTGGACATTCGGTTGCCTGGCTTCCACGTTATGCAGTGCGCAGGCTGCGGCCTGTAGCGGATCTAGTTCTGACCTGCGCTGCTACTCCGACGGACGCCCCCTCGGGGCCGCAAAGCCGATCTAAGCAATGCATCAAGTGCCGATAGTCGGGATCGGGAGGCCAGGGGCTCCCCGCGGTTATTTTGGCGCCGATATCCCCCGGAAAATGCAGAATCGTCGGAGTCAATGGTGATAGCCGCGCGTATCTCGACGTGAGTCCGGAGTGGCTGGGACTTCAGGTGGGGAACGACCCGCCGACCCACATTCGACAACGGGAAGTCAGTAAGAGGCGTCTCGCTCACCGATTGGCCCTGGTCACCGACACACCCTCGTGGTCCGGCCGAGTACACCCCAACTTGGCGTCGTTACCGCCTGACAAGGGAGGACTTGGCCGGCGGATGGAGCTCCCACTCGTTCTCCGATGCCTGTCCCGGTTGCAATTGGTGACGGATGAACCAAATGCGCCAGGCGGACTCTTCAGGGCAGGAATCTTAGGAGTTTTCCGATCATTCTCAAGCTTAGCCACGCGTATTTCCTTGCCAGCCACTGTCAGGGTGAGATCTGAGGAGGCCAAAAACTGGTGTCAATAAAACAGGACCTCGTACTATCCTGACGCCGCCACAGCCGCTGCCGTCATAGCGATCAGCCGGGGGTTTAGCAGCAGACGAAATACGCTGGCTGGCGTCCAGTAACAACAGGAATCTTGGCAGAGACAGGCCGGCCGCCCGTTGCGGGGGAAGACCGCCGTTGTTCAAGGGGTACCGTTGTCTGGCGAAGCCTCCGCAGGTCCCCCAATAGGCGGAGGTTTCGCCTTCACAATGCTTTCCCTTACCACGCGGTCAGCCCTGCCTCGAGGGCCGGCTCGCAGCGGTACCACGAGCGTCGACGGTAAGGGTGAGCGGGCTATCGTCCGACGTCGTTGTGCCTAGCCCCAGCGGTCGTAGCTTGACGGAAGGTCCACTGTCGTCTCTTTTGCGCAGCTGCAGAAGTGGTTGGTTTTCGTTAGTCGTCTGGGCATCCACAAGACGCGGCCGAATTGTCGGTCCCGTTTGGTACTTTGCTTCCATCAGCAAAAGTCTGGGGGTGATTAACATGGCTGAACGAAATTCCTACCACGTGGTTCCGGGTGAAGACGGCTGGAAGGCCGAGCGCGAGGGCTCGTCCCGCGCTTCGTCTGTTCACGACACCCAATCTGCGGCTATCGATGCTGCTCGTGGCTATCTGTCCCGTTCTGGTGGCGGCGAATTAAACATCCACGGTAAGGACAACAAGATCAGGGCAAAGGACACCATTGCTCCTGGTAACGATCCACGGAATACGCCTGGATAGAGTATCGAGGTCCCCGCCGGAACGCGGGGACCTCGAGCTCACGTCCGGCGAAGCACTAAGTGCCATCGGACTCGCCTCGGCCTTGCCCCCGCTCAGAGGCGAGCCTTGGTTTACGAAATCTTCTTCATGGGCGTTCTCGGTAGCGGGAAGTGGACGGCTGTTTCGTTTGACCCTGCGGGCGGATGCAGGTCGTAGTCGATCCGAGTTCAGGTCATCAGCTCGTAGGAACAAAACGCCTGCTGCAGCTTCCATCCCTCGGATTCATATAGTGCTCGGGCCCCAACGTTCCCGACGGCTGTCTCAAGCTGCATGCCGTGAACTTCAGTCGCTACCGCAAAATCTCGTGCAGCAGTGATCAGGAGTCGTCCGATGCCGCGGCCTCTGGCAGTGGGTTGAACAAAAAGGTCGTTGAGTATCAGCCTCCGCGACATAGAAATCGACGAGAAGGTCGGGTAGAGCTGAGTAAAGCCGACTGGAGCCACGCCGGCACCACATGTGGCTAGAAAGATCACGCTCTCATCATGTTTGAGACGAGATTCGATAAAGGCTTTGGCGGCCTTTGCGTTTGAGCATTGCCCATAGAAGACGCGATAAGCGTCAAACAGGGCTGCAAGCGAGGACGCGTCCCTCCAAGTGGCGCGGCGAATTTCTAGGTTCTGCAAGTCGGTTCCTTTCCAGGATGCCTTGTGTCGTATGTTTGCCTACGCAGAAGTACAGTTTCCATGTTCGCTGTTTCCTGGGACGTTCGCAGGTTCTGAGGGGTACGCCCAGGAAGGTACGTGCTGTTGTCCCTGGAGGGGCAGTCCGGTCAGGCCCTCGCAGTCACGTCACCGGTAGAAGGTGCGGACCCTAGCGAGGTGTCGTCAATGAGCGTGGAGGTCCGTTGGGTCCAGTCCGTCCATTCTGCAGCAGATGTTTTGCCGGTTGATCCCAACCGTTCGAGCATATGTGAGCGGACGGCCGTGCCAGCGACTGCAGCGTTACAGCAGGCAGTAAGGATTATGGCGATCAGGAATCCGATGGATTGGTCCCCTAGCGCGCTGAGGGCTCCCAGGACGGCGATTCCAACGGCTTGCCCGACCTGCCGGGCGGTGTTATAGATGCCGGAAGCCAAACCCGCTGATTGTGCGCCAAGAGCTGCGCTTGCCGTTTTGTTCAGGGCGGTGGAGTAAATTCCAGTGCCAGCGCCAATGACTAGCTCGGCCGCTGCGAGCAGCCACCAGCGATCGGCTGCCCCTGCAGCCATTAGTGTAAATGTCCCGACAGTAGCTGCGCTGGCGCCCATGATGATCATTGGGTGCGTACCTCGAGGTAGCAAGAACGGGTTCACCAGCACACTTGCCAAGACAGCGCCGATCGCGAAGGACGCCAGCAGCATTCCTCCGGCCAGCGCGGAGAGCTGCCAGGCGCCTTGAACGTAAAGGGCAAGGAAGAACTGCAGCCCATAGGCGGCGAACTGGAATGCGAAGCCTCCAGTGACGGCAGCGGTAAAATTTGGCGCACGAAAAACGCTCATGGGCATCATTGGAGCATGTGACTGGCGCTCCAGCAGTATGAAGGCGGCAAGCAGGGTTACCCCGGCGACTAGCAACGTCAAGGTGATGGCAGAACTCGTATCTCGACCTGACTCGACCAGCCCGGCCACTAATGCGATAAGGCCCGCTGATCCGGTGACCTGTCCGACGGCGTCGAACTGCACGCGGTGTGGCTTCCCGGCTGTCTTGGCCGGCATTTTGCCTACCAATATCGCGGCGGCGACGGCGATGGGTGCCGTGAGCCAGAACACGGCACGCCATCCGGCCGTATCTGTCATCAGTCCGCCAAGGAACGGTCCTGCGGCCATGCCGGCTCCCCCGAATACGGTCATCATGTTCACGACACGGGACCGCTGCGTGGGATCAATGAAACTCTTGCTAACCAGGGCGAGCACCATAGGAAGCAGGAGTGCGGCGGACACGCCTTGCGCTGCCCGGCTGGCGATGAGAAGTCCCAGTGAGGGGCTAAGGGCGCAAATGACGGAGGCCACCGCAAAGCCGATTGCTCCCATGCGAAACATGCGTTCGGCGCCAATCCGGTCACCGAGGCTTCCCCCTAGGAGTAGCAGTGAAGCCAGCGGCAGCGTGTAAGCGTCAATTACCCAGGAGATACTGCCGGTATCCGCGTGCAGCTGGTTGCCGATCGTCGGCAGGGCGAGGTTCAGGGCGCCAGCGTCTAGAGTGATGGCTATCCAGCCGAGGTAAATCGCCCAGGCCACTGCAGACCAGGAAGTCTCCGAATGTAGGGCTAGGGCTCTCATATTCGCGCGAAAGCCAGTAGGTCGAGTACGCCTCCAACCGCGTTCTCGAAAACGTTAGGATCCTGCGCGGCACGGGCAAGTACGTAGGCGCCTTGGAGAGTTGCTGCGATCGCGGCCGCTGTGCGTATCGGGTTCAGCTCGCTAGGAAATTCACCACGCTCTACGCCGTCTGAGATAACTGCGGCCAGCTGGGCCTGGACCCACGCCAACGTGTCGTCGACCTGACTGCTCAGCCTCGGGGATTTGACGACGTCTGCATCCTGCACGAGTTTTCCGAAACGGCAGCCTTTCAGCACTTCCCGCTTGCGGCCCAGATAGGTCCGTATTTTCTCCAGCGAGCTCCCCTCAGCTGCCAGGTCCGCTACCACTTGAGCGCGCATTTCTTCGGCGTTGCGCTCGATGGCCTCGTAGGCCAATGCCTCTTTGCCGCGGAAGTGGTGATACATGCTGCCTTGCCCGACACCGGAAGCATCCATGATCGCGCGAGGGCTCGTCGCCGCGTAGCCCTTCGCCCACAGCAACTCCCGCGTCGCCTCCACCAAGATGTCTCGTGTGTTCATGGATGTATTGTACATACTAGTAGGTACAGAACCGAACTTCTTGTAATTCTTCTGTGTCCCGTTAGCTCAGCGACGACTTCGAGGGAGAGCCCGGGTAGCCGGCATCACCTGGTGCCGCAGGTCAACCGTGACGCGCAGTTACGAGTATGGCGGAAGGGCTTTGATTTCCCGCGCCCCTGAACACGGGATGACCCAGACTACTTCCGTGCTGAAAAGTAGACTTATAAGCCTTGGATTAACGGGCAGCATTTGGTTCGCGCGTAGCACTCAGATGAATCGCAATGTGCCTGCGGGCTCAGTGTCATGCCGCAAACCCATCTTCATGGCTGCCTCTGCCACAAGCTCCGGTTGGGACATATGCATGTTGTGCGACCGGTCGGGAAGAATCAGGTGCAACACATTTTGGAACTGGGATGCCATCCGTTGCTGCATCGCCACCCACTTTCGACCGTAGGCGTGGCTGGTAAGAACCGTTGTTGGCAATGCATGCTCCGGCTGTTGGCTACGGGCTGCGTCGATGTGCTTGCTTGATGCCGCCAGGTCAAGCACGGATGTCAGTTCGTCGCCGGCGTTGCCGGCTAGGTTTCGTCCGACCGCCCATACCCAGTTTCGATAGTCTTCCTGCGAAACTTTGCCGCGGAATGCGGCTTGTTCCGGGTAAAACGGCAGATTGTCTATCGCCAACAAAAATGACACGACACCGATGGGGGTAAGCACCTTGAACAGGCGGGTGAGCATTGCCGAGAGCGTGAAGCCTGCCTGGACCGCCTTGTTACTGCAGATTTCCTTGGGTGTGGCATCAATAAGCACGAGGCCGGCCACTGAGTTTGGGTGCTGAGCGGCTTAGCACAGGGCAATCAGGCCTCCCAAGGAGTGACCAACCAGGACAACCGGGTTCGTGCTGAGCGCACTCACCACGGCATGGAGTTCGGCGATGTAGCCCCGGTATGAGCGTTCACCGCCCGGGTCACTCTTTCCCATCCCGCTGCGGTCATAGCTGATGACGTTGGCATGGCTATGGAGCTGCGCCCTCACGGCAGCCCACGATACGTCCGTGTCACCAGCACCGGTGAGGAGGATGATCGTGGGAGCTTGAGCGCTTGCCTCTCCTGAACTGCGGGTAAGAAGATTTCGACCCTCATGGCGGATCGTTTTCTCGACTGGTGCCGCCTGATCTTGTGGGTGTGCTGACGGGTGATCCATGGTTCGATTTGGCTTTCTGGGAGTTGGCAGGGTGCACGTGCAGACGGCAGGTGTCGGAGCGAGCCCGCGAGTTGCCGGACGCCCCGGTGGGCTGACCGGTGCGTGGCGCACCGGACAGAGTATCTGTTGATGCTGGTTCTCTGAACGACCCTGCAATAGCGCACACGTAGTGGGGCCCGAAATTCATGGGAAAGATGGTGTTCTTGTCATAGCCTTCTCTCATGCATCTGAATATTCATCTTGCAGTCGACTGCAGGTCTCCGTATCAGCTGGCGGAGTGGTGGGCCGACACTCTGGGGTGGGTGGTGGATTACCCGAATCCCGAGGCGGTCCGCACCTTGGTCGAGCAGGGGCGGGCCAGCTCGGCGGATGTGGAGATCTACAACGGCAGGGTTGTGTGGCGCACCGGTGCTGCGATTTTCCCTCCGCAGGAGGTTGTCGCTGAGGTGCAGCCCGGCCGAGTACTCTTCCAACGTGTTCCGGAGGTCAAGACTTCCAAAAACAGAATCCACTGGGACGTTGACGTTGCTGGCCGGGACAAGGACATCGTTCGTGATGAACTTGCAGCCCGTGGGGCGACGTTTCTTTATACAGCCGTTGAGGGAACACATTCCTGGCACACCATGGCCGACCCCGAGGGCAACGAGTTCTGCATCTACTAGTGGCTGCGGAGCCGTTTCTGGAGATGCTTGTTTTCGGTAACCGACTCGAGACTGTTTGGCTGGGCGCGTGGTAGTCCTACGGAGATGGAGGAGTTGCGTATTCTTCGTCCGTCACATGCTCGAGCCAGGTGATGAAGATTCCGTTCCCGTCGGCTTCCTGCACTGCAACGTGTGCCATAAAGCGGTCCGGAGTGGCCCCGTGCCAGTGTTCCTCTCCGGGCTCGATGTAGACAACGTCACCGGGGCGGATTTCCTGGATTCTTCCTCCCCGTACCGCGACTATCCCAATTCCGTCGGTGACATAGAGAGTTTGGCCGCGGGGGTGGGAGTGCCATGCAGTGCGGGCGCCGGGGCCGAACCTGACGTGTGCGCAACCAACGGCCGACTGCTTGTCGGGGGAACGGATAGCATCGATCTGCACCGCTCCGGTGAACCAATCGCTTGGGCCCGCTTCAGTGCGGCCGCCGCTCTTCGTATATTTCACGTTCTTGTCCTTCCTGTTTCTTCTTCTGCGATCCGGGATTTTGCTGCTGGAAAGCAACGCCAGCGACAGTAATTGCAAGCTTCGCCAAAATCTGGTCCATTGCTGGAGCGGGCGGCTTGGCAGTGCGTTGTGTTGCTGCGCTGCCCGCATCCCTTTCGTCTGTTCAGACCCGGTTGCAAGTCGTTCTCGTTGGACGGCTGGTAGGGGCCAAGGGCTGTCGGCGCTTCGGACTGAGCAGCACGAGCCCGTAGGTGAGGAGGATGATGTCGCTGCTGATCATGAGGGTCCATCGCCAGGTACTTGTGATGTCTCCGGTCTGCAGGGCGATGTCCGTTAC
>NZ_SOBI01000011.1:0-123769 GCF_004364695.1 Arthrobacter sp. AG258 | reverse complement strand
GCACACTATTGAGTTCTCAAACAACAGACACACCCGGCACCACCACAACCAAAAACCAGTCGCAGATCGCTCCGGAGCAACTTTCCAAACTTACCGGCTGACTTCCAGCGTGTCAAATCGGCGTCCGCGATCTTCCTCAGCATAAGCTTGGGGGATCGGTTGTCCGCCTGACTCCGTGGAGCAGCGCGGAAATAAACTCTACCACCACTTATTCGGGATCGCCAGTCGGCGTGGAGCGGCTGCCTGGGCCGTCCTCGGCCGGCCGGGTTCGCCAACGCGAAGGGCCCGGAATCCTGCCGGATTCCGGGCCCTTCCGACTCACTGCGGAGTGTCCTTGGGTGATCAGGCCGACGTGGGTGCTCCCGGCTTGAAGTAGGATGCGCCCAGCGGAGGCAGCGTCACCGTCAGGGTGGCCGGTTGCCCGTCCTGTCCTTCGGCGGTGGCTGTCAGCCCACCACCGTTGAGGACGCCGGAGCCGCCGTAGGTGGTGTGGTCGGTGTTGAGGACCTCAGTCCAGGCGCCGGCCGATGGCACGCCCAAGGTGTAGCCGACATGCGGGCCGCCGGAGAAATTGATGGCGCAGACGATCGGTTCGCCGTCGGTGCCCCACCTGATGAACGAGAGGACATTACGGTCGGCGTCTCCCCCGTTGATCCACTGGAACCCGGCCGCGACGTTGTCCTGGGTGTAGAGCGCCGGCGTTGACTTGTACAACTCGTTGAGGTCCTTGGTCAGCAGCTGCAGTCCCTTGTGCGCCGGAATGTCTGCCAGCCACCAGTCCAGTCCGTGTTGTTCGGACCATTCTGCTTCCTGCCCGAATTCCGTACCCATGAAGATGAGCTGCTTGCCGGGGTGCGCCCACTGGTAGGCAAAGAACGCGCGAAGGTTTGCCAGCTGCTGCCAGCGGTCGCCGGGCATCTTGCGGAGCATGGAACCTTTGCCGTGGACCACTTCGTCGTGGCTGATGGGCAGCAGGAAGTTCTCTGTGAACGCATACACCAGGGAGAACGTCACCGTGCCGTGGTGCCACCTGCGGTTGTAGGGGTCCTCCGAGATGTACTTGAGCGAGTCGTGCATCCACCCCATGTTCCACTTCAGGCCGAAGCCGAGGCCGCCGTGGCTCGTGGGTGCAGTCACCCCCGGAAATGCGGTCGACTCTTCGGCGATCATGACGGCGCCAGGATGTGTCTTGTAGACGGTGGCGTTGACTTCCTGCAGGAAGGAGATCGCTTCCAGGTTTTCCCGGCCGCCGAAGCGGTTGGGCCGCCACTCGCCTTCCTTCCTGGAGTAGTCGAGGTACAGCATTGACGCCACCGCATCCACGCGCAGGCCATCTATGTGGAACTCGTCCAGCCAGTAGAGCGCGTTCGCCACCAGGAAGTTCCGGACCTCGGTGCGGCCGAAGTCAAAGATCAAGGTCCCCCAGTCCGGGTGCTCGCCAAGGGCCGGATCAGAGTGCTCGTAGAGGGGCTCGCCGTCGAAGCGTGCCAGCGCCCAGGCGTCCTTCGGGAAGTGGGCCGGGACCCAGTCCAGCAGTACGCCGATGCCGGCCTGGTGAAGCGTGTCCACCAGGTAGCGGAACTCGTCGGGGTGGCCGAACCGGGACGTCGGCGCGAAGTAGGACGTAACCTGGTAGCCCCAGGAGCCGCCAAACGGGTGTTCCGCCACCGGCATGAACTCCACGTGGGTGAACCCCAGCCATTTGACGTACTCCACCAGTTCCTTGGCCAGTTCCCGGTAGCCAAGTCCCAGCCGCCAGGAGCCCAGGTGCACTTCGTACACGCTCATGGCCGAGTTGTGCGGATCGCGCTGGGCGCGTGCTTCCATCCACTCGTCGTCCTTGAAAGCGTAGGACGGCTCCACCACCCGGGAGGCCGTGAGCGGGGGAACTTCGGTGCCGAACGCCAGGGGGTCGGCCTTTTCGACCCAGTATCCGCCGCGGGTCAGGATTTCGAATTTGTAGCAGGCGCCCGCTGCCACACCCGGGATGAAGACTTCCCACACGCCGGATGATCCCAGCGAGCGGAGCGAGTTTTCGCGTCCGTCCCAGGCGTTGAAATCACCCTTGACGCGGACGGCCTGTGCGTTGGGAGCCCACACGGCAAAGGAAACACCGTTGACGTCCCCCAGCGAAGACTTGTAGTGCCGGACGTGGGCGCCGAGGACTTCCCAGAGTTTCTCGTGCCGGCCCTCGCCGATGAGGTGGAGGTCCACTTCTCCTACGGTGGGCAGGTAGCGGTACGGCTCATCAACCGTCAGCGGCTCTTTGCCCGGGTACGTGACCGAGAGCCGGTAGTCGGGGACATGACCCTGCTGCACGGGTTCCAGCACGGCAACCCACACGCCGTGGGCCTCGTGTTCCATGGGAACTTCGCCGGCCTGGGTGACGACGGTGACTGCTTCGGCCAGGTGCTTGACGGTCCGGACGGTGACATGACCGTAGTCGTCCAGGTGCGCGCCAAGGACGGAATGGGGCGCGTGGTGTTCACCGTTCGCGATCTTGCCCAAGGTGCCTTCGTCCACGTGCAGCGGCACCCCCGGGCGGTCAGTGTGTGCTGAGCCTGTCATTTCGTTACCTTCCGATGCTGCGCCGGCCTGATCGCCGGTGCCATTACCGCTCAGGAGCCGTCTGGAGGCATTCACGGGGATCGCCAGCCAGTCGGGCCTGTTACGCATTTCATAAACAACTTCGTACAGCGCCTTGTCCAGCCACAATGCCACAAACAAGGGCGAGGTCCGGTCCACCGTGCCGGGAATGACGGCCCCGTACCCTTCCAGGAAGGCGTCAGCGCAGTCATCCACCCAGGTGTCCGGGACCTGGGCGCCTTCCTGCTCACGTTGGGCGGCGCCGGCCGCGTAGTCGAACGACCGCAACATTCCCACGACGTCTCGAAGGGGCACATCGGGGACGTTCCGTTCGGCGATGGGCCGCAGCGGTTCGCCCTCGAAATCGAGGATGGCCCACCGGGAATGTCCACCGGGTTGCCCTGCGACCTGCAGGATTTGGCCCAGGTGGAGGTCGCCGTGGATGCGCTGCAGTGGGCCCGTGGGTGCCCCGTCAAGGTCGGCCAGGAGGGCATCCAATGCGGCGTCATAGGGGCCGACGGCGGCACGGGCTTCCGCCCAGGCGCTGCGGACGCGGTGGGCTACGGCGGGTCCGATGCCCTTGCCGGCGCCGGGCTCCACTGATTGCCCCAGAGCCTCCGCCAGCCGCCGGTGCACGTTGGCCGTGGCGGCACCGAGTGCCCGTGCCTCCGCCGTGAAGTCGGCACCCTGGCGTGCGGCATCCACTGCCAGCCGCCAGGCATCACGGCCGCCGGCCAGGAATTCGTGGGCTACCGCAAGCTCGCCCTGGACAGGCTTGCCCTGCCCAAGCCACTCTCCGCGGACCCAGCCAAGGGTTGCAGGCACTTCGGGCGTACCGGCGGTGGTCAGCGCCGCCCCGACTTCGATCTCCGGGTTTGTCCCGTCAGACAGCACCCGGAAAAATTTAACCATCGCCGCCGATTCGCCATCGTCCACAATGACGGAACTGTTGGACTGCTCTCCGGACAGCACTTTCACCACCCCTTTGGCGGTGGGAAGCCGGTACGGGCCGGCCACGCGGTGTCCGGTGGCGGTCCCGCTTGCAGCCTTGTCCTCCTGCCGGATGAGCTCCAGCCAGGCGCCGACGAAATCGGGATCGTGCACGGCGTCGTAGACCCAAGGGCGGGAGGGGTCGGTTCCTGCCGCTTCGCCCACGAGCGCCCGTTCCATGCCACCTGCCGGGGCCGGGCGGAAGCTCAACGGCACCTGGACCACGGTGGTGCGGCGGCCGCCGTCGGGCCCGTCCGTGCTGGCACTGAGGAGGAACACGGCCAGAGCTGCGTGGCCGGTGGGGTCCGCCAGGCCCAGGCTGCCCACTTGGGACATGGCGAAGTCGGGAGTCTTGATGGGGAACCAACGCTGCTGCGGCAGCCATTCCTTGAGCAGCGCGGTCAGGGCGGGAGTGAGGATTGGCTGGTTCATCTCAGTTCTCTATCGACAGGATGGGCATGGCCTGGGTGTAGGGCGAAGACGGGTTCGACCCCGCCGTCCGCATCCGCAGCCAGAAGAAGTCATGGCTTCCGATGGTCAACGTGAGGCTTCCGTCATCACCGATGCCCGGGAAGGGTTGGCCGCCGAAAACATCGCGCAGCCCCCTCCCCGCGTACTCGGGAACGGCCAGTGTGGCGGCCACGGGATGCTGGGAAAGGTTGAAGGCGCACAAAATTGTTTCGGCCGGGGCCCCGGCCGGGTTGTTGGCCGGCAGCTCGCGCAGGTACGCCAGGACGGCGTCGTGGTCTGCTTGCACGTGTTTGAACCCGCCAAGGCCGAACGCGGGGTGGTTCTTGCGGACGCTGAGGATTTGCCGTGTCCAGCGCAACAGCGACCCGGAGTGGGCGGCCTCGGCTTCGACGTTGGCCATGCCGTAGTTGTACACCAGCGACTGGATGGGCGGCAGGTACAACTTGCCGGGATCGGCGTGCGAGAACCCCGCGTTCCGGTCCGGGTTCCATTGCATGGGGGTCCGGACGGCGTCCCTGTCCTCGAGCCAGATGTTGTCCCCCATCCCTATCTCGTCGCCGTAGTAGAGGAACGGGCTCCCCGGAAGTGAGAGCAGGAGCGCGTTGATCAGCTCGATCTCGGCCCGCGAATTGTCGAGCAGCGGCGCCAACCGGCGCCGGATGCCGATGTTGGCACGCATCCGGGGGTCCGGCGCGTACCAGCCCAGCATGGCCGCGCGCTCGTCAGCGGTGACCATCTCCAGGGTCAGCTCATCGTGGTTGCGCAGGAAGGTCCCCCACTGGGCACCGTCGGGGATGTCCGGTGTGTCTCGCATGGTTTCGATGATGGGCGCGGCCTTCTGGTCCCTGAGGGCGTAGTACAGGCGGGGCATGATCGGGAAGTGGAACGCCATGTGGCATTCGGGTTCCTCCTCTGTCCCGAAGTACTCCACCACCTCATTGGGCGGCTGGTTTGCCTCGGCGATGATCACCCGGCCGGGGTAGCTTTCGTCCACCATGGCCCGCAGGCTGCGGAGGAACTCGTGGGTGGCGGGCAGGTTCTCGCAGTTGGTGCCCTCTTCCTCGAAGAGGTAGGGGATGGCGTCCGCACGGAACCCGTCGATTCCCTGGTCCAGCCAGAACCTGACGACGTCGAACACGGCCTCGATCACCTTGGGGTTTTCGAAGTTCAGGTCCGGCTGGTGGCTGAAAAACCTGTGCCAGAAGAACTGCCGCCGGATGGGATCGAACGTCCAGTTCGATTCCTCCGTGTCGACGAAGATGATGCGTGCGTCCTGGTACTTCTCGTCCGTGTCGCTCCAGACATAGAAGTCGCCGAAGGGGCCGTCGGGGTCTTTCCGGGATTCCTGGAACCAGGGATGCTGGTCGGAGGTGTGGTTCAGCGGCAGGTCGATGATGACCCGGACGCCACGGGCATGGGCTTCCGCCACGAGCCGCTTGAAGTCGCTGATGGTGCCGAATTCGTCCAGCACGGAGTTGTAGTCCGAGATGTCGTAGCCGCCGTCGCGCAGCGGTGACTGGAAGAACGGGGGCAGCCAAAGGCAGTCGACGCCCAGCCACTGCAGGTAGTCCAGCCGGTCGATGAGTCCGGAGAAATCCCCGGACCCATCGCCGTTGGCATCCGCAAAGGCCCGGACCAGTACCTCGTAGAACACGGCCTTGCGGTACCACAGGGGGTCATGCTGAAGGCCGGGCGCATTTAGCTCGAACGTGCTTTTTGGGGTGAAGTGGCCGGAACTTTGCGGATTGAAACTCACGAATGCATTCTCCTCACGCTCAGGATGTGGGCCGGTTCCACGTGCGGGTCGAGCCGCACGTAGTTGTACTCGCCCCACTCCCAGCTTTGGCCGGAGATCAGGTCGTCCACGTAGAAGCCACCGCCTGCGGTGCGGTCCTGCGGGTCCAGTTCCAGGGCTGCCAGGTCCAGGAAGACGCTGCATTCCTTGGTGACGTGGGGGTCCACGTTCACCACGACAATGATGGTGTCCTTGGTCCCGTCGGGGAGGGTCTTGTGCTTGGAGTAGACCACCGTGGATTCGTCGGTGCTCTGGTGGACCGTCAGGTTCTGCAGGTCCAAGAGGGCCGGGTGGTCCCGCCGGATGTGGTTAAGCCGCGTGATGTACGGTGCCAGCGAGCGCCCGGACTCCGCGGCGGCTTCCCAGTCGCGCGCCTTGTACTCGAACTTTTCGTTGTCGATGTATTCCTCGGCGCCGGGCCGGGCAACGTGCTCGTAGAGTTCGTAGCCGGCGTAGACGCCCCACAGCGGGCTTCCGGTGGAGGCAAGCACCGCCCGGATCCGGAATGCCGCGGGCCCGCCGTACTGGAGGTATTCGGTGAGGATGTCAGGGGTGTTGACGAAGAAGTTGGGGCGGAAGAACGCCGGGGATTCGTGGCTGACTTCGTCGAAGTACGCCTCGATCTCCTTCTTGGTGTTGCGCCAGGTGAAGTAGGTGTAGGACTGCTGGAAGCCTGCCCGGCCCAGGGCGTGCATCATGGCGGGCCGGGTGAATGCCTCGGCGAGGAATACGACGCCGGGGACGGCCTTATTCACCTCGGCGATAAGCCATTCCCAGAACCACACCGGTTTGGTGTGCGGGTTATCCACCCGGAAAATCTTTACCCCGTGGCTGACCCACAGCAGCACAATGCGGAGAATTTCGCGGGAAAGACCTTCCGGGTCATTGTCGAAATTCAGCGGATAAATGTCCTGGTACTTCTTCGGCGGATTTTCCGCGTAGGCGATGCTGCCGTCCACCCTGGTGGTGAACCATTCGGGGTGCGTCTGCACCCAGGGGTGGTCGGGGGCCGCCTGCAGGGCCAGGTCCAGCGCAACTTCCAGGCCCAGTTCGTTGGCGCGGGCCACGAAGGCGTCAAAGTCCTCGAAGGAACCGAGATCGGGGTGGATGGCGTCGTGGCCGCCCTCCTTGGCGCCGATGGCCCAGGGCGAACCCGGATCATGCGGGCCGGCCACGAGGGTGTTGTTGGGCCCCTTGCGGTGCTGGACGCCGATGGGGTGGATCGGGGGCATGTAGAGGACGTCGAAGCCCATGGCCGCGACGGCGTCGAGGCGGCGGGCTGCCGTCCGGAAGTTTCCTGAGGTCCAGACGCCGGTGTTGTGGTCCTTGACAGCGCCTTCGGACCGCGGGAAGAACTCGTACCAAGCGCCCCGGCCTGCCCGGTCCCGCTCCACCAGAAGGGGGAACTTCTCCGAGACGGTCACCAGTTCGCGGATGGGCTGGCGGGCAACGATGTCCGCGATTTCCTGGCCGAACCCGGCCGCGAGGCGTTCCTCGGTGCTGCGGGACTGGTCAGCCAGGACCTCCGAGGCATGCCGGAGGGCCGCCTGGTCCACCTCGTCCCGGAAGTCTTCCGCGGAGGCTTCACCGAGCAGCTTGGCACCTTCGGCAAGCATGAGCTCGACGTCGATGCCGGCGTCGATCTTCACCTCGGCGTTGTGGTGCCAGGTGCCGTAGCGGTCGTGCCAGGCTTCGATGACGAAGGACCAGTCGCCGGTTTCCGACGGCGTGAGGACGCCCTCCCAACGGTCGGTCCCCATTCCGCGTTCCCCGCGGGGCGGGGAAAGCCGGACCCGCTGCCGCTCTGCACCTGTGGGGTCCAGGAGGACGGCGCTGACACCAAGTTGGTCATGGCCTTCCCGGAAGGCGGTGGCGCCCACAACGATGGCCTCGCCGGGGAGGGCTTTGGCGGGGACCTTTCCGCCGTCGACGACGGGCTGCACATTGGTGATGGGAAAACGCCCGAACCGCAGACCCTCGGTTATGCGGCGCTGGGGCATTTTGGTGGATGCGGCACTGGTTCCTGAGTTAGTCGTCACAGGCTCGACGTTAGCGAGAAATGCCCAGGATTGCTAAGGCTGCTCCCTAAAATCCATCGCGCCGCCGCCCAATTTCTTCACGCCCCTGTCATTTACCCAAAAGAAACCCAAAGCTTGTTCCGGCCCGGCAGGTTGTCGGTTAGTGTGGCGCAGGTGAAGGCAATCCGCAGGTTTACGGTCCGTACAGTCCTCCCCGAGCCCATCCGGCCGCTGGCCCGGTTGGCCAGCAACCTGCGGTGGTCCTGGCACCGCCCCACGCGCGAGCTCTTCGCCGGGCTGAACCCGCGCTTGTGGGAGGAAAGCGGGCAGGACCCCATCGGCTTCCTGGGCATGGTCAGCCGGGAGGAGTTCCAGCGGCTCGCCGCGGACCAGTCCGTCGTGGACCGGGTCCGCGCGGCCGAAGTGGACCTTGACCGGTATCTCGAGGAGCCGCGCTGGTACCAGGGCCTGGGGCCGGAGGCACCCGCCGCCATTGCCTACTTCTCGCCCGAATTCGGCATCACCGAGGTCCTCCCCCAGTACTCGGGCGGCCTGGGCATCCTGGCCGGCGACCACCTCAAGGCGGCCTCGGACCTGGGCGTTCCCCTGGTGGGTGTGGGCCTGCTCTACCAGGCCGGCTACTTCAAGCAGTCACTGTCCCGGGACGCCTGGCAGCAGGAGACCTACCCTGTCCTGGACCCCGACGGCCTGCCCCTCACACTGCTCCGCGAGCCATCCCCGGACGGCAACGGAAAGGCCTTGGAGGTAGCGCTCCCGCTGCCCAACGGACGCCGGCTCCTGGCACATATCTGGCGTGCCGACGTCGGCCGCGTCCCGCTGCTCCTGCTGGACTCCAACGTGCCCGGCAACGACGACGCCGCGCGGAGCATCACCGACCGGCTGTACGGCGGTGGTGGTGACCACCGGCTGCAGCAGGAGCTGCTGCTGGGCATGGGCGGTGTCAAGGCCCTGCGCGCATTCCAGAAACTGACAGGGTCCCCCGCCCCGGAGGTGTTCCACACCAACGAGGGACACGCAGGATTCCTGGGCATTGAACGCATCCAGGAACTGATGTCAGGGGAACAGGCCCTGACATTCGACGAGGCGTTGGCCGCCGGCCGCGCCTCCACGGTGTTCACCACCCACACCCCGGTCCCGGCGGGCATTGACAGGTTCGAGATCGCCCAAATCAGCCACTTCTTCCAGGCCGGCCTGGCACCCGCCGTCCCGCTGGACAGGATCCTGGAACTGGGCCGCGAAAACTACGCCGACGGAAACCCCGCCGTCTTCAATATGGCCGTCATGGGCCTCCGCCTTGCCCAGCGCGCCAATGGCGTGGCCAAACTGCACGGCGAAGTGTCCCGCGGGATGTTCTCCGCCCTGTGGCCGGGATTCGACCACTCGGAGGTCCCCATCACCTCCGTCACCAACGGCGTCCACGTCCCCACGTGGGTGGACAGCCGGATCTCCAAGCTGGCACGGGACCAGTTCGGCAGCGAAGCGGAAGCACTGGGCAAATGGGACCTGGCCTACAACGTCAGCGACGCCGACGTATGGGCACTTCGCCGCGAAATGCGGGCGGCACTGGTGGAGGATGTGCGCCGTCGGCTCCGTGCTGCATGGAAGAAGCGCGGCGCGGCCGACGCCGAACTGGGCTGGACGGACAACGTCCTGGACCCGGACATACTCACCATCGGGTTTGCCCGCCGCGTGCCCACGTACAAACGCCTGACCCTGATGCTGCGGGAACCTGCGCGGCTCAAGGCACTCCTGCTGCACAAGGACCACCCCATCCAGTTGGTCATCGCCGGAAAGTCCCACCCGGCCGATGACGCCGGCAAGAAGATGATCCAGGACCTGGTGCGGTTCACTGACGACCCCGAGGTCCGTCACCGCATCGCGTTCCTGCCCAACTACGACATCGCGATGGCCAGGACGCTGTTCCCTGGCTGCGACGTGTGGCTGAACAACCCGCTGCGGCCGTTGGAGGCCTGCGGTACATCGGGCATGAAGGCCGCCCTGAACGGGTCGCTGAACCTGTCCGTCCTGGACGGCTGGTGGGACGAGATGTACGACGGCGAGAACGGCTGGGCAATCCCGACGGCCAACAACGACGCATCCCCGGAAGAGCGGGACGACATCGAGGCCGCTGCCCTGTACGAACTGCTGGAAACCCAGGTGGCGCCGCGCTTCTACGGGAGCACGGTGTCCGATGGTGCGGGGGCGGCCGGCCCCTCCACGACCCGGAGCGAGACAGTTCCCACGCACTGGGTATCCATGATCAAGCACACGCTCTCGCATCTGGGACCCGCGGTCTCCGCCGAGCGGATGCTCCGGGACTACGTCAACATCCTTTACCGCCCGGCGGCTGACGCCGGGCGCAGCGCCACCGCGAATTCATATGCGCAGGCCCGGGCGCTGGCAGCCTGGTCTGCCAAGGTTCGCGGCACCTGGCCGCAGGTCCACGTGGAGCATGTTGATTCGGTGGGCGTTTCGGAGGATCCGCAGATCGGCGACACCCTCCAGGTCAATGCGTACGTGGCGTTGAACGCACTGACTCCGGAAGATGTCTGCGTCGAGGTGGCCTACGGAAGGGCCGAGGAGAATGACACCCTTGCGGACATCACCATGATGGAACTGCAGGTGAAGGAAGACCTGGGCAGCGGCCGCCACCTGTTCAGCGGCTCACTGCTGATCGACCGCTCCGGACCGTTCGGCTACACGGTCCGGGTGCTGCCCCGGCACGAGGCGCTGGCCTCGAAAGCGGAGCTCGGCCTGATCGTCAACGCCTGACCTGGTGTCCGGCCTGCCCCGGCCGGCCGGACACCAGGTGCTTGCGAAGCCCTCGGCTTGGAGCCAGGAGCCTCAGAGCAGGACAGCTGTGACGGCCAGGTCCTTGCCCGCGTACCGTTCTGCGTCCTGCAGGATCTCGCAGATGATCCCGAACGACCGGTCAGCGCGGAACGGGGCCGCAACCTGCCACAGGACTGTCACCGGCGGATTGCCGTTGTCCGTGATGTTGTCCGCGAAGTCGTGCAGCGAATCGTTCAGCGCATCCAGGTTCACACCGTAGTGCTCAGGAAAGTCCAGGACCTCGCCGAAGGTTTCCAGGACGGCGCGTTTGCTGTCGGCCGGCGGGACCACAAGGCTGCGGCGCCCGGCGTCCGCTACCTGCGCCTCCAGCTCTTCGAGGGTCCAGGTGTCGCCGGAAAGAATTTTCATGGGTGCGCTAGCTGCCTTCCGCTATGTACTTGAATGTCGCGTAGTGGTCTCCGGTGTAATACTTCTCCCCGCCGTTGCCTGCCACGATCCGGCGCGCGCCCCGGTCCGGTTCGCCGGGTGTTCGAACCGTGTACTCGCGGTAGTAACCCCGGTCCCGTGCAGGCAGGACGCGCTCAAAGTTGCCGAACACCTGGTCGTCCTGGCTGAACTGGTACGGGCCGCCGGCCCGGATCAGCGCCAGGACGCGGCGTCCTTCCACCGGGAGCGCGGACTCCCGGATTTCCGGCAGGCTGGACGGGTTGGCTCCCCGGTGTGGCGCCGCGCTCTTTCCCGGCGCCGGCGTACCCGGGCCGCCGGGAGCCGTACTCGCTCCGGAGGCCGCGCCCGGCGTCGTGCCTTCCCCTTGGCCGCCCATCAGCCCGGCCCCGCCGAATGCCACCAGCGCCAGCACCACCAGGGCGGTAAGGAGCAAGGGAAGCATGGAGCGGTTGCGCATTGGGGTGTACCTGCCGGCCGGTTGTACTGGGTCTAGGTTCGGTAGATGCTGATGGAGTTGGCCTCGGCAACATCGGTCTCGCCCGAGGCAACCTGGATGCCCTGCCGCTGCTCATGGAGCGGCGATGTGGTCAGGCGCAACTCGAAAAGGCTCGGCGCCGCCCGCCCGAGGTCCGGCAACGTGATTTGTACATCCGTGGCACCGCCGTTCACCACCACCAGCCCGGCGAGGGCGCCGCCGTCATCGCCCAGCAGGAGTTGCAGGACCCGGTGGTGCGGATCGTTCCAGCGTTCAGCGGACATCGGCTGCCCGAATTGGTCGAACCAGTAAAGGTAGGACTGCTCGTCCCGGACGGGGAAATCATGGGGCTGGGCGGCCAGGAATTCCTTGCGCAGCCGGATGTAGCGCTTGGTGCTGCGCAGCATTTCGTGCGCCTCCGGGGTCAAGGTCCAGTCAAGCCAGGTCATGGCGTTGTCCTGGCAGTAGGCGTTGTTGTTGCCCAGTTGCGTCCGGGCCAGCTCGTCACCGGCAGTGATCATGGGGACTCCGAGCGAGACCATCAGCGACGCCATCAGGTTGCGCCGGGACTGCGCGCGCCTGGCCAGGATCAGGCCGTTCTCGGTGGGCCCCTCCACGCCGTGGTTGTAGCTGCGGTTGTCGCCGTGCCCGTCCCTGTTCTCTTCACCGTTGTCCTCGTTGTGCTTCCTGTCGAAGGAGACGAGGTCGTTCATGGTGAAGCCGTCGTGGGCGGTAACGAAATTGACGGATGCCAGCCGTGAGCGGCCGGATGCCTGGAAGAGGCCGGCCGAACCAGAGAGCGAATCGGCGAGTTTGGCCATGGTTCCGCCGTGGCCGCCCGCATCCATGGCTGCCCGGTCCGCCAGCCAGAACGTCCGGACGGCGTCCCGGAAGTGGTCGTTCCAGTCCACCCAGCCTGGCGGGAACCGCCCGGTTTGCCAGCCGCCGTAGCCAATGTCCCACGGCTCGGCAATCAGTTTGACGCCGGAGAGGACGGGATCCGCGGCGATGGCGGTGAGGAACGGGTGGTTGGGGTCGAACTCGTTCCCGGCGTTCCGGCAGAGGGTGACGGCAAGGTCGAACCGGAAACCGTCAACGTGGAACTCGTCCACCCAGTACCGCAGTGAATCGACCGCCAGTTGGACCACATGCGGTTCGCCGAAATTCAAGGTGTTGCCGCACCCGGTGGTGTCCACGTACTTTCCGTGGCTGTCCATCCGGTAGTACGCCTGCTCCCCCAGTCCGCGGAAGCTGATGACCGGACCGTCCTGGGTTCCCTCCGCTGTGTGGTTGTAGACGACGTCGAGGATGACTTCGAGTCCGGCGGCGTGCAGGGCCTTGACCATGCCCTTGAACTCGTCCTGGACAGCCTGCGGGCCCGCTTCCCGGGCGGCACGGGTGGCGTAGCCGGGGTGCAGGGCGAAAAACGCGGCGGTGTTGTAGCCCCAGTAATTGGTGAGCCCCAGGTCCTGCAGGTGCAGCTCGTCGAGGTGGAAGTGCACAGGCAGGAGCTGCACGGCAGTGATGCCCAGGCCGGTGAGGTGCTCCACCACGGCTGGGTGGCCCATGCCGGCGTAGGTGCCCCGTAGGTCCTCAGGCACGTCGGGGTGGAGCTTGCTCTGGCCCTTGACATGGGCTTCATAGAGAATTGTGTTGCGCCACGGCAGGGCCGGACGCTCGTCCGATCCCCAATCGAAATCGGGTGCGGTCCGGACGCTGGCCAGCAGTCCGTCCTGCTCGTCCACCCCCCGGCCGTACGGGTCCAGCAGCAACGGCGGGTTGCCGGCGTCGTCCCCGTTTCCCGAGGCGGAGGCGTGCGGCGGCAGGGGCCGGCGGTCTGAGGACGGGCGGAACCCGTACCGCGAACCAAAGGGCAGGTCCTCGACGATGCCGTGATGGACGCCGCGCGCCACGTTCGGCAGGGTCCGGGACCGCCACTGGCCGCCCGGAGGGCAGTACACGATGTCCAGGCTGGGCACGGCTGGCGCGAAACAGGCAACATTGGCGCGGCCGCCGGCGTGGTGGCGTGTACCGCCGGAATCAACGCGCGGGACACTGACACCGAGGGGAACAGCCGAGGAGGCGTCCATGGTGGATGCGGTGTCGAAAAGCGGCATGACCATCACCTAAATGATAGCCGCCCGGGGCGGTTGACCTGCCCCGTCACCCCGGCACTGCAAGGCAATCGTGCCCCCGCACCGGGGGCGGTGGGCCACTACCCCGCCGCGCGCTGGCGGGAGACCTCGTACAGCGAGATGCCCACGGCCATGGAGGCGTTCAAGGACTCCATGGCGGAGTCGATCGGGATGGAGACAATCTGGTCGCAGTTCTCCCGGACCAGGCGGCTCAGGCCCTTGCCTTCCGAGCCCACCACGATGCACACCGGCTCGGTGGCCAAAGTGAGGTCGGGCAGCGAGACGTCGCCGTCGCCGTCGAGCCCCAGCACGAAGATGCCCATGCCCTTGAACTGCTTCAGGGCGTTGTTCAGGTTGGAGGCGCGGGCAACGGGGACGCGGACCGCCGCACCGGCGCTGGTCTTCCAGGCCGAGGCCGTGACACCGACGGAGCGGCGCTCCGGAACAATGACGCCGTGGCCGCTGAACGCGGAGACGGAACGGATGATCGCTCCGAGGTTCCGGGGGTCGGTGATGCCGTCAAGGGCGACGAAGAGCGGCGCGTTGCTGACGTGCCCCTTCTTCCACTTCTCCACCGTCTCCTCGGCCAGTTCGTACGCGTCCTGGTACTCATACGGCGGAATCTGGAGCACCAGGCCCTGGTGGACGGCGTCGTCGGTCATCCGGTCCAGTTCGGGCTTGCCGGTTTCGAGCAGCGGGATGCCGCGTTCGGCGGCGAGCTTCAGGGACTCCTTGACGCGGTCGTCCATCTCGATGCGGATGGCCACGTGCAGGGCCTTTGCCGGGATGCCCGCGCGGAGCGCTTCGACCACGGAGTTGCGGCCGGTGACCACTTCTTCGGTGGCGCGTCCCTTGGGGCCTGACTTGGCGGCACCGGCGCTTCGTGCACCCGGGCTGCGCTTGGCTGCGGACCGTTCGGCCAGCTGCTTGGCCTTGTGCGCCTTGTGGTACGGACGGTCCTCGGCCTTGGGCGTCGGGCCCTTGCCTTCGAGGGCCTTGCGGCCATGGCCACCGGTTCCGATGGTTGGGCCCTTCTTCGCTTTAACCGATCGGCGACCATTGTTGGCCATGATGTTCCACCCTTGATTGTGCTGACTGAGTCTGCCTACCAGTCTACTGACCGAAGAAAAATCGACGCGCGGGGGCTGCGCGCGTGCTCAGGGGCAGTGGCTGATCAGTCCCGCTTGAGGCTCCAGGTGGCACCGTCCGGGCCATCTTCCACCACGACGCCGGCCTGGTTGAGGGTGTCCCGGATGGCGTCGGAAGCAGCCCAGTCCTTGGCGGCACGGGCAGCGGCACGGGCCGCCAGCTGCGCCTCCACCAGGACGCCCAAGGCGTCGGCCTCCCGGCTGCCCGCCTGCCCGGAACCGGCGACGGCGTTGAGGCCCAGGACGTCGGTCATGGTGACGACGGCGTACATCGCTTTCCGGGCAGCGTCGTCGTCCCCGTCCGCCAGGGCCGTGTTCCCGGCCCGCACGGCCTCGTGCAGCGCCGCCAGGGCACGGGGAACATTCAGGTCGTCGTCCATCGCAGTTGAAAACGCGTCCAGGGCCTCAGCCGGGTCAGCGGAGGCGCCGGCCACAAACCCGAAATCGGCGCCGAAGCGCGCCACGGCCTTCGCCAGGAACCCGTCGATTCGTTCGACGGCGGCAGCGGCTTCCTGGAGGGACGTGGGCCGGTAGTCCAGGATGGAGCGGTAGTGGGCCTGGCCAAGGTAGTAGCGGACAACCCGGGGGGAAGCGAGTTCCAGCATTTCGGTGGGGCTGATGGTGTTCCCAACGGATTTGGACATCTTTTCGCCCTGGTAGGTCACCATGCCGTTGTGCATCCAGAAGTTGGCGAAGCCATGTCCCGCAGCCTGCGACTGGGCCATCTCGTTTTCGTGGTGCGGGAAACGCAGGTCCAGTCCGCCGCCGTGGATGTCGAAGGCAGTTCCCAGGTACTTGGTGACCATGGCGGAGCATTCCAGGTGCCAGCCCGGACGCCCCGCACCCCACGGCGAGGCCCAGCTGGCGGTGGCCGGCTCGCCTTCTTTGGAACCCTTCCACAACGCAAAGTCGCGGGGATCCTTCTTCCCGCGGGGATCGGCGTCGGGCGCTGCCTGCATGTCGTCGATGTTTTGCCGGGTGAGTGCCCCGTAGTTGCCCCAGGAACGGACGTCAAAGTACACGTCGCCTGATTCGTCCAGCGCGGGGTAGGCGTGGCCGCGGTCGATGAGCTGTTGGATCAGGGCGTGCATCTCGGGGATGTGCCCGGTGGCCCGGGGCTCGTACGTGGGGCGGGAGACGCCGAGGGTGTCGTAGGCCGCCAGGAATTCCCGCTCGTAACGGTATGCCAGCGCCCACCACTCCTCCCGCGGCACTTCTCCCGGCTCGGGGATGAAGTCCGGCGCGAATGATGCCTCGGATTTGGCGAGGATCTTGTCGTCAATGTCCGTGACGTTGCGGACCACAGTGACGCGAAGGCCCCGGTATTGCAACCAGCGGGTCAGCTGGTCGAAGGCGATGGCGGAACGGATGTGCCCCACGTGGGGCATTCCCTGCACCGTGGCCCCGCAGTAATAGAGGCTGACCTTGCCCTCAACGATCGGGGTGAAGTTCCGGACTTCGGCGGAGGCGGTGTCATAGAAGCGCAGGGTCACCGCTCCAGACTAGCCGATGGTGCCGCTGGTCCGTGGGTAGACCAAGGCGGTAGCCACCGCGGAGATGCCCTCGCCACGGCCGGTGAATCCCAGGCCGTCGCTGGTGGTGGCAGTGACGCTCACCGGTGCACCGGCGGCCTCTGAGAGGACGTGCTGAGCTTCTTCCCGGCGGGGACCGAACTTCGGCCGGTTGGCCACGAACTGGACGGCGATATTGCCGATCTCGAAACCCGCAGCGCGGACGATGCGCGCCGCTTCGGCGAGCAGCGTCACACCGGACGCGCCGGCGAATTCCGGGCGGTCGGTGCCGAAGTGGGTGCCTAGGTCGCCGATGCCGGCCGCGGAGAACAGCGCATCCGCTGCGGCGTGGGCCACCGGGTCGCCGTCCGAATGGCCGGCCAGTCCGCGTTCGCCGGGCCAGAAGAGTCCGCCGAGCCACAACGGGCGGTCCTTGCCGTGGGCGGCGTATGCATGGACGTCGATACCCACACCGGTCCGCGGCAGGATCATGTCCGCGCTCACCCTTCCACCCACCGGGCGCCAAGGGGACCCTCAAGGAGCCCTTCGGCGAAGATCAGGTCAAGCGGCGTGGTGATCTTCAGCGACTGGGTTGAGCCGCGGACAGCGTAGACCGGCGTCCCCAGCATCTCCACGAGCATGGCGTCATCGGTGACGGCCGCCGACTCCCGCCGGTCCAGGCCCTCGGCGGACCGGTGCGCCTGCACCAGCGTGTCGAGGGTGAATCCCTGGGGTGTCTGAACGGCCCGCAGTTCCTCGCGGCGGGCCGTTCCCGTGACCACCTCCGGTGCGAAAACGCTGTCCCCTCCGGACGTGGCTGCAACGGTCTTGATGGTGTCCACGACGGGGAGAACGGGAATGACGGCAGCAGCGCCGGCGGCAAGGGCTTCCGTTACGCGGTGGAAGACGGACTCGGGCGTCAGCGCCCTGGCGGCATCATGGACCAGGACCGCTTCCGTGCCGTCCATCAGGGCAGCCATACCGGCGCGGACGGAGTCAGCCCGGGTGGCGCCGCCGTCCACAAGGGTGAGGAGGGGGCCGCCGTCGGCCAGTTCGTCCCGGAAACTGCCGCAGAGACGGCGCAGGCCTTCGTCCCCTGCGGGCAGCACCACGCAGACCTGGCTCGCAACACCGGAGGCGACGATGCCCCGCAAGGCATGCATCAGGATCGGTTCGCCTCCGAGCGGGACAGCCGCCTTGGGCATCCCGTAGCCGAGCCGCTGCCCGGAACCGGCGGCCACCACGATGACTCCCGTGACAAGGGGCGTTGATTCACTCATGCGGACTAGCCTACGACGCCGTGGCGGCTGCGCCGTGCCCGGGACGCAGCCCGGTTTCGGGCAAAAAGAAGCCCCGGCGGCACGTTAGTGCTGCCGGGGCTAAATTCTTAGGAAGCCAGGACCTCGTCGAGAACGCTTGCGGCCTTCTCCTCGTCGGTCTTTTCAGCCAGCGCCAACTCTGAAATGAGAATTTGGCGGGCCTTGGCCAGCATTCGCTTTTCGCCTGCGGAAAGGCCCCGGTCGTGATCCCGGCGCCACAGGTCGCGAACGACCTCTGCCACCTTGATGACGTCACCGGAAGCAAGCTTCTCCAGATTTGCCTTGTACCTGCGTGACCAGTTGGTGGGTTCTTCGGTGAACTCGGCACGAAGCACATCAAACACGTGCTCCAGGCCTTCCTTGCCCACTACGTCCCGAACCCCAACAAGGTCCACGTTTTCTGCTGGAACTTCAATGGTCAGATCACCCTGAGCCACCTTGAGCTTGAGATACATCTTCTCTTCGCCCTTGATGGTGCGCATCTTGATTTCTTCAATTTTCGCAGCACCGTGGTGAGGGTAAACTACTGTCTCGCCGACCTCAAATACCATGTGGACATTTCCCCTTTCCCGCAGACCAGTTTATCACGATTCAGGCATATGACCGGCCGGAGAAAGGGCTCCCAACCCCGAAAATACGCGGAAAAACGGCCCAATCGACCTCCTCGACCCCCTTGACGGATGAGGATATTAGTGCATCAGGTGAGCGTTCCCACAGTCGATGTGACGGCCTCGAATCCTCGTTTGACCCCGTTTGCGGATAGGCTATGGCTGCAAAAGACTTCAAATTTCTCGAGGAGTACGTGACGTGCGTTCCACTGCGATGAACCGGGCCCAGCGCGGCAAACTGGCACTGACGGCTGCTGCCCTTGGCGTCAGCCTGCTGACTGCGGGCTGCGGTTACATCACGCCCCAGCAGACCAGCCACCAGTACTCCGCCTCGGACGGCATCCGCGCAGACCTCGGCCCGCTGCAGCTGCGGAACATCCTCATCGTTTCCAGCGGCGAAGACGGACCCGGCCGCCTGATCGGCGCGGTCTACAACTCCTCTTCCAAGGACGTGAAGCTCACGGTCAACGGCGCCAAGGGCTCACAGACCGAAGTTCCGGTGAAGGCGAACTCCTACACGCTGCTGAACGAAAACACCGACCCTGCCATCCTGAGCACCACCGGCGGAAAGCCGGGTTCTCTGGTGGACGTCAAGATCAGCGAGAACGGCACCAACGTCACCAGCACGGTCAAGGTGCCGGTCCTGGATGCCACCTTGAAGGAATACAAGGACTACCTGCCCACCGCGAGCCCGTCGGCTTCGCCGTCGGCGTCCGCCGGCGCCAGCGCAACGGCAACCGCCACGCCAAGCGCAACGGCAACCGCCACCAGCCGCTAGCGGGGAGCCCGCCAAGGCGGGCGCCCGAGACGTACAGCAAAGGGAGGGCCGGTTGGCCCTCCCTTTGCTGTTGCGCTGGCCTGGACAGCCTTGGCCGCCCGGGGCCTAGGGTTCGAACTTGTAACCGAGGCCCCGCACGGTGACCAGGAACCGGGGTGCGGAGGGATCCGGCTCGATCTTGCCGCGGAGGCGTTTGACGTGGACGTCAAGGGTCTTGGTGTCGCCGACGTAGTCCGACCCCCAGACCCGGTCAATCAGCTGCCCCCGGGTGAGGACCCGGCCGGAGTTGCGCAGGAGCATCTCCAGGAGCTCAAACTCCTTCAATGGCAGCAGGACCTGCTCGCCGTCCACGCTCACGACGTGGCGTTCGATGTCCATCCGGACCGGGCCGGCCTGGACCGTTGAAGAAATCAGTTCCTCCGGCTCGCCCTGGCGCCGCAGGACCGCCCTGACCCGGGCCACCAGTTCGCGGGAGGAATAGGGCTTGGTGACGTAGTCGTCCGCGCCGAGCTCCAGGCCCACGACTTTGTCGATCTCCGAGTCCTTGGCCGTCAGCATGATCACTGGAACGCTGGAACGCTGCCTGAGCTGGCGGCATACCTCGGTGCCGGACAGGCCGGGCAGCTGCAGGTCCAGCAGGACAAGGTCGGCGCCGTTGCGGTCGAATTCCGTGATCGCGTCGAGGCCGTTGTCCACCACCTCAACCTCGAATCCTTCCTTGCCCAGCAAATAGGACAAGGGATCGCTGAACGACTCCTCGTCCTCCACTATCAAAATCCTGCTCAAGCGCTAGCTCCTCGTTCTGTTGCGCCGGCGGCGCGGGGTACTTGGGTGGGTGCAGGCCGGCCGGCCGGCTGCCGCGCCGGCGACGGTGCCGGAGCGTCAGGGACCGGACGGTCGCTGTCCTGTCCTTCCATCTCGGGAAGCCGCAGCGTGAAGGTCGATCCTTGGCCCGGCTGGGACCAGAGCGTCACCTCGCCGCCATGGTTTGAGGCCACATGTTTGACGATGCTCAGGCCCAGGCCGGTGCCGCCGGTCTGTCGCGAACGGGCGGCATCGACGCGGTAGAAGCGTTCGAAGACGCGTTCCTGGTCCTCGGGCGTGAGCCCCTCCCCCTGGTCGGTCACGGAGATGGACACCAGGCCCTCCCTGGAACGTACGCCGATTCCCACCCTGGTGTTGGCCGGTGAATAGCGGATGGCGTTGTCGATCAGGTTGCGCAGCGCGGTGACCAAAAGGTCCTGGTCGCCGAAGACCTTGCCCTCGGTGCGGCCGCCCACCACGATGCTGATGTTCTTGCTCTCGGCGGGCAGCTGCGACCGGTCCACGGCCTCGGCGATGACCGCGTTGATGTCCACGGGGCCGCCTTGCTGCGTCACGCTGGCGCCCTGCAGCCGGGACAGCTCGATGATGTCCTGGACCAGTGCGGCGAGGCGGGCTGACTCCTTGTGCATCCGCTTGGCGAACCGGCGGACCGCTTCTTCGTCGTCCGCGGACGACTCGAGGGCCTCGGCCAGCAGGGAGATGGCGCCGACGGGCGTCTTCAGTTCATGCGAGACGTTGGCGACGAAGTCGTTGCGGATCTCTTCCGTGCGGGTGATCTCGGTCCGGTCATCGGCCAGGAGCAGGATGTATTCCTCACCCAGCATGGCGGCCCGGACCTGGACGATGATGGTCCCCTGCCCCAGCGGTCCGCGCGGGAGCTCCAGCTGCTTCTCCAGGATGACGCCATCGCGACGCACACCCGCGGTCATGTCCAGGAGTTCTTTGTGGACCACGGTATGGCCGCGGACCAGGCCGTAGGCGTAGGCTGCCGGGCTGGCACGGACAACGCCATCGACGTCATCCAGGACCACGAAGGCACGTCCGACGACGGCCAGCACCTCCGCCGCCCCGTCCGGCAGCGCAGGTTCCCCGGCGTCGACCTCCAGCAGCTCGCGCTGCTTCTCGCTGACCCGGAACGCCAGCACGCCGAACGTGCCAAGCGCCAGGCCGACGAGGCCTGCAACCAGACCAATGAGCATAGGATCCACAGCTCCACTTTATGCTCTTGCCCGGAGGCCACCGGCGCTTCGAAGCCCTTACCGCGAACGGTTCAACTAACGTTCACCTCCATGGGCATAATCGTTTACCGGGCGATGACAGAGTTAATGGTTAGAGCGCCCCATGGCGACACGATTCCTGCTGCCCTGGAGCGGCCGGCAGGAGTTCCAAGGAAAGGACGCCTACGTGCGTAAGGTTTTTCAGGAAGAGCTCACCCAGGTCGGTGACCAGCTGGTGGAGATCTCCCGGCTGGTCAGCGAAGCCATAGACAAGGCCACCACTTCATTCCAGGTCGCGGACGTGGACCTCGCCCAGGACGTCATCGCGGCGGATGCGCGCATCGACTTCCTGCAGAACAGCCTCGATGAGCGGGCCATCGACATCCTGGCTTTGCAGGGTCCCGTGGCGAGCGACCTGCGCATGATCGTGGGCTCGCTGCGGATGAGTGCCTCACTGGAGCGGATGGGCGACCTCGCGCGCCACATCGCCCAGCTGGCCCGCCTCCGGTACCCGTCCACGGTCATTCCGGAGTCCATGACCGGGACCTTCAACCGCATGGCCGAACTGGACCAGGAGATCGCCGACAAATTGACGGTGCTGCTGGAGAGCCGCGACCTCGAGGTGGCCAGGGACATCCTGAAGGCGAACACCGCCATCAATGACCTGCACCTGAGCGTCTTCAAGGCCATCGCCTCACCCGAGTGGACCGAGTCGCCGGCGACCACCGTGGACGTGGCCCTCGCCAGCCGCTACTTCGAGCGTTTCGCGGACCACGGCGTCTCCGTCGCCCAGAAAGTGACCTACCTGGTCACCGGCGCGTGGCAGCCCAACGCGACTGAACACAGCTAACCAAGCGGATAACGACGGCGGGCTGGTCACCCCAGGTGACCAGCCCGCCGTCGTCGTTTCACATTTGACGCAGCGGTTCTTCGGCCGGAGTGCGTCTAAGGGAGGAACGACCGAGCACCCGGCGAAGAACCGCGAAGTCTTACTTCTTGCCCTGGTTGGCTACGGCCAGGATGGCCTGCTCAGCGGCCTCTGGGTCCAGGTAGGTTCCACCGGGCTTGACCGGCTTGAAGTCATCGTCGAGGTCGTACACCAGCGGAATGCCGGTGGGGATGTTCAGCCCGGCGATGGCCTCGTCACTGATGCCGTCCAGGTGCTTGACCAGCGCACGAAGCGAGTTGCCGTGGGCTGTGACCAGGACGGTCTTGCCTGCCTTGAGGTCTTCCTTGATGTCCGATTCCCAGTAGGGCAGCAGGCGTACCAGGACGTCCTTGAGGCACTCGGTGCGCGGGAGGGCGTCGCCGAGGCCGGCGTAGCGGGGGTCGTGGGCCTGGGAGAACTCGGAGTCGTCATCCAGGGGCGGCGGCGGAGTGTCGTAGGACCGGCGCCATTCCATGAACTGCGCTTCACCGTATTCGGCCAGGGTCTGGGCCTTGTCCTTGCCCTGCAGCGCGCCGTAATGGCGTTCGTTCAGGCGCCAGTCACGCTTGACCGGGATCCAGCCGCGGTCGGCTTTGTCCAGCGCGATGTTGGCGGTGTTAATGGCCCGCTTCAGCAGGGAGGTGTACAGCACATCCGGGAGGATGTTGTTCTCCACCAGCAGCTCACCGCCCCGCGCTGCTTCCGCGCGGCCCTGGTCGTTCAGGTCAACGTCCACCCAGCCGGTGAACAGGTTCTTGGCGTTCCATTCGCTGTGGCCGTGGCGCAGCAGAATCAGCTTGTAAGTCATGATTTTCATCCTAGCCGAGCAGTGTTGCCGGCCGCCCAGCGTTACATGGCCGGGCAGGCTTTTGGACCCGCCTCCACCCCCGCGGGGATAGTGTTGGGGCCGTGGTTCAAAAGGCTGAACGGGTGAATACCCCACAACTTTCCGGCAGGACATCTGCCGGCCGGCAGGGCCGGCCGGTAGGCAACGTCACCCGGGGAACCACCAACCCCAACCGGATGCGGCGGGTGGACCGCTGGCTGACGGGACCGCAGGCGTGGCGGCTGCGGTCCGCGGCCGACCCCCTCGTGGTTGACCTGGGCTACGGCGCCACCCCGGCCACCGCCGTCGAACTCTTTGAGCGCCTTGCCACAGTGCGGGCGGACGTCCGCGTGTCCGGCATCGAAATCGAGCCCGGGCGCGTGCAGGCGGCGATCCCGCTCCAGCGTCCGGGCTTGACCTTCCATGTGGGCGGCTTCGAGCTTCCCGTTCCCGGCCGTCCGGTCCTGGTCCGGGCCTTCAACGTGCTGCGCCAGTACGAGGAAGCGGATGTGCCGGGCATCTGGCGCCTGGTTCAGGACCGGTTGGCACCGGGCGGCCTGTTTATCGACGGCACGTGCGACGAAGTGGGGCGCCGGGTGACGTGGGTTGCGCTTGACCGTGAGCGGCCGCTGTCCTTGAGCATTTCGGTCCGCTTCGGCAGCTTCGACCTGCCCTCGGAGGTGGCCGAGCGCCTGCCGAAGGCCCTCATTCACCGCAATATTCCCGGTGAACGGGTCCACGACTTCCTGCTGGCGCTGGACCGGGCCTGGCTGGAATGCGCCCCCCTTGCCTCGTTCGGGAACAGGCAGCGCTGGGTGGGCATGTGCCGGAGCCTGCGCGACGCCGGGTGGCCGGTCCAGGACGGCCCGGCCAGATGGCGGCTGGGCGAACTAACCGTGGGCTGGGACGCCGTGGAACCTGGCTACCAGGGGCCGTAGGGCCCCGTGTTGCGGCTGCCGCCGCGGCCGGCGTCCTTCACGGCGGGGCGGACATCGGCGAGGTAGACGGAGGCGGCCACGACCGCGGCGAGCCCAAACAGGCCAAGGGTGCTGACGATGCCGCCGCCGGCGCCGAACAGCGAAATCACGCCCACCAGTGTGGCGCCGCCGGTCAGCGCGAGCCAGAAGGCCTTGGTCCGCTTGCCAGTCGCCTCGAACGCGTTGGCGCGGTGCCGGGCACAGTCCACCAGCGCCCACAATTCCAGTCCCAGGGCCACCAGGCCAAGGATAAAGAACACTGCCTGTTCTACAGGCCGAATAATCAGTTCACCGTCCACGAACCCAGCCTAGCCGCCCAGCGTGTCCAGCGCCTGCTTCAGGTCCGCCCAGAGATCCTCCACGTTCTCGACCCCCACGCTGAGGCGAACCAGGTTGTCCGGCACGCTGGCAGGTTCTGCTGCGTGCCTGCGACGGCGTTCGATCAGGGACTCGACGCCGCCCAGTGACGTGGCGGGGAGCCATAATGCGAGGGCCTCCACCACCTTGTCCGCAGCGTCGGCACCGCCCAGGCCGGCGGCCGGCGCCACCTGCACGCAGATGATGGAGCCGAAGCCCTTCATCTGGGCCTGGGCCCGCTCATGGCCGGGGTCCGACGGGAGGCCCGGGAAGCGGACGGATTCAATGGCGGGGTGGGCCGCGAGGCGCTCAGCCAGCAGCATCGCGGAGCTTTGGGACCGCTCCACCCGCAGTGCAAGGGTCCGCAGTCCGCGCAGCGCCAGCCATGCTTCGAAAGGTCCGGCGATGGCGCCGTGGATGATGCGGTGGTGCAGCAAGGCGGACCGGATGTCCGGGTTGGAGGTGACCAGCGCCCCAAGGACGACGTCGGAGTGCCCGGCGAGGTATTTGGTCACCGAGTGGAGCACGACGTCGGACCCGAGCCGGAGGGGCTGCTGCACCAAAGGGGTGGAAAAGGTGTTGTCCGTGACGACGATGGCTCCTGCGGCGTGGGCGGCCTCGGCGACGGCCGCCATGTCAGCGATCCCCAACATCGGGTTGGTGGGACTTTCCAGCCAGAGCATAGCCGCGGCCCGGGCCCCGGGACCGGTGGGCGCCAGGGCAGCTTTGACAGCATCGGTATCAGCGATGTCCACGGTGCGGAGCTCTATGAAGCCCTTCTGGGCAAGTTCGGAGGCCATGACCAGCGAGCCCGAATAGCTGTGGTCCGGCATCACCAGCACTCCCCCGGCCGGGATCAGGGACAACGCCGAGCTGACGGCCGCCAGCCCTGATGCGTACAGCAGGCCCGGCAGCGCGGAGCCTTCCAGCTGGCCCAGCGCCTCTTCGAAGGGATCCCACGTGGGGTTCGAATACCGGCCATAACCCCGGTCCCCGTCGCCCAGCGGACCGGTGCCGAAGTAGGTGGAGGACAAGGTGATGGGAGGGTTGACCGGCTGGTCCCTTTCCCGGGGCGGACGTCCGGCCGCGACCACGACGGTCTCGGGGGAAAGGGACGCGGCCTGGTGCTCGGAAAGACTCATGTTCAACAGCGTACTGTCCGGCCAGGATCCGCCTGAAAGGGGTGCCGCCGTATGGACGCCTTGCGTTCACCGGCCGTCCACACAGGGTGCGGCGGCAGGTCATGAAATGTCGGTCCGGCTCGGTAGGCTTGGGAGGTGAGCAAACAAATGGCGGGCGTGTTCATCGCATTCGAAGGTGGCGATGGCGCCGGCAAGTCGACGCAGGCGGCCCGGCTTGCGGCTGAACTGGAATCACGGGGGTACACCGTGCGCCGCACCCGTGAACCCGGCGGCACCCCCGTCGGCGAAAAGCTGCGTTCGCTGGTCCTGGACCATGGCAACGGCGAGATCGATGCCCATACCGAGGCCCTGATTTTTGCGGCGTCCCGGGCAGCCCACGCCGCCCAGGTCATCCGGCCGGCACTCGGCCGCGGCGAAATCGTGCTGACCGACCGCTACATTGACTCGTCAGTGGCCTACCAGGGGGCGGGCCGCGACCTCGGCCAGGACGCCGTCAAGTCCCTCAACGACTGGGCCACCTCGGGCCTGCAGCCCCACCTCACAGTCCTCCTGGACGTCGACCCGCTGCTTGGCCGCAGCCGCCGCACGGCCGGCCAGGCGGCCGAGGACCGTCTGGAGTCCGAGGCTGATGACTTCCACACCAGGATTCGGAAGGCTTTCCTCGACCTCGCCGCCGGCCGCCCCGGGTCCTACCTGGTCCTGCCCGCGGAACTGCCGGCGGACGAACTCGCGGCGCAAATCCGCGACCGGGTCGACGCACTGCTGGCCGGCCCGGTTACTTCCAATGGGTTGCCTTCCCGGCAGGGGACGGACGGTGGCGGCTCGTGACGGTGTGGGATGACCTCCAGGGCCAAACCGCCGTCGTCGAACAACTGCGCCAGGCGGCAAGCGGCGAAGGCCTGACGCACGCCTGGCTGTTTACCGGGCCGCCGGGCTCCGGTCGCTCCAACGCAGCCAAGGCCTTCGCTGCCGCGCTGAACTGCGCCCAGGAAGACGTGGGCCTGCGGGGCTGCGGCCAGTGCCAGGCCTGCCGCACCATCCTCGGGGAAACCCACTCGGACGTCACCTTCGTCCGCACGGAAAAGGTCACCATCACCATTGATGAGGCCCGCGAACTCGTGGCAACAGCGGGGAACCGGCCGTCCGCGGGGCGTTGGCGGATCATCGTGGTGGAGGATGCCGACCGGATGGCTGAGCGGACCACCAACGTGCTGCTGAAGGCCATCGAGGAACCCACCCCGCGCACCGTATGGATGCTCTGCGCACCGTCCCCGGCCGACGTCCTGGTGACCATTCGGTCCCGCTGCCGCAGTGTTGCCTTGCGGCTGCCGCCTGCCGCGGAAGTTGCAGCCCTGCTGGTACGGCGGGACGGCGTTGATCCTGAGCTCGCCGAACGCGCGGCGCGGGCAGCGCAAAGCCACGTGGGGATCGCCCGCCGGCTGGCCCGGGACCCCGCCGCCCGGGAACGCCGCCTGGAGACGGTGCGGTTCCCGCTCGGGCTCCGTGGCGTCACAGCCGCGGTGATGATGGCGGACAAGCTGGTGAAGATCGCAACCGCAGAGGCCACCAGCTCCAACGAGGAGCGCGACGCCGCGGAAAAAGCAGCCCTCCTGGCAACACTTGGCGCGCCCGAGTCCGGCACGCTCCCCCCGGCGATGCGCAGCCAGGTGAAACAGCTTGAGGACGACCAGAAGCGGCGGGCCAAGCGCTCCATCACGGACTCCTTGGACCGGACCCTCACGGACCTCCTGTCCTTCTACCGGGACGTGTTGATCATCCAGCTGGGGAACGCGGTGGAGCTGGTCAACGTTGAGCTCAGGAGTGAGCTGGAGGAGTTCGCCGCCCGCAGCACTCCGGAAGGCACGCTTGCCCGGATGGATGCCATCAACAAAGCCCGCGAACGCATCACCACCACAAACGTCGCCCCGCTGCTGACCCTCGAGTCCATGGCGGCCAGCCTGATCCAGCCCTCCAAGGAGACCCGATGACTGCCCGCCCCCTGCCCGCACGCCACAGGTCCTTGCTGGCCGCCGTCCGCGCCGCGGGCGCCATGGCCCTGGTCATGGTCCTTGCCTCGTGCAGCCTCCTCAACGGCGGGGACAAGAACCCGCCGGAGGCGGCCACCGCCAAGGCCGACCCCTCGATCGTGGCGTCCGCGCCCGCCGGGCTGGAGAAGTTTTACTCGCAGGAAGTCGTCTGGCAGCCCTGCGAAGGCGAATTCCAGTGCGCCAAGGTGACCGTCCCGATGGACTACGCCAACCCGGCCGGCGACACCATCCAAATCGCTGCCCTGCGGGCCCCCAGCAGCGGCAAGAAAACGGGCAGCCTGCTGGTCAATCCGGGCGGCCCGGGCGCTTCCGGCTATGACTTCGTGAAGGACGCCGCTGCGACACACTTCTCGGCGGCCGTCCGCAATGCGTACGACCTCGTGGGCTTCGATCCCCGCGGCGTCAAGCGTTCCGCTCCCGTGACCTGCATGACCGACGCGGAGCGTGACGCGGCACGCGCCAAGACCTACGCCCTCGAAACCGACACCGGGCTGGCGGCGGCACTGGCGGACAACAAGGCAATCGCTGCCCAGTGCGCGGCGCAAACCGGCCCGGTCCTGGCGCATATCGACACCGTTAGCGCCGCCAAGGACCTGGACGTGCTGCGTGCGGTGGTCAATGACACCAAACTGAATTATCTCGGATACTCGTACGGGACCTTCTTGGGCTCCACCTACGCTTCATTGTTTCCGGACAACGTGGGCCGGATGGTCCTTGACGGCGCCCTCGACCCGTCCATCAGCAATGAGGACCTGACCAGCGGCCAGGCCCGCGCGTTCGAGAAGGCCATCCACACCTACGTCGCCAGCTGCCAGCGGCAGGGCAAGTGCCCGCTGACCGGCGACGTAGACTCCGGCGTGCAACAGATCCGGGACCTCATCGACGCCGTCCAACAGACACCCCGCACCGCCAAGGACGGCCGCCTGGTCAATGCGACGACGTTCGTCAGCGGCCTGATCACCCCGCTCTACAACGACCAGAGCTGGCCTGCCCTCACCCAGGCGCTGGAGGCCGCCATGAACGGGGATGTGAGCCTGGTGCTGCGCCTCGCCGACATCAGCGCCGACCGTGCGACCGACGGCTCGTACACCTCCAATTCCACGTTCGCGTTCAACGCGATCAACTGCCTTGACTACCCCATGGTCTCGGACACCGCCGGCATGCGGGCGGAGGAGAAGCGCCTGGAACAAGACTCCCCCACCTTTGGCTACTTCTTCGCCTACGGCGGGACCAGCTGCGCTGACTGGCCGTACAAGAACGTCCGGACGCCGCAGGCGGTCGAATACTCGGGGAACTCCCCGATCGTGGTCATCGGAACCACGGGCGACCCCGCCACCCCGGTTGATTGGGCTGCCTCCCTGCGCAAACAGCTGGGGAACGCCTCGCTGCTGACGTGGAAGGGCGAGGGGCACACAGCCTACGGCCGGGCCAACAGTTGCCTCGAAGATTCGGTGGACAACTACCTGGTCGGGGGCAAAGTTCCGGCCGACAACACCGTGTGCTGAACGCCTCAGCGGCCTGCACCTGCTCCATTTTGACCGCGGCGCAGAGACTCTATTACAGTTGACTCTTGCATGAAGGGCCCGGTTCAGTCCGGGATTTTGTGCGGTGCTTCCTTAGCTCAGTCGGTAGAGCGTTTCACTCGTAATGAAAAGGTCATCAGTTCGATTCTGATAGGAAGCTCGGGATAAACCCCGGACAGCCCCTGGATTCAGGGGTTTCCGGGGTTTTTCGCTGGTTAACGGGTGACTGTGCCGCACGGGCAGGGCACACCTTTAGCCCACAAGGAGCGCACGGGTGAAGCCATGAGCGAGAACCATGTCTGGCTCTCGCTTAGGCGCAGGGAAAAACGTGCCTCGGAAGGAATCGTCGAAGCCGTCAAGGACCCGGGGCGAGCGGCCACTCCTGTCCGGGGAGTCGGCGCTGCAGCCAGAGTTGATTCCGACATCGAACGTGCCCCCCGTCAGTATCGAACTGACTGCTGGCGTGAGCCATGATGGCATTTCTCCCCCTCTCTTCTCTGTGCAACAGAGAACCAGCGAAAAGTCGTAACTACGAACGACCCGGCGTCGCTATCCTGTCCCTCTGAGCCAGCCGATAGGCATCCGCGGAGACATAGTGCTCGAGGGAAGGATCCTCATCCGACAGCTGGAAGGCCAGTGTCAGGAGAACACCAGGCTTAAGGTGAGCAACAGCATTCCCGTGGAGAAGAGCAAAATACTAAACCCGGTGCCAAGGGATTCCATAGCTTTGATCTGCCGCTGCGCTTCATCCTGCTCGGGTCGGGGGCGGTTGAGCATCGTCATGACGGTCTGGTACTGATATTGCGCTATGTCCCCGCGGAACATAAACCAAATTACAGAGACGAGAAGAAGTACCAGCCCGAACCCGTTGATTTCTGCGGTACCCGGAAACAACTCGGGCACATACATCGCAAGCAAGTAAATGCCCGTGGCTGCCGCCATACACAAGGCAAACTGCAGCAGGCGACGCTTATCAAACGCCTGGCGTGGATCCTTCCAACCGAGGTGGCTTGTCCTGCGCTCAAGCGTGCGCATCCACAGGAAGGTTCCTATGCCTCCGGCAACGAAGAACAAGCCGAAGGTCACCATCAAGAGTTCACGCATGGTCCTGACACTATGCTGATCGCTGAAGCGACCGAGGATCTCCAATCTGGGCGTAAATGCTCCGCGAATGGTCCATTACGGACGCGTCGTCAAGGAAACGAACCGCGGAAAGGCTCGTCCTGAAAGCGAGAACCGGATAACCCGGCTCATGCGCCCACCCTATCGGTGCCCTAGTTGTCGATCGCTTTCCGATCCATGGACTTGAGCGCCGCGAGCCGGGCTTCCACTTCGGTCTGCTCCCCGAGGTCTTCGAGGGAGGCGAACTGTGCATCCAAGGATGATGCAGCGAGCTCCTGCTGGCCGCGGACCGTAGCTTCCTGCCGGCGGATCCTCTCCTCGTAGCGGCCGATCGCCGAAGTTGGGTCCCCCGTGTCCAAGGCTTTGAGGGCGTCGTGGACCTGCGACTGCGCGGCGGCCACCCTTGCCCGGTTGACGAGCTGGTTGCGCTTGGCCGTCAGCTCACTGAGCTTGCCGCGCATCTGGTCCAGGCCCTGTTTGAGCTTGTCAACGACCTCGTTTTGCGCTGCCAGCGCAGGAGCCTGCGCCTGGGCTGTCGCCTCGGCGGACATCTGCCGCTGCAGGGCGAGCCTGGCAAGGGCGTCGAACTTGTCAGCGTCCACACCGTTCCCGGCGGCCCGGAATTCGTCCGCTTTGCGCGACGCGGCGGCCGCCTTGCGGCCCCACGTGCCGGCGTCGTCGACGGCGCGGGCGTAGTCGTCCTCGGCCATCCTGAGATTGCCGATGGTCTGGGCAACAGCTGCCTCGGCCTCACGGATGTTCTCCGAGTAGTCCCGAACCATCTGGTCCAGCATCTTCTGCGGGTCTTCGGCGGAGTCCAGGAGGGCATTCAGGTTGGCCTTCGCGAGCTGCGCGACGCGGGCGAAAATACTCTGCTTCACAGTGTCTTTCTATCGGTACTGGCCGCTGGATTCAACGTAGACGGCCCCGGCGAACGCGGACGCTTCCCTGCGCGTCGTACTGCGCTACCGACAATTACCGGGGAGAATTGCCGGGTGGACGTAACCGACTTCTACGCACTTCAGCGGGGGATGGCTCCTCTGAGTACCGGCCAGCAGGGCATGCTGACCGTTTATGACTTGGGTCTGCTGCGACTGCCATCGGGGATACTGGGCGCCTGCGATCCCTTTGCAAACCTCATGTACCCGCAAAAAATTGCCCTCGTTCCCGGAGACTATCCGGTGCGCGTCACGGTTGCTGACGTTTCACCAGAACAGGACGGTTCGCACCTGCGCGAGGCCTATCTCTCGCTCGTTATCTCGGAGACAGATCCAGTAACCGTCGAAGCGGCCCCGGGCCCGGATGGCCCTCCTCCTCCCGGATACTTCTTCACGGTGCCTGTGGACGCCGGGACAGTAGCATTCGTGGATGCAGATGCCATGCTGCGCTGCATGCCCGACCCATCAACCTGGTACGAGGGGCTGTTCGACTCGAATGACGCCAACTCCTGGTTCAGTCTCATGGACGCGGAAAGACCCTATCCCGCCGGAACGGCCAACATTGTCATGCCGTTGGCGCCAAACGGCGAGAACGTCGTGCTGTCGCACTCCGGCTGGGGTGACGGACACTACTGGCTCCTACAAACCAAGGATGGCGCAGGAAACCTGACGGGTATCCATATCGACCTTGCAGTCGCTGGAAGGTTTGAAGAGGAACCCGACGACAGCGGCATCCTTTCGACTGATCCGCCCGTTCCCCTGCCCGCGAAAAAGAGCTGGTTGAAGCGGCTGTTGGGCCAGTGAGGCTCGGTTTCCCTCCCCGGGCTTTGCCGGTTACCGGCCACATTGGCGCGCAGGCGCACCGCCGCAGTTCCGTTTTCACGGTATGCCAAGGCTGGCGCGGTATCATCCCGTCATGACCCCCTTCGTTCCGGCTGCAGTTCCGTGCGCCGTCGCACAACCGGCGCTGCCTTGCCCCGCCACGTCCAGCGCTCCCCGGTTCAGGGTCAACGGGGATCAGTCATGGGACGGCTTGAAGTCCCTGCGGGGTAACTGACCGTGGAACCACAAGGCGCACGCCACATGAGCCAGGACGGCAAAGGTCCCGGCCGCAGGACCGTACTGCTGGCCGCGGTGCTCACGCTGTCAGCTGCCGTACCGGATCTCCAGCCCGACCGGCGGCGGGCGGCTGACGCTGCAGAAACGGTCACGGAACCGTCAAGCGTTCCCTCACACGCGCCCGCCCGGATTGTCGACGTAAACCCGGACGATTCCTCGCCCCTCCCCGCCTCAATGCCGTCCGTGCCGTCCCGGGCCGACATTGTCGCCGCGTACGGAAAGCACCAGGCCCACTACTGGGGACTGGAAGCGCCCGGCGTCCTGACAAGGCTTCCACCCGCTTCACAGGGCATCTCGCTGACCTTTGACTTTTGCGGCGGACCGGGCGGCAGCGGCTATGACCAGGCGCTGCTGGACACCCTCCGCCAGCGGCACATCCCTGCCACGCTCTTCCTGAACTCGCGGTGGATCACCGCCAACCCCTCAACGGCACGGCAGTTGGCAGCCGACCCGCTGTTCGAACTGGCCAACCACGGAACATCGCACAAGCCGCTGTCCACCACTGGAAACAACGCCTACGGGATCCCCGGGACAAAGAACGCCGGAGAAGTCTATGACGAGGTCATGCCCAACGACCTGTCGCTGGCCGGGATCACCGGCGCCCGTCCCCGCTACTTCCGCCCCGGCACCGCCTACATGGACGACGTCGCCGCAGACATCCTCCATGCCCTGGGTGTCAGGCCTGCAGGCTTCAGCATCAACGGCGACGGCGGCGCCACCTACCCTGCCGCCGTCGTCGCCAAGGAAATCGGCAAGGCCAGGCCGGGGGACGTGGTGATCTGCCACGGCAACCACCCGAACGGCGGAACGGCTGAGGGCGTGGCCCACGCCATCGACAAACTGCTGGCGGCAGGCATGTCCTTCACCCACCTGCCCTGACCACCGCTGCTTCGGACGCTGGCGGCCCCACGGCTCATCCGTTACGTTGGCAGGGACGCCCGCATCCACCGGTCCGGCAGGACCGCGCGGGCAACGGTTGCACGCTGACGTTAGGAACCCCGAATGCCGGAACAGCACGAAGCCCCATCACTCGGCTGGGTCCCGGCCTGGGCCGACCTGCAGGGCCGGTCCGCCGAGCCGGCCGGCGCCGGCTTCATCCTGGACGCTGCCCCCGGTACCCCGGACGAACCGGCGGAGTACGTGGCAAGCTGGCCCGGCCCGGACTGGGAAGAGCTTGCCGGCACGGCGTCGGCCAGGCCCGGGGCGCGGCTGACCCTGATCGTCGCCGCAGCCGCAGCGCAAGCGCCCGCCCCGCCTGGATTCGCCCCCGCCGCCGAGCGGATTCTGCTGCACGCCCCGACAGCCCAGCTGGACACCGGCGTCGACCTGCCCGAGAATTCCCAGGTGGCCCTGGCACCCATGGACAGCTACGACGCCGTCGAAATCACTGTCTTTGACCACCCGGTGGCCAGGGGCCGCGTCCAGGTGCGGGACGAAGCTGCGGCCGTCACCATCCTCGAAGTCCCGGAGGGCCCGGACAAAGAAGTCTTCACGCGGGCCCTGTTCGCGGCCATGGCTGAAGAAGCGTTCCTGCATGGCGCCGCGCACCTGCATATGGTGGTTGAACCGGATGCAGCCGCCGGCTTCCAGGAGTCCGGCTGGACCACCGCGGGCCGCGTCTTGGGTTACGCCACGGCATAACGACGGCGGCGAGCGCCTAGTCCGGCCGTCCCACCACCACCTGCGCCGGGCTGTGCGTGAGGTAACCATTCGCCCACGAGAACAGGGCCCGGATTTTCTGCTGGAATCCGGGCAGCAGGGCGAGGTGCACCGCGAGCCAGGACACGAATGCCAGCGGCCCCTGCAGTTGCAGCCGCCGGCGCCCCAGCTCCGCCACCGCGGCGCCCCGGCCCACCATGGCCATGTATCCCTTATCCCAGTAGCGGAACGGCTCCCGCGTGCCGCCGGTCAGGTCGGCATGGATGTTGCGCGCAGCCCATTTGCCCGATTGCTGGGCCACCGAGCCGAGCTGTGGCAATCTATCGCCGGCGGCATCGGTGATGTTGGCGGAGTCACCCAACACGTAGACGCCTTCGAAGCCGGAAACCGTCAGGTCCGGTTGGACATCCACGCGCCCGCCCCGGCCCTGCGGCAGCCCGGACTCCGCGATGATCCGGCCCGCCTGGAGTCCACCGGCCCACACCACGATCCTGGCAGGAATAACCGTCCCGTCCTTGAGCGTCACACCGTCAGGCCTCACCTCGCCCACGGCCTGGCCCATGTGCAACTGAACGCCGAGCTTGGTCAGTCGGTCCCGCGCGTAAGCCTGGGATTTCTCCGAGAAGGCAGCCAGGACGTTGGGAACCATATCCACCAAATGCACATGGCAGCTTGCGGCCAGCCCCGGAGAAAAATACTTTGGCACGACGTATTTGACGTTCTCGGCCAGTGCCCCCGCGGTCTCCACACCCGTGGGGCCGCCGCCCACCACGATCACGTCGGCCCCGACGGCCGGCTCCCGGTCAGCCTCGTCCAGCACTGCCGTGATGGCCACGCTGAGGCGGGTGGCGTCTGCCACCGAGTACAGCGGGTAGGCGTGTTCGTCAGCGCCCGGCGTGTTGAAGTAATTAGGTACCGCGCCGGTGGCGACCACCAGCGCACGGGCCCGGTAGCTGGATCCATCACGGGTTGTCACCGTGCGGTTGGCAGCATCGATGGCTGTCACCTCCGCAGTGAGGACCCGCACGCTGTTGATGCGCCGGAATTCGGAGCGGAGTGGCCGGGTGACCGCTGAGACGCCGATCTGGGACGCGGCGACCTGGTAGAGCAGCGGCTGGAACTGCTGGTAGTTGTTCGTATCCAGCAGCAGCACCCGGATACCCTTGCGGCCCAACTCCTCGGCTGCCGATTTTCCGGCGAAACCGCCGCCAACCACAATCACCTGGTATGAATCGTCCATTCGAGCAACATACCCCTCCCCGCCTACGAGTAACAGGGACTCCGGGCACGGGCCTCCGGAAGGACGCGGCCGGCCGACCAGCCCGGGAGCGCCCAGGACCTTCAGGAGCCGGCACCTAAGATGGCGGCATGGAAGACGAACCCCTGGCGGACATTGCGGACAGGCTCTATGCCGGGGACCTCGACGGTTTCATTGCGGCCCGGGCTGCCGCGGCCAAGGAGGCGGCGGGGCAGGACAAAGAGTTGGCTACGGCGGTCCGGGCGCTGGCGAAACCGTCCGTGGCCGCGTGGGCGGTTAATATGCTGGCCCGGCAACGGCCTGGCGTCCTGGCTGACCTGGCCGTCCTTGGGGAAAGGATGCGCTCAGCGCAGGAATCGCTGGATGCCGGCGCCCTCCGTGCGCTGGCACGCGAGCGCCGCACCCTGCTGGCTGCCGCCGTCGACACCGCACGGACCGTCGCTGCGGAGCAGGGGCGCCCCATCAGCGGCCCCATGGCCGCGGACGTGGAGGAGACCCTGCGGGCGCTGACCGCAGACGAAGGAGCAGCCGCGGCCGTTGCGAGCGGCCGCCTGCTGAAGGTCCTGACCGCCGATGGCGTCAACCAGGTGGACCTGGCCGGAGCGGTTGCGCTGCCCGGAACACTCCCCGCAGTGCCGTCTTCCCCCAGGCCATCGCCGTCCCCGGCTGCACCGGACACAACGGCAGCAAAGACGCGGACGACGCCGCAACGCACCTCCCAGCCCAAGCCCGCCAAACCCCGCCTTGAGGCCGTGCGCCAAACTCCCCGGCCGGCGTCGCCCCCGGCGCTGGAACGGGCCAAGGCTGCCCATGCCCAGGCCAGGGCCGCCGAGGAAGAAGCCGCCCGGCGTTCAGGGGACCTGCAGGCGGAGGCCGAGGAGGCACGAACCGAGATCGCGGAACTGCGCCAGGAGACCGCCCTGCTCCGGGAGAGGCTTAAGGCCGCCGAGGAACGGCTGGAGATGGTCCGCAGGAAACTGTCCGGCACGGACGCCGAAGCCAAGCAGGCGGCCCGAGCCGCCGACAAGGCGCGCCGTGCCGCCATGCTGGCGCATGAACGCGTGCTGCGCCTGGGCAGCAACTGACCAGGAGGCACCCAGAGCAGTTGCCGGTCATCAAGGGTGGATCACGGCCCCGCCTGCGGAATGGTCTGGTTCGCACCGCTTGGGCGACATGCGCCCGCGGGGACAGCCGCGGCGGGCGTTCCTTTGTAACGTGGACACCAGCCGCACAGCCCGGCGTTCACGAGCTCGAAGGAACCCTGCAATGACAAGGTCACACCGGACACCGAAGCATGAGCCCGAAACAAGCGTTGAGCTGAACCCATTGTTCAGCCGGGCGGGTGAATCCACCCTCTTCCCCCGTTTCACGATGCCCGAGGGCGAATCCCTGCCCTCCACCGCCTACCAGGTGGTCCACGACGAGGCGATGCTGGACGGCAACTCGCGGCTGAACCTGGCAACGTTCGTGGGGACGTGGATGGAACGCGAGGCCTCACAGCTCTACGCGGAAACCTTCGACAAGAACATGATCGACAAGGACGAGTACCCGCAGACGGCGCTCATCGAGACCCGGTGCTGGCGGATGCTTGCGGACCTGTGGAACGCGCCGGATCCGGCGAAGACCGTGGGTACCTCCACCATCGGTTCCTCCGAGGCGTGCATGCTCGGCGGCCTGGCCCTGAAGCGCCGGTGGCAGCATCGTCGGCGCGCAGCCGGACAGCCGACGGACAAACCCAACATCGTGCTCAGTTCAGCCGTCCAGGTGTGCTGGGAAAAGTTCTGCAACTACTGGGAAGTGGAAGCGCGCTTCGTTCCCGTGTCAGCGGAACACCCCAAGCTGGACGGCCATGACCTGGAGCGGTACGTGGACGAGAACACCATTGGGGTGGTGGCCATCATGGGCGTCACGTACACCGGGGCCTACGAGTCCGTGGCGGGAATCTCCGCGGCCCTGGACGCCATCCAGGCAAACCGCGGCCTGGACATCCCCATCCATGTCGACGGTGCATCCGGGGCCATGATCGCGCCCTTCCTGCAGCCGGAGCTTGACTGGGATTTCCGGCTCCCCCGCGTAGCCTCCATCAACACCTCCGGCCACAAATACGGGCTGGTGTATCCGGGCCTCGGCTGGATCGTGTGGCGGGACGAGGAAGCGCTGCCCGAGGACCTCATCTTCCATGTCAGCTACTTGGGCGGGGACATGCCCACCTTCGCCTTGAACTTTTCCCGGCCCGGCGCCCAGGTGCTTCTGCAGTACTACCTGTTCCTTCGGCTTGGCTTCGCCGGCTACAAGTCCGTGCAGGCGACCTCCCGCGACGTCGCGCTCTACCTCTCCCGGGAGATCGGCGCCATGGAAGCTTTCACCCTGTGGAGTGACGGCTCCGACATCCCGGTCTTCGCCTGGCAACTCGCCGAAGGCCACACCAAGAACTGGAACCTCCACCACCTGTCCGAGCGGCTCAGGATGAACGGATGGCTTGTCCCGGCCTACCCGCTGCCCGAGGGACTCAGCGACACCACCGTGCAACGAATCGTGGTCCGCAACGGCTTCACCCGCGACCTCGCCGCCAGCTTCCTGGACGACCTCAAGAAAGAAGTCGCCTACCTGGACGCACTGACTTCGCCCATGCCCTCGGAGGGGCAGACGCCCGCCTTCCACCACTAGCAACCGGGAGCACGAGCCATGTGCCGATTGTTCGGGCTGCATGCCGGTCCGCGGACCGTCCGGGCGACATTTTGGCTGCTGGACGCCCCGGACAGCCTCACTGAACAAAGCCGGCGGGAGCCCGATGGTGCGGGCATCGGGACCTTCGACGCGGATGGCCGGGCCAGGCTGAGCAAACGGCCACTGGCAGCCTGGGAAGACCATGCGTTTGCCCGCGAAGCCCGGGAGCTGCGGAGCACCACGTTCCTGGCCCATGTCAGGTACGCGAGCACCGGTGCACGCACCGTGGCCAACACGCACCCGTTCGTGCAGGATGGGCGGCTCTTCGCCCACAACGGCGCCTTCACCGGCCTCGACCGCCTTGACCGCCACCTCGCCAGACTCGGCGTTGCGGACCTGGTGCGGGGCCAAACGGACAGTGAGCGGCTGTTCGCCCTCATCACGGCGCATGCCCGCACGTCAGGCGGCGACATCGGACAAAGCATCCTCCGGGCCGTCGAGTGGATCTCGGCGGAGTTGCCCGTCTACAGCCTGAACCTCATCCTCACCACTGCCACCGACCTCTGGGCGCTCCGGTACCCGGCCAGCCACGAGTTGTACGTCCTGGAGCGGAATCCGGCCGCCGAACCGGCCCCGGCTGCACCGCTGGATGCCCGAAGCCGGCGGATCCATTCCCGAAGCACCGATCTGTCAGTGTCTCCGCACGTCGTCTTGGCCACCGAACCGATGGACCACAATCCGCGCTGGCGGGCCATGGGGCCCGGAGAGCTGCTCCATGTGGGCCCGTCGCTGGCGGTAACCTCCACTCTCCCGCTCCCGGTGGATCCTGCACACCTGCTGACCCTGGCCGACCTTGAACCAGCAGCTGCAGCGTCCCAAAAGCCGTGATGGCCGCCGGCGCCCAGGCCTGGACGCTCCCCCGGTTTCCGGGCCGGATGGCAACACGCGGGCCGGATTCCAAAGAATGTCAGACCCCGGTTGCACACTGGATTCATGGAGAACCAAGCCGTACAGGAATTTCACGTCACCTACTTCGACGCTGATTGCGGCCGTGCCCGCGCCGAGGTCTTCGACTCCCTGGTGGAAGCCGAGCGTTTTGCCAGCAGGCACTGCACGGGCGAGGACAGCTGGGCCGTGGTGGATGCCGTCACCGTGGAGCACGTCAGAATCGCTGCCTGACCGTCCGGCAGCGGGAACACGCAATGCAGTGATCCCGGGACCGGACCGCCGGCCGCGTTAAAGGCGTCAGCCCATGCGGCCTGGCGGTTGCCGGCAGCATGGGCTGACGTTGGAGTGGCGGGAGTCCACCGGCCGGGTGTGGCCGTGGGCCGCCGTCGCGGGTCTGTGGAACCCGCGGGCTTACTGGAAGTCGGAAACGGCGGGATCCGGTCCGATGCGGCCCTCGCCGCGGTCAGTCCGGTCCAGTGCGTTGATTGCCTCGACGTCGTCGGCGTCCAGGGAGACCTCAAGGGCTGCGAAGTTCTCCTTGATGCGGGACTCGGTCACCGACTTGGGGATGACCACATTGCCGATCGCGAGGTGCCAGGCGATGACAACCTGCGCCGGGGTGGCCTGGTGCTTGGCCGCGATGGACGCCACGGCAGGGTCCTCCAGCAGCTCGCCGCCCTGGCCCAGCGGGGACCACGCCTGGGTCAGGATGCCCTTGTCGGCACCAAACGCCCTCAGCTCACGCTGGCTGAAGTACGGGTGAAGCTCGATCTGGTGAATGGCCGGAACCACTCCGGTTTCGTCGATAAGGCGCTGCAGGCCTTCGGCCGTGAAGTTGGAGACACCGATGGACTTGACCCGGCCGCGCTTTTGCAGTTCGATCAGCGCTTTCCAGGTATCGACGTACTTGTCCTGCTTGGGCTGCATCCAGTGGATGAGGTACAGGTCCAGGGTGTCCAGGCCAAGGCGGTCCATGGACTCCTCGAAGGCGGCGAGGGTCGACTCGTATCCCTGGTCCGCGTTCCACAGCTTGGTGGTAATGAAGATCTGCTCGGGCGAGAGGCCGGAGCTGGCGATGGCGCGGCCCACGCCTGCCTCGTTGCCGTAGATCTTTGCCGTATCGATGTGGCGGAAGCCGGCTTCGAAGGCCTGGCGGACAACCTTTTCAGCCACATCGTCCTCAACCTGCCACACACCGTAGCCGAGCTGGGGGATCGTGTTTCCGTCGTTGAAAGTCAAGGTAGGTGAAAGAGTCATAGGTTCATCCTGCCAAAGCCGCAGGCCCACACGGCCCTTTTTCCCGCCCTGTCAGCCAGACGCGTAACGGCAATATTCGTTCGTCTGACCGGGAATAATTTCGTGCCCAGGGCGGGACTACTAACCGCGGAGCCGGCGTTCGGCGTCGTCAACCTGCTCGTGGACCGCCTCAGCCCGGCGCCGGACGGACGCCGCCCCAACCGGCACCGGCCCCACAGCCAGCCGAAGCATGGCTGCAGCCTCCGCGGTGGTGGCCAGCGAGTTGCCCGCCTTGGACAAGGCGCGGTGCACATCCGCCAGTTCAGCCGGGATGTCCAGGCCATCACTGGGCGAACGGCGCTGGGCCTCCATGCACACTGCCCTGACCCGCTGCAGCAGGGCCGCGAGCTCGTTGGCAATCTCTACCAGTTCGCCGTACAGCTGGTCATCCTCCACCCCTTCGAGCACCTGGTGGAAGCGGTCCAAACCCCGGTGGAAGCGGTCGTGCGCGCGGCGCCACAACCCCTTGCCAAGTTCGGCATCATCTTTGCGCCCCTGCCTGGCGGCGCTGAAAAAGCCCAAGCGCAGCCTACAAGTACTGCCCGGGACCGTGGTCCGGGTCTTCACGCTGGTTGGGCGTGCCCTGCGCCGGCGGCCGTGCCCCGGCCGGCGCCCGCTGGGGCTCCCCGTTTTCACCGATGACGACGCCGGGCGCAATCATGGTGCCCGGCGGCAGCTGGCGAAGCTGCAGCTGTGCCGCAGCGTGTTCCCGGGCAGCGTTCTGTGCCGCGATGGCCGTCTGGATGCCATGGAACAGGCCCTCCAGCCAGCCCACCAGCTGGGCCTGGGCGATCCGGAGTTCAGCATCCGACGGGGTGGCATTGTCGGAGAACGGCAGGTTGATCCTGTCCAGTTCAGCCACCAGTTCGGGGGCGAGGCCGTCCTCGAGTTCCTTGATGGAACGCTTGTGGATGGCTGCCAGCCGGCCCCTCGCGGCGTCGTCCAGGGGTGCGGACTTTACCTCTTCCAGCAGCTGCCTGATCATGGTGCCGATCCGCATCACCTTGGCCGGCTCGTCAACGAGGTCGTGCAGGCTGCTGCGCTGCGGCCTTCCGTCCGTTGCCCGCGGAGCCTGGAACGGCGACGGGTCGTCCTCGACGGGGGTGCCTTCTACCGGGAGGTCCTCAGCTGCCTGAGTGTCATTGGGATCGCTCATGCGTTCATACTCTCATGCGCCATCGGGCCCCGGGACACTCCATGAACGCCTCCGGGGCCTTGTCCGCTGCGGGCTCAATCAGCAGCACCGGCCCTGCGGGTTGCGGTCCTGGCGGTCCGTGCGGTCCCGCCAGAATTCCCGCTCACCCAGGGGTGGTTCCTGGTGCCCGGAGGCCTTGTGGTGCTCCAGGTACTTGGCGTAGGCATCCGCACCCATGACACCACCCAGGTACCGCGCAAACCCGCGGAAGCCATTCGTAACCGCCGTGATTCCGGCGCTCATCAGTGTCCGCCCCGTTCAAGACGGGCGTCGGCGGGCACCTTGTCCCACTCCGCACCCAGCGCGCGCTCGGCCGCTGTCGGTACCAATCCGGCGGGGGCGAACACACGCGAGGGAACCGCAGGGTCTTCGTTGTCCGTGGTGGCAGCCCCGGACGCACGGTCACGGAACGCCTTGACCGTGGCGAGCACCGCCGTGGCGATCACGATGATGCTCAGCACCACGAAGATCACTGACAGCCAGCCCTGGATGGCCGTGTTGCGGACCACAGCTTCCATGGCGGCCACCGTCTTGGCGGTGCCGAACTCGGTCTTGCCATCTGCCAGTGCCTTGCTGAAGGCGGCGTTGTTCGCGAAGTACCCCACGGCCGGAACGGGCGAGAAGATCTTCTGGTAGCTGGCCGTAATGGTGACCACCGCGGCGAAGGCCAACGGCAGGGCAACGATCCAGAGGTACTTGAAGGTGCCGCGTTTGGCGACGATGGCCAGGCAGACAGCCAGCGCAATGGCCGCCAGGAGCTGGTTGGCGATGCCGAACAGCGGGAACAACGTGTTGATGCCGCCGAGCGGATCGGTAACGCCCATCAGCAGCACGGCACCCCACGCGGCGACCATGACGGCGGTGCAGAGCCAGGCACCCGGCCGCCACGAAGCCTCCTTGAATTTGGGGACGAAGTTGCCGACTGAGTCCTGCAGCATGAACCGGGCCACGCGGGTGCCGGCATCCACGGCGGTGAGGATGAAGAGCGCCTCGAACATGATGGCGAAGTGGTACCAGAAGGCCATCATGGCCGTCCCGCCCACGAACTGGTGCATGATGTGCGCCAGCCCCACGGCCAGGGTGGGTGCACCGCCGGTGCGGGAGACGATGCTTTGTTCGCCCACGTTGGCGGCGGTTTCGCTCAGCAGCCCGGGGGTGATGTTCACCCCGCTCAGGCCCAGGCTGTTGACCCAGGCCGCTGCGGTTTCCACGGTGCCGCCGGTTAGTGCCGCGGGTGCATTCATGGCGAAGTAGAGGCCGCGGTCGATCGAGATGGCTGCCACGAGCGCCATGATGGCCACGAAGGATTCCATCAGCATTCCGCCGTAACCGATGTACCGGGTTTGCCGTTCCTTTTCGACCAGTTTGGGGGTGGTGCCGGAGGAGATCAGTGCATGGAAACCGGACAACGCACCGCAGGCGATGGTGACGAACAGGAAGGGGAACAGCGCTCCGGAGAAGACCGGCCCGTTCTCGCGGCCGGCGAACTCGCTGAAGGCAGGGACGGTGATTTCCGGGCGGACCACCACGATGGCCAGCGCGAGCATCACGATCACGCCGATCTTCATGAACGTGGAGAGGTAGTCGCGTGGCGCCAGCAGCAGCCAGACCGGCAGGATCGCGGCGATGAAGCCGTAAATGATGAGGCTCCAGGCGATGGTCACCTTGTCCAGGTGGAACACGGCGGCGCCCCATTCGGTGTGCGCGACCATGCCGCCGCCGATGATGGCGGCCATCAGCAGGACGAAGCCGATGATGGAGACCTCCATGACCTTGCCGGGCCGGAGGTAGCGCAGGTACACGCCCATGAACAGGGCGATGGGGATGGTCATGCCCACGGAGAAGACGCCCCACGGGCTTTCGCCCAGGGCATTGACGACGACGAGTGCCAGGATGGCCACGATGATCACCATGATGAGCAGGGTGGCAATGAGGGCGGCGGTGCCGCCGATGACGCCGAGTTCCTCGCGGGCCATCTGGCCAAGGGACCGGCCGCCGCGGCGCATGGAGAAGAACATCACCAGGTAGTCCTGGACCGCGCCGGCGAAGACGACGCCGACGATGATCCAGATGGTGCCGGGCAGGTAGCCCATCTGGGCCGCGATGACCGGGCCCACCAGCGGCCCGGCGCCTGCGATGGCGGCGAAGTGGTGGCCGAAGAGCACGTTGCGGTCGGTCCGGACGTAGTCCTTGCCGTCGGCCTTGTACTCGGCAGGGGTGGCGCGGCGGTCGTCAGGCTTGGTGATGTAGCGTTCGATCACCTTGGAGTAGAAGCGGTAGCCGATCAGGTAGGTGCAGACGGAGGCGAACACGAACCAGATGGCGTTGACGGTTTCCCCGCGGACCACCGCCAGCATGAACCAGGCGACACCGCCCAGCAGGGCGATCGCCGCCCAGAGCGCGATCTTTCCGGGCGTCCATTTCCGGTCTTCGGCTTCGAGCGTTGCCTGGTCCACGGCGGGCGGGGGAAGGTCCGGGTCCGTCGCCAGCCCGCCCTCCGCCCGGGATCCGTTGTTCCGCTGGTCCGGTATTCCGGCCATGTCTCCTCCTTGAGAGTGTTCCCGCTTCTGCTAACCGGCACCCTACCAAGGCTCCGTCGGGCAGGAACGGCGGTGCACGGCGCGCCTTGGGGCTGTGCGGTGAGCGGCGGCGAACCGGCGACGAACGAGCGGGAAACATGTGCCGGAAACGGGGTGGGCGGCTGCCGGCTCCGGTTCCTAACCCACGCTGCGCCGGGACATGGGCAGCCTGGCACGGGTGAGGGCCCACGCGAGCGCCGCCCCCGTCAACGGCACCGCCGCCATGAGGACGGACAGGTGCAGCCACGGGACTTCGACGGCGGTCCGCAGGTCCGTGGAGAGCGCCAGGAGGACGGCGGGCACGGTTCCAGCCAGTGTTCCCAGCACCGCCCCGACGCCGCTGGTGAACAGTGCTTGGGACCCGGCCAGCGCCTTCCGCAACCGGGGCGCGGCGCCCACCCCGGCCAGCGTGGCATGGTCTGCGCGGGCGTCCGCCATTGAGAGGCCGGTGGTGATCCCCGCAGCGCTGAAGGTGATGAGCGCACTGACGGCGACAATGACCCAGGTGGTCCACTGGCTGCCCTGGGAGATGCCCGGTTCAGCCCGGAAGGTCATGCCCGGCAGCCCGTAGACCGATGCCGCCGCGGCGGACGCCGCATCCGTTTCCGCCTCCGACGGGGCGCCGGCCAACTGGACCAGCAGGGCCGCTGGTTCCGGGTGCAACTCGAGCCGCTGCGCCGTGGCGGGTGACACGATGCCGTAATAGGGGACGGGAACCACCGGCTCGAGCACTGCCGCCGGGAGCGGCGTGCTGCTGACCGTGGACGGGACCGTACCGGGCCCTTGCACCGCCGCCTCATGGGTCCGCACGTCCTGTGCCTGGAGCAGCACGTGTCCGCCGCTGACGAAAACCGGGTTGGTCACCACCATCCCGCCGGCGTTCAGCACGGCCAGGGCCTCCGGAGTGGCGTCCCGGCCGAGCACGGCGCGAATATCCTTTTCGCCGCCCACCAGCACCGTCCCGTCGTAGGACGACCGAAGGGCCATCGAGCCGCGGCACCGCCAATCACCCGGATCCGCCAGCCGCCCCTGCGGCGTTCGCGGACACGCGTTGGCCTCTGGCAGGGCCAGCGAATACTGCAGGCAGTTGGACGAGGACGTCCGGGCCGGCAGCCCGGGGCCGGCCTGGCCGTCCATGCAGGTGCGGGTGCTTTCCGGGGCGGTGATGGGGTGGCTCCATTCCACCGTGCCCAAAGCCCCGGCCACGGCAGCGGAAAGTGCGGACGCGTCCACGTGCACAGGCGGTTGCCTGCTGCCGCCGGCACCCGTCGGCGGATCCACCACCAGGGGAAGCGACGCCTGGTTCTCCAGGCCTCCCCACCAGTGCGATTGCCGCATCCCGGCTTGTTGGCTGGCCGAGAGCACCATGGCGGCGCTGGCCAGCGCCGCTGCTGCAAGTACTGCGGCGACGGCGGGAACGCTCCGTCCCCGGTTCCTGGCCGAGTCCCGTGCCGCCATCCGGAGGGACAGGGTCATCCACTGCGTGCGGGAGGTGAGGCGGAGGACCAGCCAGCCGGTGACCATGACCAGGCCGGCAACGCCAAGCACGGCACCGAGGATCAGGATCGTGACCACCAGGGGCAGCTCCGCGGCCCGCTGGTCGGGATCTGAGGTGGACGTGCCCAGGACCCAGCCGGCCAGCAGGACGACCGCCGCAGCCACCAGGGCCACGGCACCTGCAACAGTGGACCGCCGCGCCGTCGGAGCCGGTGCCCGCCCCGATTTCAACGCGCCAAATACCGCCTGGCGTGACACCTGCCGGGCCGGCACCAGGGCTGCAATAACGCAGGCCACCAGGCCCATGGCCGCGGCGGCCAGGGTCATGGGGACGTCCGGGTGCACGCCCGCCAGCCGGACGGATCCGGCCAGTCGGACCAGATGGACGACGACGGCAGCGGCTCCCAGCCCCACCGCGGCCCCCGCGGCAACAGCGATGCCGCCAAGCCACAGTCCGCCTGCGGTGACTACCGCGCGGATGGTGGGGCTTTCCGCCCCGGATGATGCCAGGAGTGCCAACTCCCGCACCTGCTGCTTGGCTCCCACGGCGAACGCGGCGCCGGCCAGCAGGCCAACTTCCAGGAGTGCGAGCGCGCCCACCAGGCCGAAGGTGGCGTAGACGGCCATCAGTGCCGAGGAGTCGTTGTGGGGCTGCGAACCGGGGACGACGCGCTGTTCGAGGGGCGGCGGGTCCAGGACCACGCTGCGGGACAGCACGGCCACGCCTTTGCTGTTGGCGTCCTTGATGTAGTCCCAGGTCACTGGTTCGGGCCCTACCAGGTAGTACGACACCGACAGATGGGTCCGCGGTCCGGCGGCAAGATTTGAGGGCACCTGGCGGGACTGCAGGTACAGGAAGCTGTTGCCGTCCGAGGCCCCGGCATCGCGAATAGTGCCGACGGGCACGAAGGTTCCTGCCGACGTCGTGATTTCCTGGCCGAAGGCGAGGTGGAAGCGGGCCATGAGCCCGGGTGAGGCGAGGACCTCCGCCGCGCCGTGCGGGGGCCGTCCGTCCAGGAGCGTGAACTTGCCGGCAAAGGCCGGATTGAGTGCGTCCACTTCCCTGCCCTGCAGTGCTACCAGGGCTTCCCCAACCCCGGTGGTCAGCTGCAGCTGGCGCTGTGGCAGGATCTGGTAGCCGGCCGGCAGGACATCGCGGGGGTCGGCCGGCTTGAAGTCCGGGTCGTAGCGGCCGGTGCTGGAGGCCACCATGGCATCGTTGAGCGGGTCCTGGAGCGAATCGGCGCCCGGAACCGGCAGGGCGCTGAACCGGGCCTGCGTTCGGCCAAGTTCGTAGTCAACGATTTCCGCGGGCGTCCGCTGGGCGCTCTGGTAGAGGGTGGCTGCACCGGTCATACCGGCCACCGGCACCATGATCAGCAGGATGATCAGCAGGGACCGCCCCCTGTGGCGGGCAATGTCGCGGCGCGCCAGCCGCAAGGCAACCCGAAGGCTGCTCCGGCGGCCATGGGGCGCCGGAGCCACGTCTAACGGCATCAGAGTCCGGCCTGGGTCAGGAGCATGGTGGGGTCGTGCATGGCGGTGGCCTGGTCGATGATCCGGCCATCTCTGAGGAAGACCACCCTGTCAGCCCAGGCGGCATGCCGCGCTTCATGGGTGACAAGCATGACGGCGGCGCCGGCGTCGGCTCGGGACCGCAGGACCTCCATGACCCCCTGGCCGGTGGTGGAGTCCAGGGCCCCGGTGGGTTCATCGGCCAGGATCAGCCGCCGTTGGCCCACGATGGCCCGGGCAATGGCTACGCGCTGCTGCTGGCCGCCGGACATCTGGTCCATGTACCGGGAAGCGAGCTCTGGTATCCCCACCTGCCGGAGCGCGTCGGCTGCCTGCCGGCGCGCCTTCCTGGCCGATGTCCCGTCCAGTTCCAGGGGCAGTGCCACGTTCTCCTCGGCCGTCAGCGTGGGAACCAGGTTGAAATCCTGGAACACGTACCCCACTGCGCGGCGGCGCAGCCGGGCCAGCTCGTTCAGGCCCAGCCCCGCCAGGGGCGTGGACTCCACGAAGACAGCGCCCGACGTCGGGCGGTCCAGGCCGCCGGCCAGGGCCAGCAGGGAGGACTTGCCGGAGCCCGAGGGGCCCATGACGGCCACGAACTCCCCCGCGCCGATGGTGAGGTCCACATCGCGAAGCGCGGCGACCGCCGTCGCGCCCGCACCGAAGGTCCTGCCGACTTTGGCGAGCTCGAGGACCTGCTGCGGCCCCTGGACGCTCACCGGCGGGCGTCCGCGTTCAGCGGGGAATCTTCCGTGGCCCCGTTGGATGCCTTCCGGGCAGTGGCCGCCGCGGCGGACTGTGCCTGCTGGACCATCCTGGCCTCGCAGAGGTCCAGCCAGCGGACCTCCGCTTCGGTTTGGAAGATCAGCGAGTCAAGTACCAGCAGCCAGGCGGTGTCCGCCGCGCGCTGGTTCGCCGCGGTGTCGCGGCGGGCCTTGGTGTAATCCTGCAAGGCCCTGATGGATGCCACGCGCTGGGCCTGGATGATGGCCTGGACGTCCACGCCGGGCAGCGTCACGGCGAGCGCGAGCTTGATGGCGAGCTCGTTGCGGGGCGGGTTGCTGCGTTCGACGGGCGCGGCGAACCAGCTGCGGACCTCGGCCTGGCCGGCCGGGGTGATGCTGTAGACGACGTGGCCCTCGCCGTCGTCGCCGTCTTTGGCCACCAGCGCATCACGTTCCAGCCGGTCCAGCGTGGTGTACACCTGCCCGATGTTCAAGGGCCAGGTGGCCCCTGTGCGGTTCTCGAACTCGACCCGCAGCTGGTAGCCGTAGCGCGGCTGGTCCTGCAGCAGGGCGAGGAGGCTGTGGCGTATGGACATTGTGCTCCCCCGGGCTGGCATCTACCGGTATGCACGAGCCCCCAAGACTCGTGCATACCGCGTATGGACCACACTAACGGGCAGAGCACGTTCCTGGCAATACTGAGTATCTAGCTCCCTACATGACCAGAAGGACCTTGCCCACATGGTCCCCACTGTCGAAATAGCTGTGGGCCGCGCTGACCTGGTCCAGCGGAAAGGTCTTGGCAACGAGCGGGCGGATCCTGCCATCCACGATCAGCGGCCACACGGCGTCCCGGACGGCACTCATGATGGCCCCCTTCTCCGCCACGGGCCGGGGCCGCAACGCCGTGGCCACCACGGCCGCACGCTTCTTCAACAGCAGCCCCAGGTCCAGCTCCCCCTTGGTGCCGCCCTGCAGGCCGATCACCACCAGCCGGCCGTAGTCGGCCAGGGCATCCACATTCCGGGAAAGGTACTTGGCCCCCACGACGTCCAGGATGACATCGGCACCCTTGCCCTCATTTTGGCGGCGCAGGCTCTCGGGGAAGTCCTCTTCCTTGTAGTTGATGGCGATGTCCGCACCGAGGAACGCCTTGGCGGTGCCCACCTTCTCGTCCGTGCCTGCCGTAGCGGCAACCTTGGCGCCAAACGCCTTGGCCAACTGGATGGCCATGGTGCCGATTCCGCCCGTGGCACCGTGGATCAGGACCGTCTCACCCGGCTGCAACTGCGCTGTCATGATCAGGTTGGAATATACCGTCGCCGCCACCTCGGGCAGCGAGGCCGCAGTGACCAGGTCAACCCCGTCGGGCACGCGCAGCACCTGTTCGGCCGGGACCGCCACCTGCTGGGCGTAACCGCCGCCGGCCAGCAGCGCCACCACCTTGTCCCCCACCGAGAACGGCTTGCTGACGCCGGGGCCGAAACCTGAGATCCGGCCCGATACTTCCAGCCCGGGGATTTCGGAGGCACCGGGAGGCGGCGCGTAGAAGCCGCGGCGCTGCTGCACGTCCGCCCGGTTCAAGCCGGCAGCCACCACATCGATCAGCACTTCGCCCTGGCCGGGTACCGGCGCATCCACGTCGCGGACTTCCAGCACTTCCGGGCCGCCCGGTTCTGAGATGTAGACGGCTTTCATGGACCTCTCCCGTTCCTGATTCAAATCCTGGCTGCAACCAGTGTGCACCGGACTCCTGCCCGCGGCCTGTTTTGTTGCAGGCAAGTGCCTATGAAACACTACTAGCTGAGGAAGGTTGTCCGAGCGGCCGAAGGAGCTGGTCTTGAAAACCAGTGTGCGGTAACCCCGTACCAAGAGTTCGAATCTCTTACCTTCCGCAAGGGAACCCCTGGCAGCCGGCACCGGCCGCCAGGGGTTTTTTGCTTTAAGTCCCCATGCCCGGCCGTGTTGCCGGTACGTAAATTCTTTGAATAAAGCCGCCGCAAACACCTGGACGCAATGCTACTGGCGGGTATCGTTTGTGACTGCCGGCACACCCCCGGGTTGCCGGCGAGCATCACTCCCGCCACCAGCATCTCCGGAACGGGCTTGGGGAAAAGCCCGGGCCGGACGGTGGGGCGCTCCGCTGGGGAACGCCCCACCGAATGCACGCGCCAGCAACCTTGCGTTCATTCAGTGCTGTTGTCATGTGCCTGGACAACCAACAGGCCAGGCACATTCCTGCCCAGTCCAATCCATGAAGCATGGACGCACCCACCGGACCACCCACCCGGTACTCCTCAATGAAAGTAAGAGCGGATGCATCAAACACCCTGGAAGTTAGCGCTCGGCGCAGCATTGTCAGCGGGGCTCATCGCAGCCCCGCTGGCTGCTGTTCCGGCGGCCGCGGAGGTCTCAGCCGCGGCCGGCACATCCCCCGTTGTCATCAACGAGGCCTACCTGAGCGGCGGCAGCAGCGGCGCCGCGTACAAGAACAAATTCGTGGAACTGTACAACAGCTCCAACGCGCCCGTCTCCCTGGACGGCTGGTCGGTACAGTACCGCTCCGCCACCGGAACGGCCGCTCCCAGCGCAGTCGCCGCATTGTCGGGGTCCATTCCCGCCAAGGGCTACTACCTGGTGCAGGGCGGGAGCAACGGCGCCAATGGTGCAGACCTGCCCGCACCGGACCTCGTGGCCGGGGCGCTCAACTTCGGCGGCAGCGGAGGCACCATTGTGCTCGCCAAGCAGCCCACCGCCGTCGGACTTCCCACCGGGTCCGCGGTGGAGCCCGCAGGCGTGGCCGACCTCCTGGGCTACGGCAGCTCCAACACGTTTGAGACCAAGGCCGCCGCGGCACCCGCTTCCAACACCGACGTGAAGAGCCTGAACCGGACCGAAGGCGCGGACAGCAACAGCAATGCCGCTGACTTCACGCTCAGCGCCGCCATCACCCCCACGTCCTCCGGCGGTACCGCACCGGACCCCACACCGGTCCCGGACCCGGTCGACAAAACCATCGCCGAAATCCAGGGCACCGGCGTCGAAAGCCCGCTGGCCGGAGCCGCCGTCACCACCAAGGGCAAGGTCACCGCGGCCTTTCCCACGGGCGGACTGAACGGCTACTACATCCAGACCCCCGGTACGGGCGGCGATCTGAGCGCCACCAACCACTCCGCCTCCGACGGCATCTTCGTCTACTCGCCCGCCACGGTGGGATCGGTCCAGGCCGGAGACTATGTCCAGGTCACGGGCACGGTTGCCGAGTACTACGGAATGACCCAGCTGAATGTCACGGCGGCTGCCGGCCTCACCAAACTGTCCGAGGCCGCACCCGAGGTCAAGCCCACGGTCTTCACGCTTCCGGCCGGCGAGGCCTTCCGCGAGTCGCTGGAAGGCATGCTGCTGGCACCCCAGGGCCCCATGACCGTCAGTGACAACTACAGCCTGAACCAGTACGGCGAGATCGGCCTGGCCGGCGGCACCACCGCGCTGGAACAGCCCACCGCCGTGGCATCCTACGGCTCGGGAGAGTACGCCGCCGTGGTGGCTGACAACGCCGCCCGCGGCATCAAGCTCGACGACGGGTCCAGCACCAACTTCCTCAAGGACGCCACCACCAAGGCCGAAGTGCTGCCCTACCTCACCACCGCCGATCCGGTCCGGGTGGGCTCACCCGTCAGCTTCACCACCAACGTGGTGCTGGGCTACGCCAACAACTCCTGGAAGTTCCAGCCGCTGACCCACCTGACGGAGGCCAACAAGGCCACCGTCCAGCCGGCCCGCTTCGGCGCCACCCGCACCGAGGCCCCCGCGGCCGTGGGCGGCAACCTGAAGCTCGCCTCCTTCAACGTGCTGAACTACTTCCCCACCACCGGTGACCAGATCGCCGGCTGCAAGTTCTACACCGACCGCGCAGGCAACCCCATCACCGTCAGCGGCGGCTGCAACGTCCGCGGCGCCGCCAACGCCGAGAACTTCAAACGCCAGCAGGACAAGATCGTGGCCGCCATCTCCAAGTCCGGCGCCGACGTCGTCACCCTGATGGAGGTGGAGAACTCCGCCCAGTTCGGCAAGAACCGGGACGACGCCCTGGCCAAGCTCGTGGAGGCCCTTAACATCCCCACCCCGGGCATCTGGGACTACGTCCGCACCCCCGCGAACGCACCCCCGCTGGCCGACGAGGACATGATCCGCACCGCGTTCATCTTCAAGAAGGCCGCCGCCGAGCCGGTGGGCGAATCCGTCATCCACAACGACACGGTCGCCTTCGCCAGCGCCCGCAAGCCGCTGGCCCAGGTCTTCAAGCCCGTGGGCGCGCCTGATGACAAGAAGTTCATCGCGATCGCCAACCACTTCAAATCCAAGGGCTCGGCTGCCACTCCGGACGACACCGACAAGGGCCAGGGCAATTCAAACCTCGCCCGCACCGCCCAGGCTCAGTCCCTGCTGGCTTTCTCCGACGAGCTGCAGAAGTCCAAGGCCACCGACAAGGTGTTCCTGATCGGCGACTTCAACTCGTACGGCAAGGAAGACCCGATCAACGTCCTCACCGGCGCAGGGTATGTCAACCAGGACGACAAGGCCAGGAATGCCGACGGCACGGCCAAGCACTCGTACCTCTTCGGCGGCCTGGTGGGCTCCCTGGACCACATCCTCGCCTCCCCGGCGGCCAACGCGGTGGTCACCGGTGCGGACATCTGGAACATCAACTCGGTGGAATCCGTGGCGCTGGAGTACAGCCGCTACAACAACAACGTCACCGACTACTACGCACCAAACCAGTTCCGCGCCAGCGACCACGACCCCGTGGTGGTGGGCCTGGACCTCCCGGCAGCTCCAGCCACCGTTGACCTGAACCTCCTGAACATCAACGACTTCCACGGCAGGATCGATTCCAACACCGTGCAGGTCGCCGGGACCATCGAGAAGCTCCGCGCCGCAGCCGCTCCGGGTGCCACGGCATTCCTGTCGGCCGGGGACAACATCGGCGCCTCGCTGTTCGCGTCCGCGGTCGCCAAGGACCAGCCCACCATCGACGTCTTGAACGCCTTGGAGCTGAAAGCGTCCGCCGTGGGCAACCACGAGTTCGACGGCGGCTGGGCGGACCTGCGCGACCGCGTCATCGCCGGCGGCACCAACGCGAAGTTCCCCTACCTGGGCGCGAACGTCTACAAGAAGGGCACCACCGAACCGGTCCTGCCGGAGTACACGGTGCTGGACCTGAACGGCATCAAGGTTGCCGTGATCGGCACCGTCACCCAGGAAGTCCCCTCCCTGGTGACTCCCGCCGGCATCGCCGACCTCGACTTCGGCGACCCGGTGGACGCCATCAACCGGGTGGCCGCCAGGATCACGGCGGAGAAGCTGGCGGACGTGATCATCGTTGAAGACCACGACGGCGCCGGTTCCGGGGTGGTGGAGGGCGCCACCCTGGAGCAGGAAGTCGCAGCCGGGGGTCCCTTCGCCAAGCTGGTCACCGAAACCTCCCCCGAAGTGGATGCGATCTTTACGGGCCACACCCACAAGGAGTACGCCTGGGACGCCCCGGTGCCGGGCACCGCGGGCAAGACCCGGCCCATCGTGCAGACCGGCAACTACGGTGAGAACGTGGGGCAGATCCAGCTGACCGTGGACACGGCCACCAAGCAGGTGACCGGGTACAAGGCCGGCAACGTCAAGCGCACCACCGACGCCGCAGCAGGCCTGGTGGCCGCCTACCCGCGCGTGGCCGCCGTGGACGCGATCGTGAAGAAGGCCCTCGCGGACGCCTCCGTGGTGGGCAACCAGCCCATCGGCTCGGTCACCAAGGACATCACCACGGCGTTCACCACCGACGCCACCGGTGCTGCCAAGCGCGATGACCGCGGCAGCGAATCCACCCTGGGCAACCTGGTGGCCGATTCCCTGCTCTCTTCCCTGCAGCCGGCCGAGCTTGGCGGCGCGGAGATCGGCGTCGTCAATTCCGGCGGCCTGCGCAACGAGCTGTACTACGCACCGGACGGCACCATCACCTACGCCGAGGCCAACGCGGTCCTGCCGTTCGTGAACAACCTGTGGACCACGTCTTTGACCGGTGCGCAGTTCAAGACGCTGCTCGAACAGCAGTGGCAGACCAACCCGGATGGCACGGTTCCCAGCCGGGCCTACCTGCAGCTGGGCCTGTCAAAGAACGTCAACTACACCTACGATGCCGCCCGCCCGGCCGGTGACCGGATCACGTCCGTGCGGGTGAACGGCGACCTGCTGGACCAGGCCAAGTCCTACCGGGTGGGAACCTTCAGCTTCCTGGCCACCGGTGGCGACAACTTCCGGATCTTCACCGCGGGCACCAACACCCGCGATTCCGGGCTGGTGGACCGGGATGCCTGGATCGGGTACCTCCAGAAGAGCAGCCCGGTGTCCCCGGACTTCGCCCGGCGTTCAGTGGCTGTCACCAACACCACTGCCGCTGAGGTCAAGCCCGGCGGACCGCTCACGCTGACGGTGTCCAGGCTTGACCTGACGTCGCTGGGCAGCCCGGTGAACACGGCACTGGCGGCCTCGTTCACGGACTCCGCCGGCACGGTGACCCAGCTGGGTAAGGTCCCGGTCGCCGCCGGCGCCGCCGCCGTGAACCTTGCCGTGCCGGCCGGCGCTGCAGCGGGGACGGGCACCCTGGTGCTCACCGCCGTCGAATCCGGCACGGTGGTCAGGACTGCGGTCCTGGTTGCGGCGGACACTCCGTCGCAACCGGTCTGCGTCCCGCCGGTCAAGCCCACCCGGCCCGCCGACCTCAAGGGCCAGGCAAACTACGGACAGGCCATGGCCGCGTACCGGGCCTGCCTGCGCGGCTGACACCAGGATGCGCCATCACTTCCGGTTCCCTTCCTACGGTTTGGGGGCCGGAAGTGATGGCGCATCGGTGTTCAAGCCCTGGCCGGGTTATCCCCTGTTGAGGATGGCCGCCGCGATTTCGTCCGCATCGCGGAGGGTGCGCTGGCCGCTGCGGTAGGCGGGGCCGCCCTCCTGGAAAGCTTCGGCGGCGATGGCGGTGCCCCATTGTGCCGACGACAGCTGCAATCCCAGGACGAACAAGCCCTCCGTCACCGACCCGTTGGCCCCCACCGGCCGGTACGGGTGGGGCTCCACGTCCAGTCCGGTGGACTCCACCGGGGCGCCTTCGGCAGTCATCATCAGTTTGGAGCGCACCAGCCCGTCCGCCAGCAGCTGTTCCAAGACCGGGGACTCGTTGGCTGACACCCGGTTGCCGGGGGCCAGCGCTTCCACCATGGTCCGCGCCGTCGCGGGCGGCCCGGAAACCCACGGTGAGGAAGCGGCAAACCGGGCCGCCTTCCGGTCCACGCCGAATTTGGGGTCCGGCCCAACGAAGCTAACCACCCCGGCCCGGGCCAGCGCGGCGAGCTGTTCGGATCGCAATGCCGGCGGCCCGCTGGCCAGGCCTTCCACGAAGGACTCGAACCAGCCGCGCAGTCCGGCCACCCAGGATTCGTCGGTGATGCCGCCGTCGGCCACTGCCGTTTTGAGGACGGCGCGTCCATGGTGCAGGGCGCCGATGGCCATCTTGACCGGATCGTCCTCGCCGAGCGCGGAACGGCGTGCGTCGTCCAGCAGGAATTCCACCACGGCGGCGTCGTGCTCGGCCCGGGAACCAAACGAACGGCCCGCCAGCGGAGCGGCCAGTCCCAGCAGGTCCAGGCGGTGCCTGGGGCCGACGTGGACGGCAAGGACGCTGTCCACGCCGTCCTCCCATTTCACGGCGCTGTGCGCATGCGGCTGCAGGGCTTCCTCGAGCGCGGCAAGGAATGCCGGCGCGTCCGGGACCGCTCCCGGCTGCGAGCGCACCAGCGTGGAGTAGTAGGCCCACAGGGTGTCACGGTGCAGCAAGGGCCACAGGTCGTGGTCGAAGGAGGGCCGGATTCCTGCCTTGGCCAACCGCCCGATCGCGGCCTCGGTGAGGTAGCGCAGCCTGACGGAGGGGGCGTAGTAGCCGTCCAGGGCGGCCTTGGCGCGGTACGGGGTGCCGCGCCGGGAGGCCGCGATGATCAAAGGCTCCTGGCCGGAGGGTTCGTACTCGAGCCGGTTGCCGGTGGAGACGAATTTTCCGCCGCGGCCTTCGGTGAGCTGTCCCATGGTGTCAAAGAAGTTCAGTCCCATGCCGCGGACCAGGACAGGTTCGCCGGCCGGGATCCGGGACCAGTCCACATCCGCGGGCGCGGCGGGCGGAAAGTATTGCAAACCCAGCCGCGCGGCCGAATCCTGGAGGTCGCGCTGTTCCGGGTTCAGGCGGGACGGGATGTGCCCCAGGGCGAGCACCACGGAGTTGGCCCTGATGGTCTCTCCGGTGGCCAGTCCGACGTCGAACATTCCGTCCCCGGCGGGGCGCGCCCACAGCGCGGACGTTTCGTGGAATTCGATGGTGACGCCGTCGGGGGCCTTGGCGAGCACGTCCGCCAGGGTGCTGCGAAGATACCGGCCGTACAGGGCACGGCTGGGGAAGTCCCGCGAACCCAGCACCGCGATTTCGGCCCGCTCGTCATCGGTGAGCGACGGCAGCGGATCCCTCTGCTGCCTCAGCCGCCATTCATCGAATGTGGTACCGGCAACCGGCGCCGGCAGCGACGGGTCCTGGGGAATCAGCGTGGGATAGAACGACTGGGTATTCATCAGGAACAGCCGGGACTGGTCCGGCTGCCAGACATGGCCTGGGCCTGCCGGATACGGGTCCACGACGTCGATTCGCAGCCGCACGGGGCGCCCCGCCGCGGCCGTGTGGGCGAGCAGCCGCTCCAGCACACTGGTGCCCCGGGGGCCGGCGCCGATGATGACGGCCCGGGTGCTCTGCGATAATTCCACGCCATCCAGCGTACGGGCTCAAGGCAACCGGCGCCCCGCACGCTTGACTTGCCAGCCTCGGGGGATGTTGTTTGGATGGGGCGCATGACCACCACAGCAGCTGATCAAGCGTCCGTTCCCGGTCCTGGCCGGGACACCACCGCTACCCCGTCCCCGGGCTCCGCTCCCGAACCAGTCGACGAGAATGTCTGGCTGGAGGACATCTACGGCGAGGAGCAGCTGGCCTGGGTCAAAGAGCAGAACTCCCGCACCGAGGACCTGCTCGAGGGCGCTGACTACACGGATCTGGAAGCGGGCATCCTCGAAGTCCTGGATTCCACCGACCGGATCGCCATGGTGGGCAAGCGCGGCGACTGGTACTACAACTTCTGGAAGGACCGGCAGAACCCCAAGGGCCTCTGGCGCCGCACCACGTGGGAGAGCTACTGCACCGATTCCCCGGAGTGGGACGTCCTGCTGGACATCGATGCACTGGCCAAGGCTGAGGGCGAAGAGTGGGTGTTCCACGGCGCCACGTTCCTGCGTCCGGCCGCGGGCGAGCCCTACCGGCTGGCCCTGCTGGCCCTCTCCCCCGACGGCGGCGACGCGAACCGGTACCGCGAGTTCGACGTCGAAGCACGCGGCTTCGTGGATCCGGCGGAGGGCGGATTCGACCTCCCGACCGCCAAAGGCAACGTGTCCTGGCTGGACGCGGACACCCTGCTGGTTGCCTCCACCGCGGACGGCCTGCCCAGGACGGCGTCCTCGTACGCCCGGACCGCGGTGACCCTCAGGCGCGGCGGTTCCCTGGCCGGCGCCCCACGCCTGTTCGAGGTGCCCGAGGACCACATGATGGCCATCGTGGCGCACGATTCCACCCCTGGCTTTGAGCGCACCTTCGCGGTGGACTACATCGACTTCTTCAACCGCACCAACCTGGTGCTGCGGGGCGACGAGTGGGTGCCGATCGACGTGCCCACGGACGTCAACGTGAGCGTCCACCGCGAATGGTTGCTCTTCCGTCCGCAGCAGGACTGGACCGTGGACGGCACCACGTACCCGTCCGGGGCCCTGCTAGCGGACGGGTTCGAGGACTACCTCGCGGGCAACCGGCAACTCACGGTCCTGTTCACGCCCGATGCCCACACCTCGCTGCAGTCCTGGAGCTGGACCCGCAACTTCCTGCTGCTCAACCTGCTCAGGGACGTTTCCTCCGAGATCCGGGTGCTGGATCCCTCCCGGCCGGCCGACGGCGGCTGGGCGGCCATGCCCCTGGACGCGTGCCCGCCGCTGCACGACGTGAACGCCTACGCCGTGGACGACGAGGACGACGAACCGGCCAACGGCGGCGCAGGCGATGACTTTTGGCTCATCGCCACGGGCTTCACCACCCCCACCACCCTCATGCGTGGCACCCTGGAGCGGAGCGCCCCGGACGGGGCCGCCGACGGAACGCCCGGCGTGGCGAGCCGGCACGCCGCCATCAAGGCCTCGCCGTCGTTCTTCGCTGACGCCGACTATGAGGTGGAGCAGCACTTCGCCGTGTCCGACGACGGCACCCGGGTCCCGTATTTCCAGGTAGCCCCGCGCGGGCTGGCCTTGGACGGGCAGAACCCCACCCAGCTCTCCGGCTACGGCGGGTTTGAGGTCTCCCGGACGCCCGCGTACAGCGGCACGGTCGGCAGGGCCTGGCTGGAGCGGCGGACGGCTTTGTCGGACGGCAGTGACGGGAAGGCGCCGCACTCGCGCGGCGGGGTGTACGTGGTGGCGAACATCCGCGGCGGCGGCGAGTACGGGCCGGCCTGGCACCGTGCCGCACTGAAGGAAAACCGGCACAAGGCCTACCAGGACTTCGCAGCGGTGGCCCGGGACCTGATCTCACGCGGAGTGACCTCTCCGCGGCGGCTCGGTTGCGTGGGCGGCTCCAACGGCGGCCTGCTGGTGGGGAACATGCTCACCCGGTATCCGGAACTTTTCAGGGCGGTCTCCTGCGGTGTGCCGCTGCTGGACATGCGCCGCTACACCAAGCTGTCCGCCGGGCACTCCTGGATCGCCGAATACGGCGACCCGGATGTTCCCGAGCAGTGGGAGTACATCAGGACCTTTTCGCCGTACCACCTGCTCAAGGACGCGGTGGAGTACCCGGAAACCTTCATCTGGACGGCCACCTCGGACGACCGGGTGGGCCCGGTCCAGGCCCGGAAGATGGCCGCCCGGATGCTGGCAATGGGGATCCCGAACGTGTGGTTCCACGAAGCGCTGGAAGGCGGCCACGCCGGCGCCTCCGACAACCGGCAGGCTGCCGCGCTGCAGGCCCGCAGCCAGCATTTCCTCTGGAAGGCGCTGGCGGGCTGAATGGCGGCCGGGGTGGCGGTCCGCAGGGCTGTGGCCGGGGACATCGAGCAGCTGGCCCAGGTACACATCCGCTGCTGGCGGGAAACGTACCGGGGCATGTTGACTGATGCCTTCCTTGCCTCGGTGGATCCCGCAGGCCGGCTTGCCCTGTGGCGGCACCTGCTGGACCGCCCGGACCCCGCCGAGGCGTGGGTGGCCTGCGACGGCGCAACGGTGGTCGGTTTCGCCGGACGGCGGCGGCTGCCCGCCCCGGGTTCCCCCGAGGGGCACCCGCCGCCGGCTTCCGGCGACCTGGAGCTGTGGGGGTTGTATGTGCTGGCCTCGCACCAGCGCCTCGGCCTTGGCGGCCGACTGCTGACCGCTGCGCTGGGCACCCAGGCGGCGAGCCTCTGGGTGGCGGCGGCTAACAGCAATGCCATAGGTTTCTACCGCCGCTTCGGCTTTGAACCTGACGGCGCCGAAGATGTCCTGGCGGACTGGGAGGACCTGCCGGAAATCCGGATGGTCCGCGCCGAGCAACGCCTCCCCTAGGACCTCCCTGCACCGGCATCCCGGGCCCGGCTGCGAGGGGTGGCGCCGTAGCGGCCGGCGGGTTTGCCCGGCCGGGCACCGTTTTGCACTGCATGGCCGGATCTGCGTATCCTTGGTGGGCTAGGAATAGCAATTGGAGACGTGCCAGAGCGGCCGAATGGACTTCACTGCTAATGAAGGGTCGGGGTTAAACTCGACCGGGGGTTCAAATCCCCCCGTCTCCGCGTTTGGCCCCGGTCCCTGGACCGGGGCCTTTTGCGTTTCCGGACCCGGCACCGGGGGCGCCCCGGGCCAGTCCTAAGCCCGTTCGCGTATCAGCACCTTGAGGGGTTGGAGTCGCGAACACGCTTCTGATACGGCGGACGTTACGCCCCGCCCGCTCGGAAAACGCTGTCCGGCAGCCGGACGTGGCGAGCGGTGCCTGCGGGCGCGGTGGCAGGATTGGCCCATGGCGGCACGCAACAACTTACCCCGGCCCGAGGGCACCCGGACGGCATGGAATCCTCGCCTGGCACTCCTGGTGGCGGCGACCTTCTTCATGGAGTTCCTTGACGGAACGGTCCTCACCACCGCCATCCCCAGCATTTCCGCGGACTTCGCCATCGCCGCCGCGGACGTGAACATCACCATGACCGCGTACCTGCTGACCGTCGCCATCGGCATCCCCCTCAGCGGCTGGCTGGCAGAACGGTTTGGTGCCCGCCGGATCTTCTGCCTGGCAATCGCCGTCTTCACCCTGGCGTCGCTCGCCTGCGCCCTCAGCCAGGACCTCACCACCCTGACCTTGAGCCGCATTGCCCAGGGGGCTGGCGGAGCCATGATGGTTCCGGTGGGCACCCTGGTGGTCCTGCGCGGCACACCGAAGTCCGAGTTGCTGCGCGCCACCGCGTTCCTGGTGTGGCCCGGGCTCCTGGCACCGGTCCTCGCGCCGCTGGTGGGCGGAGCGCTCACCACCTACCTGTCCTGGCACTGGATCTTCCTGGTCAACCTTCCGCTCGGTGCCGCCGCGTTCCTGGCTTCGCTCCGGCTGGTCCCGGTAGCGCCGGGCGATCCCGGCCGGCGCTTGGACTGGCCCGGCATGGCACTGACCACTGTCGGGGTCGGAGCGCTCGTGGCCGGCCTGGAACTTGCCAGCAGCCACCCCGAACTGCCCTGGGCCGGGATCAGCGCCGCCGCCGGGGCCGCAGCGCTCACGGGGGCCGTTTTGTGGATGCGGCGCACCCCGCATCCGCTGTTCAACCTGCAAGTCTTCCGCGCCCGCACGTTCCGGGCCATGGCTACCGGCGGTTTCGTGTACCGGGTGACCATCAGCTCGGTCCCCTTCCTGTTGCCGCTGATGTTCCAGACCGGATTCGGATGGACTCCCCTGCATGCCGGAGCACTCGTGGCCGCAGTGTTCATCGGCAACATCGGCATCAAGCCGGCCACCACGCCGTTGATCAGGAAATTTGGCTTCAAGGCGATGCTGGTGTTTGCCTCGCTGGCGTCCGCCCTGACGTTCGCCGCCTGCGCCCTGCTGACGCCTGAGACCCCGGAAGCATTGATGTTCGCACTGCTGGTCTGCAGCGGGGCGTTCCGCTCCATCGGCTTTTCGTCATATGCGTCCGTCCAGTACGCGGACATCCCGCCGGCCCAACTCACCTCCGCCAACACGGTGTCGGCGACCCTGGTGCAGCTTGCGACGGGCTCGGGAATCGCCGTCGCAGCCCTGTTGATCCGGACGTTTGATGGGGTTTCCCTCGGGCACCCGGACGCCGCCGGGCCATTCCGGGCCGCGTTCCTGGCCATGGCCGTCCTGATGCTGGCCAGCACCGCGGACAGCCTCCTGCTGCCGCGGCACGCCGGCGCTGCCGTCAGCCGGCCTGGGCCAAAACCAGGGGAAGCACCGCTCCCGCCCCGGCCTGCCCAAGGGCGCGCCCCGCGACCGTGAGGGTCCACCGGCTGTCCACGAGGTCGTCAATCAGCATGACCGGCTGGCCCTGGACGGACTGCAGCGCGGCCCCAAGTTCCGGCCCCACCACCAGCCGGTCCCACACTCCGGCCAGACGGTACGCACTGTTCCCGCCACGGCCGCCGGTGGGACCGCCGTGCGCCAACTGCAGCTCGCCAAGGTAGGGGATGCGGCCGATATCCGAGATCCCGCGGGCCAGCGAACCCACCAGCTGCGGTTTGCTCCGGGAAGGGATGCTGACGATCGCAGCCGGCCTGCCGGCTCCGCTCCACCCCGGGTTCCGGGCATCCCCGGTGCCCCATTCGCGCAACACCTGCACGCAGGCCTGGAGCATGCCGGGATCCACCGCCCGGTCCTCCGCGCCGGAGGCGAACAGCTCCCGCAAGGCCCCGCCCCAGCCCAGGTCCGTCAGCCGCGCGAGGACCCGCCCGTCCGCAAGGCCTTCCCCGGGCTTGAGCTTGCCCTTCACCGGAACCCCCAGGCGGTCCATGCCGCTGGGCCACTGCAGGCGCGGCTCCAGGACTCCGCCCGCCCTGCTCAGGGTCTGGCCGGCGGCCGCCGTGGCCTCGGCCGCGACGTCGACGGGGAACCATTGGCCTGCGCAGTTGTCGCACCGGCCGCAGGGCCGGGCCGTGTCATCGTCCAGGACCGAGGTGATGTACTCCATCCGGCAGCCCGCGGTGTCCTGGTAGATCACCATGGAGTCCTGCTCGTCCACGCGCGCCTCGGCGATCCGGCTGTAGCGTTCGGCGTCGTAGGTCCAGGGTTGCCCGGTGGCACGCCAGCCGCCGCCCACCCGTTCCACGGCGCCGTCCACGGAAAGCACCTTCAGCAGCAGCTCAAGCGGGGTGCGCCGCAGGTCCACCCTGGCTTCCAGCGCCACCGTTGACAGGGCCGTTCCGGCCTCGGCCAGTGCGGTCAGGACGGCCCCGGCCTTCTCCTCGGACGGCATGGACGCGGTGGCGAAGTATTGCCAGATTTCGCGGTCCTCGGAGCCGGGCAGCAGCAGGACGTCTGCGTTGGCGGCGCCGCGGCCGGCACGTCCCACCTGCTGGTAATAGGCCACGGGTGACGACGGTGCGCCCAGGTGGACAACGAAGCCGAGGTCCGGTTTGTCGAAACCCATACCCAGTGCCGACGTGGCAACCAGCGCCTTGACCTCGTTGTCCTTCAGCAGTTGCTCCGCCCTTTCCCGGTCGGCCGGATCGGTCCGGCCGGTGTAGGCGAGCACGTGGTGCCCGGCCTCGGCCAGCAGCCTGGCGGTGTCCTCCGCTGCGGACACCGTCAGGGTGTAGATGATGCCGCTGCCGGGGAGATCTGCGAGGTGCGTCAGCAGCCAGCCCAGGCGCGCTTTGGAATCAGGAAGTGACAGGACGCCGAGCCGGAGCGAATCGCGGCCCAGGGCGCCGCGGATGGTCAGGACCCCTGCCCCGAGTTGTTCCTCGATATCGTGCACCACCCGCGAATTGGCCGTGGCCGTAGTGGCCAGGACCGGCACGGAATCCGGCAGCCGCGTGATGAGGTCGGCGATGCGGCGGTAGTCGGGGCGGAAGTCGTGGCCCCAGTCGGAGATGCAGTGGGCTTCGTCGATGACCAGCAGGCCGGTCCGACGGAGGAGTTCGGGCAACTGGTTTTCACGGAAGGTGGGATTAGTCAGCCGTTCCGGGGAAACCAGGAGGACGTCCACTTCGTCGGCAGCCAACTGCTCACGGACCGTGTCCCACTCCAGCTGGTTGGCGGAGTTGATGGCCACGGCGCGCACCCCGGCCCTCGCAGCGGCGGCCACCTGGTCGCGCATGAGGGCGAGCAAGGGCGAGACGATCAGCGTGGGCCCGGCGCCCCGGCGCCGCAGCAGCAGGGAAGCCACGAAGTACACCGCAGACTTGCCCCAGCCGGTGCGCTGGACCACCAAAGCCCGCCGCCCGGCGTCGACCAATGCCTCAATGGCTTCAAACTGCCCGTCGTGGAACACCGCATCGGGATGCCCCACCAGGCCGCGAAGGACCTCGAGGGCTTGAGCGTGGGTGGCGGTGCCCGGCGTCCCGGGACCTTCCATGTCTGCAACGGCGGTAGTGGCAACGGTGGACGTGTACTGGTTATCGGCCATTGATTCAGTATCCCAGCAGCCCCTGACACCGGTCACAGGCCGGGACTGCTATGTGGAAAGCTGCGGCCGGTGCACCCGAATGCGCGCAGCTGTTACGAAAGTGCGCCCGGAACCAGCTTGGCTGCGTCCGCCGCCCACGTAAGATAAAGCCCGTGACTAGCGAACAGACAACGACATTTGATCTCTCGGCATCCTTCAAGGCCTACGACGTCCGAGGGATTGTGGGCGAATCGATCACCGCCGAAATCGTCGAAGCCGTGGGGGCCGCGTTCGTGGATGTCCTCAAGCTCGAACGCCAGACCATCGTGGTGGGCGGTGACATGCGCCCCTCCTCCCCCGAGTTCACCAAGGCCTTCGCCAACGGAGCCGCAACCAGGGGCGCCAACGTAGAGCTGCTGGACCTGATTTCCACCGATGAGCTGTACTTCGCCTGCGGTTTCCTCAACCGCGCCGGCGCAACCTTCACCGCCAGCCACAATCCCGCCGCCTACAACGGCATCAAGATGTCCAAGGCCGGTGCCGTCCCGATTTCCTCCGAAACCGGCCTCAAGGAGATCCAGGCCCTCGCGGAGCAGTACCTCAACACCGGGTCCATCCCCGCCGCCGGCACCCGCGGAAGCATCAGCGTCCGCGACGTCCTCAAGGACTACTCCGAGTACCTGCGCAAGCTGGTTGACCTCTCGGCCTCCCGCCCGCTGAAGGTGGTGGTGGACGCCGGCAACGGCATGGCAGGCCTGACCACTCCCGCCGTGCTGGGCGACGCGTTGCTGCACAAACTCCCGTTCGACATTGTTCCGCTCTACTTTGAACTGGATGGATCCTTCCCCAACCACCCCGCCAACCCCCTGGAGCCGGAGAACCTCCGCGACCTCCAGGCGGCGGTCATCAAGCACGGTGCGGACATCGGCCTGGCCTTCGACGGCGACGCAGACCGCTGCTTCGTCATTGACGAGAAGGGCGAGCCCGTGTCCCCGTCCGCCATCACCGGGATGGTGGCGCGCCGCGAGATCGCCCGCGCCAAGGCGCAGGGCGAGGAAAAGCCCACGATCATCCACAACCTCCTGACCTCCCGTGCCGTCGCCGAGCTGGTGGAGCACGACGGCGGACGTGCTGTCCGGACCCGCGTTGGCCACTCGTTCATCAAGGCGGTCATGGCCGAGGAAGGCGCCGTGTTCGGCGGCGAACACTCCGCGCACTTCTACTTCCGCGATTTCTGGAACGCGGACACCGGCATGCTGGCAGCCATGCATGTCCTGGCAGCACTGGGCGAGCAGGACGGCCCGCTGTCCGACCTGGCACGCGAATACGAGCCCTACGTCAGCTCCGGCGAGATCAACTCCGAGGTGGAGGACAAGCCGGCGGCGGTGGAGCGGGTACGCCAGGCTTTCGCGGACGAGGACCTCACCATCGACACCCTGGACGGCAGCACGTTCACGGCCAACGACGGCAGCTACTGGTTCAACCTCCGCCCCTCCAACACCGAACCGTTCCTGCGGCTCAATGCCGAGGCGACGGACCGGGCCACCATGGAGCGCGTCCGCGACCGCGTGCTCTCGCTGGTACGGGCCTAGCAGCGGATGGCAGACCACACCGGGCAGGCAACGGAGGGCCCCGGCGGCCAGGAGAGCTGGCGCGATTCTGTTCCGGAAGCCACGGCAACCGACCTGGAGAACCTCCTGGGCACGGGTGTGAGCGCGGCCCAGGAGCAGCTCCAGCGCAACGGCGGCTTCCTGCCCTTCGCGCTCACGGTCCAAAACGACGGCGAGGTGCGGCTGGTTGCCGTCTCCCCGGCGGAAGCCGGGGAGGACGCGGACGGGGATTTCGACGCCGAGGCCATGATCCAGGACCTCCAGGCGCTCCTGCGGCAGAACCGGGACGACTTCCGCGCCGCCGCCGTCGTGTGCGACATCCTGCTGGTGGAGGAGGATTCCGACGCTATCCACGTGGCCGCGGAGCACCGGGACGGTTCCCTGTTCGCCGCTGTGCTGCCCTATGCCGCCAACCCCAGCACCCAGTCCTGGGATTTTGGCGAACTTGGCGCGGACGCCAGCGAGCCCGCCATCTGGGTGGACTAGACCAGCGGCAGCCGTGAAGATCAACGCCTTCGCCGACGTCAGCCTGCGGGCACTCATGGTGCTCGCAGCGGTCCCGGACGGCACCCTGCTGACCACCCAGAGCATCGCGGACTCGGTAGGGACGCCCTACAACCACGTCAGCAAGGCGATGGCCAAGCTGCGGAGCCTGGGGTTGATCGAGGTTGTCCGGGGCCGCTCCGGCGGGTCCCAGCTCAGCCATGCCGGACGCATCGCCAGCGTGGGGCAGATCCTGCGGCAGCTCGATTCCCGGCTGGATCCGGCCGATTGCGTATCGCCGGCCGGAAATTGTCCACTGATCACCGAATGCCGGCTCCGCAGCGCCCTGGCCCGCGCACGCGAAGCCTTCTACGCTGAGCTCGACTCCGTGGTGATCGCGGATCTTCCCCAGGCCCGCCAGATGGCGCCCGTATTCCAGGTGATCGGCCTCCGCCCGGGCTTGTAGCCCAACGTATCCGGGCATTACCTGCCAGTTTGATTTCCAACTTCTACGCAGTGTAGAACTGAGGCAGAAATACTTGTATTTGAAATACAAGTTTTCATCCGGCCGGACGAAGGCCCCGGCCATAACCTCAGGAGTTCAGATGCTCTCGGACAAGTCCCGCCCCGTCATTGAGGCCACCCTGCCGCTGGTCGGCTCCAGGATCGGATCCATCACCCCGAACTTTTACGCCCGGCTGTTCGCGGCGCACCCCGAACTGATGGATGGCCTGTTCAGCCGCTCCAACCAGCGCTCCGGGAACCAGCAGCAGGCCCTCGCCGGGAGCATCGCAGCCTTCGCCACCCACTTGGTCAACAATCCGGGCACCCTGCCGGAGACGGTCCTTTCCCGCATCGCGCACCGGCACGCCTCCCTGGGCATCACCGAACCGCAGTACCAGGTGGTCTACGAGCACCTCTTCGCGGCCATCGCCGAAGACCTCGCCGAGGTCATCACCCCCGAGATCGCCGAAGCCTGGACCGAGGTGTACTGGCTGATGGCGGACGCCCTGATCAAGCTCGAAAAGGGCCTCTACGCCGCGCAGGCCAACGACAAAATGTGGACGCCCTGGCGGGTGGCAGCCAAGGCACCGGCAGGAACCGGGTCCATGACCTTCACCCTGGAGCCGGCCGACGACACCCCCGTCACCCCCGCCTTGCCCGGCCAGTACATCAGCGTCAAGGTGGCGCTCCCCGACGGACTGCGGCAGGTGCGGCAGTACTCGCTTTCCGGCGATGCCGGCACCAGCCGCATCTTCACCACCAAACTCGACGACGGCGGCGAGGTCTCCCCCGTGCTGCACCACACCGTCCAGGTGGGCGACGTCGTCGAGATTTCCAACCCTTACGGTGAGATCACGCTCAAGGACGGCGAAGGCCCGGTGGTCCTGGCCTCCGCAGGCATCGGCTGCACCCCCACCGCGTCCATCCTGCGGTCGCTGGCCGAATCCGGCTCTGACCGGCAGGTGCTGGTGCTGCACGCGGAAAGCACCCTGGAAAGCTGGGCCCTGCGCAGCCAGATGACCAGCGACGTCGAGCGCCTGGACGGCGCAGAACTGCAACTCTGGCTGGAGCAGCCGGTGGACGGCACCAGGCAGGGCTTCATGTCCCTGCGCGAAGTGGACCTCCCGGCCGGTGCGTCCCTCTACCTCTGCGGCCCGCTGCCGTTCATGAAGAACATCCGCAACGAAGCCATCAACGCGGGCATTCCCGCCACCAGGATCCACTATGAGATCTTCGGCCCGGACATCTGGCTCGCGAGCTGAATCCACCCCACGGCCCGCTCCCGGGCCCACAGTACGACGACGGCCCCGCACCTTTGGGGAAAAGGTGCGGGGCCGTCGTCGTACTGATAAGGGGGCAGCTCAGCCCAGGCGGGCCTTGAGGCCTGCCAGTTCGGACTGCAGGGCTTCGGGCAGCGAGCCCCCGAAGTTGGCGAACCAGTCTTCAATGGAGGCCAGCTCGGTAGCCCACTCGGCGGGATCGACCTTGACGGCCTCCTCAACCTGCGCAGCTGTCATGTCCAGGCCTTCGAGGTCGATGGCCTCGCCGGTGGGAACGTAGCCGATGGGGGTTTCGACGGCGTCCGCCGTGCCTTCGAGGCGCTCGATGGCCCACTTGAGGACGCGGGCGTTGTCACCGAAGCCGGGCCAGGCGAAGCCGCCTTCGGAGTTCCGGCGGAACCAGTTGACCAGGAAGATCTTGGGCAGGCGCTCCGGGTTTGCCTTGGCGGACAGGTTTACCCAGTGGTTCAGGTAGTCGCCTGCGTCGTAGCCGATGAAGGGCAGCATGGCCATGGGGTCGCGCCGGACCACGCCGACCGCGCCGGCGGCGGCAGCGGTGGTTTCGGAGGACAGGGTGGAGCCCATGAAGATGCCGTTGGACCAGCTGCGGGCCTCGGTGACCAGGGGAATGGTGGTCTTCCGGCGGCCGCCGAACAGGATGGCAGAGAGCTCCACGCCGTCCGGGCTGAAGTACTCTTCGGCCAACATGTCGATCTGGTCGATCGGGGTGCAGAAGCGTGAGTTCGGGTGGGCCGCGGGCTTGTCCGAATCCGGCGTCCAGGAGTTGCCCTGCCAGTCGGTAAGGTGCGCGGGCACCTCGTCCGTCATGCCCTCCCACCACACGCCGCCGTCGTCGGTCAGCGCCACGTTCGTGAAGATGCTGCTGCCCTTGGCGATGGCCCGCATGGCGTTGGGGTTGGTGCCCCAGCCGGTACCGGGTGCCACGCCGAACAGGCCGGCCTCGGGGTTGACGGCCCGCAGCTCGCCTTCCTTGCCGAACCGCATCCAGGTGATGTCGTCACCGAGGGTTTCAACCTTCCAGCCCTTGATGGTGGGATCCAGCAGGGCGAGGTTGGTCTTGCCGCAGGCGGAGGGGAAGGCCGCGGAAATGTAGTACGTCTTCTGCTCGGGGGAGGTCAGCTTGAGGATGAGCATGTGCTCTGCCAGCCAGCCTTCGTCGCGGGCCATGACGGAGGCGATGCGCAGGGCGTAGCACTTCTTGCCCAGCAGCGCGTTTCCACCGTAGCCGGAGCCAAAGGACCAAATGGAGCGCTCTTCGGGGAAGTGGACGATCCACTTGTCCGGGTTGCACGGCCACGGGACGTCATCCTGGCCCGGTGCCAGCGGCGCGCCCAGGGAATGCAGGGCCGGGACGAAAAAGGCGTTGGTCTCGGTGATCCGGTTCAGGACATCCGTGCCAATGCGGGCCATGATGCGCATGGAGGCAACAACGTAGGCGCTGTCAGTGATTTCCACGCCAAACTTGGGGTCCTCGGCATCCAGGTGGCCCATGACGAACGGGATGACGTACATGGTGCGGCCGCGCATGGAACCGGCGAAGAGCCCGCGCAGCTTGTCCTTCATCTCGCGCGGGTCCATCCAGTTGTTGGTGAAGCCGGCGTCACGCCTGTTTTCCGAGCAGATGAAGGTCTGCTCCTCGACGCGGGCAACGTCGGCGGGATCCGAGAACGCGGCGAAGGAATTGGGGAACAGGTCCTGGTTGAGGCGCGTGAGCGTTCCGGCAGCGACGAGCTCGTCGGTCAGGCGGGTGTTTTCCTCTTCGGACCCGTCAACCCAGTAGATGCGGTCCGGCTGCGTAAGCTCAGCAACCTCTTCGACCCATGCCAGCAAGCCGGCATGTGTGGTGGGTGCTTTCTCAAGCAGCGGCTTCTGCGCCAGATCGCCCATTGCAGTTCCCTTCCTCGGGTTCATCGGTGTGAGCTAAATGCTATGGTCCGGACCACTGGAGTTTTTTGGGAGCTTGACTGACATCTCCGGTCACGAAAAGTGAATTCCGCGGAAATTCAAGGAATTTTTACCGCAGAATCGCGGATTAAGTGACAAAGGTCACCTATACCGGTCTAGTTGCCGAGATTACAAGGGTTTCGATTTGGCACTACGGCCCCGGCTCGCGTAAAGTAATTCGAGGTTCGGGGAGAGCGGTTCTTCTCCCGGGACACGGAATGCGCCCATAGCTCAGCTGGATAGAGCGTCTGTCTACGGAACAGAAGGTCAGGGGTTCGAATCCCTTTGGGCGCACCAACAAGGTCCGCACCGGCTCGCCGGTGCGGACCTTTTTTGTACCCTCCAGTCGCCGCGTCCCGGCTAGGCTGTGCACATGATGCCCGAGGCCGCTGAGCGCGAATTTGATGTTGTTGTTATCGGCGCAGGCGCCGTAGGTGAAAACGTGGCGGGCCGCGTGGTCCAGGCGGGCCTGAGCGCCGTCATGGTGGAAGCGGAACTTGTTGGCGGTGAATGCTCCTACTGGGCATGCATGCCATCCAAGGCACTGCTCCGGCCCGGCACCGCCCTGCATGGGGCGCAGACCACCCCCGGCGCCAAGGAAGCCGTCACCCGAACCCTGGACGCCGCCGCCGTCCTGGCCCGCCGCAACTACTTCACGTCCAACTGGCAGGACGACAGCCAAGTCAGCTGGGCGAAGGACACCGGCATCGAGCTGGTGCGCGGCCACGGCTGGCTGACCGGGCCCAAGGCGGTTGAAGTGGCGGGCCTGGATGGGGCGCAACACCTGCTGCGGGCCAGGCACGCAGTGGTCCTGGCCACCGGGTCCACCCCCAATAACCCTCCCATCGAGGGACTGGAGGACGTGCAGGTCTGGGGCACCCGGGAAGCGACCTCCGCGGCTGAGATCCCCGAACGCCTCACGGTCCTGGGCGGCGGAGTGGCCGGCACGGAGCTCGCGCAGGCCTTCGCCCGCCTGGGCTCGAGCGTTACCCTGGTGGCGCGCAGCGGCCTGCTGGGCACCTTCCCGGAGGAAGCGGCGGCGCTGGTTGCGGCGGGATTGCGGGCAGACGGCGTGACCCTCCGGCTGCATACGGCCACCGAACGGATCAGCGCAAACGAGGACGGTACGCTCACCGTCAGCCTGGGCGACGGAACCACCGTCACGGCAGAAAAGGTCCTGGTCTCCACCGGCCGGCACCCGGCGCTGGAAGGCCTCGGCCTGGAAAGTGTCGGCTTCGAGCCCGGAGAATCGGGCCACCTGAGCCTGTCCACGGACACCACCGGCCTCGTGGAAGGGACCCCCGGCGACGACGACTGGCTGTACGCCGTGGGGGACGCCGCCGGGAAGAACCTTTTCACCCACCAGGGCAAGTACGAGGCCCGCGCCACCGGTGACGCCATCGCCGCCCGGGCCACGGGCGGGCTCAAGGGAGCCCCGGGCGACTGGACCAGCTGCGCCCAGACGGCCAACCAGCACGCCGTACCCAGCGTCGTCTTCACGGATCCGGAACTGGCGAGCGTGGGGCGCACGCTGGAATCTGCCAGGAAAGACGGCTACAACGCCTCGTCCGTGGAGCTGCCCATCCAGGTGGCTGGTTCCTCCCTGCACTCCGAGAACTACGAGGGGTGGGCGCAGCTGGTGGTTGACGAAGACCGCAAAGTCCTCCTGGGCGCCACCTTCGCCGGGCCCGATGTGGCCGAGCTACTCCACGCGGCCACCATCGCGGTAGTGGGCGAAGTTCCGCTGGACCGGCTATGGCACGCGGTCCCTTCCTACCCGACCATCAGTGAGGTCTGGCTGCGGCTGCTGGAGAAGTATGGCCTGTGAGTCTTATTTGAACTGACCGGTCAGTTTGGTTAGTCTTGATGCAGACTTCTTCTGCGAAAGGCAAGCCTTGCTCTCAGCACACCAGCTCCAGGCCAAAGGACGCCGGGACCCGCTGCTTCCTCCCACGTCCCTGACGGTTGCGCGTGGCGAGCTGCTGCTCGTTGCCGGCGACCGGCAGGACCAGCGCACCGCGCTGGCACTCCTGCTCAGCGGCAGGATGAAGGCCACTGGCGGCGGACAGCTCAGCTGGGACGGCAACTCCCGGGCCAAGCAGCTCCGCCTCGCCGCGGCCCTGGTGGACTCCCCCGGCGTCAATGAGCCGGAGGAACACCTCAGCGTCCGCGACCTGGTCACCGAGGACCTGGCCCTGATCCCCCGCCGCTACCGTGGCGCCCTGCTCAGCCGGCCCTGGCTCAAGGTCAACCGGTTCGAGGACATCGCGGACCTGTGGACCGAACAGCTCGAGCCGCGGCGGCGGCTTGAGCTGCTCACGGCGCTGGCCCTCGCCAACCCGGGCACCGACCTGCTGGTGGTCGACTCCCCTGACCGGCACAGTGCGGATGACCTCACCTGGCTGCCGCGCCTCCAGGCGTTGGCATACGACGCCGGGCGCCCCCTCGCCGTCGTAGCGGCCGTCAGTGCCGTCCCCGCCTCGTGGGACGGACCGGTCGCCCACATCGGCAACGAGGCACCCGAACCCGCGCCGGAACGGATACCCGAAACCGAACCCGATACCCCGGGCGGCAAGCACTCAGCGGAGTCCGCGCCTGACCGGGAAAACCAGGAAACCGAACTCGAAACCGAGGTTGCCAAGTGACTGTCCTGCGGCTGGCCCGCTCCGAACTCAAGCGCATGACCGGCGGTCTGCTGCCCAAGCTGACCATCCTGGCGCTGACCATGGTCCCGCTGCTCTACGGTGCGGTGTACCTGTACGCGAACTGGGATCCTTACGGGCACCTCAACAGCCTCGACGCCGCACTGGTGGTCGAGGACTCCGGCGCCACCGCTGCCGACGGCACCCGGCTGGAGGCCGGAACCAAAGTGGCGGACAGCCTGGTGGAGGGCAACGTGTTCCACTGGGTTCCGGTGTCCAGCTCAACGGAGGCCGACGCCGGAGTCAGCAGCGGCCAGTACGCCTTCGCCCTGAAGATCCCCAAGGATTTCTCGGCAAACCTGGTCTCGCCGGGCAGCTTTGATTCCGCGAGCCAGGCCATGCTGAACGTCACCACGAACGATGCCAACAACTACCTGTTGAGCACCATCGTGGACAAACTGACCACGGCCGTCCACACCACGGTGGCCAAGGAGGTTGGGGAGGAGACCGCCAACCAGCTGCTCACCGGCTTCGGCACCATCCACAGCAAGATGGTCCAGGCCGCGGACGGCGCCGCCCAGTTGGCCGACGGAGTGGCCACCCTCAGGGACGGAACGGTCACCCTCCACGAGGGCACCACCGCCTTGAGCAGCGGCGCCGACCAGTTGTACGCCGGCCAGCTGAAGCTGCGGGACGGCGCCAACCAGCTGACCGACGGCGCGGGGCAGCTCAGCAACGGATTGTCCACGCTGAAGGACAAGACCGCCACGCTGCCCTCCGATACCCAAACGCTTGCCTCCGGCGCGGCCCAGGTGGCTGCCGGGAACGCCCAGCTGAACACCAAGGTCCAGGATGTGGCGTCCCAGCTGGAAGCAGCCGACCAGGGGCTGCGCGGCCGGGTGGTGGAGTCCAACAGCAGGCTGGTCGCCTCGGGTGTCCTGACCCAGGAACAGGCTGACAAGGTATTGGCTGATTTCGATGCCGCCGCAGCGTCCAGCCCTGTGGCAGCAGCCAAGGCCAAGATCCAGACAGACGCCGAACAGGTCCAGCAGCTGGCCGACGGCTCCCAGGCGGTCAGCGTCGGCGCAGCCCAACTGGCTGCCGGGATGCCGGCCCTGAAGGACGCCATCGGGCAGGCCTCGGCCGGGGCGAACCAGCTGCACACAGGGGCCGCAGCGCTGGCAACCGGTGAGCAGTCCGCCGTCGACGGCGCCTCCGGCCTTGCGGACGGGGCGCGGAAAGTGGACGCCGGCGCGGCCCAGCTCGCCGATGGTGCGGGCCAGGCCGCCACCGGCTCCCGTACCCTGGCCGACGAGATCGGAAAGGGTGCCGGCCAGGTTCCCAACCCGGACGACACACAAAAGAGCAACCTCTCCCAGGTGATGGCCGATCCTGTGGCGGTCAGCAATGTCTCGCAGGCCAAGGCCGGTTCCTACGGCGCAGGGCTGGCACCGTTCTTCCTCACGCTCGCCCTGTGGATCGGGATCTTCATGCTGATCCAGGCGATGCGGCCCATCACCCAGCGGGCCCTGGCCTCGAACGCGCCCTCGTGGAAGATCGCGCTGGGCGGCTGGCTGCCGTTCCTGCTGGTCTCGGTGGTGCAGGCGTCCCTGCTGACCCTGGTGGTGGATGTGGCGCTGGGGTTGAACCCGGCGCACCCGGTCCTGATGTGGCTGTTCCTGCTGGCCGCGGCGATGGCGTTCAGCGCCCTCATCCAGGGGATCGTGGCCTTGTTGGGCTCCCCGGGCAAGCTCGTGGTGCTGATCCTGCTGGTCCTGCAGCTGGTGTCCTCCGGCGGCACGTTCCCGTGGCAGACCACCCCGGAGCCGCTGCATGCTGTGCACCAGGTCCTTCCCATGGGCTACGTGGTGACCGGGATGCGGCACCTGATCTACGGCGCGGACCTGTCCATGATTGTTCCCACCCTGGTTGGCCTGCTCGGGTACACGGTACTGGGCGCCGCCCTGTCCACCCTGGCGGTGCGCAAGAACAAGTACTGGACACTCAAGACGCTGAAACCGGAGATTGCCGTATGACCACCGAACCCCAGGCCGGGGCAAAAGCGCTCCGGCCTGCCCGGACCAACGCCACCCGCCAGAAACTCTTCGACGCCTCCATGGAGCTCATCGGCGAACGCGGGGCGGCCAACGTCACGGTGGACGAGATCGCCGCGGCGGCAGGAGTGTCCAAGGGCACGGTCTATTACAACTTCGGCAGCAAATCCGAGCTGATCGCCCAGTTGCTGCGGCACGGGGTGGACATCCTCAAGGCACGCCTGCTTGAGGCCGCTGACGGCGGCAGCGGCCGGGACCCGCTGCTGGCCATGGAAGCGATGATTGGCCAGGCCATGGACTTCATGGCCGAATACCCTTCCTTCGCCCGCCTGTGGGTCAGCGAGAACTGGCGGATCCCCAGTGAATGGCAGGGCACCTTTGCGGTCCTGCGCGGGGAGCTCCTCGCGGTCATCGGCCAGGCCGTGGAAAGCGTGGCCGCGGCGTATCCGGTGGATGCCTCGGTGTCCCGGGGCAGCCTGGAGACAGCCATCTTCGGCGCCTGCTTCGTGGTGGGCCTGGACCGGCAGACCTACAATCCTGAGCGCACCCGTGACCAAAGTGTTGCAGCAATCATGGCCATCATGCGCGGCTACGTCCTGGGGGAGGCCGCTCCTCGGGGATGATGGAGCACATGCGCCATACCGGAAAGAGCGGAAAATTTGCGGTGATCTGCGGCGTCGTCGCCGCCGGGCTCCTGGTGCTCACGGGGATGACCCTTGCGGAGCCGGTGTTCGTCGCGTTCCTTGGCGTGCTGGCGCTGGCGTACCTGGCTGCGGTGGCCGAAATCGTGGTCCGCCGCCGGCGCTTTGCCCTGCTCGCCGCGGGGACCGGAACTGCCCTTGCCTTCGGCTTTTCCCTGGCGTTCCTCAGCACCTGGACGCTGGCGTACGACGACCAGTCCTCCTTCCTGGGCACCCCGCTGCCCACCCGCGACCCGGACAACTACTTCATGGGCGCCGGGGTTGCGGCCGTCGCGACTTTCGGAATCCTCTTCCTGGGCGCGCTCTGGCCGGGCCGGCGGCGTGCAGCACCGGTCCGCAGGCCGGCCGGAACCACCAGGCGCCCGGCGGCCGCACCACGGGCGGGCACCCGGGCCACAACGCAGGGCACCGCGCCGCAGCGCACCCTTTCGCAGCGGTCCAGTCCTGCCGGCAGCCCGCGCGGTGCCGCACCACGGGCCGGCCAGGCGTCCGGGCCCCACGCATCCGGCGTCCAGGCTTCCCCCGGTCAGCGTACGTCCGCCTCCCGCGCTCCCGCCCGCGGGACATCGACGGCAGCCAAGCGCCCGTCGTCGTCCGCGTCTCCGGCCCCCAAACCGGCACCACGGCCCGGCAGCGGCTCAGCCCCGCGCCGCTGACGGCGCCCGCCCGTTCCGGTGATCACCGCGGTCGCGACGCCACCCAGGAGAAGCAGTCCGCCCGCCAGTTCCGTTGCCGACGGCATCTCTGCGAGGACCAGCCACGCCGCGCTCATGCCCACTACCGGGACCAGGAGCGTGAAGGGCACCACGGCCGACGACGGGTGGCTGGCAAGGAGCCGGTTCCAAATGCCGTAACCCACCAGCGAGGCGAAGATTGCCGTGTACAACGCGCTGAGCACGGTGGGCATCTGCAGGGTGGCCAGCGACTGCCACACCGTATCCGGGCCGTCCACCAGCACGGACAATGCGCCCAGCGGAAGCGGGACCACAGCCCCGGACCAGACCACCAGCCCCAGGCCGGAGGCGGCTTTGGCCTTCCGGGCCAAGACATTCCCGGCGGCCCATGACAAGGCCGCAGCCAGGACAATGACCAGCGGGAGCAGCGGCGCCACAGCGCTGCGTCCTGCCGCCACGACGGCGAGTCCGGCGACGCCCAGCACGACGCCCGCCAGTTGCCGCCGGCTGGGGCGTTCGCCCAGGAAGCCCGCGGCAAGGAGGACGGTCAGCAGGACCTGCGCCTGCAGGACCAGGGACGCGAGTCCCGCGGGCATGCCCAAGGCCATGGCCAGGTACAGGAGGCCGAACTGGCCCGCGCTCATGAAGAGTCCGACGCCGAGGATGGCCTTCCAGCCGACGTCCGGTTTCCTGATGAAGAAGATCCACGGGAACACCACCAGGACAAAGCGCATGGCGACGAACAGCAGCGGCGGGAAGTCGTGGCCGCCGGCGTGCAGCCCGAGGTCGATGGCAACGAAATTCAGGCCCCACAGCAGGGCGACAAGGACGGCAAGCAGGGAATCGCGCAGGTTCACAATCCATACTCTGACAGGACTGCGGATGAAGCACCAGCGCTGGTTTATACCGCGAATCATGTACCTTTGCTTCATGATTGATATTGGCTCCCTGCGGGCCCTCGCAGCGGTGGAGCAGCACGGTTCCGTCATTGCGGCTTCGGAGGCCATGGGGTTCAGCCCATCGGCCGTGTCCCAACAGGTGAAGAAGCTGGAGAAGGAAGCCGGCTTCGCGGTGCTGGAGCGCCGGGGCCGCGGCGTCCTGCTCACGGAGCGCGGACTGGCCCTGGCGGCATACGGCCGGCGCATCCTGGCCGAACTGGAGGAACTGCAGTCCACGCTCCTGGCAGATCCGGCCAAACCCAGCGGCAGCCTCCGGGTGGTGTCATTTTCCACGGCCTGCCGCGGACTGGTGGGCCCGCTGCTGGCACAGCTCGAAAAGTCAGGGGTGCCGTTGGGTATCTCCGTGCTGGCCGAGGATCCGCGGGAAGCCGTGGCCCGGGTGGCCAATGGGGAGGCGGACCTCGGCCTGGTGCACAATTGGAATTCGGTGCCCTTGGTGATCCCGGAGCATCTGACGCTGGAGTGGCTGTGCGAGGATGTGGCGGACGTCCTGGTGCACCGCAGCCATCACCTGGCGGGTCGCCCTGCGGTTGCACCGGCGGAGCTTGTTGACGAACGCTGGATCAGCACGCCGGCGGGGGCAATCTGCAACGAAGCCCTGCTGCGGATTTTCGCGGATTTGGGCCGGGTGCCGGACATCCGGGTGTACGATCCCGATTTCGCGACGCATATTGCGATGGTGGAGCAGGCGGTGGCGGTGGCGCTTGTTCCCCGGCTGGGGCGGCCGGCACTCCCCCGGGATGTGGTGGCCGTCCCGGTGGTCAACCCGGTCCAGGCCCGCCAGGTTGGGCTCATCCATCGCAAGACCATGACGGCCAGCCCCGGCATCAGGCACGTCGCGGGCCTGCTGCGGGAGATTGCCGCAGGCGGGGTTGCCGCTAGTGGGCCCGGGGAACTTTGAACCGGGTAATCCTGGCGTCCTGCCCATCCAGTTCCGCCCAGGGTTTCTCTGTCTGCAGCACGGTCAGCGCATTGGTGGGGAAGCGGGTGGCGGCATCCATGTAGGCGTCGTGGTCGGAGTCCCGGGAGGCGAGGTGCATTGCCAGGTCCTGCACGCCGGGCAGGTGCGCGATCAGCATCAGCGTGGTCACGGTGTCCGGCACGTGGTTGACCACGGTGAGCATCCGCTGCGCTGAGGCCGCATACAAGCCGTCTTCAAGCTTGGGCGTGGGCGCCTTGTCCCCCAGTTCGGAGCAGACCCAGGTGCACGTCTGCCGGGTGCGCAGGGCGCTGGAGCACAGGATGAAGTCGGGGACGATGTTGTGCTCGAGCAGCCACCGCCCGGCGAGCGGCGCTTCCCGGTGTCCGCGTTCCTCGAGCGGCCGCTCATGATCGGCCACCCCGCCCGGCCAGTCAGCCTTGGCATGGCGCATGATCACGAGGCGTCGAACATGGTGCGAACTCATGGCCCAAGCCTAGCTAATCCCGTGGGCCCCTAAGATGGTCCCGCAAAATGCTCCCCGCCCGGTGGGGCAGGACGAATGGAACCCGACGCTAGATGGAGTACTCGGGAGCGGCCCAGACAACAACTTCGGGGTGCTCGTAGAACCGGTAGCCCTGGCCGCGGACCGTGCGGACGGTATTGGCAAGGCGGCCCAGCTTGGAACGGAGGCGCCGGATGTGGACGTCGATGGTGCGCTCATTGGGCACCTCTTCGGCGTTGCGCCACAGCCCTTCGAGCAGTTCGTCGCGGCCCACGGTGCGGGTGCCGTTCTCAACGAGGTAGTTGAGGAGTTCAAATTCCTTGAAGGTGAGGTTCAGGGATTCACCATCGAGGTGGACTTCGCGGCGCGCGAGGTCGATCAGGACACCGGAGGGGCGCGGTTCCTGCGGCTGCGCAGGACGGGCGGCCTCGGTGCGCTGGCGGGAGTTGACCGTGGGGTCGCCGAACGTGGAACGGACGACGTCGAGTGCGGACCCGGGGGTGCCTGCCGGAGCTACCGCAACGGCGGCGTAGCTCTCGGCACCGGAAACCAGCGACTGGGCGTAGGCACGGATTTCCTGGGCGAGCTTGGCGATGGAGGTGCCGGCTGCTGCCGCGGTTTCCTCATCGATCCCCATGTACAGGACGAACCCGCGGGCCACATTGTCATTGGCCACCGGGCGGACAGCATTCGGACCGGCCACCACGGGCGTGGGGGCCGTGACGGGAGCGGCCTCGGCGGGCTGGACGGCGCGGAGCTGGCCGTAGGAGTTCGGGTTGTACCCCTGCGGGGCGTAGCCCTGCGCGGGGAAGGCGCTTCCGGAGGTGGGAGCGAGCGCCGGGCGGGGCCCGAAACCGGGGCGCAGGCCGGAGGGCTGGCCTGCCTTGGCGGCGTTACGGACGGAGATGTGGACGTATCCGGATGCAACTGACATGGAATGCTTACCTCAATGTGAATGGCCGCGTTCGCGGCTCGAATGCTGGATTCCCCGTCAACGCGGACCGGGGAGGGACGCCCGACGCTGGGCTGGGGGGCGAATGCCTAAGAACTTCAGGGGTGCGAAGGTCAGGCGTGCATTCGACAACAGCGCATGTCGGCAGCAGCGGATGTGCTGGGCCAATATTCTGCGGCTGCAGGTGCTGTTGAGTTCTTGTTCACATTGGAAGTGTGCAGCGTAACAATGCCAACTTGCAAGTAACAATGGACCAATTCGTCCACATGGTGAGACAAAACCGTCGATTGTGTTTTAGATCACTATTTCGAGATGGGGAAATAATAACGTTCGTTATCCGGAGGAAAGCCTCGGATAGCCGCCCACTCGGAAGATAATTCGATGGAACGCTAATTCTCCGAATCTCCCTGAAATTCAATCGCTTGACATAGAATCGGCTGGACGACGGGAGCTCATGTCCAGTCCCGGTCCTGCCGGCGGCAGATTTTTTAGCCCTGACGGCGGGCGTGGGCCGGCGGCAGGACCTGCCTGGGAGTGGTACGGCATGCCGGGATCAGTTGCTGCTGGTTCCGGCACCTGCCGAGGTACCGGAACCGGCGGTGGCAAGCTGGATGGCTTGGACGGTGTAAGTGTCGCCGTCCTTGAGCGCGGTCACCCGAACGCTGGATCCCGCGGTCACGTTGGACAAGCTAAGCGTGCTACCAGTGGATGTGCCCCCGCGCTGCCTCATCCCCTGGGTGACCTGCACATCGGAGCCCACGGCATAGGTCCGGGAGAAGCCGTCCTCGCTCTTGACCGTCAGCGACGTGGCCGACACATCCGTCACCGTGCCCGCCTGGCCCGCCATGGTTACGTAGTTGGAACCTTCCAGGATCACATACTCGGAGTGGATGGCAGCGTTCAGGCCGGCCGCCCCCATCCCCAAGCCACCGGGGCCCCCGTCCATGCCCATGCCGCCGGCCGTGCCGCCGTTGGTACCGGCCTGGCTGCCCGGCCCGGCCATGCCGTTCTGCCCGCCGGGACCGAACTGGCTGACCGCGCCGGCGCCTTGGGCGTTGGCTGCTGAGCCCGAGCCGTTTCCGGCAGCGTAGGCGCCGGCGCCGGCCGCTGCGCCCAGGACCACGGCCGCGCCGCCAACCAGGAGTCCCTTCTTCGCCGTCCACGCACCTTTCGGCCCGCGGGACGCCGAGGTGGAAGCGTACTGCTGCGGTGCGCCCCAACCAGTGCCGCCGCTGTGCACCTGGCCGGTTGCCGGCGGAGTACCCCACCCTGCCGATCGCGGACCTTCCACGGGCGTTCCCCAACCCTGCGAAGGCTGCTCCTGCCCGACCGTTTCGTATGCTTCCCCGCCCTGGTTGGCCGGGAACTCCCGGTCGTGGGCCGCCGCGCCGTGGCCGCTGCCCTCTGGTGAGCCTCCCCAGACGGGGGCAGGCTGCCGGTTCTGCCCTGATGTGCCCGGGGCTGGCTTGGTGTTGTGCTCGTCCATTGTCATTCTCCAAGAAGGTCGAAACTGCTGGTGGTGATGCTGTCTGTTCCAACAGGCTCTGCCGAATTGCTGTGCAGAGGCTGTGCAGCAGGCCACCACGGCCTGTGACCTGCACGCTTCCGCCTGCACGGGCAGGCTCCTGGCCTCGGGTCCAGGTGGCTAGGCTGGAGCTCACAGCTGGAGCACAGCAACGGCAAAGCACCGGCACACCGGTAGATCGGAGAGTTGTCCCATGGCATCCCCGCACTCCATGACCAACAACCTGCCCCAGCTCTCCCATCCCGACGGCTCTCCGATCCGGGCCCTGGTGGTCGATGACGAACCCAGCCTGTCGGAGCTGATGAGCATGGGCCTGCGTATGGCGGGCTGGTCCGTGGCCGTGGCCGGGGACGGGCCCACGGCCGTCAAGCTTGCCAAGGACTTCCATCCGGACGTCCTGGTGCTCGACGTCATGCTGCCGGGGTTCGACGGCGTGGAGCTGCTGGGCAGGATCCGCGCCTTCGCGCCGGAGGTGCCCGCGCTGTTCCTGACCGCAAAAGACGATGTCCAGGACCGGATCGTGGGGCTGGCAGCCGGCGGCGACGACTATGTGACCAAGCCCTTCAGCATGGAGGAAGTCCTGCTGCGCCTGCACCGCCTGGTCCAGCGCTCCGGCGTGGCCGCCATGGATACGGCCGAACTGGTGGTTGGCGACCTGGTCCTCAATGTGGACACCCGGGAGGTCACCCGGGCCGGGGAGGAAATCCAACTGACGGCCACGCAGTTTGAACTCCTCCGCTACCTCATGGAAAACCCCAAGCGCGTGGTGAGCAAGGCCCAGATCCTGGACCACGTGTGGGACTACGACTTTGGCGGCCAGGCGAACATCGTGGAGCTGTACATCTCCTACCTGCGCAAGAAGCTCGAAGCCAACCATCCGCCCATGATCCATACCGTGCGCGGAGCCGGCTACGTCATCAAACCCGCAGACTAGCCAAAGGAAACGCGTGTCTCTTTCCGGGGTTCCCCGGCCCACCGGCCGCTCGTGGTTCAACCCTGCCACCTGGCATCTTCGGACCCGCCTGATCCTGCTCTCCATGGCCCTCCTGGTGGCCATCTCGAGTGCGATCGGCGTGGTCAGTTACGCCTCGATGGACGTGGTCCTCTCCAAGCAGTTGGACGAGCAGCTGACCATGGCTTCACGCGGCCGCCCGCCCGAGGGCAATCCCTCGGGACGACCGGATCCGCTCGACGCGCGGGGTCAAAGCGTGGGAACACTCAACGCCAGGGTGGTGGGTGGCCAGATCACTCGGGAAGCGGGTTTCCTGTCCGCGGATTTCACCCGCACGCCGCTGACTTCCCGGGACACGGCCACCCTGCAGGCCCTCCCCCGTGACGGCAGCCCGGTTGACCGGGAACTGTCCAACGGCGACTACCGGCTCATGGCGACACAGACCCCTTATGGCGACGTGGTGATCACCGGGCTGCCGCTGGCAACCAAGGAAAGCACCGAGGCCTCGCTGGTGTTGACGATGGTGCTGGTGTCACTGGGCGGCCTTGTCCTGATCGGGCTGGCCGGCACGGCGTTGATCCGCCGGACCATGCGGCCGCTGGAGCAGCTCTCCGACGTCGCCACCAAGGTTTCCAAGCTGCCGCTCGACGCCGGCGAGGTAGCCCTGGCGGTGCGTGTCCCGCCGTCGGCAGCGCATCCCACCACGGAAGTGGGCAGCGTGGGGCACGCGCTGAACCTCATGCTGGACAACGTCTCCAGCGCTCTCGAAGCCCGGCAACGGAGTGAGATGAAAGTGCGCCAGTTCGTGGCGGACGCCTCCCATGAGCTCCGGACCCCATTGACCGCCATCCGCGGATACACCGAGCTGATGCGCATGACCGAAACCCTCACCGAGGACGGCCAAAAGTCGCTGGGCAGGGTGCAAAGCCAGTCTGAGCGCATGACCGCCCTGGTGGAGGACCTGCTGCTGCTGGCCCGGCTGGATGAGGGCAAGGCGACCGAAACCACCGATGTGGACCTCACCCAGCTGGTGATCGAAACCGTCAGCGACGAAAAGGTCATGGCACCGGACCACACCTGGCAGCTGACGTTGCCCGATGAACCGGTAACCGTCCGCGGCGACACCACCCAGCTCCACCAGGTCCTGGCCAACCTGCTCTCGAACGCCAGGAAGCACACGCCGGCCGGCACCACCGTCACCACCGGGGTCATGCGCTCCGCCGACGGCAGCGTGGTGGTCACGGTCACCGACGACGGCCCCGGCATTCCCGCCGAGTTCCAGGGCAACATTTTCTCCCGGTTCACCCGGGCCGATGCCTCCCGCTCAGGCTCCGAAGGATCGTCCGGGCTGGGGCTTTCGATCGTCGAATCCATCGTCGCGGCCCATGGCGGCACCGTGGAACTCGCCTCCCGGCCGGGCAGGACCGAGTTCGCCGTCCGCCTGCCGGCAGCGGCAACCGCCACCTCCTGACTGCGAGCGCCGGCCGCACTTACACAGGCACGTCACAGGTTGCGCCTAAAGCCCTCAAATACGGCGGCGCCACTCTTGATTCATGACGCTCACGGACTCCACTTCAGGAACCCTGCCGGACGCCGCGGTGGCGCCGGTGGGCATTCCATCACGGGGGCGCGCCGGACGGCGCGCCCCCGTGGACACCCGCACCACCGCGCCGGTCCTGGATGTGACCATCCCGGTCTTCAACGAGGAACGCGACCTGGAGGAATGCCTCCGCAGGCTCCACGCCCACCTGCTCGATTCCTTTCCGCACTCCTTCCGGATCACCGTGGCCGACAACGCCAGCACGGACGGCACCTTGAAGATCGCCGAACGCCTCGCCCGGGAGTTCCCCGAACTCGCGGTGGTCCACCTCGACGAAAAGGGCCGCGGAAATGCGCTGCGCAAGGTGTGGCTGGCGTCGCCGTCGCCGGTCCTGGCCTACATGGACGTGGACCTCTCCACCGACCTTGCGGCCCTGGCACCACTGTTGGCGCCGCTGATCTCCGGCCATTCGGACCTTGCCATCGGCACCCGGCTGACCCGCAACTCCCGCGTAGTCCGCGGACCCAAGCGGGAATTCATCTCGCGCGGCTACAACCTGATGCTGCACTCCTTCATGGGTGCCCGGTTCAGTGACGCACAGTGCGGGTTCAAGGCGATCCGCGCAGACGTGGCCCAACAGATCCTTCCGTACACCGTGGACAACTCCTGGTTCTTCGACACCGAGCTCCTGGTCCTGGCGGAGCGGTGCGGCCTGCGCGTCCATGAGGTTCCCGTGGACTGGATCGACGACCCTGATTCAAGCGTTGACGTGCTGCGGACGGCGCTGGCGGACGTCCGGGGCATGGCACGGCTCACCCGCGACCTGCTCTACGGCCGCATCCCGGTTCCGGAGCTGCGGGCAGCCCTGGCGCGGGGGCCGCTGCCCGCCTCGTCCCGGGCGGCCGAGCAAACCCGCGGCAGCAGCCTGTTTGGCCAGTTGGTGCGCTTCGCCGCCATCGGTGCCGCGTCGACCCTGGCCTACCTGGCGATCTTCGTGTCCTGCCGCAGCTTCATGGATCCCCAACTTGCCAACTTCCTGGCCCTGCTGATCACGGCCGTGGCCAACACGGGAGCCAACCGGCGCTTCACGTTCGGCATCCAGGGCGGCAACCCGGTCCGCCACCACTTTGAGGGGCTGATCGTGTTCGGCATCGGCCTGGTGCTCACCTCGGGTGCGTTGGCACTGGTGCACAGGACGACGACGCCGGACCGGTGGGCGGAGATCCTCACCGTCGTGGCGGCGAACCTCGCCGCCACCGCCGTGCGGTTCCTGCTGTTCCGGCTCTGGGTCTTCCGGGAGCGGGCGCCGCGTACAGCACCCTCCACGCGCCCCGTTCCATGGACAGGCCCTGGACCGGCAACACCATCCGCCGGAACCCCCGCAGCTTCGTCCGCCGACGACACTACCGCCACCGCCTCCACAGAAACGGCAGCATCATGACCTCCACCTTTTCACCGGCAGGCGCCGGATCGACCACCGAATCAACCGACGGTCCACAGCACCCGTCAGGTGCCGCGGCTTCCTCTGCCGGCCCCGCACGCACCGGACCGCGCTGGACCCGCTACGCCTTCGGCGGCCAGCCCCGCTGGGTGCGGCCCTCGGCCGCCGGCCTCCTGGTGGCCACGGCAATCCTGTACCTCTGGAACCTGGCCGCCACCGGCTTCGGAAACTCCTTCTATGCCGCTGCCATCCAGGCGGGCACCAAGGACTGGACGGCATTCCTCTTCGGATCGCTCGACGCCGGAAACGCCATCACCGTGGACAAGCCGCCCGCCGCGCTCTGGATCCCGGCCCTGGCGGGCCGTATCTTCGGCTTCTCGTCACTGAGCATGCTGGTGCCCGAAGCGCTCATGGGAGTGGCCGCCGTCGGCTTCCTGTACCTCGCTGTGAAGCGGGTTTCCGGTCCGGCGGCAGGCCTCCTGGCCGGCAGCGCCCTCGCACTAACGCCTGTGGCGGCGCTGATGTTCAAATTCAACAACCCGGACGCCATGCTCACCCTCTGCCTGGTGCTGGCGGCGTACTTCACCACCCGGGCCATCGAACGGGCCGGATGGAAGTGGCTGGTGGCGGCGGGGGCCGTGATAGGCCTGGCGTTCCTTAGCAAGATGCTGCAAGGCTTCCTGGTGGTTCCCGCGCTTGGACTTGCCTACCTGTGGGCTGCCCCCACACCGCTGGGACGCCGGCTGGTCCACCTGCTCGGCGCGCTGGGCGGGATCATCGTGGTGGCCGGCAGCTACGTTGCCCTTTTCCAACTGACGCCGGCCTCGGAACGGCCGTACATGGCCGGGTCCACCACCAACAGCTTCCTGGAACTGACCTTCGGCTACAACGGCCTGGCCCGCATCACCGGTTCGGGTGAAGGAATGCCCGGAGGTGGAGCCGGCGGCCCGGGCGGCGGTGCGGCGGGCGGCTTCGGCGGCGGAAATGCGGGATTCGGCGGCGCGGCCGGCCTGCTGCGGATGTTCGGGACCAGCTTCGGCGGCGAGGTGTCCTGGCTGCTGCCTGCCGCCCTGGTGCTGCTGGTGGCAGGCTTATGGTTCACCCGCCGCGAAACGCGCACGTCCCGGAGCCGCGCGGCCTTGATCCTGTGGGGCGGCTGGCTGCTGGTCACGGCGGGCGTCTTCAGCTTCATGAGCGGCATCGTCCACCCCTACTACTCGGTGGCACTGGCACCGGCCATCGCCGCGCTGGTGGGCATCGGCGCGGCGGAACTCTGGCGCGGCCGCGCGTACTGGCCGGCACGGACCACTCTTGCCGTCGTGGTCTTAGGCACCTCCATCTGGTCCTCGGTGCTGCTGGGCCGCGACGCGTCGTGGCTGCCGTGGTTGCGCATCGCCACCATCGTCCTTGGTGTCCTTGCCGCGTCCGCCATCCTCCTCCGCCTTGACGGCAAGGGCGCTGCGGGACGGTTCCGGCGCTCCGGGACGGCTGCCGTCGTCGTCCTCTCCTTGTTGGCCGGGGGCCTTGGAACGGCTGCCTGGACCTTGGCCACCGCCGCGTCCGCCCATTCGGGATCCATCCCGACGTCGGGGCCCGCAGGTTCGTCGGCGGGCGGTTTCGGCAACAGGGCTGCCGGCTTCCGGGACGACGCCGCGCTCCGTGGCGACCGGACCGACGGAACGGATGCGGCAGCCGGTGCCGGCGGTTTTGATCCCGCGAACGGAGCCGGCGGCTTCACCGGGGCCCCCGGAGCCGGCGGGGCGGGTGGTCCCGGCGAAGGCACCGCCGATGCAGCCGTGACCGCACTGCTCACCGGCACCACCACGAAGTGGTCGGCGATTGTCTCCGGGGCCAGCCAGGCCGCCAGCCTGGAACTGGCCACGAACACCAGCGTCATTGCCCTGGGCGGCTGGAACGGCGGCGACCCCTATCCCACGCTCGCCGAGTTCCAGGCCATGGTGGCCAGGGGTGAGATCAGCTACTTCATCGAAGGCGGCATGGGCGGCGGCATGGGCGGCCGGGGCGGCAACTCCGAGGTGGCCGCCTGGGTGCAAGCCAACTTCCAGGCCCAAACCGTGGGTAACTCCACGGTGTACCAACTCACCAAGTAGGACCCCATGGCCAGATCTAACTCCACTCCGGTGCAGGCTCCCTCCGCTCCCGCTGCCCCCGGCCCTGCTGCCGCGGCCGGCGTGCGGCGGGAGTCCCCGGCCCTCCGGCACCGCCTGGAACTGGCAGCCGTGCTGGCAGCTACCGCCGTGCTGTACCTGTGGAACCTCGGGGCATCGGGCTGGGCCAACGCTTTCTACTCCGCCGCTGCCCAGGCCGGATCGCAGGACTGGGCGGCCTGGTTCTTCGGTTCCTCGGACGCCGCCAATTCCATCACGGTGGACAAGCCACCGGCGTCCCTGTGGATCATGGGGTTGTCGGTCCGGATTTTCGGCCTGAGCTCCTGGAGCATCCTGGTTCCTGAAGCCCTGATGGGCGTCGGCACCGCCTGGCTGCTGTACCTGGCCGTCCGGCGGGCCGCGGCACCGGCCACCGGTGATCCGCGCCTCGCCCACCGGGCAGGGCTGCTGGCCGCCGTTGCGCTGGCACTGACGCCCGTGGCCACGCTGATGTTCCGGTTCAACAACCCGGACGCCCTGCTGGTGCTGCTTATGACCGCCGCGGCCTATGCGGTGCTCCGCTCCGTGCAGGAGGACAGGCTGCGCTGGCTCCTGCTGGCAGGGGTTTTCCTGGGCTTCGGGTTCCTTGCCAAGCAGCTGCAGGTCCTGCTGGTGGTTCCCGGGTTTGCCCTCGCCTACCTGGTCGCGGCGCCCGCCAGGCTGGGCCGGCGGCTGCTGCATCTGCTCGCCGCCGGTGCCGCGATGCTTGCCGCGGCCGGCTGGTGGCTGGCGGTCGTGGAGCTCATCCCGGCTGCGGACCGTCCGTTCATTGGTGGTTCGCAGGACAATTCCATCCTGGAACTGACCCTCGGCTATAACGGCCTCGGCCGGCTGACGGGCGACGAGACAGGGAGCGTGGGCGGCGCCAACGGCTGGGGCGTTCCCGGGCTGCTGCGGATGTTCAACAGCGAATTTGGCGGCCAGATCGCGTGGCTGCTGCCCTCCGCACTGATCCTTGCTGCCGGCCTGCTGTGGGTGGGACGCCGGGCGCCGCGGACTGACGCCGTCCGGGCGTCGGTGCTCATCTGGGGTTCCTGGGTCCTGGTGACCGGCCTGGTCTTCAGCTTCATGGCGGGCATCATCCACCCCTACTACGCGGTGGCATTGGCGCCCGGGATCGCAGCCCTGGCCGGCCTGGGCCCGGTACTTCTCTGGCAGCACCGGCGGCAGGCCGCAGCGGCGGTCTTCCTGGCCGCCGCAGTGGCCGCGGCAGCCCTGATGGCATTCACCCTGCTGGGAACCACATCCGCCTACGGCCCGTGGCTGCGCTGGGTGGTGCTGGCTGCAGGCCTTGCGGCCGCAGCAGGAACAGGGTTGAACAGGTTCATCCGCCTGCGCTCCGTGCAACGGACGACGACGGCGCTCGCCATTGCGGCATCGCTGGCCGGCCCGCTGGCCTTCTCCATGTCGACGGCGGCGACGGCGCACAGCGGGGCCATTGTCAGCGCCGGACCGGCGACGTCGTTCGGCGGCCCGGGCGGGTTCGGCGGAAACCGGACCGGCGGGTTTGGCGCGGGCGGCACGTCCCGGCAGTTGAACGGCCAGGCTGGACAAGGCCAGGCCGGACAAGGCCAGGCCGGACAAGGCCAGGGTGCCGGCCAGGGCGGGGCAGCAGGCCAGGGCGGGGCAGCGCAGGGCGGTCAGGGTGCCACCGGTGGCCGCGCCGGCGGGATGGGCGGCCTTCTGGGTGCGCCCACGCCGTCGGCCGGGCTCGTGGCCGCATTGAAGGACGGTGCCTCAAACTACACCTGGGCAGCGGCAGTAGTCGGTTCGAACAATGCCGCAGGTTACCAACTGGCCACGGAACTGCCGGTGATGGCCGTGGGCGGCTTCAACGGCACCGACCCCTCCCCCACGCTGGAACAGTTCCAAGCGCTGGTCTCCCAAGGCCGGATCCACTACTTCATTGCCGGCGGGACCATGATGTCCAGCAGCGGCTTTGACGCCTCCACCCGGATTGCACAGTGGGTGGAGTCCACGTTCCCGGCGCAAAACATTGGCGGGACCACGGTCTATATCCTGGCGGGATAACCCGGCGCCGGGGATCCGCCTGCAGCAAATCGACGCGCCATGATTCGTGACTTCCGTTACCCAAATGTGACTAATGCGCAATCTTCCTGTACCGTCGATTGGGTGCGGTCCCCGTTCGGGCCGCATATCCCGGGTTGACGCCAAGCTCTGCCGCTTCCCGGATTCCGCTTGAGCAACGGCAGAGGCGGGGGACCCACCGTCCCGGGCAATGATTGCCCTTGGGGTTAAGCCAGCACGTGTTTTTTCCGTGCGGCCGGATGCCCTCATCCGAACCCGACAGCTAACTCCGCAGGTGTGAGAGGCGATCAATCATGTCTAAATCCATGGCAAAACCATGCCTGCAAACCAAGGCAAAACATCGGGCCAAACCCCAGCCCGCCAAAAAGACCACCGTGGGCCGGCGTGTTGCGGTCCTCGCTGCATCATGCGCGGTGCTGGTTGGCGTTGGCGCGGCAGGCCAGGCGACCAACAGCATGACCCAGGCGTCGTCCACCGGGTCAAGCGCTTCCACGTCGGCGGCGGATGCCCAGATGAGCATCGAGAAGAGCGAAATCCGGTCCAACCCGGCCGCTAATCCTGCTCCTTCCGCCATCAGCGTGGCACCGCAGGCCGCGGAGCCGGCCCCCGCGCCCGCTCCCGCCGCCCCGCCTGCTGAAGCACCCGCACCTGCGCCGGCCCCCGCACCTGAGCCTGCTCCCGCCGTCGCGGTTAACGATCCCGCGGGCGCCCAGGCCTACGCCGCCAGCCAGCTGTCCTCCTTTGGCTGGGGACCGGACCAGATGCAGTGCCTGCAGACGCTGTGGACCAAGGAATCCGATTGGACCACCACCGCCACCAACGCCAGCAGCGGCGCGTACGGCATCGTCCAGTCGCTGCCGGCGGAGAAGATGGCCAGCGCAGGCGCCGACTACCTGACCAACTACCGCACGCAGATCAACTGGGGCCTGGACTACATCAAGAAGAGCTACGCCTCGCCCTGCGGCGCGTTGAACTTCCACCTGGCACACAACTGGTACTAGGCACCACCAGCACCGGGCGCAACGCAAACCGCGGGCCGCATCATGTCGATGCGGCCCGCGGTTTGCGTTAACCGGCGCCCCGGACGTCGCCCGGCCCGGCGTTCCGCCAGGGGATGTACTGGACAGACCACTTGTTGCCGTCCGGATCGGCGAAGTACAGGAAGTGGCCCCACTGCTGCACATCCACGTCGCTGACGTCCACGCCGTTGCCCTTGAGTTGGCGGTGGGCAGCCTCGATGTCGCTGACCACCAGCTGGAGGTTGGATCCTGTGCCGGGCGGAGCGTCGGTGAGCCCTTCGCCGATGCAGATGGAGCAGGCGGAGCCGGGTGGCGTCAACTGCACGAAGCGGATCGACTCCGACGGGCGTTCGTCGTAGTCGGCGTTGAAGCCAACCTTGTTGACGTAGAAATCCTTGGCGCGGTCCACATCGGATACAGGGACAAAGACAAGTTCAAGTTTCCAGTCCATCCGCACAGGCTAGCGGCGGGAACGGTTTTGAAAAAGGGTGGAACCTACCCGGCGATCCCGTACAGGCGGTCGCCGGCGTCGCCGAGGCCGGGAACAATGTAGGACTTCTCGTTGAGCTTCTCGTCGATGGAGGCCAGGACGATGTGCACGTTTGCGTCGCCCAGTTCCTCCTCCAGCTTGGCCAGGCCCTCCGGGGCCGCCAGCAGGCAGATGCAGGTGACGTCGGAGGCGCCGCGCTTGAAGAGGAACTTGATGGCCTCACGCAGGGTTCCGCCGGTGGCCAGCATCGGGTCCAGGACGAAGACCTGGCGGCCGGTGAGGTCCTCGGGGAGGCGCTCGGCATACGTGATGATGTCCAGGGTTTCCTCGTCCCGGGCCATGCCCAGGAAGCCCACCTCGGCGGTGGGCACCAGCTTGGTCATGCCTTCCAGCATGCCCAGGCCGGCGCGCAGGATGGGAACTACCAGCGGCGTGGGCTTGGTGAACGCGGTGCCGACCGTGGTGCTGACGGGCGTTTGGATGGTGACGGGCTCGGTGCGGACCTCCCGCGTGGCCTCATAGGCCAGGAGGGTCACCAGCTCCTCCGTCAGCTGGCGGAAGACCGGCGACGGCGTGTTTTTGTCCCGCAGGACGGTGAGCTTGTGGGCGACCAGGGGGTGGTCAACAACGAGAGTGCGCATCCCCTAAAACTATCATCCGGCGCTGCCTTTGCCGGGTCCGGAGTGTTCGCCGTCGTGCAGCTCCTCGGCCACCACGTCCCTGACGATGGGACGGTCGAACGACGGCGCCGCACCCACGTGTTCCCGCCTGCGGACAATGTGGAACAGCCGGTGGGCCATAATCACCACACCCACCCAGGTGAGACCCAGCAGCCAGCCCGCCATGACATCCGTGAGCCAGTGGTGGCCCAGGAAGACCCTGCTCAAACCCATGGCGATGATGAACACCGCGCCCGCCGTGATGGCCAGGACCCGGACGCGCATGGCGTGGAACTGGAGGCAGATCAGGTACACCACCAGGCTGATCACCACGGTGGTGTTCAGGGTGTGCCCGCTCGGGAACGACGGGGAATCCTCGTACGGCGGAACGGCGTCTGCGTGATCCGGGCGCGTGCGTCCCACCAGCTTCTTGCCGAAGGTGGTGGCGGTAATGGACACGGCAGCGGCTCCGCCGATCAGGACCAGCGGACGCCAGTTGCGGCTGAGGAAGGTCAGCCACGCGGTGAGGATGCTGGCCAGGATGGGCATTCCGATGCCACCGCCGATATTGGTGAACCCGGTAACGAACGCGTCGAGCCCGGGGCTGCGGAGGCTCTCGGACAAGGCCAGCGCCGGCTTGTCCAGGTTGGCCAGCCCGGCGGAGTCCACCACGTCGTCATACACCTCGGCGCCCAGCAGGGCGAGGGAGACGATGACAACACCGCCCACGAGGATGGTGAGGACCAGCGCCGCGTAGGGTTTGAACCAGGTCCCCAAGCGGTCCCGAAGCGTATCCATGGTGCCTCCCGGCATCGGTAAGTAACCTGAGTATCCCCGAAACTATCATTGAGCCATGCCGTTGCCCGAAAAGAAACACGACGCCTGGATGGGCCTTGCCCTCGCGGAGGCGCACCGCGCCCTCGCCACGGAGGACGTGCCCATCGGCGCCGTGGTCATTGGGCCCGACGGCAGGGTGCTGGGTTCCGGCCGGAACCAGCGGGAGGAGCTGGGTGACCCAACAGCCCACGCCGAGGTGGTGGCCATCCGGGAAGCTGCCGCACGGTTGCAGGAACGGGCCAGGCTCGACGGCGGCCGGGGCGACGGCTGGCGGCTCTCCGACTGCACGTTGGTGGTCACCCTGGAACCCTGCGCCATGTGCGCGGGCGCGATCGTCCTGGCCAGGATCCCCCGGGTGGTTTTCGGGGCGTGGGACGAGAAAGCCGGTGCCGCAGGATCCGTGTTCGACATCCTGCGCGAACGGCGGCTCAACCATTGGGTTGAGGTGTACCCGGGCGTCCGCGAGGAAGAGTGCGCCCGGTTGCTGCGCGAGTTCTTCGCGGCGCACCGCAGCAGCCTTTAGCGCGTCCGGCGGCGGGCATCTTTACCGCGGCGGGTTTCCGGCAGTCCGCGGCGCGTTTCCGGCAGTCCGCGGCGGGTTTCAGGCAGGCCGCGGCTGCCCGTTCCCTCGGTCGCCCGCTGCCACTACGGCCAGCAGGGCCTGGGCCGTGCTGCTCCAGCCGGGGAGGTCCTGCCGGGCCTCCGCTGCGGCTGCGCGCCAGCCCTCGCGGACCCGCGCGTCCCCGAGCCACCGCCGCAGGACCGCAGCCAGCCGGCCGGGACTCTCCTGGCCCCCTACGGGCAGGGGAACCGCTGCCCCCGGAAGTCTTGGCCCGCCGTCGGACGTTTCCAGTCCGGCGAGGGTAAGCGCCTCCACCGCGCCCGTGCCTGCCCTGACCAGCGCTGGGATGCCGTGGGCCAGGCTCTCGGTGACGGCCATCCCAAACGCTTCCGTCCGTGACACCAGCAACGTCAGGTCGGTCCGGGCCCACTGTGCTTCCAGCGGCTCGCCGGTGAGTTCGCCGGTCAGCCACACCCGCTCCTGCAGACCGTTCCCGGCAACCGCAGCCTGGACTGCCTGCGCATACAACGGATCGGCCCGGTCCGACCCCACGAACGACGCAGTCCAGTCAAGATCCCTGATCCGGCCCAGGGCCTCGACCGTGAGCAGCTGGTCCTTGTTGGGCAGGAGCGCCGCAACGACCGCCAGGTGGGGCGGCGTGGAACCGGCCGCCAAAGGTGCCGGCTCCACGCCGGGGAGGACAACCCGCGCTTGCGGGAGCCCCCGTTTGAGGAGCACGTTTGCCGCCGACGTGCTGGTGCAGATGACCCCGGTTGCGGCGCGCAAAGACCTGGCTTCGCGTTCAAGGGCCTGCGTGCCTGCATCTTCCGGCACGGGCATATGCACCAGGACCCATGTTTGCCGGCCGGCTTTCGCAGCGAATTCCAGTTCGTCCGGAGCGCCCACGGCCACCAGTCCATCCACGATCGCCACCGGCTGCCCGGGATGTGTTTCCGGGTCCCACGCCCCGAGGAGGGCGCCCAGCCGGCGTCGTTCGTGTGCGCCGGCATCCGGCCAGGTGCCCTCCACGGCAATGACCTCAGCCCCTGCACCCAAGGCCTGGAGGCCGGCAACCAGGCACGCGTTGTAGACATTGCCGCCCGAGCTGTGGCGGATATTGCCCGGGACGAGCAGCCGAAGGGGGCGCATGGTCAGTCGGACAGGTCCAAGGCGTAGGTGGCCCAGGCGTCCGGATTTTCCCGGAGGGTGACGTCGATTCCCGCCAGCTCGGGGCCGTCTGCCGTGTCCTTGATCCTGTCAGCCACCTTCCGGGCGATGTACTCGGCCAGCGCCTCCGTGGTGGTGAGCTTGTCCTCGAAATCCGGGTGCTCGTCCAGGTTTCGGTAGTTCAGGCCGCCCAGCACGTCCTCGATGATGGTCCCGGCGGCCCCAATGTCCAGCACAATCGCGTCCGGGTTCAGGGCATGACGCCGGAAGCTCACCTCGGCGACGAAAGTTGCGCCGTGCAGTGCTTGCGCAGGCCCGAATGCTTCGCGCGGAAGGCTGTGGGCGATCATGAAGTGGCGGCGGACGGTCAAGCTGAACATGGGCTACCTTACGTTTCGGAGTTGTGGGTTGCGTGGCTGGGGGCCGGGTTGCCGGAAGGGTATTCGACCACGTGGCACAGGGCTTCGAGAGTGCCGTCGGCCAGGCGCTGGACCACCTCGGGAAGGTCCTCGAACCGGGACGAACCGGTCAGGAAGGCATCGAACACGGGGTCCTTGAGCAGCGATACGGCAAGGTTGAGGCGGTCCGCGTTGGTGCGGCGGTGGCGCCGGGACCGGGACACCATGCCTACCTGGCTGGCCCTGATGGACAGCCTGCGCGCGTGAAAATCCTCGCCCAACGGTATGGTCACCGTCCGGTTGGCGTACCAGGACATTTCGATGACATCGCCGTCGTCGCCGACGAGCTGGAGGCTGCGTTCCAGCCCTTCCTGCGAGGCCGAGCAGTGGATGACAATGTCGCAGTCGGCCAGGGCATCGTCGGGATGGACGAAGTCGACACCGATCGCATCGGCCAGCTGCTTCCTGCCCGGGTCCAGGTCCACCAGTTGCAGGCGCTGCAGCGGGAATGTGCGCAACAGGGTGGCCACCATGCCGCCCACCAGGCCCGCGCCGACGACGGCAACCCGGTCCCCCAGGCGCGGCCCAGCCTCCCACAGGGCGTTGACTGCGGTTTCGACCGTGCCGGTCAACACTGCGCGCCGGGACGGGACATCGTCCGGGATCCGCGTCAGTGACTCCAGCGGCACCACATAGCGGTCCTGGTGCGGGCTCAGGCAGAACACGCGCGCGCCCATCCAGTCCTGGGGCCCTTCCTCGACAACGCCAACGGAGAGGTAGCCGAATTTTACCGGCCCCGGGAACTCCCCTTCCTGGTGCGGGGCGCGCATCTGCCCAGCGACCCGGGGCGGAACAGCGCCGGCGTGGACTACCATTTCGGTGCCCCTGCTGATGCCGGAGTACAGGGCACGGACCAACACCTCGCCGGGACCGGGTGCGGGCATTTCTTCGGGCCTGAGCTCGCCGTGCTGCTTTGCGGTGGTCCAGTATGCGGTTGCGTGGATCGGAGGCTGTGGATTCATCATCTTGCTGATGAATCTAGCCCGACGTGCATGCGCCGGGAAAGTCCGACGGCGGCCGGCGGCGTTTCCGGTCACCGTTCCGTTTGGGAAGAGGCGGGTGAACGGCCCGGCGGACCGAGTGCGCACAGAGTGCGCACCGCAGCTTGGGCGTGGGGCCGCTTGCTGCGGTCGAGGCTTGTGGGCGCAGCAAGCGTCCGCAGTGGCCGTCGGGCGGCATACGCATGGGGGTGTCCCGCCGCCTAAGCAGAGGGCGGGTGGAGAATGCGGTCCAGGCACGCTTCGGCCAGCGAGTAGTCGATTCTGTTCAGGTCCGCGACGCCGAAGGGCATTTTCTGCAGGGGCCTTGGCTCTGCTCTTTCCAGTTCCGGCGCCGTCCTGTCGTGGTCGACGAATCCCGGTGGCCACACGGGTGGTTGCCAGTCTTGGTGTTCGCTGTGGTAGTGGCGGCCGGCCGGTGAGGTCCAGCCCGGTGGTTCGGTTTTGCTGGCCGGGGTGGGTTTCCAGCCGGTGGTGTGCCGGAGCCGGTGGTGTTTCGGGCAGGGCTGTCCCAGGTTGCTGACTCCGGTGGTCCCGCCGTTGGCCCAGGCCAGGATGTGATCGGCCTCGGTATCCAGTGAGCTGTTGCTGCAGCCGGGGAACGGGCACTTACCATCCCGGAGCCTGAGCCAATTCCGCATCGCCTTGCCCACCCGGTAACTCTTCCTGCCTATCTCCAACGGTGCCCCGTCCCGCGGATCCACAAGCACCCGGTAAAACGAGCCCGCCCCCTCAGCGACCAACCGGCGCGCCATCGAAGCCGGGATCGGCCCATACCCATCCAGCACCGCCGCCTCATCCGTCAACCCGAGCAACGAAAACACCGGCACGGTCACCAACACCTGCGCCCGGACCGCATCAGGCGGGACATCGGCAGGCCTCTCGAGGTCATCGGGGCTGGTGCAACCTTCGCCTGGCCCCGCGTTCCTCCCGGCAGCCTGTCCCGTGCTCAGACCGACGGTCAGAAGGGACGTGGCAAACACATCGGCCCGGAGCTGGGTGAGGGTCCTGGCCTCGCCGGGTCCCTGCACGCCCCGGGCAACAGCGGTCAGCCGGTTCCAGCCCGCTGCTGCCTGGTCCGCGGGCAGATACGCACCCAGCCAAGCCATCCCGTCCCGGTCCGGCCGGAACTCCACCCGCCGGTCCACCACCCCCTTGGCGTGACGCTGCTCAATGCTCCCGGCATGGCGGCGCTCCCGCCAAACCCTGGCCTTGGCCCGGAACCGGTGCGCCGGCAACTCCCCCACCGCACACCCCCGCACCGCATCCGGTGCATCAGGGTCCAGGAAATGGGCCTCCAACCCCGCCGCCCCCGCAGCATCCAGCCCGCCCGTTTCATCGGCCATCACCGTGGCGTGCTGCCAGGACAGGGTCCCGTCGTTCAAAGCAGCCGCAGTCCGCGGCAACCCCTTGACCACAGCGTGCGAGGTGGCCAGGAACGAAGACGCAGCCCGCGGACCCAGCGCCAGCACACACCCGACCTCCGCCGCGACCGCCATCTCCTGCGCCACCACCGGCACCCCCGGCCCCGCCACAACACCGGCAGCATCCGCAAACGCCACCGCAGCCCGCGCCTTCAAACCAGCGACACGGGCCTCCACCTCACGAACACCGGCCAGAACATCAAGGCAACCATCCGCCAACCCAGCCAACGGATCAGCAGCAGAGAACGGCTCGCCTCCCGCTCCGTCCACCTCGGCAACCAGCACGGCAAGGGCAGCACGAATATCCGCCAACGCTCCCACCACCGCCGCTTTCCCCATAAACCCATCATCACAAGGGGGTACGACATTCAAGGGGCCGGCCACCACAACCGGTCACCCAAAGAAGGCAGATTGGGTTTCGACAAAGCAAACCACCGGCAGGCCCGGCCACCGACAAGCCCACCCACCAGCGCACATCAACCACCGGCGCGCCCACCCACCCACAGCCCACCCACCGGGCAAGCAGCCCGAATCCGGCCTCGTTTTGGGGATGACGGCCTCGCTCCGGTACCCTATTGAGGTTGGTGACGTGTCCGAGCGGCCGAAGGTGCAACACTCGAAATGTTGTTTGGTGTAAAAGCCAACGTGGGTTCAAATCCCACCGTCACCGCCACGTATAAAGGCCCGGGTTCCCTTGGAAACAATGGAACCCGGGCCTTTCGCTTGCCCGGGCCGGGGGGTTCAAATCCTCCGGCGGGAACGACTCACCCGTACCGGCAGCTGAAGCTCCGCACCCCGAAAAAGCGTCAGCGGCTCGGATGGATCATGGTCATGCCCGCCACGTTCGCCGTATCCATCCGGGGAAGCATCACGGCCGCATCTTCGAGCCCGATGACGCGTTCAATAAGCTTCTGCGGCTGGAGTGCGCCGGATTCGATCAGGGCGAGCATTCCAGGGTAATCCGCCGCGGCCATCCCGTGGCTTCCGAAAACGTCCAATTCCCACGCAATAACCCGGGCCATCTGAACGCGCGGGTGGCCCTCAACCGGCGGCAGTAGCCCGATCTGGACGTGCCGGCCACGTCGCCGGAGGCTCAGGATCGCGTCGGCGCAGGTCTGCTCGCTGCCGACGGCGTCGATGGAGACATGGCTTCCTCCCGTCAGGTCGTGTACCTTCGACGGAATATCAGAACTTCAAAGCTGACCCCCTCAGGGATCGCCACGAGATTGGTGTCCGCCGCATGGATCACCACGCGCTCAGCGAACGACCCCCAATGCGTGAAGCCCGGCTGCTGCTGGTCCGGGCATACCTGTGCATTGCCGCCGAGGCACCACTCGCAGGTCCCGCAACCCTCCACGAAAGGGGCCGTCACCCGGTCACCCACCGCCCATCCGGTTACTCCCTGGCCGACCTCAACGACGACGCCGGCGAACTCGTGGCCGGGAACGTGCGGCAGGGCGATGTCGTCGTGTCCGGCCCACGCGTGCCAGTCGCTGCGGCACAAGCCCGTGGCGACGACGGAGATCACCACGCCTCCTGCCGGGGCCTCAGGCTGGTCCACGTCCTGGACGGTCAGCGGTCCGGCGATCTGGCGCATAACAAGGGAACGCACTGGCCCTCCTTCGGCTTGATTGTCCAGCCCAGTCTAGGTGGGGGCGAGGGTGAACCGGGCGCGCCTTCATAGTTGCGGCGCACGTTCCTGTGGCCCCGTCCCAACGGCCGGTACGCGTCCCGTGACTGAAGCGAACGGCCAGCAGATATGCGTTGTGCAACATTCATGCAGAATAGGGTTTCAATCAGGCATCTGCGCCTGGAAAACAGGCCTAAGAGCGGAGCGGGGACACGGATGAACGAGTTTTTCGCGGCGTCCTGCGAGCGCGGGGTTCTGCGGCTGCGCTGGGCCCCGGACGTCCACATAACGTACGAGATTGCCGTTCGGGCGGCGCGGGCCCTGCAAGGCTTCAGCGACGGGTGGGTCCTGCCACTGCTGGTTGACCTGAACGGAGTGGCAGGGTTGACGCCCGAAGCCAGGGCGGGCATGAATGCCTACCGTGGGTTCTCGGCGGTAGCACTCATCGGCGACGGACCCATGGGCAAGGTCGTGGCGGCGTTTTCCCAGCGGTCGCTGACTCCCACTGCGTACTTCACGAAAGTGAGCGAAGCCCTTGATTGGTTGTCGGGCCAGGGCAGCAGGGCCGCGAAGTAGCGCACTGGCATACAAGGGGGCACTCCCCTTCAGTGTGGGGCGGACGACGGCGGCCCGTTGGCTCCCCCTTCGGCGCGCTTTTTGATGCCCAGCAGCATTGCCCGGTCCATCACGAGATAGCCGGGCCGGAGGAGGAAGTCCATCACACGCAGCCCTGCAGGCCGGCCCGCGCCGTACCGCGTCCTGAGCAGGAGCCTGGTACCGGAAGGGCCGGCGTCGTGCAGCACGAACTGCCACGTACCGGTCACTGTTCCGGGCGGGGCGCCCGGGCTGGAATCCAGGACGAGGTGGCGGTCCTGCGCCAGGTCCACGACGCGCGGCCCCCGCCTACCGCCAGGGTACCCACCAGGTGTGAAAGCGATGATGTCTCCCACCTTCAGGTCCTGCCACTCGGGATGGATGCGGTCCGCGTTGGTGACCCCCAGGCGGAGCAAGCCGTTCTCCACAGCCGTATAGGAATACAGGCCGGCCCGGTCTACTCCCATTTGCACGAGCCATGGCCAGACCTGGCCGGGGCGTGCGGCGACGGTAACCGCCATGGTCCAGACGTCGTCGGCGTCGGGAATCAGTTCGTCGCCCGGAAGCGGCGCAGTCTTTTCGGGCCCGGTGGCACCCCATGTCCGCAGCACCCGCGGCAAGAGGCCATGCGTGGACAGACCGGCTGCGACGGCGGCCGCAAGGAAACCGCGAAGCCGGCGCCGCCGGGGGCCAGGCCCGGATTGTGGACCGGAACGGACACCGGGACCCGCCGCCCTGCCGCCCATGGCACACCTCCTCCTGGTTCCAGGGATGCCTCGAGGCTACAAACCGACACCCCGAGGCCCCCAGAGTCCAAAGCCCCTACAGCCGCGTGTCGAAGGACCCGCAGAAAACGTTCTCGTTGAAGGTGCCCTGGAAGCCGGACTTGCCTTGGATCTTCTCCACGGTGGCCCGGATGGCCTCCCGGGTCCCGGCGTGCGCGTGGATTGCCGTCTTGACCATGGGCACGTCGATGAGGTGGTTCGGCTGGTTCAGGGACACGAACACGGTGGGCACCTCGGTGACGTACCAAGGGATTTCCGCCGCCATGGGCGAGGACCACGTGATCCGGATGGCGGCCTCCTGCGCGAAACCCTTCACGTTGGCGAACACGAAGGCGGCGTCGTACTTCTCCGCATAGTCCCCCGTGGCCTCCTCGGAGATGACGGACATGAAGTTGACCCCGGCCTCCCCGGCCGCCTCGCGCTGTTCAGCCGTCCGGTACAAGGACACCTGGAAGCCGGCAGCCTCGAGTTCCTCCTTCACCACATCCAGGTAGGCCAGCGGATCAGCCCGCGTGAAGTCGGCACCGCCGGAGATGCCGTAGAGGCGGATCCGCGGATGGGTTTCGGGTGTGATGGGCAGGTTCCCCGCGGTGTCCTTGACCAGGGTCACGGTCTTGTCGGCGATCTCCGCCGCCACCGAACGGTGCGCAGGTGATCCAATGACGGCAAGCGCCTCGGCAGGCGGCACCAGTTGACCTGCAGCCTTCAGGTGCAGCCCCAGCGATGCCTTCAGGCCGAGGATGCGCCGCAGCGCGTCGTGCAGCCGCTGCTCGGTGATGATCCCGGACTTGTACCCATCCAGCATGTACTGGAAGTCCTCGGCCGGGTTCCGGAAGAACAGGAACATGTCGCAGCCGGCGGCGATCGTTGCCGGGACCAGGTCCCTCCGCTTCATCGCCTGCGTCAGGCCCACCATCTGCGAGGCATCGGTGAGGACCAACCCGTTGAAGCCGAGCTCCCCGCGCAGCAGGTCCTGCAGGAGCTCCGGGGACAACGTGGCCGGCAGGATCTCTGCGTCGGCCAGGCCGGGCCGGAAGTGCCGCGAAACTTCCGGCGCTCCAATGTGGCCCACCATGATCGACTGGACCCCGTGGGCAATCATCTCCCGGTACACGTGCCCGTAGCTACGGTTCCATTCCTCGTACCCAAGGGTGTTGTAGGAGGTGACCACATGCTGGTCCCGCTCATCGATGCCGTCCCCCGGGAAATGCTTCATGGCGCAAGCCGTGGGTGATTCGCTGATGCCGTCGAAGTACTCCTTTGCCCGTTCCACCACGATCTCCGGGGTGTTGCCGAACGCGCGGGTGGAGATCACAGTGTTCCGCCAGTTGTAGTGGATGTCCACGATCGGCGCGAAGGCCCAGTTGCAGCCCAAGGCCGCGGTCTCCACCCCGGCCACCTGCCCCATTTGCCGGGCAATATTCTTGTCCGGGTGGGAACCGGCCTGCAGGTGCGTGGAGACAAACGTGCCGTCGTCGCAACTGCCTGCACCGCCCATTTCCGGGTTGGACGCAACCAGCAGCGGAATCCTGGACCTGGACTGGGCGTAGCGGATGTGTTCCTGCACGGCGGCTGACGGTCCGGGCCGGTAGCGCATGCCGCCCACGTGATAGTTGTCCAGCACGCCATCGAGGTAGCCGGGCGAGTAGTCGTTGTTGTGGTTGATGAACAGTTGCCCGATCTTTTCCTCGAGCGTCATCCCCGCAAGGGTGCCCTCCACCCAGGCGATGGCCCCGGCGTCGAGGTTGAACGGCGCGGCCGCAAGGTCGACGTCGAACTGCCGCGGCGGGGTGCCCCCGGCCGTCCGCTCGGGAGGTACGACGCCGGCGATCCCCTTGAGTGCCTGGGCCACGACGTCGGCGACGGGCACGGCAATGTCCACCACCACGCCGGCCTCGTCGTCCTGGAGCGGCTCAAGGGTGGCGAGCTGGGAATCCAGCAGCGCGGGCGGCATGAAGTGGCCGCTGCGGCCTTCCGTCCGCGCCTTCAGGACTTCCTTGCTGCCGTTCAGGTGCAGGAAGACCGTGTCCGGCGCCTGGGCACGGATGGCGTCGCGGTACGTGCGGCGCAGCGCCGAGCAGGCCAGGACCAGGCCGCCGTCGGCCGCGCCGGCAAGCCTGCTGCCCACGGTGGCCAGCCAGGGCCAGCGGTCCTCATCCGTCAAGGGCGTGCCGGCAGCCATCTTGGCGACGTTTTCCACCGGGTGCAAGGAATCGCCGTCCAGGAACGGGACGCCCAGTTCGCGGGCCACGAGATCGCCGATGGTGGTCTTGCCGCAGCCGGAGACGCCCATCACGACGATTCGGATGTTGCTCATCGGGTGCTTTCCTTACCAGTCGTGGCCAGCCTCACCAGTCATGCACCGTGCCGTCGACCAGGCGGTTGTAGGGCAGGTAGGCCTGCTGGTAGGGGTAGGCGGCGGCTGCTTCCTCGTTGAATTCGACGCCGATGCCGGGCTTGTCGCCGGGGTGCAGGTAGCCGTCCGTGAACGTCATGGACTGTTCGAAGACCTCGTTGGTCTTGTCCGAGTGCTGCATGTACTCCTGGATGCCGTAGTTGTGGATGGCAAGGCCCACATGCAGCTGCGCGGCGAAGCCCACGGGGGAAATATCCGTGGGGCCGTGGAAACCGGACTTGATCTGGTACTGCGCCGCGAAGTCCATGACCTTCTTCAGCGGCGAAATCCCGCCGAAGTGCGTGGACGCTGCCCGGACATAGTCGATCAGCTGTTCCTTGATCAGCGTCTGGAAGTCGAACACGGTGTTGAAGATTTCACCGATCGCCAGCGGTGTGGTGGTGTGCTGGCGGACCAGGCGCAGGCCCTCCTGGTTCTCCGCCGGAGTGCAGTCCTCCAGCCAGAACAGGTCGTACGGCTCCAGGGCCTTGCCCAGTTTCGCGGCCTGGATGGGCGTCATCCGGTGGTGCCCGTCATGCAGCAGCGGGATCTCGGGGCCGAACTCGTTCCGGACAGCCTCGAAGACCGTGGGCAGGTGCCGAAGGTAGGCGCGGGTGTCCCAGTCCTCTTCCTGCGGGAACGCTCCCCGGCCGGCGGGCTCGTAGTCATACCGCTCCCCCGATGCCTGTGCCTGGGCAGCCACGCCGTAGACGGCTTTGATCCCCGGGATGGCGGTCTGGATCCGGATGGACTTGTAGCCGAGCTCCAAATGCTCCCGCACGGAATCGAACAGCGACTCGATGTCCGAGCCGGACGCGTGGCCGTAGGCGCGCAGCCCGTTCCGGGACGCCCCGCCCAGCAGCTGGTACACGGGAAGCCCGGCAACCTTGCCCTTGATGTCCCACAGCGCCATGTCCACGGCGGCGATGGCCGCCATGGTGACCGGGCCACGGCGCCAGTACGCGCTCCGGTACAGGAACTGCCAGGTGTCCTCGATCCGGTGCGGGTCCTTCCCGATCAGCAGCTGCGCGACGTGTTCCTTGAGATAGGCGGCGACGGCGAGCTCGCGGCCGTTCAGGGTGGCGTCGCCGATACCCGTCACGCCGTCGTCCGTGGTGATCCGGAGGGTCACGAAGTTTCGGGTGGGGCTGGTAACGAAGACGTCGGCGGCAATGATTTTCATGGGACTAACTGTTCCTTCCGGAAGTAAAAGCGTGATTCAGGTACGTGCGGGGCTGGCGGCCGGGGCCATTGCGAAGGATCCGAGCAGCCGGGAAACAAGGGCGACAACGTCAGGGTCCTCTGCGAGGGCAGCGCTGACGAGGCGAAGCAAACCCTGCACCCGATTGGTTCCGTCAAGTGCCACGGCAGCCTGGATGTCGGCGGCGAGCGGATCCTGGAAGTCGTTTCCCGCGGTGACGTAGTCAATCCAGGCGGCAAGCATCAAAGCGCTGCCCGCGCCACTGCGGCCGTCGGCCCGTTCCGCCGCCATCACGGGTACCGCGCGCATGCGCAGCTTGGTGGTGGCATCGGCCGCGATCTGTGCGAGCCGGTGGGCGATACGCGCGTTTCCGAAGCGGTCCAGCAGGGCCCGGCGGTACGTCGGAATGTCCAGCCCTTCCCCCTGCAGGTGACGGGCTGCCTCGTCCCAGAAGTCCTCCACCGCTTTCCGGCAGAGGGGGTCTGCCAGGGCGTCCGCCACGGTGGCATGCCCGCGGAGCTGTCCCGCGTAGGCAAGGATGGAATGCGAGCCGTTGAGGAGCCACAGCTTCCGGTTCTCATAGGGCTCGATGTCACCGACCACGACGGCGCCGGCCTCCTCCCAGCGGGGACGCCCGGCCGGGAAGTCCCCGCTGAGCACCCAGTTCCGGAAAGGTTCAGCCACCACCGGCGAATTGTCGCTGTAACCGCATTGCTCTTCCACCTCTGCGATGTCCGCCTCAGTGGTCCGCGGCGTAATCCTGTCCACGGACGTGCTGACAAAGCTGACGTTCGCCTCGATCCATCCGGCCAGCCCGGAACCCCATCCGGAGGCCAGTCCCAGGACGGCCCGGCGGGCAACTTCACCGTTTGCGGACAAGTTGTCGCAGCTGACGACGGCGATGGGTCCCGCGCCGCTGGCCCGGCGCCTGGCAAGGGCCAACACCAGGCGGCCCAGCGGAGTGCCGGGCACTCCGGCCTCCCCGGACGCTGCTGCCGACAGCGCCCGGAGATCATCCGCCGTGCCTGGAGCGCCGGCGTCGAACGTTCCATCCGCGGCCAGCCCGTAGGCTGCCTCGGTGATGGTCAGCGTGACCACCGCTGTCTCCTTCGCCGCGACAAGCTCGCAGAGCCGTGCCGTGTTGGCGCCATCCACCGCTTCCACAATGCTGCCGATGACTTCGAAGCTGTCCCCGCGGGCCGACCGCTCCACCAGCGTGTAGAGGCAGTCCTGGCGGGACAGCGCTGCCGCGGCGTCGGGCCGGCGCCCCGTGAACGCCGCGATCCCCCACTCCGCCGCGTCCGGGGCGTGCTGGGTATACCAGGCCTGGTGGGAGCGGTGGAACGCCCCCAGCCCAAGGTGCACGATGCGCACCGGAGGCTTGGGCAGCGGCTTCAGGCTGCGGTTGAGTGCAGGCAGCGCGGCGTTCACAGCTTGAACACCCTCCGTGGCGACCCGTCCACGATGTCCACGATAAGTTCGTGTGCCCGTTCCTCGGTGACCCGGTGTTCGGCCACCAGGCGGGCCAGGAAGGACGCCTCGATCCGCCGGGCCGTGTCGTGGCGGGCCGGAATGGAGCAGAAGGCGCGGGTGTCATCGATGAACCCGGAGGACCGCGAGAAACCCGCGGTCTCCGTCACCGCGGACCGGAAGCGCAGCATGGCGTCCGGGGCGTCCAGGAACCACCAGGGCGCACCGAGGTAGACCGACGGGTAGAACCCGGCCAGCGGCGCCAGTTCGCGGGAGAAGACGGTCTCATCCAGGGTGAACAGGACCAGGTGGAAGTCCTTTGCCGTGCCAAAGTCCTGCAGCAGCGGCCGGATGGCTTCGGTGTAGTTCACCGCCACCGGGATGTCGTGCCCGGTATCGGCGCCAAAGGCCTCGAACGTGGGTGCGTGGTGGTTCCGGAAGGAGCCCGGGTGGATGGTCATGACCAGCCCGTCCTCCACCGACATCCTGGCCATCTGGTACAGCATGTGGGCTTCGAAGGCGTCCCTGTCCCGGGCGCTCGCCTGGCCCGTCCTGCCGCGCTCAAAAAGCCGCTCGGCCTCGCCGTCGTCCAGTTTCAGGGTGGCAGGCGTGAACACCCCGTGGTCGGCGGAGACGGCGCCGCGCTCCACGAAGTGCCGGCGCCGCGACTCAAGTGCCTTGATGTACCCGGCGTAGCCGGTGGCACCCTCCCCCGCAGAGCCGAGGAGGTGTTCCACGTTCTCCTGCCAGGCCGGATGTGCCATGTTCAAGTACTGGTCCGGCCGGAAGGTGGGCAGCACCCGGCCGGCGAACGCGGGGTCCGCGTGCAGCGCAGCGTGGCTGTCCAGCGAATCCAGCGGGTCATCCGTGGTGGCGAGCACCTCGATGTTGAATTCCTTGAACAGTTCCCGTGGCCGGAAACCGGGCTCGGACAATTTGGCCTGCAGGGCATCATAGAGCTGGTCGGCGTTCTGGCCGGACGGTTCCTCGGCCAGGCCGAAGACATGGGCAAACTCCTGCCGGATCCAGTACCCGGAGGCGGTTCCCTCGAAAGCCGGCCATGCTTCACAGAAGTGCCGCCAGACCTGCCGCGACTCTGCGGGCTGGTTGCCCAGGCCCAGCTGGTCCATGGTCACCCCGCCGGCGTGGATCAGGCGGGTGACGTAATGGTCCGGAGTGACCAGGAGCGCGGCCGGGTCAGGGAACGGCGTGTTCTGTTCGATAACGGCAGCGTCGACGTGCCCGTGCGGGGAGATGATGGGGAGCCCTTCCACCCGGGAGAAGAGCGAGCGGGCAATGTCCCGGACCGCGGGATCGGCGGGCAGGAGCCGGTCCGGGTGGTCCGCTATGGTCTGCGCCATGGCTCAACGCCTCCCGGCTGCGACATTGAGCCCAGCCAAGGCGGCCGTGGCGCGGAGGTACTCGAGGTTCCCGGCGGTCCGTTCGGCCAGCGGCAGCTCAGTGGAAAAGTCCTCCACGGTCACCCAGCCGTCGTATCCGAAGGCGGCGAGCGCCTTGAAGTACTGCAGGACGCTGCCCTGGCCCGCGCGCAGGGGCGCCCACTCGTTCTTGAAAATGGCTGCCCCTGACTCGTCGGTCTCGCCGCTGTCCACCCACACCGCGTTCTTCACGTGCACGTGCGCCAGGTAGTCGCCGAGGAGCTCGAAGGCGGGCAGGTAGTCTTCCTGCCCTTCGATCAGCAGGTTTCCCAGGTCGTGGATGACGCCGACGTGCCGGGGGTCCAGGCCGTCCAAGAGCCGCAGCGCCGATGATGCCGACGCGGTGATGGTGCGGTGGTGCAGCTCCACGAGCGCCTTCACTCCGTGGTGCGCCGCCCGCTCGGCGATCCATTCGAAATCGCGGCGGGCAGCGGCGAAGAGTTCCGGGTAGGGGGTGCCGCTGGCCGGTTCGTTGCCCCAGGCGGCGGTTCCGAGCGGCGGCGTGGTCACCCGCACCTGGCCGGCGCCGAGCTTGGCGGTGGCGGCGAGCATGCGGTCCACATCGTCATGGTTGTCGCACCGCGCATACCCGCCGACGCCGGAGAACTCCAGGCCGGCGTGGCTGGTAATGGCGGCGATCCGGTCCAGGTGGTCTTCCATTCCGGCCAGCGGCACGGTTGCTTTGTTCCCGGCCCAGAAGCCGGGCTCGGGGGCGTCCGCCTGGTCCGTGATGCGCCATTCGACGCCGTCCCAGCCCTGTCCGGCAAGCTGCTGGACGGCCTCCTCGGGGGTCCACTCGGGGGTTGATGCGGTAAATACTGAAAACTTCATGGTGTCAGGCGCTTTCTGCCGTGCTGCCGGTGTGGACTTCGAGGTCGTTGTACTTGCCTGCCAAAACATCCTCGAAGAGGACGGGCTGGCCGAGGGTGGCCGAGACGTATACCGAACGCACCGCGGCAAGGGCATTGACGGCGTCGCTGACCGTGACTCCTGGCTGCTTCCCACCGGCGATCGCGGCCAGGATGTCCCGGTACTGACGGACGTGGCCGGCCGGGTACACGGTGGGGTCGGCTGCTTTGTAGTCTTCCTCGGGGTACTTGGCGAGTTCTTCCTCCGACTGGTTGCCGCCGCCCTGGAGTCCCATGTCCGCCGAGGCGCCGCCTGCGGCCCTGCTGTGGAAGTACTCCAGCCGGTCGTTGTCCACCACGGCCGAGCCCTCGGAGCCCATGAGCTGCACGCGCACGGTCAGTCCCGGGTAGGCGGCAGTGGTGGCGTGAAGGACAGCCAGGCCGCCGTTCTCGAAGGTCACGGTGGCTACCGCCGTGTCCTCCACTTCGATGCGTTCGTGGGCGAGGCGGGCGGTGTGCGCGAAGATCTCCACCGGCCGTCCCATGAACCACAAAAGCAGGTCCACGGTGTGCACGCCCTGGTTCATGAGGGCGCCGCCGCCGTCCATCGACCACGTGCCGCGCCAGTCGCCGGAGTCGTAGTAGCCCTGGCTGCGCCACCATGCCACCGAGGCGATGGCGGAGGTCAGCTTGCCGAACCGGCCATCGGCGATGGCGCGGGACACGGCGACGCTGGACTGGTCGAACCGGTGCTGGCTGATGACCGAGGCAACGATGCCTTTGCCCGCCGCTTCCTTCGCGGCTGCCTCGATTTCCTGGGCGCGGCTGAGGTCCACGTCGAGGGGCTTTTCGATGACCACGTGCTTGCCTGCCGCCAGCACCTCCAGGCTCTGCTGGATGTGCAGGCCGCTGGGAGTCGCCAGTGCCACGAGGTGGATGTCTTCGGCGGCGAAGGCCTCGGCCTGGGTGGTGTACAGGGCCGGCCGCGTACCGCCCTGCTGTTCGATGAAGTCCGCGAGTGCTTCGGCGGCCGCCGGGATGGCATCGATGAGGGCGACGATGCGGACTTCCGGGAATTCGCGGAGGGCTACGGCGTGCGTGCGGCCAATGACGCCGCACCCGGTGATGGCTGCATTCAAGGTGCTCATGCGGTCTGGACTCCTGCTTCTGCGGTGACTTTGGCGAAGGCGCGGGCTGCGATTCCGAAGGCCGTGGGGCCGGAGAATCCGCCCAGGCCGTGGGCACCGGCGAGGTGCGGCTCAAGGGAAGCGAAGCCTTCGTAGCCGTCCGCCTTGAGCGCCTCCACGGTCTTCAGGACGTCCCCGTCGCCCTCGCCGGCAGGCACCACGTGGCCGTTGGCGAAGAGGGCATCCTTGACCTGGAGGTATTCCAGGTGCGGGCGCAGCTTGGCGTATCCCTCGTCGAAGGGCTTGACGCCCACCTGGACGAAGTTTGCAGCGTCCCAGGCCACTTTCAGGGCGGGCGAGTCCACGGTCTCGATGATGTCCAGGACACGGTCCGGGACGTCTCCGAAGATGTCCTTCTCGTTTTCGTGCAGGAGGATCACGCCGGCTTCCTCGGCCACGCCGGCCAGGGCGCGCATGCGCTCGATGACGTCATCGCGGATGCTGTCCACCTGGACTGACTCGCCGTAGTAGAAGGAGAAGATGCGGATGTACTTCGCGTCCAGGACCTTGGCGGCATTGACCGCCCGGCGCAACCGCTCCACCTCATGCTCCACCGGGAGGCTGACGTCCACTTTTCCAATGGGCGAGGCAATGGCCGAGACCTTCATGCCCTTATCTGCCAGCAGGGCGGCGAGTGCCTGGAGCTGTTCGTCGCTGAGGTCCACAATGTTGGTTCCCCATGCGCTGCGGACCTCGATGTGGTTGGCGCCGAGGGCCTGCAGCACGGCGATCTGGACTGCGGGGTCGTCGTCGATTTCGTCGCCGAAACCTGACAGCTGCCACGTGACCTGGGTGGTCGAGACCATGGTTATTTAACTCCTCCGGCGGTCAGCCCGCCTACTAGGTAACGCTGGAAAATCAGGTAGAGAATGACCACTGGCGCTGCACACACCAGGGCTGCGGCCATCATCTGGCCGTAGTAGGGAATGGCGCCGCCTTCCTGCGAGGCACCAAAGATTTGCAGGGCGACGGCGGCGGTCTGGCTTTCGGGGCGCGTCATCACCGAGGCGAAGAGTACGTCGTTCCAGCCGAGCAGGAAGGCGAAGATGCCGGAGACGACGATGCCGGGCCAGCTCAGGGGCAGCACGATGCGGAAGAGGACGCCGAGGTTTGACGCGCCGTCGATCTTGGCTGCTTCCTCCAGTTCCTTGGGGAGCCCGCGCAGGTAGGTGACCATCACCCAGGTGGAGAACGGCATGGCGAAGGTCAGGTAGGTCACGAACAGGCCCCACTGGGTCCCGATCACCTGGATGCCGAGGTAGGTTGCCGCCGAGGAAAAGAGCACGAACACCGGCAGCACCATCAGGGTTCCGGGGACGGACTGCAGTGCCAGCAGGCCGCGCAGGATGCTGAGCCTGCCACGGAAGCTGTACCGGACCAGGACGAACGCGGTGGAAACGGACAAGGCCGCGGATACGACGGCGGTTGATCCGGCCACCAGGACACTGTTGGTCAGGCCGGTGGCCAGGCCCACGCTGGTCCAGATCTTCGAGTAGTTCTCGAAGGTCACCGACGACGGCCAGAACTCGCCGTTGGCAACGCCGATGTCAGAATTCACCGAGGCCAGGAAGATATAGAGCACCGGAATCAGTACGAGTGCACCCAGGAAGACAAGGATGATGACCAGCAGGGGGCCGGGCAGGAGCCGCAGCACCTCGTGCTGGCGGTGTGAGCCCGGACGGTCGACGTCCGCGGTCGGCGCGCTGCGGCGACCGGCGATGGTGGCGCTCATTTCTTCGCTCCTGGGGTGTCGGCGTCGTCAAGCTTCACGGCGCGGAGGTAGACGAACAGCGGGATGGCGATGAGCACCAGGGAAATGAAGGCCATCGCAGCACTCAGGCCAAAGCGGAAGCTCTGGAAGCTGGTGACGTAGGTCAGGATGGGGAGGACTTCCACGTCCGACGGCGCCGGGACCCCGAACAGCACGAACGGAAGCGTGAAGTTGTTGATGTGGTGCAGCATTCCGATCAGGAAGGCCAGGGCCAGCGGGCCCTTCAGGTACGGGAAGATCACGTAGCGGAGCTTGTTCCACCACAGCGCCCCGTCCAGGGCTGAGGCCTCGTGCACCTCATGGTCCACTGACTGCAGGCCGGACAACGCCAGCAGGTAGATGAACGGCCAGGAAGCCCAGATCTGGACCAGGACCAGCGTCCAGAACGTTTGTGGTCCGTTGAGCCAGAGTCCCACGTGGATTCCCACGGTGGCCAAGGCCTCGTCCACGATGCCGCCGGGCTGGAGCATGGTCCGCCAGACGGTGGCCACCACGAAGGACGGCAGGACATACGGGATGAGGAACACCGAGCGGATCAGCGCGCGGCCCTTGAATGCATTCTGGGTTGCCACTGCCGCGGCAATGCCCAGCGGCAGGGTCACCACCATCGCAAGCAGCGAGTAGCTGACGCTGAGCCACACGGCGTGCAGCAGCGGCGAGTTGGTGACGGCTTCAACGAAGTTTTCGACTCCGATGATTGGTGCACTGACCCACTTCCGCAGCGTGTACTGGTCCAGGTTGAGGATGGACATGTAAATGCCCAGCAGCAGCGGCACCACGATGATGATGATCATCAGGACCCCGCCGGGGATCAGCATCCAGAGCGGACGGTTCCGCTCGCTCAGGCCCTTGCGCCGCGGGCCGTCCTTGGGGCCGGGCTGCTGCCCGGCGTCATTGGCGGTCCGGGGAGCCCGGCCTGCGGCGGATTCCACCGCAGGCCGTACTTCATGAGAGGCGTCGGTTGACATCAGAACTTATCCTTTGGAGGCCCGGTCCAGGGAAGCCTGGCCCTTGTTTTGGGCGTCTTTGATCCGCGTATCGAGGGCGGATCCGTCCACCTTGCCGGCGGCCAGGTCCGGGATCGACTGGACAGTGACGTTGAGCAGGCCCAGCTGGATATCGCCCCAGGCGCCCGTGAACGGGGTGGCCTTGGACTTGGCGGCGGCATCGGCCAGTGGCTTGAGCTTGGCATCGGTCAGGGTGGCGAGGGCCTCGGCGTTGGCCGGGAGGTCACCGAAGACCTTCTGGTAGTTCAGCTGTTCGTCCTTGGAGGTGATCAGCTTGATGTAGGCGAAGGCCAGGTCCTTTTGCTTGGAGTAGTCGGCCACCACCAGGTTGTCGCCGGAGAGGATGCTGGCGGCGTCGCCGTCGGACTTGGACTGGGTCTGGCCCGGAGCGATCGTGGGCATCAGGGCGTATTCGTACTTGCCAGCGACGGCTGACTTGTCCAGGGTGGGAATCGAGCTGGACGTGGTCATCATCAGGTATCCGGCCTTGCCGCTGGCGAAGGCGGCCACGGCGTTGCTGTTGCTCCAGCCAATCGATGCGGGGTCGACCACTTTGTCGTTGGTGAGCCAGCCGAAGTACGTTTCGTAGGCCTTCTTGACCGTGGGGTCATCCATCTTCAGCTTGTTGCCGTCCACCAGCGGGTTTCCGGCCTGGACGGACATGGCCCAGATGAACTTCCAGGGATCGAAGCTGTCCTTGTATCCCGTGGCGATGCCGTAAGTGCCGTCCTTGGTCATCTTCTTCGCCTGCGCGGCCAGGTCATCCCAGTTGGTGGCAGGCTTGTCGATGCCTGCCGCAGCCAACAGGTCCTTGTTGTACGCCATGACGAACGGCCGGCTGACGAACGGGATGCCGGCAAGGTGGTCCTTGTCCGGTCCGGAGATTCCCAGGGTTGCCGGGTTGAAGCGGTCCTTGCCGCCCACCTTCTTCCAGTCGTCGTCGGAGAGGGTCACGAAGGCCTTGGTGGCATATGCCGTGGGGGTGAACGTGGTTCCCAGGCTGTAGACGTCCGGGCCCTGGCCGGAGACCACGGATGTTTGGATGCGCGTGAGTTCATCGTTGGCCGAAGCGAAAGTTTCGAACTTCACGTCGGCGCCGGTCTCGGCCTTGAACTTCGCGGCAATATCGGACTGCCACTGCTTCTGCTGTTCCGGGTACTGGCTGGAAACGTTCACCAAGACGCTCAGCGTCTTGCCGGTGCCGTCCACTTTGCCGTCCGAGCTGGTTGAGCCGCCCCCGTTGCCGGAGCTCGATCCACACCCGGTCAAGGCGAGCGCTGCAGCCGTGACGATCGCCGCAAGCCCAGTAGTCGATTTAAACCTCATTGTTTTTTCTCCTCTAGGACACCCGCATGGCCACATCCGTCTTGTGGCGGAAATCACTGCAGGCGACTCGAGAGTCAGTCTAGGAAATTGGAAAGCTTGCGGCAAGCGGTTGCCAAAAGTTGCCAAGAATGGTGTCATTGGATCATCCAAAGTCGGGGAAACGCCGGTCGGAATGCTGCCGGCGGATTCCCCAAGCCAGCGATGAAAGGTCGGCAACTATGGCTAATCCATCGGTGGAAGCCGCTCCGCAGGGTGCCGGGGACGCGAACGCCCGGCGGGACCGTCCGCCCACCATCCGGGATGTCGCCGAGCTCGCCGGCGTCGCCACGTCCACGGTCTCCAGGGCCCTCTCTCGGCCCGAGCGGGTGAATCCCCGGACGCGGGTCCGGATCGAAGAGGCAGCCGCTGAACTCAACTACATTCCCAGCTCCCAGGCGCGCGGCCTCAGCTCGGGGCGGACGAACGCCGTGGCCGTACTGGTGCCCGACATCACCAACCCGTTCTACTTCGACATCATCCGGGGTACCCAGCACCAGCTCAAGGCAGCCGGCGTGACACAGCTCCTGGTGGACACGGAGGAGTCCAGCGAGATGGAACTGGATGCGCTGCACAAAATGCGCAAGTCGGCCGATGGCTTCATCCTGGCAGCGTCCCGCCTGACCGACGCCCAGCTGACGGAGGTCTCCCAAACACAGCCCCTGGTCACGTTCAACCGCGCGTCCACCAGCGCTCCCACCGTGATGATCGATACGCCGTCGGCCATCATCCAGGCGCTGGAGCACCTGGCATCGCTGGGCCATCACAAGGTCTGCTACGTTGCCGGGCCTCCCACCTCCTGGTCAAACCAGATGCGATGGAAGGTGTTCGAAGAGGACGCCACGAAGCGGGGGATGGAAGTCCACCGGATTGGCCCCTACGCGCCAAAGACAACGTCCGGGGCGGCCGCGGCGGATGCCGCTGTCCGCACCGGGGCCACCGCCTGCATCGTGTTCAACGACCTGCTCGCCATCGGCATGCTCCAGCGCCTGAAGGCCCGCGGGATCCGGGTGCCTGCGGACATGAGCATCATCGGCTCGGACGATATCTTCGGCGCCGATTTCTGCAATCCGCCGCTGACCACCATCTCCAGCCCCATCGAGCAGGCGGGCAGGGTGGCGGTGTCCATGCTCCTGGCCCAGCTCAATCCCCTGCCGGGAAGCGCCACCCGGAAACTCGCCGTCATGCCCACCCACCTGACGGTCCGGGAATCGACGGGACCGGCCCCCGCCTGATCAACCCACGGTAAACGGCAGCACCAGCCGGTGTCCCGGGGTGAAGGCATTAAGTAATTGCTAAAGGCGCACCACATACGACTCGACGAAGGCTAGTCAAGCTGGAAGCGGTCCAGGGCCTCCCGAAGCATGCGGTGGCCTTGGCGTTCAAAGTTCCCATCCCCCACCTGGTACGCCCAGACCGCCGTGCCGATCGCTTCCCGAAGCAAGTCGATGCGCCACACCTCCATGGACCTGGGGTCAGTTCCGTATCCCTCCAGGAAGGCCTTCTCCAGCTCTGGCCTTCCCCGCCATTGCTGCACCGCCAACCGGCACAGATCAGTGGCGGCCGGCCTGAAATCGAACCTGCCGAAGTCGATAATCCGCAGCTCGCCATTGCGGATGAGCCAGTTCCGCGGCTGCCAGTCACCATGGGTGGGAACCACGGTGATGGGGGCAGGCCGGTACTCCGCAAGGCGACTCCGTGCCTCCAGCTCGATTGATGGATCGACGCGATGGTCACGGTCCAACCACGCAAACGCCTTCGCCGTGGCCCGCGCTTCGCAGGTGTCATCGCAGCGGCGCTCCTGACTGTGAACCACCTTCAACAATTCGCCGGCCTGGGCGTAGGTCTCCGGGACCTGCTCGGCCGGGGTTCCCTCCACCAGAACGCCCTCAAGGTACTCAACCACCAGGATGTTGGCGTCCGGGTCTGAATGAAGCAGGCGGGCTGCCCGGCCGAGCCCGGCAAGCGGCCGTGTGTAGGCGTTGTGGGCCGCGACCTCGCGGCCCAAGTGGTGGTTCGAAGGTCCGGCAGCCTTGATGATTACCTGCCCGGTGGCCGTCCGGACCTTGAGGACCTTGGTGTCCACGATCCCCCAGGACAGGTCGGCGACAAGTTTCGGCGAGCCAAGCCACCCCTCAGCCAGCCTGGACTGTTCGGCGCTCAGCAGCCCGCCATCCCACTGCCCTGCCCCCGAACGTTGCCCCATGATCTGAAGCCTAGCAACGGGCGGTCCACGGAGGATCCGGCTGACCCGGCAAAAAGGCGGGCGTACAACGCCGGGAGCCACCCGTCGTCGTACGCACGCCTTCATATCGCGCTGCTTAGGCTTCCACGAGCTTGGCCCCGGCCGGCACCTCCGCCGGAACGCCGGGCTCGCCGCGGCCGTACAGCCAGTCGTTGTACTGGAAGTTGTTGTCGCCGCGGCTCTTGAACAGCATGTTCCGGAGCACCCGGGCCACGCCGCCCACGTGCCAGGACTCGCCCCAGGTCCTGGCGGTGCGCTGCACGCGGGCGGTGCGGGCTGCGCGGGTTTCATTGAACTCGCGGAAGGCGTCCTCCCACGCACCGGCGTCGATTCCTTCGGGGGTGAAAACCTGGTTCCGGGACACATCCTGGAGCACTGCCGCGTCCTCCAGCGCCTGGCACGCACCCTGGGCCAGGTATTGCAGCATCGGGTGGGCGGCATCGCCGATCAGCGCCATGCGGCCGGACACCCAGTTGTCGATCGGGTTGCGGTCGTACATGGGCCAGCGGATGCCGGTGGCCAGGTTCTTCAGGGCCTCCTGCACCGCGGGGACGCAGCCGGCGTAGGCCGCCTCGAGTTCGTCCACGCCGCCGTATTGCTCTTCGCCGCGCTCGAATGATGCCGACTTGAACACGGCAACCGTATTGAGCAGTTGGCCCTTCCGCAGCGGGTACTGAACCAGGTGGCAGTCCGGCCCGAGGTAGACGATGACGTCCTCCAGGTCCGCTGCCGGGGTCTCCTCCGTGATGGGCACGGTTCCCCGGTATGCCACGTAGGCCGAGTTCACCGGGCCGTCGTTGGCAACGGTCCCGCGCAGTGTGGACTTGAGCCCGTCCGCGGCCAGGATGGCGTCGGCTTCGAAGACCTCGCCCTTGGCGGTGTAGGCACGGGCCCGGTCGCCGTCGGTTTCCACCTTCTGCACCAGGACATCGTTCACCAGGGTGACGCCCGCCGCCTGGCAGGCCTCGAGCAGGATCCGGTGCAGGTCGCTGCGGTGGATCACCACGTAGGGCGCCCCGTAGCGCTCCTCGAACTCGCCGCCCAGTGTCTGGCGGGTCAGTTCCTCCCCCGTAACCGCATCGCGGAACACCAGGTGCTTGGGCTGGACGCCGATTTCCAGGGCTTTCTCCAGCAGTCCCCAGCGCTTGAGGACCCGGGAGGCGTTGGGGGCCATCTGCAGCCCGGCTCCCACTTCGCCGAAGGCCGGTGCCACTTCAACCAGCGTGACGTCGGCGCCGTTTTCGCGCAGGGCGAGCGCTCCGGCCAGTCCGGCCATGCCGCCGCCCACCACGAGGACATCGGTGGACTCTTTGACGTTAGACATTGGTAGCTCCTACTGCTGTCGATTTCTTGATTTTGGTGCCGACGGCTGCGATCAGGACCGCCGCCGCGGCTGCTGCTCCGGCGAAGGCCAGGAAGTTGGAATTGACGCCCAGCCCCGCCGCGAGCAGGAGCCCGCCGGCCTGCGGCGCGGCCACGGCGCCAATCCGGCCGACGCCCAGCGCCCAGCCGAGGGCGGTGCCGCGCAGGTGCGCCGGGTAGTGGCTGGCCACGGCGGCGATGATCAGGCACTGGGTGCCGTGCGTTCCCACGCCGGCCAGCACCAGCATGAGGTAGACGACGGCGACCGGCGGTCCGGTCACCAGCACCACCAGGGCGACGGCGGCCACGCCCGCTGCCGCGATGGCCGTGGGAATGGGACCGAACCGGGTGCCTGCCCAGGCCGTGAGCACTGACCCGGCCACGGCGCCCAGGTTGAGCGCCAGGGCGAAGGTCAGCGCAGAGCCCAGGTTGTAGCCGGCCAACTGCATCAGGTTGGGCAGCCACGTTCCCAGGCCGTACCAGGCAAACAGGGTCACCAGGGTGGCCACCGCAAACAGCAGGCTGGTGCCGAGGTAGGGCGCCCTCAGCAGGCTCCCAAATCCCGCGGACTCCTTCGCGGTGCTGCCGACGGCTGCCTTGGGTGCCAGGGTTTCCGGCAGGTAGCGGAGCGCCAGCGGGATCACCACCACCAGGGCCACGACGGCCACCAGGAACATCGCCGGCCAGCCGAAGGCCGGGATCAGCGGAATACCCACGAGCGCGGCGATCGAGCCGCCAATGGGGACACCGGACATCATGAGGGTGGCGATGGTGGACCGCCACTTTTCCGGAACGAGCTCGGCCACCAAGGCGTTGGCCGATGGCACCAGGCCGCCCAGGCCAATGCCTGCCAGCAGCCGGAGGCCGCCGAACACCGGCGCGCTCGGTGCAAAGGCACAGAGGATGGTGAAGAGGGAGAACACCACGGCGCAGCCGATGATGGTGCGGCGGCGGCCCCAGGTGTCGGCCATCCGTCCGGCAAAAACGGCTCCGATCATCATGCCCACGAAGGCCATGGATCCGATGGTTCCAGCCGTCGCCTTGGTCAGGCCCCAGCCGGTGTCGCTGATGAGCGAGACTTGGACGGTGCCGTAGACGATCAGGTCGTAGCCGTCGAAAACGACCAGCAGCCAGCACACCAGGACGGCGAGCATGGAACGCCGGGGAAACCCGGAAAGGCCTGCGCCCCGGGCGGGGGCGGCCGTGCGCTGCGGCACTGCAGCGGAAGTTGTGTGATTCATCCCACCACTGTGCTGGCAGTCATACCAGCGCGCCCATAAGATTCTGTCATGCAGAATCTTCCTGCCCGGCGGAAACCCACCTACTCAATCGAGGCGGTGGACAACGCCCTGCAACTCCTCCAGCTGCTGCGGGACGTGGGGAGCCTGCGGCTCAAGGACGCAGCGGCGGAGCTCGGCGTGGCACCCTCCACGGCACACCGGCTGCTGGCCATGCTGGTGTACCGGGGCTTCGCGGTGCAGGACGAAACGCGGCGGTACGTTCCCGGTCCCGCCATGGGGGCGGGGCCCGCAGGGTTCAGCTGGACAAGGCAGCTGCGCGACATCTCCCGGCCGCATATGGAACTGCTGTGCGCCCGCACCAACGAAACCGTCAACCTCATGATCCGGGTGGGCACCAAGGTCCGTTTCCTGGACACGGTGGAAAGCAGCAACATCCTCCGCGTTGGCGACCGCCAGGGCACGCTCCTCCCGGCACACAAGGCCTCCGGCGGCAAGGCCATCCTGGCCGAAATGGATCCCACCATGCTCGAGCAGCTGTTCCACAGCCCGAATGCTGAGCTCGCCGGCGACTACATCCCCAAGTCCGAGTACCCGGCGTTCCTGCGCGAGCTTGAATCCGTGCGCGCCAACGGCTTCGCGGCCAACTTCGAGGGCACGGAGGAGGGCATCAGCGCCTTTGGCATGGCACTGCACAACGGGAAGGGAATGGTAGTGGGTGCGCTGAGCGTAGCCACTCCGGTAGCCAGGTTCCGGCCACTGTTCGACGCCGGGCTGGTGGGCGTCATGATGGAAACACGGCGCCAGCTGGAGCTGGACATCGCTGCCAACCCGGCGGATGGCGCAGCGGGGAGCTGACCCGGGCGCACGCCACTCCGAGGAATATTCTGCCTGCCAGAATATGCTGGGGATCACAGCCCGCTTTCCCTAAGGTCGAATCCACGCCGCAGTCAGTCCGCACGCAAGGAGAAGGCCAGTGTCGATCAGCGCTGAAAACCAAACACATGAATCCGTGGCCCGGGAGCACCATGTCCTCGAGCCCACTCCGGAAGAGGCTGCCCAGTTGGAGCAGCTGTACAAGGATTTCGATAAAGAGAACCTGATTCCGTTGTGGACGGAGATCGCGGACCTGATGCCCATGGTCCCGTCCCCGAAGGCGGTTCCGCATGTGTGGCGGTGGGATGACCTGTACCCGCTGGCCGCCCGCGCCGGGGACCTGGTGCCCGTGGGCCGCGGTGGGGAACGCCGCGCCATCGCGCTGGCCAACCCCGGCCTGGCCGGCACCCCGTACGCCACCCCCACGCTGTGGGCCGCCATCCAGTACCTGGGCGGCCGCGAGACCGCCCCGGAGCACCGCCACTCCCAAAACGCGTTCCGGTTCGTCGTCGAAGGCGAGGGCGTGTGGACCGTGGTGAACGGGGACCCGGTCCGGATGTCCCGCGGCGACTTCCTGCTCACCCCGGGCTGGAACTTCCACGGCCACCACAACGACACCGACCAGCCCATGGCGTGGATTGACGGCCTGGACATCCCGTTCGTGCACTACGCCGATGCCGGATTCTTTGAGTTTGGTACCGAACGCGTCACCGACGAGGCCACCCCGGACATCTCCCGCTCCGAACGGCTCTGGGCCCACCCAGGGCTGCGCCCGCTCTCCGGGCTCAATGACACCACCAACTCCCCCATCGCCGCATACCGGTGGAAGTACACCGACGCCGCGCTGCGCGAACAGCTGCTCCTCGAGGACGAGGGCCACCCCGCCACGGTGTCCCAGGGCCACGCCGCCATCCGGTACACCAACCCCACCACCGGCGGGGATGTCATGCCCACCATCCGGGCCGAGTTCCACCGCCTCCGCGCCGGCGCCACCACCGAGCCCGTCCGCGAGGTGGGCTCCAGCGTCTGGCAGGTCTTCGAAGGCACGGGCACCGTGACCCTGAACGGCGAAACCAAGGTCCTGGCCAAGGGCGACCTCTTCGTGGTCCCGTCCTGGGCCGCCTGGTCGCTGCAGGCCGACGCTGGTTCACAAACGGAGTTTGATTTGTTCCGGTTCAGCGACGCGCCCATCTTTGAGCGCCTGAACTTCAACCGCACCTACATCGAAGGACGCACCAAGTAATGAAACTCCTCACCCTCCGCCTGAACAACGGCACAGGCAACGGCAAGAGCACGACGGCGGTCCGCCAGGACGGTGACACCCTCACCGAAATCCCGGGGTTCGCCGACGTCGGGGCCCTCCTGAAGGACCCCGCCTGGGAAACCACCGCCAAGGAAGCCAACGGCGCAACCCACGCGCTGGCCGGCGCCGACCTCGCCGCCGTCGTACCCTCCCCCGGCAAGATCATCTGCGTGGGCCACAACTACCGCAACCACATCAAGGAGATGGGCCGCGAGGTTCCCGAGTACCCCACCCTGTTCGCCAAGTACGCCGAATCCCTGATCGGACCGAACGACGACCTGGCCCTGCCGCAGGAATCGGACACCGTGGACTGGGAAGCCGAACTCGCCGTCGTCATCGGCAAGGCCGGCCGCCGCATCCCCGAAGCCGAAGCCGCGGACCACATCGCCGGGTACGCCGTCCTGAACGACATCTCCATGCGCGACTACCAGTTCCGCACCATCCAGTGGCTGCAGGGCAAGACCTGGGAAAAGTCCACCCCGTTCGGCCCGGCCCTGGTGACCAAGGACGAGTTCACGCCCGGCCCGCTCATGACCTCCGCCGTGGACGGCGATGTCCAGCAGTCCACCCCCACCTCGGACCTGGTGTTCACCCCCGAATTCCTGGTCTCCTACATCTCCACGATCGTCACCCTCAACCCGGGCGACGTGATCGCCACCGGCACCCCCGGCGGCGTGGGCCACGCCCAGGACCCCAAGCGCTACCTGCAGGAGGGCCAGGTCCTGGTCACCACCATCGAGGGCCTGGGCCGGCTGGCCAACCGCGTGGTCAAGGAAGCCTGATGGTCGCCCGGCACGACCAGGCCACCGACCCCGTCCTACTGGACGGGCTGCTGCAGGCCCGGCGCGGCACCGCGTTCTTCGCCCGCAAGCTCAACGAGCTCATGGACGCGGAACTGGACGCTGACTCGCTGCTGCCGGGCTGGACCCGCCGCCACGTTGTAGCCCACGTGGGCTACAACGCCCGGGCCATCGCCCGCCTGGTCGAGTGGGCCGCCACCGGGGTGGAAACACCCATGTACCCGTCCGTTGAGGCCCGCAACCATGAGATCGACTTCGGGGCGACGCTGTCCCCGATCGCACTGCGGAACCTCTTCGACCACTCCGCCGTGCACCTGAACGTCGAATGGCGCGACCTGCCCGCCGCCAACTGGCACCACAAGGTCAAAACCGTCCAGGGCAGGACCGTCCCGGCCGAAGAGACCGTGTGGATGCGCACCCGCGAAGTCTGGGTCCACGCCGTGGACCTGGACAACGGGGCCACCTTCAAGGACATCCCTGCACCCGTCCTGGAACGCCTGCTCAAGGACATCACCGGCGCCTGGCATGTGCGCGGCACCGATGCCGGGCTCCTCATCACAGTGGACGGCACCGGCTTGTCGTTTGGGGACACCGCCGGCCCGTCGCCCACCGTGGTGTCCGGTTCACTGGCCGCCATCGCCCAGTGGGCCACCGGCCGCGGCACGGACGGAACCACGGCAACGCACGACGCCGGACCCGTCACCCCGGTGCCCGCGGCACCGGCCTGGATCTAGACGTCCCGGCCACACCATCACACCGCACCAATGGCGGGCCGGCCCTGCCGGCCCGCCATTCGCCGTTGCCGCGCGGGCACGCTGTTTCGGCGACAGCGCGTCCGCCTCAGACCGGAAACCAAAAATGGGCCAGTGGACTTGGAACAGATTCCATAATCCTGCCTCCTGCCGCTGGATAGCATGAGGTGACCGGACAGAGCCGTCCGGCGGGATCAACGCAAAAGGACAACCATGGCCGCGGTTACGGTGGATGACATCCTCTCGGATCTTCCCCTTGGCTTCGCCAGCCTCATCCTCCGGCCCGGCCCTTCGGCGCCGGCCATCGAACGGTTCCTGATCGTCGACGCCGACGATGAAGCAGTGGAGGCCGCCAAAGCCTTCGTCCTGCTCATCGGGGTCCGCGGCCGGTCTGCCCTGCCGGCACTCCGGCGCCTCCTGGCGGATCCGCCCCCGGTGGTCGCACTGAAGGGCCGGCGGGACGACCTCGCCGAAGCAGAGGAGCTCCTGCGCGCAGCGGGGTCGGGGCTGCTGCTGGTGGATCCGGCCGCAGACTGGGACCGCCTGCTGTCGATTGCCAAGGACCGGATCCAGCCGCGCAGCTACCAGAGCGAAGTCCTGACATTGCTCGAGGAAGACCTGTTTGCGATCGCCCAGACCACGGCACGGCTTACGTCCAGCCACGTGCTCATTGAGGATGCGGCCAACAAAGTCCTTGCCTATTCCACGGTCACCAATGACATCGATGAGCTCCGGAAGGCGTCCATCCTGGCCCGCCGCGGCCCACGGAAGTACGAACTGCTGCTCAAGGACCTGGGCGCCTACCGGGAACTCCACCGCACCCGGCAACCTGTCCGCGTCCCGGCGAGGCCGCAGGACGGGCTGCGGGAGCGGGTTGCCATCGCGCTCTTTGCCGGCGAGCGGATCATGGGATACATCTGGCTCCAGGAGACCGGTGCAGGCTTCGGGCCCGACGTCGAATATGTCCTGACCGGGTCCGCTGCCCGCGTCTCGGCCGAACTGATCCGCTACCGCAACCAGCAGTCGGTCCACATGCGGGAAGACCGGATTGCGCGGATCCTGTCGGGTCCGGCAGAAGCCGCCGCCGGTGCGCACAGCGGAAAAATCCCGTCCGAAGCTCCTGCCGCGCTCATCCTGATGGGCATGTCCGACGCCGATTCGCGTGCCGACGACGCCGCCCTCAAGCACGGCGAACTGGCCAACCTCGCCTCCATCCACGCCGCCGCGTACAAGGCCTCCGCCGTCGTGGGCCAGTTCAACGGTGACACGGCCATCATCGTGCCGGACCTGCAGTCCAGCACCGCCGAGCCGGGGCTTCGGTCCCTGGCCGAGGCAATCGTCAGGGACGCCCGAAAACACCTCGGCATCACCCCCTTCGCCGCCGTCGGCCCCCTGGTGCCGGACCTGCTGTCCCTCAACACGGTGACCCGTGTAACGGAGGCGCTGCTGGCCTGCGTGGGCACCGCAGAACCGGGCACGGTGGCGGGGGTGGCCGATTTCGAAGCGGAAATCCTGTACCGCGAGGCGGTCCGCAACTTCCAGGCCTCGCCCTTCCGGCACCGCAGCCTGGCCGCGCTCCTGCAGGAGGACGCCGAGCTCGCCGCCACCCTCCGCGCCTACTTCGACGCCGCCTTCGACGTCGCCGAGTGCGCCAGGGGCATGAACCTCCACAAAAACACGGTCTACTACCGGGTGGCCAAGGCCGCCCGGGTGACCGGGCTCAACTTCGGCAGTCCCCGGGACTCACTGGTGGCACTGCTCCACCTCCAGGAGTGGGCCGCCGCCAACAACACTTCAGGCAGGAAATGACCACGACCCTCAGCGCACCGCCCCTGGACATCCTCCTTGAGGAAATCGTCCGGGAACACCGGCCCCGGAAGGAAGCCGGTGCCGTGCCCGGCAACATCCCGGTCCTGGCCGCCGTCCCCTTCAACCGTTTTGGCATCGCCGTTGCCACCACCTCCGGCAAGGTCTTCAGCTCCGGCGACGCGGACGTCCCGTTCTCCATCCAGAGCATCTCCAAGGTCTTCACCCTGGCCATGGCGCTGCAGGGCGGCCGGTCCGGCCTGCTGTGGTCACGGGTGCTGCGCGAACCATCCGGATCGGCTTTCAACTCACTGGTCCAGCTCGAAGCCGAGCACGGCATCCCGCGCAATCCCTTCATCAACGCCGGCGCCCTGGTGGTCACGGACCACCTGATGGAAGAGACGCCCGACGCCGCCGGGCACCTCCTGCAGTTCCTCACCCGGCAGGCGGGTACGGGAGGACAACCAGGCCGGGAGGGAGATCCGGCACCGTACATTGACGAGGCGGCTGCTGCCGGTGAACTGGCCGGCAGCAGCCGGAACCTGGCCCTTGCCCACTTCCTGAAGGACTTCGGCAACCTCACCCAGCCGGCCGCGGCCGTGGTGGAGAACTACGTCCGCCAGTGCTCCGTCATGATGACCTGCGTCCAGCTGGCCAAGGCGGGCCTGTTCCTTGCCAATAACGGCCAGGGAGCCCCGGGGGCCGTGTTGTCCCCGAGCGAGGCCAAGCGGATCGGCTCCATCATGCTGACCTGCGGCATGTATGACGCCGCGGGCGAGTTCGCGTACCGCGTGGGCCTGCCCGGCAAGAGCGGAGTGGGCGGCGGCATCCTGGTCATCGTCCCGGGCCAGTGCGCCATCTGCGTCTGGAGCCCCCGCCTGGACGCCAAAGGCAATTCCCTCGCCGGCACGGCGGCCCTTGCCGACCTCTCCGACCGCACCGGCTGGTCAGTCTTCTAAGTTCCCCAACCAACAAGATCTTTTCCGGATCGAAAGGAATCCCCATGCCCAACAACCCCAATGACGAGGTTGAGCCGGACCATGTAATTGATGGTGGTCACGCGCATGCGTCCGAGACTTCCCTGCACGCGGAGGACAAGGGTTACCACAAGAACCTCAAGCCGCGGCAGATCCAGATGATCGCGATCGGCGGTGCGATCGGTACCGGCCTGTTCCTGGGCGCCGGCGGCCGGCTGAACGCCGCGGGCCCGTCCCTGGTCATCGCGTACGCGGTCTGCGGGTTCTTCGCGTTCCTGATCCTGCGCGCCCTGGGCGAACTGGTCCTGCACCGGCCCTCCTCAGGCTCCTTCGTCTCCTACGCCCGTGAATTCTTCGGCGAGAAAGCCGCGTTCGTTTCCGGCTGGTTCTACTGGATCAACTGGGCCACCACCACCATCGTGGACATCACCGCCGCCGCCCTCTACATGCACTTCTTCGGCAACTACATCCCCTGGATGGCCGATGTCCCGCAGTGGGCCTGGGCCCTGACCGCCCTCCTCGTCGTCCTCGCCCTGAACCTCGTCTCGGTCAAAGTCTTCGGCGAAATGGAATTCTGGTTCGCCCTGATCAAAGTAGCCGCCCTCGTCGCGTTCCTGATCATCGGCACCTACTTCGTCATCTTCGGCACCCCCGTGGACGGCCAACAAGTCGGCATCAGCCTCCTGTCCGACCACGGCGGGATCTTCCCCACCGGCCTGCTGCCCATGATCATCCTCATGCAAGGGGTCCTGTTCGCCTACGCCTCCATCGAACTCGTCGGCACCGCCGCCGGCGAAACCGAAAACCCCGAAAAAATCATGCCCAAAGCCATCAACTCCGTGGTCTTCCGCATCGCCGTGTTCTACGTCGGCTCCGTCATCCTCCTCGCCCTCCTGCTCCCCTACACCACCTACCAAAAAGGCGTCAGCCCCTTCGTGACGTTCTTCGGCTCCATCGGCGTCCAAGGCGTAGA
>NZ_SOBI01000010.1:0-175926 GCF_004364695.1 Arthrobacter sp. AG258 | reverse complement strand
CGGGGTCGAAGAAGTGCGCCACCAACCCGGCCGCCCCTGCAGGGGTGAGGCCTTCGGTTTCGTCGGCCACGATCCGGGCGTGCTGCCACGACACCGCACCCGTGGACAGGGCCTCGACCACAGGCGGCAGGGAGCAGACCCGGCGGGACTGCTCCACCAGTGCCCCGGCGGCGGCGGAGCTGATGGTGAGGATCCCGGCGATCTCCTCCACCGCGGACATCTCCGCGAACGTGCGCTCCTCCACCGGGGCGTCCGGCGGAAGCAGAGCATGCTGGATCTCAACGGCATCCGCCACGTCTTGGGCTTTCACCGCCGCCAGCTGGGCCTCCAACCGGGCCACCAGCTCCAGCCGCTCAAGACAGAGCCCATACCGCCGCTGCAGCACGTCCACTTCAGCACCAACGTCGGCGTCTGAACAAAGCGAAGCATCCTCCAGAACCAGCCCGCTGAGCGCAGCAACAGAGGCAGAAACACCCTCCATCACCACCGCCAGATCAGTACCGATTCCCATAAAGAAATCATCCAACCAGGGTCCGACATTTATGGAGGAGGCTTGTGGTTCAGCGCCCTTCCGCATAATTCAGCGATCCTCCCCGGGAACGCTTAAATGAATTCGGCCGCCATCGGGTGGTGACGCCGTTGTCACCACCCGATGGCGGCCGAAGCTTTTGGGCGCACGCCCATAAGGCCCTCTCCGGAACTAAGCCGGAGAGCGCGAGGGATGGTCAGATGGTGACGGCCCCGTTGGCGGTTTCAAATGTGACGGACAGGATGCCGGGAGTACCGTGCGGCGCTACCCACTCGACCGCAACGTCTTCAAGCGGCTTCTCCACCGGCTCGCCCAGCCACTCGGTCACCCGCGACGCGGAGCCGGCAATGGTCAGGCAGCTCATCTTGAGGTTGCTCTCGTAGGCATTGGAGGGGTGCAGGGACGGGTCGCCTTCCCATTTGAGCATGTAGGGGACCTGGGGGTCTGCAATAAGGCCCAGGATGCCTATCTGCTTCCACACGAGTTCGCGGCCATCCGGGAACTTGCGGTTGCCGTTCACGGCAGCTCGGCCCAGGCGTTCCTCGAACGGGGCAAGGTCGTCCACTTCGACGCACCAGCCCATCCAGCCGCCGCCCGCAGCGGAACGGGCACGAACTGCCTGTCCGAACGGTGCTTTGTCCGAAGCCGGGTGGTCCAGGACCTCCACAACTTCGAGGTATTTGTGCCCGGCGAGGGGGATGATCATATTCCGGGTGCCGAACCGGGGGTGGACCCCGCCCTTCACTGCCTCAACGCCGAGGGCAGTTGAAATACGTTCGGTAGTGGCCGCGAGGCCATCGTGTTCACAGGCGTAAGAGACGTGATCCATGCGCATGGCAACATCTTGGCACTTTGTGATCGGGCTCTCAGCTAAGGGTGCCCTTACTTGGATTTGCGTCCCTGGCAGTGGTTGAAGAAGCCCCCGGCAGATCGGGTTCAACCTGCGATGTAGTAGCCGAAGGTGTCGGCGATGAGTTGGACGGTGCCGGCGGAGTTGTTGGTCAGGGCGATGGTTCCGTCGGCGGCGACGGGGGTGATGACCAGGTTGGGGGTGGTTTGGTCGGTGTTGAAGTTCAGGTTGGAGGTTCCGGGGGTGGGGGTGCCGCCGGCGTGGACGGTGATGTTGCCGAAGCTGGTGGGTGAGGTGACGGTGACGTTGACGGCGACGGCGGAGACTCCGGTGGTGGGGATGCCGCCGTGGCCGGTGACGGGGACGCGGATGGTGGCTCCGGGTGCGACGGGGCCGCTGGCTCCGCCGGTGCCGTAGCGGGTGTCCAGCTGCCGCAAGGGCGCCTGCGACGAGAAGGTGCCAGGGTCTACCGGGGCCCCTGCGATGTAGTAGCCGAAGGTGTCGGCGATGAGTTGGACGGTGCCGGCGGAGTTGTTGGTCAGGGCGATGGTTCCGTCGGCGGCGACGGGGGTGATGACCAGGTTGGGGGTGGTTTGGTCGGTGTTGAAGTTCAGGTTGGAGGTTCCGGGGGTGGGGGTGCCGCCGGCGTGGACGGTGATGTTGCCGAAGCTGGTGGGTGAGGTGGCGGTGACGTTGACGGCGACGGCGGAGACTCCGGTGGTGGGGATGCCGCCGTGGCCGGTGACGGGGACGCGGATGGTGGCTCCGGGTGCGACGGGGCCGCTGATGCCGCCGGTGCCGTAGCGGGTGTCCAGCTGCCGGAAGGGCGCCTGCGACGAGAAGGTGCCAGGGTCTACCGGGGCCCCTGCGATGTAGTAGCCGAAGGTGTCGGCGATGAGTTGGACGGTGCCGGCGGAGTTGTTGGTCAGGGCGATGGTTCCGTCGGCGGCGACGGGGGTGATGACCAGGTTGGGGGTGGTTTGGTCGGTGTTGAAGTTCAGGTTGGAGGTTCCGGGGGTGGGGGTGCCGCCGGCGTGGACGGTGATGTTGCCGAAGCTGGTGGGTGAGGTGACGGTGACGTTGACGGCGACGGCGGAGACTCCGGTGGTGGGGATGCCGCCGTGGCCGGTGACGGGGACGCGGATGGTGGCTCCGGGTGCGACGGGGCCGCTGGCTCCGCCGGTGCCGTAGCGGGTGTCCAGCTGCCGGAAGGGCGCCTGCGACGAGAATGCCCCCGGCAGGCGCGGGCTGGCAGGCACGTGCAGCAGTTTGTTTGGCGTTCCGGCGCCGGCACCGGCGATGGTTCCCGGAACAGCCGTCGACAGGACGGTGTCCGTGACCTGCGCAGGCGTGAAGAGCGGGTGCCGGGAGAGGATGAGGGCTGCCGTGCCGGCAACGTGCGGTGAGGCCATGGAGGTCCCGCTCAGCGATGCCGTGGCCGTCGACGACGTGTTCCAGGTGGAGGTAACGCCCACCCCCGGGGCGTAAAGGGCCACGCACTGGCCGTAGTTGGAGAACGAGGCCTGGTGGTCCGAGGAGTCGCTCGCGGCCACCGTCAAGGCGGACGGGACCCGGGCGGGCGAGGACGTGCAGGCATCCGTGGCCGAATTCCCGGCCGCGACGACGACGGAAATTCCATCGTCGACGACATTCTGGACTGCGGTGTCAAGGAGGCTGCTGACCGGTCCGCCAAGGCTCATGTTCACCACGGCCGGAGTTCCTGCGGCATGGTCCCCGGCAATCCAGTCGAGTCCGGCGATGATGTCCGAGTAGTAGCCGGACCCGTCGCAGGCCAAGGTCCGCACGGGCACGATCGTGGCGGATTTGGCCACGCCGTAGACGGTTCCGGCGATGATCCCCGAAACGTGGGTGCCGTGTCCGTTGCAGTCACTTGTCCCGCCGCCGTCGGAAAGTGCCGTCCATCCCGCGGCAACCCGTCCGCCGAAATCCACGTTGGAGGCGAGGACTCCGGTGTCAACCACATAGGCGCGGACACCGAGGCCGGAAGCGTCATACGTGTAGGCGCCGGACAGTGGCAACGCCTGCTGGTCCAGCCGGTCAAGACCCCAGGGCGCGGGTTTTTCCGTGGCGGAAATCGTCGATACCGCATCGGGTTCCACGGCTGTTGCCTTGCCGGACCGCAGCAGTGCGGCGGCTTGCGCCGCCGTGGCTTTGATCGCCGCTCCGTGCAGGGCCTTGCTGAACGTGTGGTCGACGGCGACCCCCTGGGAACGAAGGTCGCGCGCCGCCGTTGGGACGTCAGTTCCCGCCGGGAACTGGACCAGGTAGCGGCCATTGGGGCTGTCGGGAGCGGACGAGGGAGCGGCGGCGGGCGCGGTGGCTGCCGCTGGCGGCGCCGAGGCTTGCACTGGTGTACCGCTTGAGCAGAAGGCGACGGCGGACAACAGTGCGGCGGCAAGGGCCAGGCGCAAAGACTGGGGCAACGGATTCGAATTCCTTTGTGCGTGGTTGGGGGCGACGGGATAACGTCGTCCGGCTTCCACGGTATCCGGGCCAGGACGGCTGGCGGCCAAACCTCGGGCGATCCTTCGCATTATTTGTGGAACCTTGGAAAACCTCCACATCGGACTGCCATCGTGCCCGGATCCGTCCCCCGCCCGTCGGCTGAGACCCCCACGGCCCGCACACAGCGGCAAGACCATGTTCGTCACAATGCTGTCCCGGCCGGAGTGATGTTCCTACACTGGGCGCAGGTCATGAGTGCCAGCGTTAAGCCCCGGCTCGCTGGCCGGCAACCCTCCATCCGCGGTGGGGTGCCCCGGGTGAGGACCAGGCTGTCCGGCAATTGCCGGAAGCAAGCGCGGCCCGTGGTGCTCCCAGCATGCCGGGCCCATGTCATAGGAGACTGAGATGTCCAACGGATGGTCCTTCGAAACCCGCCAGATCCATGCAGGCCAGGAGCCTGACAGCGCCACCGGGGCCCGCGCCCTTCCCATCTACCAGACCACGTCCTTCGTGTTCCCGAGCGCCGAGAGCGCAGCCAACCGTTTTGCGCTGGCCGAACTGGCGCCGATCTACACCCGCATCGGCAACCCCACCCAGGACGCGGTGGAGCAGCGGATCGCCAGCCTCGAAGGTGGCCTGGCCGCTTTGCTGCTGAGCTCGGGGCAGGCCGCGGAGACCTTCGCCGTCCTGAATATCGCCGAGGCCAGGGACCACATCGTGGCCAGCCCCAGCCTGTACGGCGGCACCTACAACCTGTTCGCCCACACCCTGAAGAAGTTCGGCATCGCGGTCACCTTCGTGGAAGATCCGGACAACCTGGACCAGTGGCGGAATGCCGTTCAGCCCAACACCAAACTGTTCTTTGGCGAGGTGGTATCCAACCCGCGCCAGGACGTCTTGGACATCGAAGGCATCTCCCAGGTGGCCCACGACGCCGGCGTTCCCCTGATCGTGGACAACACCCTGTCCACTCCCTACCTGATCCGGCCGCTGGAGTGGGGTGCGGACATCGTGATCCACTCCGCCACCAAGTACCTGGGCGGTCATGGCTCGGCGATTGCCGGCGTCATCGTCGACTCCGGCAAGTTCGATTTCGGCAAGGACCCCGACCGGTTCCCCGGTTTCAACACCCCGGATCCCACCTACAACGGGCTGGTCTACGCCCGGGACCTTGGCGAGGGCGGCGCACTGGGCGCCAACCTTTCCTACATCCTCAAAGCCCGTGTCCAGTTGCTGCGCGACCTTGGCTCGGCGGTTTCGCCCTTCAACGCCTTCCTGATTTCGCAGGGCCTGGAAACGCTGAGCCTGCGGGTGGAACGGCACGTTTCCAACGCCACGGAGGTGGCGCGCTGGCTGGAGGGAAGGGACGACGTCGAATCGGTCGCCTACGCGGGGCTGCCGTCCAGCCCCTGGTACGAACGGGGCCGCAAGTACGGGCCCAAGGGGACCGGCGCCGTCGTCGCTTTCAACCTGGCCGGGGGCGCGGAGGCGGGCAAGCGCTTCGTCGACGCCCTGGAACTGCACTCGCACGTCGCCAACATCGGCGACGTCCGTTCGCTTGTCATCCACCCGGCGTCGACCACCCACAGCCAGCTCTCGCCCGAGCAGCAGGTGGTGGCCGGCGTCAATCCGGGGCTGGTCCGCTTGTCGGTTGGCTTGGAGCACATCGACGACATCCTGGCCGACTTGGAGGCCGGTTTCCGCGCGGCCAAGGGCGGCGCCGACGCCTGACCGCCGGCACGCCGGGGCGCTGCCGGCCGGCAGCGCCGGGAAGTCACAACCAGTCACACTCTTGGCCTGGACCGGGGGGTGTTTCGTACACTCGAACCAGGTCATGAGTGCCAGTGACAGCCCCGGCTTGCTGGCCGGCAACCCTCCTTCCGCGGTGGGGTGCCCCGGGTGAAGACCTGGCCTGCCGGTCAAATGACGGCAGGCAAGCGCGTAGAAGAGGTCTTGCCATGACGGTTACCGTCGCCCGTACCACCATTCCCGAACACGGAGTTGTCCGCTACGCCTCCATTGGAGGACTCGAGCTCGAGGGCGGCGGCTACCTGCCGGATGTCACCCTGGCGTACGAAACCTGGGGCACGCTGAACGCGGACGGCAGCAACGCCATCCTGATCGAGCACGCCCTGACGGGCAGCACCCACGTGACCCGGGGCGACACCGACGAAGAGGGCTGGTGGGAACAGCTGGCCGGTCCTGGGGCGCCCGTCGATACGGACAGGTTCTTCGTGGTGTCCGTCAACATTGTGGGCGGCTGCTACGGGTCCACGGGCCCGTCGTCGGCCGCCCCCGACGGAGCACCCTGGGGCTCACGCTTCCCCCTGGTCACCCTGCGGGACAGCACTGTTGCCGAGGCCCGGCTGGCGGACCAGCTGGGCATCGGGAGCTGGTACGCCGTCCTTGGCGGTTCCATGGGGGGTGCCCGCGCCCTGGAGTGGGCGGTGACCTACCCTGACCGGGTGCAGCGCTGCGCCGTCATCTCGGTCGGCGCTGCCAGCACGGCTGAACAGATCGCTTTCGCCCAGGCCCAGACCCTGGCCATCCGCCAGGATCCGAACTTCAACGGCGGCGACTACTACGGCGGACCGTGTCCGGAAGACGGCCTGGCCCTGGCACGGCGGATCGCCCACATCACGTACCGGTCCGCCGCGGAACTGGAAGGGCGCTTCGGCCGGGAACCCCAGGCCCCCGAGTCGCCCCTGCACGGCGGACTGCTGGCAAACCGCGGACGCTACCAGGTGGAAAGCTATCTGGACCACCAGGGCAGGAAGCTCGTCCGCCGGTTCGACGCCAACAGCTATATCGCCCTCACCGAGGCGTTGATGAGCCACGATGTCTGCCGTGGCCGCGGGCCGCTGGCCGAGACCCTGGCATCCGCCACCGCCCGGTTCTTCGTTGCCGCCGTGGACTCCGACCGGCTCTACTTCCCGTCCCAGTCCCGCGAATTGGCCCAGGCCCTGCCGGGTGAGGTTGACGTGCATATGATCTCGGCACCGATAGGCCATGACGGCTTCCTGACCGAGATCGGACAGCTGGGGAACCAGCTCCGGACGACGTTCCTGGCCTAGCTGCGCCCGTCCCGGCAGCGGCCGGCTGCTGCCCTGCGGTGCTTCCGGTGCACGCTGCCGGTGGACGCCGCGGTGCCACAGTGCAGCAGGCCCGGGGTGGAAGTACGGCATGATCGTGTCATGAAGGCAGCCGTCCTGTATTCGACCGTTCCCGCCGCACCGGGAAAGCCCGCCTACGCTGACGCGAAACCATTGGTCGTGCAGGAACTGGACCAACCGCAGCCGCGCGCCGGTGAGCTTGGGGTTGCCATCACGTATTCGAGCCTGTGCCATTCGGACCTGTCCGTGGTGGACGGCTCCAGGGTCCGGCCGCTTCCGATGGCATTGGGCCACGAGGCGGTGGGGCGGGTGGTGTCCGTGGGCGACGGGGTAGCCGATGTGTCCGTGGGAGACCACGTGGTGCTCGTTTTCGTGCCCAGTTGCGGCCACTGCCGGGCCTGCCGGGCCGGGAGGCCCGCGCTTTGCCACCGCGCTGCGGAGGTCAACGGCTCCGGTGACCTGTTGCATGGGCCGGCCTTGCTGCGCACGCCGGCGGGGGAGCGCATCAACCACCATTTGGGCGTCTCGGCGTTTGCGGATTACGCCGTGGTGGCGCGGGAGTCGGTGGTGGTGATTGACGACGACGTCCCGGACACCGTCGCGGCGATGTTCGGTTGCGCCGTGCTCACCGGAATGGGGGCCGTGCTCAATACGGCAGGCGTCAGTCCGGGACAGTCCGTGGCTGTCTTCGGCATCGGCGCAGTAGGCTTATCGGCCGTCATGGCGGCCCGCCTCGCCGGGGCCGCCGGAGTGATTGCCATCGATCCGAATCCGGGCAAGCACCCATTGGCCCTGGACGCCGGTGCCACGGCGGTGGGAACGCCTGCGGATGCGGCCCGTCTTGTGGCCGAGGCTGCCGGTGACGGGGTGGATGTGGCCGTCGAAGCAGTCGGCTCGGCCGGCGTGATCGCAGCGTGCCTTGATCTGGTGACGCGGGGCGGCGCGGTTGTCTCGGTGGGACTGCCCCATCCGTCTGCTGAACTGTCCGTTCCCGCACTGCAGTTCGCAGGCGCGGGCAAACGGCTCCTCGGCTCCTACATGGGCGACGCAGTTCCCCGCCGAGACATCCCGGCGTACCTGGGCTACTGGCGGGAAGGCAGGCTTCCGGTGGAACTGCTGCACACCGATACCCGGCCGCTGGCGGACGTTAATGAAGGCCTGGATGCGCTGCCGTCCGGGCAGGTGGTCAGGCGGCTCTTCCGGGCTTGAGGCGTGGCGGCGGCTGGGACTCAGCCGTTCATGATGTCGCTGCGGCGCTTCATGTAGTCCTCCATGGACATTTCGCCGTTGCTGTACTGCTGGTCCAGTTCTGCGAGCTTCCGGGCACGGAATCCCTGGGGCGCTCCCGGCGGGGGAACGGCCGGGCCTGGAGGCGGGCCGGCCGGCGTGTGGCCGGTACCCTGTTGCTGGCCGGGGAACTGCTGGCCCATACCCTGCTGGCCCATACCCTGCTGGCCCGGGAACTGCTGGCCCGGGAACTGCTGGAACGGCGGTTCCTGGGGCGCGCCGTAGCGGGGGTCCGGCATGGGGCGCTGCCCGTACTGGTAGGGCTGTGGGTGTGATTCATTGGCCGGGCGGGGCTGGCGGAAGCCGCCGGAGTAGTAGTCCTGCTGGGTGTAGCCGTCGCGGGGCTGGTTGCTCTGCGGCCCCGCGGACCCGGGAAACCGGCCGGACCCGGGGAACCCGCCCGGCCCGTACTGTCCCGGAAACTGGTCAGGGTACTGGCCCGGCAAGCCTTGGTCCCGGTCCCGCCGTGCCATGGACCGCCGGTACATCCGCATGGCCATGGGGACAACGAAGGACAGGATGATGATCCACAAAAACAAGCTGCTCACGGTGCCGCGCCTCTCAAAGGTTGTCCCTCCAGCGTAACCCCGTGCGGTCCTACCGGCGGCTGGGTTCCGAGGTTCCCAGCGGACCCTCGCCGGACCCCAACGGAACGCCCGGGCCAAAGACGGGACCCGGCGTCGGCCGTTTCGCCGTGACGCCGTCACCGGAGGACTGGTGCCGGAGCCGGCGCAGGACCCAGGGCACGAAGTATTCGCGCGCCCACACCAAGTCCCCGGTCCTTGCCTCGCGCCAGGTCCGGGGCGGCAGATCCTTGGGCTGGAGGGGTTCCAGCGAATGTTCAACGTTAAGCGAGTCCAGCACCATGGCCGCGATGGTGTGGTGCCCCAAGGGGGAGAAGTGCAGCCTGTCCTGGTCCCACATCTGCGGATCGCTCAGTTGCCGGAGGGACCACATGTCGGCGATGACGGCGTCGTGCCGGGCCGCGACAGTCCGCAGGTTCTCGTTATAAATGGCCACCTTGCTCCGGATCCTGCCCAGGACCGAGGAGCCTGTGTCCGGACCGTTGAACAGGACCACGGTGGCGCCGCCCATGGACAGGATCTGGACCACGGAATCGAGCTTTTCGGCCAGTGCGTCGGGGTCGCCGCCCGGGCGGATGAGGTCGTTGCCGCCTGCTGACAAGGTGACCAGGTCCGGCTTCAGGGCCAGGGCCGGGGCCAGCTGCTGGTCCACGATCTGCTGCAGGAGCCGGCCCCTGACGGCGAGGTTGGCGTAGGCGAAGTCCGGCTTGGTGCGGCCCAGTTCTTCGGCCACCCGGTCGGCCCAGCCGCGGTGGCCTCCGGGGCTTGCGGGCTCGGGGTCGCCGATGCCCTCGGTAAAGGAATCGCCCATCGCCACGTACCGGCTCCAGGGGTGGGAACCGGGGTGCACGGACGGGGTCTGGATGGCACTTGCGTCAGTCACTGTCCTATCCTGCCTTCCGCTTCAATGGCTACGCCAACGTAGGTTGTTACTTTCGGGTAACTGTAAGAATGGAAACCATGACTGACGCCGAAGTATTTCCCGCTCCCGTTGTCCTGTGGTCCCACCCCGAAGACCAGCGTGCCGGCAAACCGCTGCTGGTGCTGCTCCATGGCTATGGCGCCAACGAGCAGGACCTGTTCAGCCTTGCCGGGATGCTTCCGGGGGACTTTGCGGTGGCATCCGTCCGGGCGCCGATCGCCATGGGCCCGGGCTTCACCTGGTTCCCGTTGACGGCGTCCATCGACTACTCCCTGGACCGGGTCAAGGCGGCGTCGGCCTACGTCCAGGAATGGATCGACACCATCAGGGAAGGCCACCCCTCCGTCTCCCTGCTGGGCTTCTCCATGGGCATGGCCATGGCCACCACCCTCCTGCGGCAGCGTCCCACGGACTTCGCTGCCGTCGTCGGGCTCTCGGGCTTCGTGGTGGACGCCGCCGGCGACCCCACCTTCAAGGATGCAGAACTGGACGGAACCATCCCCATGTTCTGGGGCCGGGACCAGCAGGACCCGGTGATCACCCAGGACAAGATCGAGTTCACCATGGGGTGGGTGCGCAAGCACGTCAAGCTCACCAAGGTGCTCTACACGGGCATGTGGCACGGCATCAACCAGCAGGAGATCGGCCACGTGGGGGAGTTCCTCACCCACGAGGTGCTCAACAAGTAGGCGTACGACGACGGCGCCGCGGCCGTGGCGGTCAGCCCGCCTCCGGCGCGACCACCTTCACGGTGTGCCCGTTCACGGTGACGGTGTCGCCGTGGTGCAGCTGGCGGCCGCGGCGGTCGTCGATTTCGCCGTTGACTTTCACCAGCCCGTTCTTGATGAGCTCCGTTGCCTCCACGCCGTCCTCCACGAGGTTGGCAAGCTTCAACAGCTGGCCCAGCCGGATCATGCTGTCGCGGATGGGGACGTCGTCAATGGGGTTGCTCATACAGCAATAATGCCTGAACTAAGGTGGATCCAATGACCTCCCCTCCACGCCTGCCCGTCCTCGCAGGCCTGCCCCTGGCGGTGGGCGCCGGCCTGGCCATCCCCGTCCAAGGCCGCATCAACGGGGCCCTCGGCGCCCGCCTCAACGACGGAATCGCCGCTGCCGTGGTCAGTTTCAGCACCGGCCTGCTGGTGATGATCCTGATCTCGCTGGTCCTGCCGCGGGGCCGGGCCGGGCTGGCGGCCATCCTCCCGGCCGTCCGTACCCGGGCTTTTCCCCGCATCTACGTGCTGGCCGGCGCCATCGGGGCGCTGTTCGTCTTCGCCCAGTCCTTTACCGTGGGCCTCCTCGGGGTGGCCCTCTTCACCGTCGCCACCGTCACGGGACAGACCGTGAGCGGGCTGCTGGTGGACCGGCTGGGGATCGGCCCGGCCGGGAAGAAGTCCGTCACGGGAATCCGCATCATCGGTTGCGTCCTGACCATCGCGGCCGTCGCCTGGGCAGTGTCGCCGCGGTTCGGCGGGGGAGGTGCCGATACCGGCGCCGACCCGGCTGCGTTGCTCGTTCCGCTGCTCCTGCCGGTGGCCGCAGGCTTCCTGATGAGCTTCCAGCAGGCCATGAACGGCACCGCCACCGTCCACTACGGCACCCCCATCGCCGCCACCCTGGTCAACTTCGTGGCCGGCACCATCGTGCTGTGGGCGGCGTTCGCCGTGAAGCTCGCGGTGGCCGGGCCGGGCAATCCGTTGCCCGCCGACTGGTGGTACTACCTGGGCGGTCCCATGGGTTGCGTGTTCATCGGCCTGGGTGCCCTGCTGGTCCGCAGCCTCGGCGTCCTGGTCACCGGGCTCGGCATGATCGCGGGCCAACTCCTGGGGTCCCTGGCACTGGACCTGGTGCTGCCCGCGCCTGGCACCGTCGTCGCCCCTGCCACGGTCCTTGGGACCCTGCTCACCCTCGGCGCCATCATCCTGGCAACCTTGCCCTGGCCGCGGGGCGCGCTCCGGGGGCGCCGGCCGGTAGGCTAGTACACGCAGCTTTTGACGCATCTTCCCCCATCCGCCCACCCGGTGCCCGGTGTGCCCTGCACGCCGCAGCCGGGGTTTGCACACCGCGGACCGCACCCAGCGGCCCTGTAGAAATTGGAGTTACCCCATGGCAGCAAAATCCGTCCTCGACCAGGTCATTTCCCTCTCCAAGCGGAGGGGCTTCGTGTTCCAGGCCGGTGAGATCTACGGAGGTTCGCGTTCTGCCTGGGACTACGGCCCCTTGGGCGCTGAGCTGAAGGAAAACATCAAGCGCCAGTGGTGGCAGTCCATGGTCCGCGGCCGCGAGGACGTGGTGGGCCTTGACTCCTCCGTGATCCTGCCCCGCCAGGTGTGGGAGGCCTCCGGCCACGTCGAGGTCTTTTCCGACCCCCTGGTGGAATGCCTCTCCTGCCACAAGCGGTACCGCGCCGACCACCTCGAGGAAGAGTACGAGGAGAAGAAGGGCCGCCCGGCGGAAAATGGCCTGAAGGACATTGCCTGCGCCAACTGCGGCACCCGCGGCCAGTGGACCGAGCCGCAGGAGTTCTCCGGCCTGCTCAAGACCTACCTCGGCCCGGTCGCCAGCGAGGAAGGCCTGCACTACCTGCGCCCCGAAACCGCCCAGGGCATCTTCGTGAACTTCAACAACGTCCTCACCACGTCGCGGAAGAAGCCGCCGTTCGGTATCGGCCAGATCGGCAAGTCCTTCCGCAACGAGATCACGCCGGGCAACTTCATCTTCCGCACGCGCGAGTTCGAGCAGATGGAAATGGAGTTCTTCGTCGAGCCCGGCACGGATGAAGAGTGGCACAAGTACTGGATGAACGAGCGCATGGCCTGGTACACCGGCCTGGGCATCCGCGACGAGAACCTGCGCTTCTTCGAGCACCCCAAGGAGAAGCTGAGCCACTACTCCAAGGGCACCACGGACATCGAGTACCGCTTCGGTTTCCAGGGCTCGGAGTGGGGCGAACTGGAAGGCATCGCCAACCGGACCGACTTTGACCTCTCCACCCACGCGAAGGCTTCCGGCACGGACCTGAGCTACTTCAACCAGGCCACCAACGAGCGCTACACCCCCTACGTGATTGAGCCCGCGGCCGGCCTGACCCGTTCCTTCATGGCGTTCCTGGTGGACGCCTACACCGAGGACGAGGCCCCCAACGCCAAGGGCGGCGTGGACGTGCGCACCGTGCTGAAGCTTGACCCGCGCCTGGCCCCCGTCAAGGCCGCCGTGCTGCCGTTGAGCCGCAATGAGGACCTGTCACCGAAGGCGAAGGCACTTGGCGCCCAGCTGCGCAAGAACTGGAACATCGACTTTGACGACGCCGGTGCAATCGGCCGCCGGTACCGCCGCCAGGATGAGATCGGCACCCCGTTCTGCATCACCGTGGACTTCGATACCCTCGAGGACCAGGCCGTCACCATCCGCGAGCGGGACACCATGAGCCAGGAACGTGTTTCCCTGGACAAGGTGGAGGGTTACCTGGCCGCACGGCTGATCGGCGCCTGAGCATGGCCATCGAATACCGCCCATGGCGCGATGGTGACGACCTTGCGCTGCTGGAAATCTGGGGTGACCCGGACACTGGCGAGGCCCGCCAGTTCCGCGCCGCCCTGGCACTGTCCTCCAACGGCCGGGACGGCACGCCGTGGCGCCGCTGCATCGTGGCCGAGGACGTCATTGACGGCGTCGGCATCCCGGTAGCCGCCGGCGTCGTCTACGAGGCGTCCCTGCACCCGGAACGCCTCTGGACCTACATCGAGGTGGCCCGGGACCACCGCCGCGCCGGCATCGGCGCCAGCCTGCTGACCATGCTGCGCCGCGAAGTCGAAAACGCGCCGTCGGGTGTCACCAGGCTGCGCGCCAAGGTGGAGCCCGGCACCGCCGGGGCCGCCTTCGCCGAAGCGTTCGGGCTGGAACCCATCCAGCGCTCGCGCCTGGTGGTCGTCGAGCCGGGCGCCCTCCGGCTGCCCGTCTTCCCGGCCAAGGACGGGGACGGTGCGGCCGGCGGCGAGAACGCAGGCTCCGACGTCGTCATGGACCTGGCCACCGGCTCGGTGGAGCTCACCGACGTGGTGGGACGCTACTACACCGCCATCCATGACTGGGATTCACCCGGGGTCCTCTCCGTGGGACAGGTGCAGAAACTGTTCCTGGACGAGCTCACCGGCGCGCACGGCGCCATCGTGCTGCGGGCCGAACCGGAATCGGCTTTCGGTGCCGGCGTGGCGCCGAGCAAGAAGGGCCGCATCCGGGCCTTCGCCGTCAGCTACGCGGCCCCCGCCGGGCCTGATGCCGCACCGGCCCACCTGCAAACCCCTGGTGCAGAGACAACGGGCGCCGACATACCGACGGACGTTTTCGTGGGACATGAGCCGGCATTGTCCGCCGCGGACGCTGCCGAGGCCGTGCGCGACATGCTCGCCCTCATCGCGTACCAGCACCCGGTGATGCTGGAACTGGACGACTCGATGACCGCGCTGCGCGCCGCCGTCGAACCCCTCCTGGAGTCCGGCAAGGCCCGCCTCGCCGCGGCGGAAACCCTGGTGGTCTCCGACTGACCGGGGCCGGCCGGCCCACCCGGCAGCCAAGGCAGCGCCAGGTTTTGCCGTGACCTTCACGGCAAGACCTGGCGCTTACTTCGTTTGGCGGGAACCACGACGCCGGCCCGCGGCTGCGTCTGCGGCGTCCAGGCGCTGCCGCTCGGCGTCCGAAGGAGCGCCGCCGCCCAAGTGCGCCGGCATCCACCACGCCCCGTGCTCCGGCTGCAGCGGAAAGCCTGCAATGCACCGGTCGATCCCGGCCTGGAGCGTGCCGCGCAGCGCTTCCGTGGCCTCCTCAACGTCAACGTCATGCGGAAAGACGATCGGCGCTCCCACTTCGAGGCGCACCGGTGCCCGCCAGCTGCGCCGAAGGGAAAATCCGTGGCCGCGGGTCATCACCCGGTGGGCACCCCAGACCGAAACCGGAATGACCGGGACCCCGGCTTCCGCAGCCATCCGCACGGCACCGGTCCTGCATTCGCGAACCGTGAAGCTGCGGCTCACCCCGGCCTCCGGGAAGACCGCGAGGTACTCGCCGGCCCGCAGCTTGGCCACCGCGGCATCGTAGGCGTCTGAACGGTCCGCATAGCCCACCACCACATGGCCGCTGGCGCTGATGGCGGGGCCGGCCAACCAGTGGTCTGCGGCGCCTTGATGGACGAGAAACCGCAGCTGGGCACGCGTATGCCGCCACAGAAGCAGCTCGACTACCGCGAAGTCCACGTAGCCGAAGTGCGTGATGGCGAAGACCGCTCCCTTTCCGGGGGACGCCCGGCGGGAAGGGCCGGTGGCCGGTTCCTTCGCGGGAAGGTTTTCCAGGCCGGTCGCCTGGATGTCCAGCCGGAGGGCCCAGCGCAGGAACTGCCCGGTACGGACGATGACCCGGTAGAAGGTGTCGTTGGACGGGGGACGCCAAGGCATCGGGACCGCGCCTAGAGAGTGACGTGCACGGACGATTCCGGCAGCAGCTGCGAAAAAGAACGCGGCGGCCGGACAGGGGCGCCCGTGCTCTCCGCGAAGGACTTAATGACAAACCCGGAGGCCAGCGTCTGCCACACCCGGATCTTTCGGAGCATGAAGTGCCCCACACCCTTCAGGGACACATACTGCATGCTTGACGCTTCCGCGGTGGCGCGGCGGGCGAACGCCAGCGACTGCCGGGGGCTGGTCATGTGGTCCGTGGTTCCGTGCACGATCAGCACCTTCCGTCCGGCAACCCGGGCTGAAGGGGTCTCCGGGCTTAGCCATGGCGCAAGGGCCACCACGGCTTCAACCTGCGGATGGTCTGCGGCGCAGACGGCTGTCAGGCCGCCCATCGAGTGGCCCAGCAGGAAGATCGGTACGCCGGGGTGCTGTTCCTCGATCTGCCGTAGCGCCCACCGTGCGTCCTGCAGCGGGGTCATGTCCGGGCCATTCCAGCCGCGGACGCTGTTGCGCAGGGACCAGACCGCCAGCCCGTGTTTCCTTCCCATGCGGTGCAGGTCCCGGGCAAAGGGGACCATCCTGGCCGGGCTCAGGTGCCGGGCCTCCACGGGTGCGCGGCTGTGCGCCCTCCCGCCGTGCAGGACCAGGACCACTCCCTTGGTGGCACCGGATGCCGCAAGGACGCTCAGTACGGGACGGTGCTGGGGATCCGAAGGCGCGCGCCCGGCCTGTTCCCCGCCACTTTTTCCCGTCCCGCGGGTATCGGTTCCACGTGTCCCACCGTTGTCCATGCCTGGTTCCTCCCCATCCGATGGTCCATTTATAAACCCTATGGCGCCGCACGTAGAGTACAAGCCATGAGGTTGTACTGCTGATGGGCGCCGGTCACTCCCACACTTCCGAGAGCCATTCGGAGCCGACACCGCAAGCGATGGCTGCCCGCAGCAAGGCGAACCGCATCCTGGCCGCGGTCCTCATCCCGCTGGCGCTGCTGACCCTGGCCGGGATGGCCGCGCTGTGGCCCTCCGGCAGCAAGGAAGGAATCACCCTCGCCAACCCGTACTCCACGGCCCCCGGCGTGACATTCGATACGGGAACCATCCAAAGCGTGGTGGCCGAGAACTGCATGCAGGGGACCAGCCAGCAATCAAGCCAGCCGGGGGCCGGCCAGCAATCCGGCCAGCCGGGGGCCGGCCAGCAGTCCAGCCAGCAGGGGACGGGCCAGGATTCCACCGGACAGCCTCCCCGCCAGGGCTCGGACTGCACGTTCGCGTTCACGGAGCCGGATAAGGGCGGGAGCCCGGTCAAGGTGGTGATCAACCCGGATGTGGCCTCTTCGCACGGGGTCAAGCCCGGGGACCAGATCCGGTACCTGAACCTCTCGAAGGTCCAAGGGGCCACCGGGTCGCAGGGTTCGCCGGCCTACGTCTTTGTGGACTTCGTCCGCACCCTGCCGATTGTCCTGCTCGCCGTGCTCTATGCCGCGGTGGTCATCGCTGTCGCCCGGTGGCGCGGTCTCCGCGCCCTGGTCGGACTCGTGGGCGCCTATTTTGTCCTGGCCAACTTCCTGCTCCCGGGCCTGGTGGAGGGCAAGCCTCCGCTGCTCCTGACCCTGGTGGGCTCCACCGTGATCATGATCGGTGTGCTCTACTTTGCCCACGGATTCTCGGCGAGGACGTCCACGGCATTGTTGGGCACCATTTTCGGGCTCGGCATCACGGCGCTGTTGGCCGCCTGGGCCACGGACGCCGCCAACCTCGCCGGCGTCGGCAGCCATGACGCCGCCACCTTGGTGAACACCTCGGCGAACATCTCAATCTCCGGCGTGATCCTGTGCGGGCTCATCATTTCGGGACTGGGCGTCCTGAACGACGTCACCATCACCCAGTCCTCTGCCGTTTGGGAGCTCTACGAACTGGCGCCGGGCACCAGCGCCCGGAAACTCTTCACCTCCGCCATGCGGATCGGCCGAGACCACATCGCCTCCACCGTGTACACAATCGCCTTCGCCTACGCGGGGGCCGCGCTGCCCATCCTGATCATCGTCATGCTCTACGACCGGCCCCTGATCGATACCCTCACCAGTTCGGAACTGTCCGAGGAAGTCATCCGCACGCTGGTGGGTTCCATCGGCCTGGTCCTGGCCATCCCGGTCACCACCCTGATCGCCGTGCTCGTGGTCAAGGCAACCGGCATCAGGGCAGTTGAGGGCCATGCCGGGGTCGGGGCGCACGACGACGGCCACGTCCACGCCGTAGACGTGGCGGATACCGGGGCGCTCGCCGCAGCCGCGCTGGGGGAGCGCAGCCGGCGGGCCGGCGTCGAACCAGCTGCGGAAACCGCCACCCGCCGGGGCCGGAGGGCGGACCGCGGCTGACGGGGTGCGCGGCGACTTGCCTGCGGGGCGGGCCGGAAAGCCCCGCCGGAGAGGCCTGGTGCCACGGCGGAAACCTTCGATTTGCCCGGCTTTGCAACAATGGACAGGTGACTGTTGCAGCAACCCCTCCCGCCCCCAAGCTGGAACTCCCGCCCCTGAAGCTGGGACCCATCACCGTTGACACTCCGGTGATCCTGGCCCCCATGGCCGGCATCACCAACTCCGCCTTTCGCAGGCTCTGCCGTGAATACGGCGGCGGCATGTACGTGGCGGAGATGGTCACCTCCCGCGCACTGGTGGAACGGACCCCTGAATCACTCCGCATCATTTCGCATGACGACGACGAGAAAGTCCGTTCCGTCCAGCTGTACGGTGTGGATCCGGGCACCGTCGGCGCCGCCGTGCGGATGCTCGTGGAGGAAGACCGGGCGGACCACATCGACCTCAACTTCGGCTGCCCGGTCCCCAAGGTGACCCGGCGCGGCGGCGGCTCGGCCCTGCCCTGGAAGATCGACCTCTTCACCGCGATCGTGCAGACCGCCGTCAAGGAAGCCGGCAAGGGCAACGTTCCGCTGACCATCAAGATGCGCAAGGGCATTGACGATGACCACCTGACGTACCTCGATGCCGGCCGCATCGCCCGCGACTCCGGGGTTGCCGCCGTCGCGCTGCACGGCCGCACGGCCGCCCAGTTCTACTCCGGCAAGGCGGACTGGTCCGCCATCGCGCGCCTCCGCGAGGCCCTGCCGGACATCCCGGTGCTGGGCAACGGCGATATCTGGTCAGCAGAGGACGCCGTCAGGATGGTCCGCGAAACCGGCGTGGACGGCGTGGTGGTGGGCCGCGGCTGCCAAGGGCGCCCGTGGCTGTTCGGCGACCTTCAGGCGGCATTCGAAGGCAGCGATGTCCGGCACCGGCCCAACCTGCGCCAGGTGGCCGAGGGTGTGTACCGGCACGCCGAACTGATGGTGGAGACTTTCGGTGACGAGGGCAAGGCGCTGCGTGAAATCCGGAAGCATATCGCCTGGTACTTCAAGGGCTACGTGGTGGGCGGTGAGCTGCGCACCAGGCTGGCCCTGGTCACCAGCCTGGAGGTGCTCCGGGATACCCTCGCGGAGTTGGACCTGGACTCGCCCTACCCCGGGGTTGACGCCGAGGGCCCGCGCGGACGTGCCGGCTCCCCGAAACGTCCTGCCCTGCCCAAGGACTGGCTCGATTCCCGCGCCCTGAACGCCGACCAGTCCCGGGACATCGCTGCTGCCGAGCTGGATGTCTCCGGTGGCTGAGGCTTCCCTGAGCACCCCGGTCGCCGGCACTCCGGCGTCCGGCACGCCTACCGCGGCGCTCGCCTTGCCCGGCTACGAGCTGCACGATTCCGCCCGCTGGGTGGAGGAACCGCCCAAGAACACGTACCGCTCCGATTTCGAGCGGGACCGCGCCCGGGTCCTGCACTCCTCGGCCCTGCGCCGGCTGGGCGCCAAAACCCAGGTGGTGGCCCCTGACACGGACGACTTCGTCCGCACCCGGCTCACGCACAGCCTGGAAGTGGCGCAGGTGGGCCGGGAACTCGGCCGGGCCTTGGGCTGCGACCCCGACGTGGTGGACACGGCCTGCTTGAGCCACGATCTCGGCCACCCGCCGTTCGGCCACAACGGCGAATCGGCGCTGAACGAGGTGGCGCACGCCATTGGCGGGTTCGAAGGCAACGCCCAGACGCTCCGCCTGCTCACCCGGCTCGAACCCAAAGTGCTCACGGCTGACGGCCGCCCGGCCGGGCTGAACCTCACCCGCGCAAGCCTCGATGCCGCGTCTAAATATCCGTGGTCTGCCCTGGAAGCCCCGGTGATCCATGGCCAGCGGACCAGCAAGTTCGGCGCCTACGAGGACGATCTCCCCATCTTCAACTGGATCCGCGAGGGTGCCCCGGAGCGCCGGTCCTGCCTGGAAGCCCAGGTGATGGACCTCGCGGACGACATTTCCTACTCGGTGCACGACGTGGAGGACGCGATTGTTGCCGGCCACTTCCAGTTGCGCTGGCTGGACAACCCGGACCACCGGGCCCGCGTGGTGGGGTACGCGAAGCAGTGGTACCTGCCGCACAACGATCCTGCGGCGATCGACGCCGCGCTGGCCCGGCTCGAGGCCACGGACGTGTGGGTGCGCGAGGCGGACGGCAGCCGCAAGTCGATGGCAGCCCTGAAGAACATGACCAGCCAGCTGATCGGCAGGTTCTGCCAGAGCGCCCTGGAAACCACCCGTGCCGTCTACGGCCCCGAAAACCTCACCCGGTACAGCGCCGAGCTCATGGTGCCGGATGAGACGGTGATGGAGATCGCGGTCATGAAGGGCCTCGCCACCACGTTCGTGATGACCACTGAACACCGGCAGCCCATCTACGAGCGCCAGCGCGAAGTGCTGCACGCCCTGGTCACTGCCCTGAGCGCCACGGGGGACAGGCACCTGGAACCGATGTTTGCCGCCGACTGGCGGGACGCTGCCGACGACGGGGCACGGCTCCGGGTGGTCATCGACCAGGTGGCGTCCCTGACGGATGGTTCGGCGCTTGCCATGTACGAGCGCCTGGTGGGGAGCCTGCCTTCGCTCTGGTAGCCCCGCGAGGCCGTGGCGGATCCTGCCAACACCCGACCGATCAACAGCTTGCTCTAAGAGTTTCCACAGGAACGAGGGGCAAGATAGGGGAAAAGGCAGGCCGTTAAAGCACGGGAGCAGGTCATGAGTACTCGCAGCAGGGGCAAGCGCCTCGCCACCGGGATTACCGTGGCGGTGGGCGTGGGCAGCGTCGCCGTTGCGGGCGTCAGCGCGGCCGCCGTGTACGCCGCCACGCCTTCCGTCATCGCCAGGACCACTCCCGGGACGGACAACAGCACCCAAGGCACCACGCCGAAACCGAGCGGTTCCACCGGTTCGGGCAACGACAGTTACGGGAGCCGGCAGGACGGTACGCGCCGTTCCAAGAGCTACGGAAGCACCACGCCGGTCCAACCCGGCAACGGCGGCACGGTCCACGGCAGGTCTTCGGGATCCTGAGATGAACGGTCCTGACGCGCACGGTGCCCGCATGGGCCGGTCCGGCCCGGCCGGCACTGGGGCGGCGGAAAGCGGTATGGCGGCCCAATCAACCTGGACAGCCTGGGAGCTTGAGGCCTCCGTTACCGTTACGGACGCCGGCGCCCTGGCTGGCGCGGAACGGATCGTCCGCGACGTGGTGGCCGCCGTCGACGCCGCCTGCAGCCGTTTCCGCAACGACTCGGAACTTGTGATCCTCCAACCCCGGATGGCACAGGGCGTCACCGTCAGCCCGATGCTCCGGCTGCTCCTGCAACGGGCCCTGGACGCGGCGGCCATGACCGGCGGCGACGTCGACCCCACCCTCGGAGCGGACCTGGCCGCACTGGGCCACGGCCCGGACCAACAGGGTATGACGGGGCTCCGCAGCGTGCCGGTGCCGGCACTGGCGAACGGAGCGGCGCGAACTCCTGCGCCGCCGTCGGCCGCATCCCCTGACATGCCCGCGACGCGGGCACCCGGATGGACCAGGCTCGGCCTCGACGCCACCACCCTGACCCTGCCTGCCGAACTCCGGCTTGACCTCGGTGCCACGGCCAAGGCGGTCGCGGCGGACCTCGCCGCCGCCGAAGTGCACCAGCGGCTCCGCTGCGGGGTCCTCGTAGGGCTCGGCGGAGACCTGGCCAGCGCAGGGCCCGGACCCCTCGTGGATGGCCAACCCGGCCAGTGGCAAATCCTGGTCCAGGACCTGCCCGCCGACCCCGCCCAGCACATCTCCCTCGCGTCCGGGTATGCCCTCGCCACGTCCAGCACGCAAAAGCGCCGCTGGACGCACCGGGGAACCGACGTCCACCACATCCTTGACCCGCGCTTCGGGCTCCCGGCCGAGCCCGTCTGGCGGTCCGTGACAGTGGCCGCACCCACATGCCTGGATGCCAACGCCTGCAGCACGGCCGCCATTGTCCGCGGCCACGCCGCCGTGGACTGGTTCCGGGCCGAAAATATCGTGGCCCGGCTCGTGGACCGCCACGGCCGGATTGTCACCACCGGCGGCTGGCCCACCGATAGCCAAGGCCCCCGCGGCGCCGGGTCCAATCCTGCAGACCCACCCCGCCAAGCAGCCCGCCCCGGCGCTGCGGGGGGTGGCCGCCATGGATGAGGCAATGTGGGCTTTCGGACGGGTGAGCGGCTTCATCTCCCTTGCCCTGTTCACCGCGTCCGTACTGCTGGGAATCCTCAACAGGTCCGGCCGTCCCCTGATGGTGCTGCCGCGGTTTTCCATCAGCCTCCTGCACCGGAACATCGCCCTGCTCGCCACCGTCTTCCTGGGGCTCCACGTGGGCTCACTGCTGCTGGACTCCTTTGCCAAGCTGAAGCCGGTGGACGTCGTGGTGCCCTTCCTGGGCTCCTTCCAACCGTTCTGGCAGGGTTTGGGGACGGTGGCCCTTGACCTGGTCCTGGCCGTGGTTGTCACCGGGTTGCTGCGGCACCGGATCGGACAACGGACCTTCAAGGCGGTCCACTGGCTGACCTATGGCGTCTGGCCGGTGGCGATGGCGCACGCCCTCGGAAACGGTAGCGACGTCTCGAGCGGCTGGTTCCTGCTGCTTGCCGCGGCGTCCGCCGTCGCCGTGGCCGCTGCGCTGTTGTGGCGGCTGTCCCCGACATTTCTTGAAACCTCCGCTGCCAGGCAAGGAAACCTCCCGTGAGCCACGCCAGAGACACCTCCCAGCCGGCGCCCCCGGATGCGGCACGGCAGGAACCGCGCCTCCTCGCGGCCGGCCCGGATGCCGGCTGGGACCAGCACCTGGATGTCTTCGGCCCCCTGGACGCAGACGCGGCCGCACCGGGGCTGCTTGACGCGCTCGCGGCGTCGGGGCTGACCGGCCGGGGCGGGGCAGCGTTCGAAACCTGGCGCAAGGTGACCGCGACGGCGGAGTCCGGCCGCAAGGGCCTGTTTGCGGCCCGGCCGGTGGTGATCGCCAACGGCGCCGAGGGCGAACCACTCAGCTTCAAAGACCGGACCCTCCTTAGCCATGCACCGCACTTGGTCATCGACGGCCTGCTCACCCTGGCGGCTGCCTTGGGCGGCGCCGGCACCTACGTGTACGCGCCGGCAGCAGGCCTGCCCCGTGTCCGGCAGGCCCTCGCGGGGCGTCCCGGCACCAAGCGGGTCCGGGTGGTGGAGGCGCCGGACGCGTTCATCTCCGGCGAGTCAAGCGCGGTGGTCAACATGATTGCCACCGGAAATGCGGTGCCGGTTGACCAACGCCGGCGCCTGAGCGAATCGGGACTGAACGGCCGCCCCACGCTGGTGGTCAATGTCGAAACCCTGGCACAGGTTGCCCTGATCGCCCGCTACGGGGCGCAGTGGTTCCGCCAAGCGGGAACTGCGACGGATCCGGGAACCCGGCTCGTGTCAGTATCCGGTCCGGCCCCGGTCCGCGACGTGGTGCTGGAGGTGCCGGGCGGGGTGGAACTGTCCACCGTCCTCAAGGAAGCGGGGATGGACCCGGCTCCCTTGTCCGCCGTCCTGGTGGGCGGCTACCACGGCCGCTGGGTACGGCCTGCTGCCCATGTGCTCTCGCCGGAGGGGCCGGTGGGCGGGACGGTGCGTCCCGGAGCAGGTGTGATCCATGCGCTGGATCCGCACGCCTGCGGGATCGGGGCGACCGCCCGGATCCTCACCTACCTCGCCAATGAATCGGCCAGGCAATGCGGACCCTGCATGTTCGGCCTGCCGGCCATGGCGTCCGTCCTCAACCGGATCGCTGGCGGGGAACGCAACCCCCGCCTCGCCTCCGAACTAGACCGGCTGGGACGGCTGGTGTCCGGCCGCGGCGCCTGCCGGCATCCTGAGGGGACCACTGGGCTGGTCAGCAGCGCCCTGGAGGTGTTCGCCGCGGACTTCCGTGCGCACCTCGCCGGATACTGTGTTCCCCTGGGGGGAGTGGCGGCATGACTGCCATTCTGCACATCGACTGGACCAGCTGCGACGGCCGCGGCCTGTGCACAGAACTGCTTCCCGGCGTACTGGACCGTGATGACTGGGGATACCCCGTGGCACGCGGGAAGTCCGGCCGCGAACGGACGGACATTCCGCTGCGGGACGCGGACCGGGAAGCCGCGCAGGAGGCCGTGTTCCTCTGCCCCAAGCTGGCCCTGAGCCTCCAGGAACGCATGGCGCCGGCACGTGAAAGCCGTGAGCCGGGACGGTGACACTAAGATTGCTGTGTGGCTGGGCTGATTAAACGTGAAGATATCGACGAAGTACGCCAGCGCACGGACATCAAGGAAGTGGTTGACGGCTACGTCACGCTCAAAGGCGCCGGGCTGGGAACGTGGAAGGGCCTGTGCCCCTTCCACGACGAGCGTTCGCCGTCCTTCACCGTCCGCCCCCAGGTAGGCCGCTACCACTGCTTTGGCTGCGGCGAGGACGGTGACGTCATCGCCTTCGTCCAAAAGCAGGACCACAGCTCCTTCCACGAGGCGGTAGAAAAACTCGCCGCCCGGATCGGCTACGAGCTGCGCTACGAGGATGGCGGAAGCGGGCCCAACCGGGAGGAAGTGGGCCGGCGGCAGCGTTTGCTGGACGCCCACAAAATTGCCGACGAGTTCTTCCGCGCCCAGTTGCTCACGCCTGGTGCCGCCGAGGCCCGGAACTTCCTGCACGGACGGGGCTTTGACCGGGCAGCCGCCGAGCACTTCGGCTGCGGGTATGCCCCCCAAGGCTGGGATGCGTTGCTGAAGCACCTCCGGGGCCGCGGCTTCACCGACGCCGAGCTGAAGCTCACTGGCATGTTCTCGGAGGGCAACCGCGGCATCTACGACCGCTTCCGCGGCCGCCTCATCTGGCCCATCAAGGACATCGCCGGCGACACCATCGGCTTCGGCGCCCGCAAGCTCTTCGAGGACGACCAGGGCCCCAAGTACCTCAACACCCCGGAAACCACGCTCTACAAGAAGTCCCAGGTCCTCTACGGAATCGACCTCGCCAAGCGCAGCATCGCCAAGGACCGCCAACTCGTGGTGGTGGAGGGCTACACGGACGTGATGGCCTGCCACCTTGCAGGAATTACGACGGCGGTGGCCACCTGCGGCACCGCGTTCGGCACCGAGCACATCAAGATTGCCCGCCGGCTCTTGTCCGACGACGGCACCGGGGGAGAAGTGGTGTTCACGTTCGACGGGGACGCCGCGGGGCAGAAAGCGGCCCTCCGCGCCTTCGAGGAAGACCAGCGCTTCACGGCCCAGACCTACGTGGCGGTGGAACCCACGGGCGCCGACCCCTGCGACCTCCGCCTGAGCAGGGGAGACGAAGCAGTGCACGCCCTCATCCAGTCCCGCCGGCCGCTGTTTGAATTCGCCATCCGCACCACCTTGAAGCAGTTCAACCTGGATACCGTTGAGGGCCGCGTACAGGGCCTGAAAGCCTCAGTGCCCGTGGTGGCCGCCATTCGTGACGCCTCCACCCGGACCGGCTACTGCCAGGCGCTGACCGGCTGGCTCGGGATGCCGGACCCCAACGAAGTCCTCCGCCTGGTCACGGCGGCCGTGAAGCGGGGGGACACCGGACGTCCGGCCGCCTCCGGCCACCCGCAGGCCGGCAAGGCCGCCCAGCCGGGCGCCGCCCAACCCGGCGGCCCCGGCGTTGCTGCCGGGCCGTCGTCGGGCGCGGTCCCTTCCTACCACCGGCCGGACCCCCGGGATCCCGTGGCCTCGATGGAACGCCAGGCCCTGGAGGTGGCACTCCAGCAGCCGTCCCTGCTGGCCGGCGCCGTTTGGGACCGCTTCGCAGACGCCCGGTTCGCCACGCCCGCCTTCCAGGCGGTCCACGACGCCATGCGCGCCACCGGTCCGGGGCAGGCGGCCGGTGATCCGGTGCGCTGGGTGGAACACGTGATGCACGAAGTTCCCGAACCCCTCCGGCCGCTGGTCTCGGAGCTGGCTGTGGTGCCGCTGCCTGCCCACACGGAGGAGGCCGTGCTGAAGTATTGCCGCGACATCCTGTCCCGCTTGTTCGAGCTGCAGATCACCCGGGTCAAGGCGGACAAGATGGGGCAGCTGCAACGGCTCGATCCGGCCGCGGATCCGGAAACCTACCAGCGGCTCAACCGTGAACTGATGATGCTGGAAATGGAACGCCGGGCCCTGCGCGCCGAGGCGTAGCCGGGCCCGTACCGGGGTGGCCGGGACGGACGGCGTCCCGATTTCGTTTCCGCCGCAGGTGTTTGCTAGGCTAATACCCGCTTCATTCCTCCTTAGCTCAATTGGCAGAGCATTCGACTGTTAATCGAAGGGTTGCTGGTTCAAGTCCAGCAGGAGGAGCGCACAGTCCCCGTTTCGGCCTCCGGAACGGGGACTTTTCTTTGCCCGCGGGCTGTTTGGGCCCGGAAAACCGCCGATTTCCCTTGGGCCGGAATCCTTTGCTAATGTCATACCTGCTTCATTCCTCCTTAGCTCAATTGGCAGAGCATTCGACTGTTAATCGAAGGGTTGCTGGTTCAAGTCCAGCAGGAGGAGCGCAACGGAAAATCCCTGTTCCTCCAGCCGGCGGAACAGGGATTTTTTTGTCTTCGCGGGCAAAGCCTTGGACGCGCCCGGCAGATCAGACGAAGTCCATTTCCACCTGCAGGAATCTTTCGGCCTCCGCGATGGCTGCGTTGAAGGCCTCGTTTTCCGTGGGCGACCTGCGGGGTTCGCGCGGGTTCCATTCGTGCGGGGCCGAGTGGATTCGGACAAAGCCGGCATCCGGCGGGGCGTAGAAAATACCGAACCGCTGGACCGGCCACTCCGGCGAGGTTTCCGGAGCCACCAGCAGGGCTGCATTGAAGGCGGGATTGAACCACTGGGCGATGGGCCGGCGGCGGTCCTCGGTAAACAGCCCCGCGGCGTACAGCGCCGCTGACTGCTGCCCGGCCTGGGCACACAGTCGCTCCCACCACAGTGGCAGGATCCGGGCGTCGCACCGTTGCCATGTGGCCGGAAGTGGCGGTTGGTTCTGCCAGCTGGGCACGGGAATATTTTATCGCGGGAAGGCCCGGGAAGGCAGGTGGCGCGTCCGCAGTCGGGCCCGGCAGTCAGCGGCGTTTCCGGGACCCGGGGTTGATCCGGTACAGCAGTGCTGCGCCGGCCAGCGTGCCCAGGATGATGCCCCAGGCCGGGTTGCCCACGGCCCGGCCGGCAAAATAGCCGACGACGGCGCCGAGCACGGCGCCCAGGAAGAGTCCCCGTCCGTTGCGGTGCGGTTTCCGGCTCATCGGCGGCCTTCCTGGTGGACGTTCGGTGGATCGGCGGTTAGTGGATTGAGGGTACCGTGCGCGGGCGGACAACCAGCCACAAGGCCCCGATGGCAAGCAGGATGCATGCGGCCTGCACCGAACCCATCGGCGCCGCGCTGGTAATGCCCAGCCAGCCCACCACGGGGGAAATCAGCCCGGCCATGAGGAACGTGGCCGCACCAAGGAGCGACGCCGCCGTCCCCGCCTGGGCTGCGTGGCCGGCCAGTGCCAGCACTTGGACGCAGGGGAACATGAAGCCTGTCCCCAGGATGTAGAACCACAGCGGGACCATCACTCCCCACAGCCCCAGGCCCATGCGGTCGAACACGACGATCAGCACGGCCATCAGGAACATCCAGGCCGTGGCGCACGCCAGGATCCACTGTGGCGGGACAACCCGGATCAGGCGCGCACTGGTTTGGACGCCGGCAACGATGCCCAGGGAGTTGATGCCAAAGAGCAACCCGTACTGCTGGGCGGAGAAGCCGAACACGTCCTGGAACAGGAAGGGCGACGCCGACAGGTAGGTGAACAGGCCGCCAAAGTTGAATCCGGCCACCATCAGCAGCCCCACGAAGATCCGGTCGCTGAAGAGCGCCTTGTACCGCTGCCGGGCAGTCATGCCGCTCTTGCCGCGCTTCTCCGGCGGAAGCGTCTCGCGCACCAGCAGCAGGGCGGCCACGATGACAAGGGTTCCGTAGGAGGCAAGGAACACGAATATTCCGGGCCAGGGCATGACCAGCAGCAGCTGCGAGCCGATCACCGGTGCCAGGATGGGGGCCAGGCCGTTGACCAGCGCCATCCGCGAAAACATCCGTACCATGGCATACCCGGAAAACAGGTCGCGCACCATGGCCATGGCCACCACGCCGCCGCCGGCAGCGCCGACACCCATCAGGACACGGAAGATCCCCAAGGTGGTGATGTCCGCGGACAAGGCCGCACCCACGGACGCTGCGATATGGAGGGCGGTGGCAAGGATCAAGGGTGTCCGGCGGCCAAACTTGTCGCTGAACGGCCCCACCACTAGCTGCCCGAACGCAAAGCCCACGGTAGTGCCAGCCAGCGTCAACTGAACCTGCGCCTCCGTCACGCCCAGGCTCGCCTCCAGCGCAGGAAAAGCGGGCAGGTAAAGGTCGATCGTGAACGGACCCAAGGCCGTCAGGGCGCCCAGGAGGAGGATGTACAGAAGCTTCCGGCGGCGGGTCAGCAGGTCGCCTGGATTGGGGGCATTGGTCACGATCACCAATCCTAGGCCCGGCGGGGGACGTTTTTTCAGCGTTGTAGGCCGCGCCGCCCGGCAAGCCCCGGAGTTCGCCCTGAACCTGAATGATAGTTTGGGTGGCGTGGACTGTGCGGCTGCACATTTCCGCAGGACAACGCAGGCAGTATCGACCCAGACGACCAGTAAGGCGGAACCGATGAGCGGACGTCACAGCGGGCGTACCAGTCCCGGATTGCGCATCACCGCGCTGCCGGGAACGGCACGACTCCTTTTCCGGTTGGCCCCACGCCAGCTCAACGACGAGATCGCCTTCGCCAAGATCGAACTCAAGCGCAAGGGCATCCAGGTTGGGGTGGCCGCAGCGTTCTTCGCCATCGCCCTGGTCTTCGTGGCGTTCCTGGTAGTTGGCCTGATCGTCGCCGCCATCATGGGGCTGGCCACCATCATGCCTGCCTGGCTGGCAGCACTCCTGGTGTCCGCCGCCTTCCTGGTCATCGCTTTGGTCGGCGGCCTTGTAGGCCTTGCGAGGTTCAAGAAAGCCATGCCGCTGGTGCCTGAAGAAACCATCCGCGGCATTAAGTACGATCTCGGCGTCGCCCGCGAAGGGTCCGCCTTCAATCCCGCGGTCCTGGATCCGGACAGCCCGGAAGCAAAGGCAGCGAAGGCTGCAAAGGCCGAAGCCGCCGCCAAGGCCAAGGCCGAGAAGGCGGCCAAGGCCGCCCAGCACGATCAGGAGTTCCCGCACGCTTCCGAGCCCGAGCTGGTTCGCCGGCTCAGCCAGCGCCGGCACCACCTCGCCGAGGTCCGGGATGAACTCGGCACGGAGCTGGACCTCAAGACGCAGGCCCGCTACCTGCTGGCCGCCGCCCAGGTCAAAGCCCGTGAGGCCCAGCTGCTCGCCGCCCGCGGCGCGGACGCGGCATCGCAGCGGTTCGCCGCCGTCGCCGACTCCGCGGACCTGGGCCGCCGCTGGAAGCCGCTGGCAGCCCTCGCAGCGGCCGGTACGGTGCTGGTGGTCCTGCTCCGGCGGCTCCTGCGCGCCAACCAAGCCTGAACAGGTCCGTAACGCACAACCGATAGACCGCGCCGCGGCGCAACAGCAAGGAGAGGGGGACGGGTGAGGTTCATTGGCGCAGGCGCCCGCCCCGGCCGCCCCCAGGTGGACCACGACCGCGTGTTCACCATCCCCAACCTGCTTACCGTGGTGCGGTTCATGGGGGTTCCGCTCTTCATTTGGCTCGTCCTGGCCCAGCGGGAATACGGAGCCGGCGTGGCCGTCCTGGCGGTCATGGCGGGTACGGACTGGATTGACGGCTACATTGCCCGCCGTTTCGACCAAGCTTCCAAACTCGGCCGTGTCCTGGACCCCATTGCTGACCGGCTGGCCCTGCTTGCCGTGGCGGTCACCCTGGTGATCGCCGGCGTCGTGCACTGGCTCTACCTCGCCGCGCTGGTGATTCCCGACGCCATTCTGCTGGTCCTCACGCTCTCCCTTTTCCATGGCCATCCCGACCTCCCCGTCAGTGTTGTGGGCAAGGTCAGGACCGGCCTGCTCCTGCTGGGAACGCCGCTGCTGCTCCTGTCCCGGGTGGACACCGTCGCCGCGGGCCAGCTCCTCGCTGCCGCCTGGGTGGTCCTGGTCCTGGGCCTGGTGGGCCACTGGATTGCCGCCCACAACTACTTCTGGGCCATGCTGCGCAAAGGCCGGGAAACGGAACAACACAACGGCGGTCACGGCTGATGGTGTGGTTCGCCGTCGCGCTGGCGGTCCTGGGTGCCTTCTGCCTGGCCCTCGGTGCCCAGCGCCAGGGGAGTGCCGTCAAAGCCGATACCGGCGGGCTCGCGCTGAGCTCCAACGGTTTCCTCCGGCTGCTGCGCAACCCGCGCTGGATGTTCGGGCTCCTGCTGCTGTGCCTGGGCATGGCCATGAATGCCGTGGCCCTCGTATCAGCCCCGCTGACCGTGGTCCAGCCCATTGGTGCCATTGCCCTGGTGATCACCACGGTGGTTAACGCCCGGGACCAGGACCTCACCATCAACCGCGCCACGGCGGTCTCCATCGCCGCATGCGTCACGGGATCGGCGCTCTTCGTCCTCCTTGCCGTGAACGTGACGCAGGAAAGCCACCACGTCAGCCTGGCAGACGAGCTGACCATCGTGCTGCTCCTCGCTCTCGCGGTGGGCCTGTTCGGCACGCTGGCGGTGACGTTCCGGCACCGCATGAACGCGTTCGTCTACATCCTTGGCGCCGGTATCCTGTTCGGCTTCGTTGCGGTCCTGACCCGGATCATCGGCAAGCACCTCCTGGACCCCAACGGGCTTTTCCTGCTGAACGTGCAGTGGTACTCGGTGGTGGCCATCATCGCTGCCGGCGGCCTGGGCTCCTGGTTTGTCCAGAGCGCTTACTCCACCGGCCCTCCGGACCTGGTGATCGCCGGACTCACGGTGATCGACCCCATGGTGGGCATCGCCATCGGCATCATCATCCTGGGCGAACTGCGCCCCGATGTCCACGCCGTCATGGCCATCGCAATGGGAACTGCGGCGTGCCTTGCTATCGTTGGGGTTATCGCCCTTTCCCGGCACCACCCGGAGGTCACCAAGCGCAAGAAGGACGCGCGCAAGGCCGCCGGCAAACCGAACCAGTAGCCCGTCACCGCACACATCAAGCAAACCACGAGGCCGTGCGCCACCTGCGCCGGCGGCCAACCGTGCTGTCAGTTTCACGCTGCCCGCACCGTGACCATCAGGAGTACTCCACATGACCACGCCAGCCGACCAGCGCCCCCTGACCATCCTGATCGCGGCGGACACCTACCCGCCGGACGTCAACGGCGCCGCCCAGTTCGGATACCGGCTGGCCAAGGGCATGACCGCCCGGGGCCACAACGTCCATGTCCTGGCGTCCCGCGACAGCAAGGGAAAGAGCTTCACCGAATTCCGTGCGGAAGCAACCGTGCACCGGCTCCGCTCGCACCGGGCGTTCACCCACGAGACCTTCCGCATCTGCTTCCCGTGGGAAATCAAGAAGGAAATCAGCCTGCTTTTTGACCGGGTCAAGCCGGACGTGGTGCACATCCAGAGCCACTACATGATCGGCGAGCACGTCCTCTATGAGGCCGTGAAACGCGGCATCAGGGTAGTGGCCACCAACCACTTCATGCCGGAAAACCTCAACCCCTTCCTGCCGTTCCCGCAGTGGTTCAAGGACATCGTCGGCCGGGTTTCCTGGAAGGACATGGGCAAGGTCATGGGCCAGGCCGACGTCGTCACCACGCCCACGCCGCTGGCCGCCAGGGCCATGCATGAGCACGCCTTCCTGCGCAAAGTCCTGCCGCTGTCCAACGGCATCGACTCCGCCGCCTATGAGCTGAAGCCCGGCGAGCGTATTGAGCCGCATGCCCACCCCACGGTGCTCTTCGCCGGCCGCCTGGCCGAAGAAAAGCACGTTGACGTGCTCATCGAAGCCATCGGTAAGACTCCGCCGGAACTGAATGTGCACCTGGAGATCGTGGGCGGCGGCGAAGTACGGCCCGCCCTCGAGGACCTGGTCCTGCGGCTGGGACTTGGCGGCCGGGTGAAATTCCTGGGGCTTGCCAGCGACGAGGAACTGCGCAGGGCCTACATCGCGGCCGACCTCTTCTGCATGCCCGGAACTGCTGAATTGCAGTCGCTGGTGACCCTTGAGGCGATGTCCGCTTCCACCCCCGTGGTCCTTGCCGACGCCATGGCCCTTCCGCATCTGGTGCGCGACGGCGAAAACGGCTACCTGTTTACGCCCAACGACAGCGACGATCTCGCCAAGAAGATCACCCAGGTCCTGGAACTGCCCGAGGAGGAACGGCGCGCCATGGGCAGGGCCAGCCGGGAGATGGTGGAGCCCCACAGTATCCAGGGGACCCTGCAGACCTTCGAGGACCTGTACCGCGGTGCCACCTACGAGGACAAAGTGGTCTGAACCCTTTCCCGGGTTTGCTAGAGTGTTTCTGCCCTGCCGGAGCGCGGCCTTCAGGCCCGCTCCCGGGGTGGTTGGGGGCTATAGCTCAGCTGGTTAGAGCGCGGGACTCATAATCCTAAGGTCCTCGGTTCAAGTCCGAGTAGCCCTACCGCCACACGAAGACCGCGGCCGACAGTCCCTGTCGGCCGCGGTCTTCGTGGTTAAGGCCGGGTGTTCTTGGTTAACTGGACACCCTCGGGTAAGTTACTGATCAGTAACATCCTGGCCGCCACCGCGGCCCGGTCAGCGCTGATCACCAAAGAAGGTACCCATGCCCGCCTCTGCAGCCGATCCCCGTGAGCTTCCCTACGCCGACGGCGACTTTTTCGCCTTTGAGCAACTCCTCTCGAACAAGGAACGCGACCGGCTGGCCGAAGTCAGGGACTTTCTGGCGCGCGAGGTCCGGCCGATCGCCGTGGACTGCTGGAACCGCGCCGAGTTCCCGATGGACCTGGTGTCCAAGCTCGCCGACGTGGACCTGGTCAGCCCCGTCCGGCGGCAGGGTTACTCCAACCTCTTCGCAGGAATGCTGCATGCCGAGGCCACCCGGGCCGACGCCTCCATCGCCACCTTCCTGGGGGTGCATGACGGGCTGTTCACCGGATCCATCGAACTGCTGGCGTCCCCGGAACAGCAGGCCGAGTGGCTGCCGGATATTTATGCATTGAAGAAGATCGGCGCCTTCGGCCTGACCGAACCGCTGGGCGGCAGCGACGTTGCCGGCGGAACCCGCACCACCGCACGCAAAGACGGTGACCGGTGGATCCTGAACGGGGCCAAGCGCTGGATCGGCAACGCCACCTTCTCGGACTGGGTGGTGGTGTACGCCCGGGATGAGGCGGACAACCAGGTCAAGGGCTTCATGGTGGACACTTCGTTGGCCGGCTTCAGCGCCACAAAGATCGAAAACAAGATATCCCTGCGCACCGTCCAGAACGCCGACATTGTCCTGGATAACGTTGCCGTTCCCGGAGACTTCAAGCTCGCGAACGCCAACAGCTTCCGCGACGTCAACAAAGTCCTGAAGGTCACCCGCCTGGCCGTTGCCTGGCAGGCCGTGGGACTCCAGTTGGCAGCGTTCGACGTTGCCCGGCGCTACGCAGTGGAACGTCAGCAGTTCGGCCGGCCGCTGGCCTCCTTCCAGCTCGTCCAGGACCAGCTGGTGCGGATCCTCGGCAACGCGGTCAGCTCCATGGGCATGATGGTCCGGTTGTCGCAATTGGAGGACGCGGGAGTGGCGAAGGACGAGCAGTCCGCCTTGGCCAAGGCCTTCACCACCGCGCGCATGCGCGAGAGCGTGGCGCTGGGTCGAGGCATCCTTGGCGGCAACGGCATCGTGACCGATTTCGAGATGGCCAAGATCTTCGCCGACGCAGAGGCCATCTACTCCTACGAGGGGACCGCCGAGATCAACACCCTGGTCACGGGCCGGGCCATCACGGGCATCTCGGCCATCGTCTGATCCGCCGCCCGGCCGCGTTCCGGTCAGGGTGCGCCGGCCAGTGGGAGCAGGATGGACGGGCGCAGGTCCAGGACGAACTGGAGCGGATTGACATACTGCTCCCCGTCCCTGACGCCCCAGTGCAGGCACGCCGCCAAGGGGCAGTGGCCGGGGACCACTGTGCCGACCACCTCGCCTGCCGCCACCGGCGTCCCAACGGCCAGCGGGCTGTCCACGGGTTCGAAACTGCTCCGCAGGCCATCACCGTGGTCGATGGTGATCACGGGCCGGTCCACCACGACTCCGACGAAACTCACCGTCCCCGCCGCAGGGGACACCACGTCGGCGCCGGGCGCGGCGCCGCCAAGGTCGACGCCGCGGTGACCGCTGAGCCAAGGGAGCGGCGGGGGAGAGAAATACCGGAGCACCGGCGGCTTCGGGGCAAGGGGCCAGCGCCAGGCTGCCGTGGCACCAGGCCCGGCAGCCGCCGTCGTGCCCCCGGCCCGCTGGAGTGGTGCCGCGCCGGACCCGGCGGAGCTGCCGGCCTCAACCGGGCCGCCTGCCGTCGCGGAGGCGCCGGCTTCAGCCGGACCGACTGCCGAAACCGGACCGACTGCCGACGGCGGCCCTGCCGATGCCATGGATGCCGGCAGCATCAGCACTGCTGCCAGGAGGATTGATCGTTTCATGGCACCAGCGTGCCCGGGCGTTCCGCAGGCCGGGAGGGGGCAGTCCGGCTATGTGGATAAGCCGGCCCGGGCCCTGCCGGGACGGTCCGGCGCGCAGGGGTCCCTGTAGTACACTTGATGGAGCAGTTTGCTGCGCCCTCAACGCATCCCGTCCCAGTGGTTCACCCCCGCGGTGCCTTCCCCTGTCCGGATTGCGTCGGCACATCTCATTCAGGAGTGTGGGGGAACAGCGGCTGACTACGCGCATCCGGGCCTCCGGGACCCAACGCCACGGCGTTGGCCTTGGAGGACCGGTCTTCCCGCGGTCAGGGCTTTGGTCCTGATGGGACGGCCGGAGGATGCCAGGAGCAAGGCCCGTCCGGGCCGCGCTGATCAACCGTCAACTATTGGCAGGGTAAGAAGCCTTCGGGGTTTCTCATGAATGACCTGCCGGAAAATAAGGAGCGTCGGAATGCCCGTCGTAACCATGCGCCAGCTGCTTGACAGCGGCGTCCACTTTGGACACCAGACCCGCCGTTGGAACCCGAAGATGAAGCGCTTCATCTTCACCGAGCGCAACGGCATCTACATCATCGACCTGCAGCAGTCGCTGTCCTACATCGACCGCGCCTATGAGTTCGTCAAGGCCACTGTTGCCCACGGCGGCACCGTGCTGTTCGTCGGTACCAAGAAGCAGGCCCAGGAAGCAATCGCAGAGCAGGCAACCCGCGTGGGCCAGCCCTACGTGAACCAGCGGTGGCTCGGCGGTATGCTGACCAACTTCCAGACTGTCGCCAAGCGTATCCAGCGCATGAAGGAACTCGAAGAGATCGACTTCGACGACGTCGCCGGTTCCGCCTACACCAAGAAGGAGCTCCTGCTCCTCAAGCGTGAACTGACCAAGCTCGAGTCCAACCTCGGCGGCATCCGCAACCTGACCAAGGCGCCGTCCGTGCTCTGGGTTGTCGACACCAAGAAGGAACACCTCGCCGTTGACGAGGCCAAGAAGCTGAACATCCCGGTTGTTGCCATCCTGGACACCAACTGCGATCCCGACGAAGTCGACTTCCCGATCCCGGGCAACGACGACGCCATCCGCTCCGTGAACCTCCTGACCCGCGTTGTCGCCGACGCCGTCGCCGAGGGCCTCATCGCCCGCAACAACCGCGGCACCGGCACCACCGACGCTCCGGAAGAGCCCCTCGCCGAGTGGGAGCGCGAGCTCCTCGAAGGCAACAAGGCGGAAGCCGCTGCCGCTCCGGCCGAAAACGCTGAAGCTCCGGCCGCCGAAGCTCCCGCTGCCGAGGCTCCCGCTGCCGAGGCTCCCGCCGAAGACGCCAAGTAACACACGTCAATCCGGATTCTCCGCGCTGTCCGCAGCCGGAGCTGCTGACAGGATGGCAGCCCACACCCGTGGGCTGCCGTCCTGTCGGTCCGTACACCACCAAACATTTCTAGACAGAGGGGTTCACATGGCGAACTACACTGCCGCTGACATCAAGGCCCTGCGCGAGCGCACCGGCGCCGGCATGATGGACGTCAAGAAGGCTCTTGACGAAGCCAACGGTGACGCCGAGAAGGCCATCGAGATCATCCGCATCAAGGGCCTGAAGGGCGCTACCAAGCGTGAAGGCCGCTCCACCGCCGAAGGCCTGGTGGCCGCAAAGGTCAGCAACGGCGTCGGCGTCATGATCGAGGTCAACTGCGAGACCGACTTCGTTGCCAAGGCTGACAAGTTCATCCAGCTGGCCGACAAGGTCCTGGCCGTCGCCGTCGAGTCCGGCGCTGCCGACCTCGAAACCCTGCTCGCCACCGATGTCGACGGCAAGCCGCTGTCCGAGGTCGTCGTCGAAGAGGGTGCCATCCTGGGCGAGAAGGTTGTGGTTCGCCGCATCTCCCGCATCGAGGGTGCAACGGTCGACGCTTACCTGCACAAGACCTCCAAGGACCTCCCGGCCCAGGTCGGCGTCCTGTTCGCCGTTGACGGTGAAGGCGAAGCCGCAGCCACGGCAGCCCACGACGTCGCCGTCCACATCGCCGCGATGGCTCCGAACTACCTCACCCGTGAGGACGTTCCGGCCGATCTCGTTGAGTCCGAGCGCCGCATCGCCGAGGAGACCGCCAAGGCAGAAGGCAAGCCCGAGGCAGCCCTCACCAAGATCGTTGAAGGCCGCGTGACGGGCTTCTACAAGGGCGAGGTCCTGGTTGACCAGGCATTCGCCAAGGACGCCAAGAAGTCCGTGGCACAGATCCTCGAAGAGGCCGGTGTCAAGGGAACTGCGTTCACGCGTTTCCGCGTCGGCTCCTAGTCGAAACTGCAAGGGGTGGCCACTTCGGTGGCCGCCCCTTTTGCATGCGCCCAATCCGCTGGAAACGCGGCGGCAAGCGCGGCCGGTTCCGAGCACGGGACCCGGCAGGATACCCTTTTTTCAGAATCACCAACGGGAAGGCATCATGGAAGCCGTCAACACTGACATGCATTCAGAGAAGAGCAAGCGGCGGGTCCTCCTGAAGCTCTCAGGCGAGGTCTTCGGCGGCGGGAAACTGGGTGTCGACCCCGAGACCGTCCGCGACGTCGCCAAGCAGATCGCAGCGGCCGTCCCGCAGGTTGAGGTGGCCATCGTGGTAGGTGGCGGCAACTTCTTCCGCGGCGCAGAGTTGTCCCAGAGCGGCATGGACCGCTCACGAGCCGACTACATGGGCATGCTGGGGACCGTCATGAACTGCCTCGCCTTGCAGGACTTCCTGGAGCAGGCCGGAGTGGAAACCCGCGTCCAGAGCGCCATCACCATGGGCCAGGTGGCCGAGGCCTACATCCCACGCCGCGCTATCCGCCACATGGAAAAGGGTCGCGTGGTCATCTTTGGCGCCGGCGCCGGCCTGCCCTACTTCTCCACCGACACGGTGGCCGCCCAGCGGGCCCTGGAAGTCCACGCCGACGTCGTCCTGATGGCCAAGAGCGGAGTGGACGCCGTCTACACGGCAGACCCCAAGAAGGACCCGAGCGCCGAACGCCTCGAAACCCTCAGCTACGACGATGCGCTGCGCCGTGACATCCGGGTCATGGACCAGACTGCCATGACCATGTGCAAGGACAACGACCTCTCGATGGTCGTCTTCGGCATGGAGGGTGAAGGCAACGTCACCCGCGCCATCCTCGGCGAGAAGCTGGGCACGCTGGTCACCGCCTAGCTCCGGCTAGGATGATTTCAGGACAGTTCCGTCCCCGCCTGCGACGGCGGGGACGGAGACAGCAACAGAGAACCACGTGAGTGCAACCGGCGCGATCGGACTGCACCAGAACCGTCAGGAGAGACCGTGATCGAAGAAACCTTGCTCGAAGCCGAAGAAAAGATGGACAAGGCGGTAGAGGTAGCCAAGGAAGACTTCGCGTCCGTCCGCACCGGCCGCGCCAACCCCGGCCTCTACAACAAGGTCCTGGTGGAGTACTACGGGTCGCCCACGCCGCTGCAGCAGCTCGCCTCGTTCGCCATCCCGGACGCCCGCACCATCCTGATCACCCCGTTCGACAAGACCGCCCTCCGGGACATCGAACGCGCCTTGAGCGACTCCGAGGTTGGTGCCAATCCGTCCAACGACGGCAACGTCATCCGGATCACCATTCCTGAGCTGACCAAGGAACGCCGCAAGGAATACGTCAAGATCGTCAAGACCAAGGGCGAGGACGCGAAGATCTCCATCCGCAACATCCGGCGCAAGGCCAAGGAAACGCTGGACCGCCTGGTCAAGGACGGCGAAGCCGGCGAGGACGAAGGCAGCCGGGCCGAGAAGGAACTTGACAGCCTCACCAAGGCCCACGTGGACGGCATCGACGAACTGCTCAAGCGCAAGGAAGCAGAGCTGCTCGAAGTCTGATGGGCCAGGCAGATCAGGCCCCCGCTTCACGGGCCCGCACACGGGGGAAGCAGCCCAGGAGCAACCCGACGCCGAAAGCCGGGCGGAACCTGCCCGCCGCCGTCGTGGTGGGCCTGGCCATGCTGCTGGGCGTGCTGGGCGGCCTGCTGTTCCTCCCGCTGGCGTTCGTAGCAATCGTTACGGCCTTCGCCGTCTTCGGCGTCTGGGAAATCTACCGTGCGCTGGAGGCCAACGGAACCAGGATGCCCATTGTGCCGGTCATGACCGGCACCGTGGCCCTGCCGTTCGCCGCCTACTTCGGCGGCATTGAGAGCCAGCTGTTCGCCCTCCTGCTCAGCGCCGTGGCCGTCCTGCTGTGGCGGTCGATCGAAAGCGCCGCAGGATCGGCCAACAGCATCTTCGCCGGCGTCTTCACGCTGGGCTGGGTTCCGTTCTTCATCAGCTTCGCGGCCCTGCCGCTGCACGCGGCCGGAACCATCCCGCTGGGGCTGTGGCCAGGCGGCCTGGCGCCCATCGGCGCCTGGGAAATTGCAGTCATGCTGCTGCTGGTGGTCTCGAACGACACCTTCGGCTACCTGGTGGGAGCGTCCATCGGGAAGCACCCCATGGCGCCCAAGATCAGCCCCAAGAAGTCCTGGGAGGGCTTCGCCGGATCGGCAGCGGGCGCCATGCTGATCGGCGTCCTGGCCGCCATCTTCGTACTGGACAAGCCGTGGTGGGTAGGCGTGGTCCTCGCGGTGGGAACGGTGGCCGCCGCCACCGCCGGGGACCTGGCCGAGTCCATGGTCAAGCGTGAACTTGGCGTCAAGGACATGAGCAGCATCCTGCCCGGCCACGGCGGCGTGATGGACCGGCTGGACTCCATCGTCTTCGCCTCGCCCGTGGCCTTCATCCTGTACGGACTCGTGGCCGGCGCCTGAGGGATGCCCCCGGCGCGGGGCAGCCAACGAGAAACTGGCCCCACCCGGGGCGCCCGTGACACACAACGGGGCCGGACGGTTGGACCTGCCCCGGCACCTTAAACTGGTGCGGAAGCACTACGGCTGAAGAGCATTGAAGGAATCAAAGTGGCATTGGACATTCATCGGCAGATCCCTGCGTCCTTTGAGCGCGTGCAGCGCAGTGAGTACGGCTACAACGCCAAGCAGGTGGACCAGTTCCTGCAGCGGGCCCGGGTCTCCTTGGAAACCCCCGAGTCCGCAAGCGAGCCCGTCAACAGCTCCGACGTCAGGGCCGTGTCATTCGACCCCGTCAAGGGAGGCTACTCCGCCGCTGTGGTGGACGCCGCGCTGGACCGGCTTGAGGACGCGTTCGCCCGCCGCGAGCGCGATGAACTGATTGCCGCCCGCGGCGAGGAGGCCTGGCTGCGTGAAATCGGAAGCCTTTCGGGCATCCTCCGCGGACGGCTGCACCGGCCGGACGGCGAGCGCTTCCGCCGGCCCACCAAGAAGAAAACCCGAAGCTACAACACGGCCGACGTCGACCGGTTGTGCCGCGAACTCGTTGCCTACCTGGAGCAGGACAAGCCGCTGAGCGTCGACAGCGTCCGGCGTGCGGTCTTCCGCCCGGCCGTGGGCCGCGACGGCTACGAAGAATCCCAGGTGGACGCGTTCCTGGACCGGGTGGTCGAACTCATGGCGGCCATCGACTGACGAACCGCTCCCGGGAGGCCGCTTAGTCCCCGGCCGGAGGGGTGGGGGAGAGCGGGCTGAACCGCCGCCACACCTCGCGGTAGCTGCGGTAGCCGCGCACGGCGGACACTGCCAGGAACCCGGCACCGCACACAGCTCCCGCCACCGTCGCGGCCGCGATGCCCGCGCCCGCCAGCGACACCAGCAGCCCGGCAAAGATGGCAATCAAGGCGGCGTTCGCCGTCGTCATGAAGATCATGCTGCTCCCGGCCACGTGGCTGAACGTGCCTCGGTGGCCGAAGAAATAGTACGTCTGGACGGAGCCTGCCTCGTCGTCATGGTATGACGCCATCAGATAGGGGGCCACGCCCGGGTCGAGGTCAACATACGCGGCCCGCAGGCGGTTCATGGCCGTGACGTACATCAGGTCCTCGTGGGCCACGTTCATGACCCGGAGCTGGGTCAGCAGCCCAATCGCGGTGTCGATGAACAGCACCACCACGGCCAGGAGCACGAAGGCTTCCGAGAATCCCGTCGCCTGGCCCACCAAGGCAACACTGACAACGCTCGCGGAAGTGAACGTCAGGAACATGCTGATCCGCGTCAGGACCTCGCTTTGGGCGGTGCTCCGGGATGCCAGCAGGCCCCAGTGTTCCGTGGCGAGCAGCTGCGCCCGAACGGAGGAAGGGACTGCGCCTTCCCGGCGGGACGGCCCGCCGTCCTCGATGGACATGGCGTTATTGTCCACCCGATCACCGTCCGGTTGCCAGCGGCCTTTCCGGGGTGTGCAGGCGCGTCATGGTCCGCGGCATCGTTGCGGGAATACGGTGCGCCGTGGCCCGGGAGACCAGGACCATGACGGCAAAGGCCGTGGGTACACTCCAGGCGGCAGGCTGGGCAAGCCACGCCGGAGTCTGCCCGGAACCGGCCAGCGCCAGCGAGCCGGCGATCATCGCCCCGCCGCAAAGCACGCCGCCGGTCACCATGCCGGCGATCGCCCCTGTGTCCGTCAGGCCACGCCACCAGATGCCCAGAAGGAGGACCGGGCACACCGTCGAGGCAGTAAACGCGAACACCAGTCCCACGCTTCCGGCCAGGGCCAGGGAATCGGTCATGAAGGCAAAGCCCAGCGGCACGACGGCGGATACGACGGCGGCGAGCCGGAAGCCGCGGACGCTTCCGCCCAGGACGTCCTGGCTGATGACGCCGGCCAGGGAGACCACCAGTCCCGAGGTGGTGGAGAGGAACGCGGCGAAGGCCCCGGCCACCACCAGGGCGGAGAGCAGGCTGCCCGCCGTGCCGCCCAGGAATTCACCGGGCAGCCGCAGGACCATGGCGTCCGGCTGGCCCGAACGTGCCAGGTCCGGGGCGAACATCCGCGCCACCAGGCCGTACGCGGTGGGAAACAGGTAGAACACGGACAGCAACCCCAGGACGATCAGCGTGGTGCGCCTCGCGGTGTGTCCGTCCGGGTTGGTGTAGAAACGCACCAGGACGTGCGGCAGCCCCAGCGTTCCGAAGAGCAACGCCACCAGCAGGGAAATATTCTGGTACGGGCCTGCGGGGGCCGCCCCGGTGGGGTTGACGGCGGCCGGGGCCAGCGGTTGCGTGCCCTGGCCGGCCAGCACGAACACAATGAACAGGATGGGCACGGCCAGCGCCGTGAGCTTGAGCCAGTACTGGAATGCCTGCACGAACGTGATGGACCGCATGCCGCCGGCTGCCACGGTCAGGCACACCACCACCACGACGGCCACCGAGCCGACCCAGGACGGCAGGCCCGTGGTGATGCGGATGGCCAGGGCCGCGCCATGGAGTTGCGGCACGATGTACAGCCAGCCGACCATGACCACCACCAGGCTGGTCACCCTGCGGACGGTCCGCGATGCCAGCCTGGATTCCGTGAAGTCCGGGATGGTGTACGCCCCGGACCGGCGCAGTGGCGCGGCGACGAAAAGCAGCAGCATCAGGTAGCCCGCCGTGTACCCCACGGGGAACCACAGGGCGTCGGTCCCGGATAACAGGATCAGCCCGGCCACGCCAAGGAAGCTGGCGGCGGACAGGTATTCGCCGCCGATCGCGGACGCGTTCCACCATGGCCGCACCGTCCGGGAAGCGACGTAGAAATCCCCGGTGGTGCGCGAGATGCGCAGCCCGTAGAACCCGATGATCGCCGTGGCGAGGGACACCACCGCGACCGCTGTGATGGCGACCCCGGCGTTCACTGCGGCACCACCGGGGCGCCCCGTGCCGCCGGGTTCATTGTTCGCCGGCCAGGTCGCGGTAGCGCGCCTCATTGCGGGCCGCGCTCCTGACATACAGCCACGCGCTTAAGCCGATGACCGGGTAGATGCCGAGGCCCAGCAGGAGCCAGTCGAACGGGATACCGGCGATCCTGGTGTCGGCAAGGCCGGGAACCGCAACCAGGACCAGGGGGAACGCGGCCAGGATGAGCAGGAAGCCGCCGGCGACAACCAGTGCCAGCCGCAGCTGCGAGCGGATCAGGGAACGCACGAATACCTGGCCAACCTCGGTGTCCTGGGCGGCTTCGCGTGATTCCAGCGGGCGCGGTCCGCCGCGGCCGGGGCCGCCGGGGGAGGCGTGCGGGGCGGTAACCCGGACCCTGGTCATGCGTGCGGCCTGATGCGGGTTGCTTCCAGCTTCTCCCGCACCGTGGGCAGGTGGCGCCGGCTGATGGGCAGCCCGGCCCCGGCCACGGTCACGCGGGGCCCGTCGGCCGCCAGCTTCATGGAGGACACGTGTTTCAGCGCCACCAGGTAGGAGCGGTGCGTCCGGATGAATCCCGCATCCGCCCACTGTTGTTCCAGGTCGGCCAGGGGCACCCGGATCAGGTAGCTGGCGTCGGCGGTGTGCAGGCGGGCATAGTCGCCCTGCGCCTGGACATACGTGACGTCGTCCCGCCGGATCATCCTGGTGGTCCCGCCCTGGTCCACCGTGATCATCTCCGGCGCGCTGCCGCCGTCGCGCAGTTCACTGATCCGGCCCACGGAGCGCGCCAGGCGTTCGGTGCGGACGGGCTTGAGCAGGTAGTCGACGGCGGCCAGTTCAAACGCTGCCAGGGCATGGTCCTCGTCGGCGGTAACGAACACAACCGCCGGGGGATTGCTGCTCCGGGCGATGAAGCCGGCGATGTCCAGGCCGGACACGGCGGGCATGTGAATGTCCAGGAACACGGCGTCGATGCCGCCGCCCGCCAGGGCTGCGAGGGCTTCCGCGCCGGACGTTGCCCGCAGCACCTTGCCGATGCGCTCATCCCTGCCCAGCAGGAAAGCCAGTTCCTCAACGGCGGGCAGCTCATCATCAACGACGAGGACGTTAATCATGCTCCTAGGGTACTTCCAGCAGCGGGAGCCGCCTCACGCGTCATGGCCGGGCTGGGACTTGGGTACGCGCATGGTGATCAGGGTTCCCTCGCCCGGCGCCGTTTCCACCACCAGCCCGTGGTCGTTGCCGTAAACCTGCCGGAGCCGGGCATCCACGTTCCGCAGCCCCACGTGGTCCCCGTCGGTGTGGCCTGCCAGCACGGACCGGAGCTGTTCCGGATCCATCCCCACGCCGTCGTCCTCGATGGTGACTTCGGCGAAGGCGCCGGCGTCCTCTGCGGTGATGGTGATGTGTCCGGGCCCCGCCTTGGCCTCAAGGCCGTGCCGGACGGCATTCTCCACCAGCGGCTGCAGGCTCAGGAAGGGGATGACGGTGCTGAGGACCTCGGGGGCTACGCGCAGGCTGACCTGGACGCGTTCGCCAAACCGGGCCCGTTCCAGCAACAGGTAGCGGTCGATGCAGCGGAGTTCCTCTGCAAGGGTGGTGAAGTCGCCGTGCCGCCGGAACGAGTACCGGGTGAAGTCGGCAAACTCCACCACGAGCTCCCTGGCCCGCTCGGGATCCGTGTTGATGAACGAGGCGATGGCGTTCAGCGAGTTGTAGATGAAGTGCGGGCTGATCTGCGCTCGAAGCGCCCGCACTTCCGCCTCCATCAACAGCGTGCGGGATGCGTCCAGCTCCGCGAGTTCCACCTGCACCGCAACCCAGTCGGCCACTTCCCCCGTTGCACGGACGAGGCCCGCGCCGGCCGTGGGGGCGAACGCCGCCACCGCACCCACCACGCGGGTGCCGGCCCGCACCGGGGCGATAACTGCGGCCAGGGGCCCGCCGGTTCCCTCCGCGCCTGCAGGAAGCACGGCCGCCCGGCCTGATTCCATGGCGCCGGCGGCGAGCTGCATCAGCCGCGCCCGGATTTCCTCAGCGCCGCCATCCCAGGCCAGGACGCCGGACGTGTCGGTTATGGCCAATGCGTCGCAGCCCAGCAGGGAACGAAGCTGGCGGGCGGCCTTCGCGGCTCCTGACGGGTTCAGCCCGCGGCGCAGGTGCTGGCCTGCCTGGGAGGCGGCGTGCAGCGTGCGGTAGGTGGCCCGCTCGGCGTCCGTGCCCAGCTCCCTGAAGGAACGGAGCACCTTCAGGCCCACGCCGACGACGACGGCAATGGCCATGGCGATCAGCGCCACTGCCGCGGCGGTCAGGAGGGGGGAGTCCGGCATGGTGCCCAGCGTAGCGGCGGGTGCCGTTTGCCGCAGCATCGCAGCCGTTGAGCGACCCCGCGCCGCGTAGTTCTGGAATACCGCGCCGGACAGGCCGCAGAGTGATTGCAGTCACATCTGCGGTTTCCCTGGCAGAGTTCCCGGGCAGTTTCCTGCCGCGGGCCCTGCCGCCCGGTGTGTACCCGCATGACTCAATGAGGAGGAACGATGGGTAACGAGGCCCATACTCCGGACGCAGCGGCGTCCGTGGACTTCGAGCAAGTCCAGTCGACCGGGCAGTTCCAGGAACTGCGCAGGCGTCACCGCAGCTTTGTCTTCCCCATGGCAGTGGCCTTCCTGCTGTGGTATTTCGCTTACGTCCTCCTGGCCGATTACGCGGTGGACTTCATGTCCACCAAGGTTTGGGGCAACATCAACGTCGGCCTGATCCTGGGGCTGCTCCAGTTCGTCTCGACCTTCGCCATCACCGGCTGGTACGTGCACTACTCCAACCGGAAACTGGACCCGATCGCCACCGAAATCAGGAATGAGATCGAGGGGCACGAATTCGACAAGGACGGACACCGAGTGGGCGGAGCCAACAAATGATCGCAATCCCAGCCGCCGTGGATGTTGCCGCGCTCAAAGACACCACCCTCTTGAACATGGGCATCTTCGGCCTGTTCGTGGCCGTGACCATGGTGATCGTGTTCCGTGCCAGCCGGAACAACAAGACCGCCGCCGACTACTACGCCGCCGGCCGGTCCTTCACCGGCTCGCAGAACGGCACCGCCATCGCCGGGGACTACCTGTCGGCGGCATCCTTCCTGGGCATCACCGGCGCCATCGCCATCAACGGCTATGACGGCTTCATGTACTCCATCGGCTTCCTCGTGGCGTGGCTCGTGGCGCTGCTCCTGGTGGCCGAACTGCTGCGGAACACCGGCAAATTCACCATGGCGGACGTCCTGTCCTTCCGGCTGAAGCAGCGCCCGGTCCGGATAGCGGCGGCCATCTCCACCCTTGCCGTCTGCTTCTTCTACCTGCTGGCCCAGATGGCCGGTGCGGGAAGCCTGATCTCCCTCCTGCTGGGCATCAGTGACTGGGGCGGACAGGCGCTGGTAATCATCGTCGTCGGCGCCCTCATGATCATGTACGTCCTGATCGGCGGCATGAAGGGCACCACGTGGGTGCAGATCATCAAAGCCATGCTGCTGATCGCCGGCGCCGCCGTCATGACGCTGTGGGTCCTGGCCATCTACGGCTTCAACCTCTCCGCCCTCCTGGGCGGCGCCGTGGAAACCGCCAACAACCCGGCCGTCCTGAACCCCGGCCTGCAGTACGGCAAGACGGAAACCTCGAAGCTGGACTTCATGTCCCTGGGCCTGGCCCTGGTCCTGGGCACGGCAGCCCTGCCGCACGTGCTGATGCGCTTCTACACCGTGCCCACGGCCAAGGAGGCCCGGAAATCCGTGGTGTGGTCCATCTGGCTGATCGGCCTGTTCTACCTCTTCACCCTGGTGCTCGGCTACGGCGCCGCAGCCCTGGTGGGCGCGGACACCATCAAGAGCGCCCCCGGCGGCGTCAACGCGGCCGCCCCGCTGCTGGCCTTCCACCTGGGCGGCCCGCTGCTGCTCGGCTTCATCTCCGCGGTAGCGTTCGCCACCATCCTGGCCGTGGTGGCCGGGCTGACCATCACCGCCGCCGCTTCCTTCGCGCACGACATCTACGCCAACGTCATCGCCAAGGGCAAGGCCGACGCCGCCACGGAAGTCCGGGTGGCCCGGCGCACCGTGGTGGTGATCGGCATCCTGGCCATCCTGGGCGGCATCTTCGCCAACGGCCAGAACGTGGCCTTCCTGGTGGCCCTGGCCTTCGCCGTCGCCGCGTCCGCCAACCTGCCCACCATCATCTACTCGCTGTTCTGGCGGAAGTTCACCACCCAGGGCGCGGTGTGGAGCATGTACGGCGGCCTGGCGTCGGCGATCCTGCTCATCGTTTTCTCCCCGGTTGTTTCCGGTGCCAAGACCTCGATGATCCCGGGCGCCAACTTCGCCCTCTTCCCGCTCAGCAACCCCGGCATCGTGTCCATCCCGCTGGCGTTCCTGCTGGGCTGGCTGGGCACCACGCTGGACAAGCGGCGCGAGGACCCGGCCAAGCAGGCCGAAATGGAAGTGCGCTCGCTGACGGGCATCGGGGCTGAAAAGGCGGTGGACCACTAACTGACGCCGGGCAGCCCGGAACACGGAAGAGCCTCCATGCCGCTGGTGCGGTGTGGAGGCTCTTTTGTTGTGCGGCGGTGCAGCCGTGGGCGGCTTTCGCCGTTGCGTTTCATCGTTGATGGTGGCCGGCCGGGGCCAGGTTTCCGTGTTCTCCGTGCGGGACGGCGTACTGGCCCGCCGTTGACGCAGCGAGTCCCGGCGTCGCTATTCCCGCCACCAGCACGGCGCCGGCGAAGGCTGCCGCAAGCAGCCGTCCGGGCCGGACCGATCCCGCCGTACCGCTGCCTGCCCGCGGCCCGCCTTCCCGGCGTGCTTCCGCCCGCCCGAGCCAGCCAAGAGACGCAATGATCATCAGCGTCAGCAGCAGGGCGGAGAGCTGCGTGAGGTTGAGCCCGGACGTCCGCGGAGCGGCGAAGGCGATGGCCGCCACATGGACTGCTGCGGCGCCTCCCAAGGCATACCGCACCCGGCGGCCGCCCGCCGGAGGCTCCTTGGCCAGGAACACGATGGCTCCCGCCAGCAGGGCCGTGCCCCACAGCGCGGCTGCTGCACCGAGAAGCCCAAGAGGTTGCGCGGGCCCGGCTGCCGCGGCGAAGAAGCTGGACGCAATCGCCAGGTTGACCGATCCCGCACCGAACCCGGCGAATCCGGTAACAAGCCGGACCGCCGCGACAGCGTCAGACATCGGCCGGGCGGGGGCGGCAGCAGCCCCCGGAACCGCCGGGCCGGAAGCGGCAAAACCGGATGCCGCCATGGCTATGCCCGGGCAGCGGCCGGGGACTTGTCCAGGGACAAGCCAACGCCCAGGAGCAGGACGGCGCTGGCGAGGTGCAGGACGTTGTCGGCACCGTTCAGGGCGATAATGTTCAGCGGCGAGTCCAGCAGGAACAAGCCCACGATGCCCACCAGGAGGTAAACGGCCCCCACGCTGGCGTTGAGGGTGCGCGCGGTGTCCGTCCCGCGGAGCCCGGCGAACAGCAGGGCCGCGCCAATGGCCAGGTGGATGACGTTGTGGAGCGGGTTGACCTCGAAGATGATCAGGTTCGCGCCTTCGGTGGCGACGAATCCGACGCCGGACGTGACGGCAAAGCCGAGGAGGCCCACCAGCAGGTAGACGGCTCCGAAAACGGTGGCGACGAGACGGTTGGGTGAGTTGCGCATGGGACGAATCCTTCCTAGGGCGGGGACAGTTCCCCGAACGCCGGGCCCGGACGGACCCTCGGAAGCAGTTCGCATCACTGCAGGAGAAGGATGGGTGAAAAGATCAGTACCCTTTGTACTGCGCGGCTGCCGGGGCGGCACCGGCCCGCCCGCAATCGCGCGGCGGAGCGGTCAGGCAGCGGGCCGGAGCTTGATGTTGGTCATCTTGAGGTCGTTGGTGCCCTCGAAGCGGTAGGCGAGGTCGACCTTCTTGCCGTTACAGCTGATCTGGCCCGCCACGTCGGCTGATTTCAGGCCGTTTTCGGTGGCCACCTTGAGGTCGGTGTAGGCGGGCTTGCAGGAGTCATCCAGTTCCAGGCTTTTCACCCCGGCGATGAACGCCTCCTTGGAAAGCTGCTGCTGGAGCGCGGGGTCAAGGTAGTTGTCATATGCGGTGGTCACCTCGCCCGCGATCACCTTCTTGGTGAAGTCGTCGGCGAGGCCCCTGGCCTGGTTGGTGGCACTGTTCACCACGTTCACCAGGATCACGACGCCGAGGATCACCAACAGCAGCACCCCGCCGATGCCGCCGAGCACGATCCACAGTTTCCGCCGGCTGCGCACCCGCGGACGTTCCCCGGGCAGGCCGAACGGGGCCGGCTGCGCAGGCATCGGGGGCAGTTGCTGCGGCGACGGGTCCGCGTGTCCGTGCCGGTACGAATCCTGGGGACTGCTCAAGGGGGAGCCTTTCGGGGACGGGTGCGGTGGCACCGGCGGATTGCCCGGGCCCATCCCGGCCCGGCGCGTAACTGGAACCAGCCTATAACCCCGGCCTCCGGCGTCGTGCCTCCCGTGGTGCAGCTACCCTCCCTCCGAGCCCCGTTCCAGGAGGGGCTGCACCCGGAAGGGGATCAGCTCGCCCATGGCCAGGGCCGTGTCCGCCCGCTCCACGCCGTCGCAGGCCAGGATCTTGCCGTTGATCCGGAACAGGTCCTCGGCGTCCTTGGCCACCACGCGCAGCAGCAGGTCTGCCGACCCCGTGAGCCCGTACCCCTCCAGGATCTCGGGGATCGCCGCGATCTCCTCCGCCAGCCGCCCAAGTTTCTGCTGCTGGACGTGCACGGAGATGAAGGCCATCAGCGGGTACCCCAGCGCCACTGGATTAATACGCCGTTCGAAGGACAGGAAGACGTGCTTCTTTTCCAGCTGTGCCATCCGCGCCTGGACGGTGTTCCGGGACAGGCCGAGCTTTTGCGCCAGTGCCACCACGGTCCGGCGCGGGTCCTGCGACAGCGCCGACAGCAGGCGGGTGTCAGTGCCATCCAAAGCTTGCATAATGCGCAACGCTAGCACGGTGGCAGCACGGCGGACAGGGCATTCTGCTCAGAAACAGCCGTGGTGGTTGTACCCCCTGAGCATTGTGAGTAGGGTCACAGTATCTGGGGCAATGGCGCCCGGAAGGCCGGTGGAGGCTGGAGCCAAAAGCCCGAAAACCACAGGTCAACGACGTACGAAGGTTGCGGCAATCGTGTCTACAGACGAAACGGGCCATGGCGGTGCAATCACCCCCGACAACGCAGGGGAATCCACCGCGTCCGGGCAGGAACTCCTCCAGTTGATCACCCCGGAAGGCGAGCGGATCAGCCACCCGGAGTTCGATTTTTGGGTCAAGGACATCACCGACGAGCAGTTGTGTTCGCTGTTCGAGGACATGACGGTCATCCGGCGGATCGATGTTGAAGCCACCGCCCTGCAAAGGCAGGGAGAGCTGGCGCTCTGGCCGCCGCTGCTGGGGCAGGAGGCGTCCCAGATCGGTTCGGGACGCGCCATGCGGGCGGACGACTTTGTCTTCTCCAGCTACCGCGAGAACGGCGTGGCCTACTGCCGGGGAGTGGACCTGACAGATCTGCTCCGGGTCTGGCGCGGCAACGCCTCCGGCGGCTGGGACCCCTACAGCATCAACATGGCAACGCCGCAGATCATCATTGGCGCCCAAACCCTCCATGCCACCGGCTATGCCATGGGCATCCAGAACGACGGCGCCGATGCCGTGGCAGTTACCTACTTCGGCGACGGCGCCACCAGCGAAGGCGACGTCAACGAGGCCATGGTGTTCGCCGCCAGCTTCCAGGCCCCCGTGGTGTTCTTCTGCACCAACAACCACTGGGCCATCTCCGAGCCCGTACGGCTGCAGTCGCACATCCACCTTGCGGAGCGGGCCACAGGCTTCGGCATCCCCAGCCTGCGGGTGGACGGCAATGACGTCCTGGCTGTCATGGCAGGCACCCGGCTTGCACTGGACCGGGCGCGGCGCGGCGGCGGCCCCACCTTCATCGAAGCCGTCACCTACCGGATGGGACCGCACACCACCGCCGATGATCCCACCCGCTACCGGGACGCCAACGAACTGGAGGACTGGGCGGCAAAGGACCCCGTCTCCCGGCTGGCATCGCTCCTGGACCGGAAGGGCCTCCTGACCGCGGAGCTGCAGGAGCAGGTCCGGCGCAAGGCCGATTCCGTGGCAGCGGAAATGCGCCGCGGTTGCACCACCATGCCGGATCCCCAGCCGATGGACGTCTTCAAGCACGTCTACAGCACCCCCAACTCCTGGCTTGAACGCCAGCAGGACCATTACGCCCGCTACCTGGCCTCATTCGGCGACCCCGCAGGAGCAGTTTCAGAGGAAGGTGCACGCTGATGACCCAGTTGACCTTTGCCCGCGCCATAAACGCCGGCCTGCGGAAGTCGCTGGAAAGCGACTCCAAGGTGGTCCTCCTCGGCGAGGACATCGGTGCCCTCGGCGGCGTGTTCCGGGTAACCGACGGCCTGCAAAAAGACTTCGGCACCCACCGGGTGGTGGACACGCCGCTGGCCGAATCCGCCATCGTGGGGACTGCCGTCGGCCTGGCCTACCGCGGCTACCGCCCTGTGGTGGAGATCCAGTTCGACGGATTCATCTATCCGGCGTTCGACCAGATTGTCAGCCAGGTGGCGAAGCTGCATTACCGCACACGCGGCGCGGTGAAGATGCCCATCACCATCAGGGTTCCCTTCGGCGGCGGGATCGGCTCGCCGGAGCACCACTCCGAGTCCCCGGAAGCGTACTTCACACACACCTCCGGGCTGCGCGTGGTGGCCGTTTCCAACCCCCAGGACGCGTACACCGTGATCCAGCAGGCCATTTCCTGCGACGATCCCGTCCTGTATTTCGAACCCAAGCGCCGCTACCACGACAAAGGCGAGGTGGACGAGTCGGCCGCCCTTTCTTCCGCCCTGCCCATGGACAAGGCCCGCGTGCTGACCGAGGGCACCGACGCCACCCTGGTGGCCTACGGACCCCTGGTCAAGACCGCACTGGACGCGGCCACGGCCGCAGTCGAGGAGGGAATCTCCCTCGAAGTCATCGACCTGCGCTCGCTGGCCCCGGTGGACTACGACGCCGTGGTCGCCTCCGTGCGCAAGACCGGGCGCCTGGTGGTCACGCACGAAGCCGGACAGTCCGGCGGCCTCGGAGCGGAAGTGGCCGCCAGCATCACCGAGCGGTGTTTCTACCACCTCGAAGCTGCTCCGGTCCGGGTCACCGGGTTCGACATTCCGTACCCGTACTCCAAGCTGGAAATGCACCACCTGCCGGGCCTGGACCGTATCCTCGACGGCGTGGACCGCGCCTTGGGCCGCCCGAATTCCCTGAGCGGGCTGGAAGGATGAGCGCCACCATGATCAAGGAATTCCGTCTCCCTGACCTGGGCGAAGGGCTCACAGAGTCAGAAATCCTCAGCTGGAAAGTGGACGTTGGGGACACCGTCAGCCTGAACCAGGTCATTGCCGAGGTGGAGACAGCCAAAGCCGTGGTGGAGCTTCCCTCTCCGTATGCCGGGGTTATCAAGGAGCTCCACGAGCAGCCCGGGTCCGTGGTTGAGGTGGGCAAACCCATTGTCTCGTTCGAGGTGCCGGACGACGCCGGAACGGCACCTTCGGGCCCGTCCGGCACGTTGACGGCGGAGCCGGGGGAGCGCGGCGCGGAAACGCAGAAACGGGAACCGAACCTGGTGGGCTACGGCGCCGTCGTCGAAGGCTCCGGCCGGCCGGCCCGCCGGCCCCGGAACTTCGCCGCCCCGGTGGTTGGCGCGGTCAAAACCGAGCCGGTCAAAATCGAGCCGCTCAAAACTGAGCCGGTTAAAACCGCGCCGGTCCAAACCGGGCCTTCGGTGGTTGAGCCTGCCGAAACTAGGCCTGCTGACACTGCAACCGCCGAGCGGCCACGGTCCACACCACCGGTGCGCAAGCTGGCCAGGGACCTGGGGGTGGACCTGGCACGGGTTCCCGGCACCGGGCCTGGCGGGTTGATCACCAGGGAAGACGTCCGGGGATTTGCCGGACACGGCGAAGAAGCTGTCCCGCCCCTGGCGGAGCCGGTGGCCCGCTCAGGCAGCCGGTTGGGGGAGCGGGAAACCCGGACTCCCATCAAGGGCGTCCGCAAATACACCGCGGCCGCCATGGTGCAGAGTGCCTTCACCGCCCCGCATGCCACCGAATTCCTCACCGTGGACGTGACGCCAAGCCTTGAACTGCTGGCCAGGCTCAAGAACAGCAGGGAGTTCGCCGGCTTCAAGCTCACCCCGCTGACGCTCGCGGCCAAGGCAGTCCTCGTCGCCCTCCGCAGGAATCCGGCGCTGAATTCGCACTGGGATGAGGAACACCAGGAAATTGTCACCTACAACTACGTCAACCTTGGCATCGCGGCGGCCACGCCCCGGGGACTCACCGTTCCCAACATCAAGGATGCGGACACCATGCAACTTCCGCAGCTCGCCCAGGCGTTGACGGCGCTCGCGGAAACGGCCCGCGCCGGCAAGACCACGCCTGCCGAGCTGTCCGGGGGCACCATTTCCATCACCAACATCGGCGTTTTTGGCATCGACGCCGGTACCCCCATCCTCAATCCCGGTGAAGCGGCCATCCTGGGGCTGGGCGCCGTCCGGACCCTGCCGTGGGAATACCGGGGCGAGGTGGCCCTGCGCCAAGTGATCACCTTGAGCCTGTCCTTCGACCACCGGCTGGTGGACGGCGAACAAGGCTCCCGGTTCCTGGCCGACGTCGGCACCATCCTGGCCGAGCCGGGAATGGTGCTCACCATGGTCTAGCGGGAGGGCGGGGCGTCCCCTGCACTGTCCGCCAGCAGCGCTGCCAGTGCCATGCGCTCAAGCAGGGGGCGGGCCACGCCTGCCGCCATCCGCCGGCCATGGCTGCGGACGGAGTGCGGAGTGGAGTTGATGAGGCCGAAGGTGGCGTGCGCCCGCATGCGGAGTTCGGCAGCGTCCGTCCCGGGGTGGACTCCGGCGAGGACGTCCACCCATAACTCCACGTAGCTGCGCTGCAGGGAGCGCACCGCGGACTGGTCCTGCTCGGAGAGGTTGCTGAGGTCCCGGTCCTGGACGCGGATCACGTCGGGCTTGCCGAGCGCAAAATCCACCTGGAACTCCACCAGCCGGCGCAGGGCGGCTGCCGGGTCGGCGCTGTCTTCCACCACCTGGCGTCCGCCGTCCAGCAGTTCCTGGCTCACGGTCACCAGGAGGTCGGCGAGGACTGCCTGCTTGCCCGGGAAATGGCGGTACACCGCGGGGCCGCTCACGCCCGCGGCCGCACCAAGGTCTTCGAGCGACACCCGGTTGAACCCGTTCAGTGCGAACAGTGAAGCCGCCGCGGTGAGCAGGGCCTGCCGCCGGTTCTCCTTCGCCTTGCCGCGCTGTGTGGTGGGAGCCGGGTGCGGCGTGGTGCCTGGCTGCGCGGCGTTGCTGGACTGTGTTCCCGTGCTTGGCACTTTTCCTCCTCGGACCGACGCAGATTCTACCAACACCGCCATGTGTTGGACATCACAGTTAATCGAGACTAACCTGAATTTCAGTTATTAGTCACTAACCGAGTTGGCCTGGAGCCGGCCCGGTCCAGACAGGAACGGATCGTCAATGGAGACCCTGGCCAGCAGGCTCGACCCCGCAAGCGAGTCCTTCCGCGCCAACCGGGAAGCGCAACTGGCTCTCGCCGGCGACCTCCGGAAGAGGCTGGCGGACGCGGCCCTCGGCGGCCCACAGAAATCGCGGGAGAGGCACGTGGCCCGGGGGAAGCTGCTGCCACGGCACCGGATCGACCAGTTGCTGGATGACGGCAGCCCGTTCCTGGAAATCGCGCCGCTGGCTGCCAACGGGATGTACGGCGACGACGCACCGGGCGCCGGGGTCATCGCCGGGATCGGACTGGTGCACGGGCGGCAGGTGCTGGTGATCTCCAACGATGCCACCGTCAAAGGCGGCACCTACTACCCGATGACGGTGAAGAAGCACCTGCGTGCCCAGGAGATAGCCCTCGAAAACGGACTGCCCTGCATCTACCTGGTGGATTCGGGCGGGGCGTTCCTTCCCAAGCAGGATGAGGTCTTTCCGGACAAGGACCATTTTGGCCGCATCTTCTACAACCAGGCCAGGCTCTCCGCCGCGAAGATACCGCAGATCGCCGCCGTCATGGGGTCATGCACCGCCGGCGGTGCCTACGTCCCCGCCATGAGCGACGAGACAGTCATTGTCAGGAACCAAGGCACGATCTTCCTGGGCGGCCCGCCCCTGGTGAAGGCCGCCATCGGGGAGATCGTGACTGCGGAGGAACTCGGCGGTGGAGACGTGCACGCACGCATCTCCGGGGTGACCGACCACCTGGCCGAAAATGACGAGCACGCCCTGCAGATCATCCGGGATATCGTTGCCACCCTCCCACCGCCCGCCGCGCCCGCCTGGCAGGTGGAGCCCGTCGTCGAACCCGCCGTGGACCCTGTCGGAATCTACGGCGCCGTGCCCACGGACGTCAACGCCCCCTACGACGTCCACGAAGTCATCGCCCGGCTGGTGGACGGCAGCAGGTTCCACGAGTTCAAACGGGAATACGGCACCACCCTTGTCACGGGATTCGCCCGGATCTGCGGACACCCCGTGGGAATCGTGGCAAACAACGGCGTGCTCTTCAGCGAATCGTCGCTCAAGGGCGCCCATTTCATCGAACTCTGCGACCAGCGCGGCATCCCCCTGCTGTTCCTGCAGAACATCTCCGGCTTCATGGTGGGCAAGGACGCCGAGCAGGGCGGCATCGCCAAGAACGGCGCCAAGATGGTGACCGCCGTAGCCACCGCCCGCGTTCCCAAGCTGACGGTGGTTATCGGCGGCTCCTTTGGCGCCGGCAACTATTCGATGTGCGGCCGGGCCTATTCGCCGCGGTTCCTCTGGATGTGGCCCGCCGCCCGGATCTCCGTCATGGGCGGCAACCAGGCCGCCAGCGTCCTGGCCACCGTGAAACGCGACCAGTACGAGGCGGCCGGCGAAGAATGGCCGGCAAGCGACGAAGAGGCGTTCAAAGCACCCATCCGCCGCCAGTACGAGGACCAAGGCAGCCCCTACTACTCCACGGCCAGGCTCTGGGACGATGCCGTGATCGACCCCGCAGACACCCGCACCGTCCTGGGACTGGCGCTCGACGTCGTATCCCGCACCCCCTTGCCGGAGACCTCCTTCGGCCTCTTCCGGATGTGAGCCCTCAATGACCATGCAAACCCGAACAGATCCAGCCCCCGGCGGCACGTCCACCCCACGCCTTTTCGGCACGGTCCTGGTGGCAAACCGCGGTGAAATCGCCTGCCGGGTCATCCGGACCCTGCGCCGCCTGGGCATCCGGTCGGTGGCCGTCTACAGCGATGCCGACGCCGGCGCCCGCCACGTCCGCGAAGCTGACGCGGCCGTGCGCATCGGCCCGGCAGCCGCCGTCGACAGCTACCTGAGCGCGGACGCCATCATTGAGGCGTGCCGGCAATCGGGCGCCGAGGCCGTCCACCCGGGGTACGGCTTCCTCAGCGAGAACGTGGACTTCGCCCGCGCCTTGGAGAAATCCGGCATCACGTTCATCGGACCCGGCGTGGAGGCCCTGAACGTCATGGGGGACAAGATCCGGGCCAAGAACCACGTGGCCGGCTACGGCGTGCCCGTGGTACCTGGCATCGCCGAGCCCGGCATGACCGACAGCGAACTGGTGGAGGCAGCCGGCGGGGTCGGCTTTCCGCTCCTGATCAAGCCCTCCGCCGGCGGCGGCGGCAAGGGGATGCACGCCGTCGAAAAACCGGAGGACCTGGCCGCCGCCCTGGCAACGGCCCGGCGCGTGGCCGCCGCCGCGTTCGGCGACGACACCCTGTTCCTGGAACGCCTGGTGACCACCCCACGGCACATCGAAGTGCAGGTGCTGGCGGACAGCCACGGCAACGTCATCCACCTGGGCGAGCGGGAATGCTCGTTGCAGCGGCGTCACCAGAAAGTCATCGAGGAGGCGCCGTCGCCGCTGCTGGAGGGCCTTCCGGACGGGGCGGCCATTCGGGCACGGATCGGCGAGGCGGCCTGCAATGCAGCCCGCAGCGTGAACTACCGGGGCGCCGGAACCGTGGAATTCCTGGTTTCCGACGACGCACCGGACGAGTTCTTCTTCATGGAGATGAACACCAGGCTGCAGGTGGAGCACCCGGTGACCGAAATGGTCACCGGCACCGACCTCGTGGAATGGCAGGTAAGGATCGCCGCCGGTGCCGAACTGACGCTCCGGCAGGCCGACGTCGAACTTTCCGGCCATGCCGTGGAAGCGCGCGTGTACGCCGAGGTGCCGGAGAAGAATTTCCTCCCCTCCACCGGGACCGTGCTGGTGCTGGACGAACTGCCATCCCCGGCCGGGGGCCGGGTCCGGGTGGACTCCTCCCTGCTGGAGGGCCTGGAACTCCCGGCCCACTATGACCCCATGATTTCCAAGGTCATCGCGTGGGGCGAAGACCGCGGTGCCGCGCTGGCGACCCTTGATGAGGCCCTGGCCCGCTACACCGCCTTGGGCATCGACACCAATGTGGAGTACCTGCGGCTCCTGCTGAACGACTCCGACGTCAAGGCCGGCCACCTGGACACCGGCCTGATCGAACGCAAGCTGCCCGGCATGGAATTCCGGAAGGCCGGTGACGCCGAACTGGTGGCCGCGGCGCTGTACGCGCTCTCCCTGGAGGACCACAACACTGCCCCGGGGAGCGGACCGTGGCGGGCCCACAACGGCTGGCGGCTCGGAACGCCGGCACCGCGCCGGATCAGCCTGGGAACGGCCGACGACGGCGTGGCCACGGTTGAGGTCACCGGAAGTCCCGCCGTGGCTGCCGCCGTGACGGCAGCCGTTGACGGGCGAAAGCAGGAGCGCGCCGGACTGTCCCTCGAGGACCCGCGGCGGGCCGTCCTCCGGCTCGGCGACGACACCCAAATTTACGCGGTGTACGCAAGCCCCGGCCGGCCCACACGGCTCTTCCTGGGCAGTGATGGCTGGTCCTGCCGGCTTGAGGTCCTGACCCGGGAGGCACGGCTGGACCGGGTGCTGGCCGCCATTCAACGCGAAGAAGGCTCAGCGGACCCCGAGGTGCGCTCGCCAATGCCGGGAACCGTGGTGGCCGTCCCGGTCACCGACGGCGACGCGGTCCAGGCCGGGGAGGTCCTGGTGTCCGTGGAGGCCATGAAGATGGAGCACCACCTCGTTGCGCCGCTGGCCGGCACCGTGCACCTCAGCGCCCGCACCGGCGACCTCGTGAAGGCCGACCAGGTCCTGGCCACCGTGCACCCCCACCCTGCAGACGCGGAACCAGCGCCCGCAGATATCGACACAGACACAGACACAGCCACCAGCCAAGGCGAAGGAGCCTGACCATGACCGGATTCGAACTCAGCGAGGAATACCAGGACCTCAGCGACACCGTCCGCGACTTCGCGGACAACGTGGTGGCCCCTGTCTCCGCCAAACACGATGAGGAACACAGCTTCCCGTATGACGTGGTGAAACAGATGGCCGAAATGGGCCTGTTCGGGCTGCCCTTCCCGGAGGAATTCGGCGGCATGGGCGGCGACTACTTCGCGCTCGCCCTGGCCTTGGAACAACTCGGCCGGGTGGACCAGTCGGTGGCCATCACGCTGGAGGCCGGCGTTTCCCTGGGTGCCATGCCGGTGTACCGCTTTGGAACCGACGCCCAGAAGCAGGAATGGCTGCCCATGCTGGCGTCCGGCCAGGCGCTCGCAGGCTTCGGCCTCACCGAACCCGAGGCCGGCTCTGACGCCGGCGGTACCAAGACCCACGCCCGGCGGGAGGACGGTCACTGGGTGATCAACGGCAACAAGGAGTTCATCACCAACTCGGGAACCGACATCACCCGCCTGGTTACCGTCACCGCCGTCACCGGGCAGCAGGAACGCCCCGACGGCAGCATCAAGAAGGACATCTCCACCATCCTGGTGCCCACCGGCACCCCGGGCTTCAAGGCGGAAAAGCCCTACAACAAGGTGGGCTGGAATGCCTCCGACACCCACCCGCTGACCCTGAAGGATGTCCGGGTCCCGGAAGAAAACTTGTTGGGAACCGAGGGCCGCGGCTACGCGAATTTCCTGTCCATCCTGGACGAGGGCCGGATTGCCATCGCCGCCCTGGCCACCGGCGCCGCCCAAGGCTGCGTTGACCAGTCCGTCAAATACGCCCGCGAGCGCCGCGCTTTCGGCCACGAAATCGGCAAGTACCAGGCCATCTCCTTCAAGATCGCGCGGATGGAAGCGCGGGCCCACACGGCCCGCCTGGCCTACTACGATGCGGCCGCCAGGATGCTGGCCGGCAAGCCGTTCAAGACCCAGGCGGCCATCGCTAAGATGGTCGCAGGCGAGGCGGCCATGGACAACGCGCGGGATGCCACCCAGGTATTTGGCGGCTATGGCTTCATCAACGAGTTCACCGTGGCACGCCACTACCGCGACTCCAAGATCCTTGAAGTGGGGGAGGGCACCACGGAAGTCCAGCTGATGCTGATCGCCCGTGAACTGGGACTGTAAGCACCTGCGCCAGCAGTACGGATCGCAGCCGGCCTGAAAGGATCATTGATGATTGACAAGGTTGTAGCCAGCGCCGACGCCGCCGTGGCGGACATCCCGGACGGGGCGTCCCTGGCGGTTGGCGGGTTCGGGCTGTGCGGAATCCCGGTGGCCCTGATCGACGCCCTGCACCGCGCCGGCACTACTGGCCTGGAAACGGTCAGCAATAACTGCGGCGTGGATGACTGGGGCTTGGGTATCCTGCTCCGCGACGGCCGCATCCGCCGCACCATCAGCTCCTACGTGGGGGAGAACAAGGAGTTCGCCCGCCAGTACCTTGCCGGTGAGCTCGAGGTGGTGTTGACACCGCAGGGCACCCTGGCCGAGAAGCTGCGCGCCGGCGGCGCCGGCATCCCCGCGTTCTACACCAAGGCGGGGGTGGGGACCCAGGTGTCCGACGGCGGTCTGCCGCAGAAGTACGACGCCGACGGCGGCATTGCCATCGCCTCCGCGGCCAAGGAAGTGCGCTCCTTCGGGGGAGTGGACTACGTCCTGGAAGAATCCCTCACCCCCGACTACGGGCTGGTGCACGCCTGGAAAGGTGACTGGCACGGCAACCTGGTCTTCCATGCCACGGCCATGAACTTCAACCCGCTCTGCGCCATGGCCGGACGCATCACCATCGCCGAGGTGGAGGAACTCGTCGAACCCGGCGAACTGGACCCCGAACACATCCACACCCCCGGGATCTTCGTCCAGCGGGTGGTCCTGGCGGCCGGCGGGGAAAAGCGCATCGAAAAGCGGACGGTGGCCCTGGCGGCCCCGGCCGCGGCGGGCGGAAGCCCCGCCGGCAGTGACCAGCAGGCAGGAGCATGACCATGGATCCCAACAGCCCCGAGGCGCCCCGCCCGGAAGCGGTCCGTCCGGAATACCGGCGCGGCGGCGGGCACCAACCCGGGCCCGGCGGAGCCGCCGCCGCAGCAGGCAGCAAAGGCTGGACGCGGAACGAACTGGCCGCCAGGGTTGCCCGGGAACTCCGCAACGGCCAGTACGTCAACCTGGGCATCGGCATGCCCACCCTGATACCCAACTACATCCCGGCCGGGGTGGAAGTGGTGCTGCACTCGGAGAACGGGATCCTGGGCGTCGGCCCCTACCCGGCGGAGGACGCGGTGGATCCGGACCTGATCAATGCCGGCAAGGAGACCGTGACGGTAAACCGGGGTGCGGCGTTCTTCGACTCGGCAACGTCGTTTGGCATGATCCGCGGCGGCCACGTGGACCTCGCCGTCCTGGGCGCGATGGAAGTGGCCGCCAACGGAGACCTCGCCAACTGGATGGTCCCGGGAAAGATGGTCAAGGGAATGGGCGGCGCCATGGACCTGGTGTTTGGCGCCAAGCGCGTGATCGTGATGATGGAGCACGTGGACCGGAACGGCAATCCCAAGATCGTCCGGGAGTGCTCGCTCCCGCTGACCGGCAAAGGCTGCGTGGACCGGATCATCACCGACCTCGCCGTGATCGACGTCGTCCGGGACGGCGGCCCCTCCCGGCTGGTGCTGCGCGAGCTGGCCCCCAACGTTTCCGTCGAAGACGTGGTGGCCGCCACCGGTGCGGAATTGTACGAAGAAGACCAGGAACTCACCGTATGACCGGCACCAACCCCACTGATGGAGTTCCGGCCGGCCCAACGGCCGGAGGGGGCGGCAGGCGCGTCATCGAGCAGCGCGGGCTCTACTTCGACGAGCTGGAGGAGGGCGTGCTGTATGCCCACCGGCCCGGACGCACCGTGACGGAAACGGACAACGTCCTCTTCACCACCCTCACCATGAACACGCAGGCGCTGCACCTGGACGCGGCCTGGAGCGCGGGGCAGCCCTTTGGCCAGCGGCTGATGAACTCGATGTTCACGCTCGCCACCATGGTGGGGCAGTCCGTCACCCAGTTGACCCAGGGGACCATCATCGCCCAGCTCGGGCTGACCGATGTCTCCTTCCCGCACCCGCTCTACCACGGGGACACGCTCTACACCGAGACCGTGATCACCGGCAAGCGGCTTTCGGCCTCCCGGCCCGGCCAGGGCATCGTCACCATGGAGCACACCGGGCGCAACCAGGACGGAGCCGTGGTGGCACGGGCCACCAGAAGCTGCCTCATGTGGACCCGGGGCGCCCACCAGGACCAGCCCGGCGCACAGGGGAGAATGCCCGTATGACATTTGTGATGGGCCCGGCCCTGCTCTTTTGCCCCGCCGACCGCCCCGAGCGCTACCTGAAAGCCGCAGCGCGGGCGGACGCCGTGATCCTGGACCTCGAGGACGCCGTGGCGCCACCGGACAAGCAGCGGGCGCGCGGGGCAATCCTGGCCCAGGCGGGCGCTGCAGGAGACGATCCCGAACTTGACCCCAGCCGGACCATCGTCCGGGTCAACCCGGTCGGCACGGACGACTTCGCGAAGGACCTGCACTGCCTGGCGCACACGCCGTACCGCACGGTGATGCTCGCCAAGGCGGAATCGGCTGAACAGCTTAAGGCGCTGGAAGGCTACCAGGTCATTGCGCTGTGCGAAACGGCCCTGGGCGTGCTGAACGCCCCCGCCATTGCGGCTGCCCCCAACGTTGTGGCCCTGATGTGGGGAGCAGAGGACCTCGTGGCCACGTTGGGCGGCACCTCCAGCAGGAAGGACGACGGCGGCTACCGGGCGGTCGCCCTGCACGCCCGCTCCTCGGTGCTGCTGGCCGCCAGGGCCTTGGGCAAGGAAGCCATCGACGCCGTGTACACCAACATCCCCGACCTCGACGGGCTGGCGGACGAAACCGCCGACGCCGTGGCCTCCGGGTTCGGCTCCAAGGCGTGTATCCATCCAGGCCAGGCTGCCGTGGTCCGCAAAGCCTACGCTCCCTCCGAGGAGGAGGTGGCCGCGGCGCGTGAACTGCTGGACGCTGCCGCGGCGGCCGGGAGCGGGGTCTTCCAACACCACGGAAAGATGATCGACGGGCCAATCCTGAAGCACGCCGAAGGCATCCTGCGCCGTGCAGGCAGGGACGCCTAGCTGCCCTTCCGTCCCGTCGGCCGGCGAAGGGACGTGGGCGGAATGGGCTCGTACAGCAGCGTCCGCACCCAGCGGTTCCCGGTCTCCCGGAGCTCCTTCCGGGTGGCGAAGCGGTAATGGAAACTTCGCACGCGCACCAGGCGCGGCGCGGCGCCGTCGAACGGGTCATGCCGGAGCAGCCGCAACACCTGCCGGTCCGCCACGAGCAGTTTGCCCAGGAAGGCATAGAACCATTCCTCGTGCACGCTCCGCAGCGGCAGGAACCACATCAGCCAGTCCAGCCGCAGGTGGTACGGAGCCCACTGCCGGGGAATGCGGCTGACATCGCCGGGTTTGCCCTTGAAGCCGTACTCGCGCCAGTCCGACGCGTCCCCGGGGTTCCCGTCCAAGGTTCCTTCAACCACGATCTCGATGCGCTGCCTGGTCACCGTGCCGAAGGCGCCGTAGGCATTGACCAGCTGCCACCGGTTGAAGCTGGCATTCATGAGCTGCCGGCGGGAGAAGAGGTTCCGCAAAGGCCAGTAGCTAAGGACCAGCAGCAGGAGGGACGCCGCCAGCGTTATGGCCAGCCACCACAGGGGAGTGGCCGGTGCTGCGCCGGCGTGCCAGTCCGCCGGGACGGCCGGGATCACGGCGTGGGCCACGGGATCGCTGACCGCGGCAAACGCCAGGATGATCGCCATCCAGTTCAGCCATGCAAAGTTGCCGCTCGCCACCAGCCACAGCTGGGTGGCCACGACGACGGCCGCCGCCACGCCCGCCACCGGCTGCGGGGCGAACAGCAGGAACGGCACCACCAGTTGGGCGATGTGGTTGCCCACCACTTCGACCCGGTGCAGCGGCTTCGGCAGCAGGTGTGCCTGCCTGCTGAGGGGGCCCGGCATGGGCTGGGTTTCATGGTGGTAGTACAAGGCCGTCAGGTCCCGCCATTCGCGGCCGCCGCGGATCTTGATCATGCCTGCCCCGAATTCCAGCCGGAACACCAGCCACACCACCAGGATCAGGATGGTCCGCGGCGGTTCCGTCTGGTCCGATCCCAGGAAGGCCACGGTGAAACCGGCCTCCAGCAGCAGCATCTCCCAGCCGAACCCGTAGAAGGTCTGCCCCACGTTCACGATGGACATGTACAAAAGCCACAGGGCAAGGAACGCCAGCAATGGAACCCAGGGCGGTCCGGCCTGGGGGAGCCCGGCGACGAGCAGCGCCGAGACCGCCAGGCCTGCGGCGCAGACACCGCGCAGCAGCCGGTCGGAATACCGCCAACGGAACAGCGTGGGCCGGGACAACCGGGAAAACGCGGCCAGGAAGTCCGGCACCGGAAGGAGGCCGCGCTCTCCGAGCAAGGCCGGGAACTGGTTCAGCGTGGACAGGAACGCAACGAAGTACAACGCTGCGACGCCCCGTTGCAGCACCTGCCGGGCAAATTCATACTCCGGCGCATCGAACCAGGTGAGCCAGTCCACGGTTTCCACGTTACGCCCGGCCGCCCGGCGGTCAAGGCGCAGCAGGCCCGGCCGCGTGCGGGATACTTAACGGATGCAGCCACGCAGAATCGTCCTCCTCGGATCCACCGGTTCCATCGGCACCCAGGCGATCGACGTCGTCGACGGCGCCCCGCACCTGTTCGAGGTGGTGGCACTCAGTGCCGGTGGCGGCAACCTTGAACTGCTGGCCCGCCAGGCGGTCCACACCGGCGCCGCCGTGGTGGGCATCGCCGCCGGTGACCCCGGCCGGCTGGAATCCCTTATCCGGGAAGCAGCAGCCGCCGCCGGCCGTCCCGGGTACCGCCCGGAAATCGCGGCCGGACCTGACGCCTCGGCCCGGATCGCCGCGGTGGAAGCGGATGTGGTCCTCAACGGCATCACCGGTTCCATTGGCCTGGCGCCCACCCTTGCGGCACTCCGCTCCGGGGCCACCCTGGCCCTGGCCAACAAGGAATCGCTGATCGTTGGCGGCAGCCTGGTCAAGGCTGCGGCCAAGGAAGGCCAGATTGTGCCCGTTGACTCGGAACACTCGGCGATCGCCCAGTGCCTGCGCGCAGGTACGGCAGCCGAGGTGGACCGGCTCATCCTGACCGCCTCGGGGGGGCCTTTCCGCGGCAGGAGCCGGGAGCAGCTGCATTCCGTCACGCCACGCGAGGCGCTGGCGCACCCCACCTGGGACATGGGGGTCATGGTCACCACCAATTCGGCCACCCTGGTCAACAAGGGACTGGAAGTCATCGAAGCCCACCTGCTGTTCGATATCCCGCTCGACCGGATCGATGTGGTGGTGCACCCGCAGTCCGTCGTCCATTCGATGGTCCAGTTCGTTGACGGCTCCACCATTGCCCAGGCCTCCCCGCCGGACATGCGGCTTCCGATTGCCCTTGGCCTGGGCTGGCCGGCCCGGGTACCCATGGCCGCGCCCGCCTGCGACTGGACCCAGGCCGCCACCTGGACCTTTGAACCCCTGGATGCTGCAGCCTTCCCGGCCGTTGACCTTGCCAAGGACGCCGCCAAGCAAGGCAGCACCTTCCCTGCTGTTTTCAATGCGGCCAACGAAGAGGCCGTTACGGCGTTCCATGCGGGCCGGATCCGGTTCACCGACATCGTCGATACCGTGGACGGGGTGCTCAGCGAACATTCAGGTTCCTCCGGGCTGACAGTGGAGTCGGTGCTGGATGCTGAAAGCTGGGCACGCGCCCGCGCCCACGAACGTTTAGCAGTCAGCAGTCTCTAGGAAGCAGCAGCACCTCCATGACCCCTGTCCTACTTTTCATCCTCGGCGTCGTCTTCGTGGCCGTCGGCATTGCCGTGTCCATCGCCCTCCACGAGGTGGGGCACCTGGTGCCGGCCAAGCTCTTCAAGGTGCGCGTCACCAAGTACATGATCGGCTTCGGGCCCACCCTCTGGTCACGCCGCAAGGGTGAAACCGAGTACGGCGTGAAAGCCGTTCCGCTGGGCGGCTACGTCTCGATGATCGGCATGTACCCGCCCAACAAGGAGGACGGCTCGGTCCGGCCCTCCAGTACCGGGATGTTCCAGACGCTGGCTACGGAAGCCCGGTCACTAGCCCACGAAGAGGTAGGACCCGGCGACCACGACCGCGTCTTCTACCGGCTGCCGGTCTGGAAAAAAGTGATCGTGATGCTGGGCGGGCCGGCCATGAACATGGTCCTCGGGGTGGTGCTGACGGCCGTCCTCCTGATGGGATTTGGCATTGCCACCGCCACCACCACCATCTCCGACGTCTCCAAATGCCAAGTGGCCGCAGGGCAAACCGTCGATCCCGACTCTGCCGACTGCCAGTTGACCCCCGCGGCAGCGGCGGGGCTCAAACCCAATGACACCATCACCTCCTTCGACGGCAAGGCCGTCACCAGCTGGGACCAGCTGACGGAGTGGATCCGCGCCTCTGCCGGCAAGGAAGTGGCCATCACCGTTCAGCGGGACGGCGCTGCCGTGTCAACCACGGTGACGCCGGTCCTGTCTTCCCGGCCCGTGATGGGCGCCGACGGGCGGCAGGTCACCGATGCTGCCGGCAACCTCCAGTACCAGGACGTCGGTTTCCTTGGCATCGGCGCGCAAACGGCGCTCGTGTCCCAGCCGGCGTCGTCCGTCCTGCCCATGGCCGGAGAGAACATCCGGCAGGTGGCCGGCGTGGTGTTCAACCTGCCCGCCCGTGTGGTGGGCGTAGCCAAGGCCGCTTTCAGCGAGGAACCCCGGGACCCCAACGGCCCCATCAGCGTGGTGGGCGTGGGCCGGGTGGCCGGCGAGGTTGCCGCCATGGAAGCTGTCCCGCTCCAGTCCCGGCTCGCCACCCTCGTGGGCCTGCTGGCTGGCCTGAACTTCGCACTGGCCGTATTCAACCTCATCCCGCTGCTGCCCCTTGACGGCGGCCATGTGGCCGGAGCCCTGTACGAAGGAGCGCGCCGCGCCGTAGCCAGGCTGCGCGGCCGGCCGGACCCGGGAGCGTTCGACATCGCGAAACTGCTGCCCGTGACCTACGTCGTGGCGGCTTTGTTGATGGGCATGAGCGCCCTATTGATCTACGCGGACATCGTCAAGCCCGTCAATCTGTTCTGACATCAGCCGATTTAGGCTGACTTTGCTAAATCAGTCAGATTTGATTGATTGTTATGAATCACCCGCCTATGGTTGATCTATGTTCGTAATGACGATCGACCAGCGTGGCAGCACGGGTGACCTGGACCGGGTCCCGGGTTTCATTGAGCAGATCGCGCGCCTCGAACCTGCCGGGGCCGGCAGGCCGGCTTTCGAGCGGTCGGTCGGCGACGAAGTCCAAGGGGTGGTGCGGGACGCTGATGCCGTCGTGGACATCGCCCTGTACGCGCTCCGCGAAGGGCACTGGTACGTCGGCATCGGCGTCGGAACCGTGACGCTGCCGGCGGGTGCCAGCCCGCGGGAAGGCACCGGTACCGCGTTCGTGGCTGCCCGGAAGGCCGTTGAGCGCGCCAAGGCCGCCGCTTCCCAAGTGCCGGTGTCAGTGGTGGCCGGCATCATGGCGGGGGAGGCGGGCGGGAATACCCCGGCCGGGGAAGGGGAGCGGACATGCGCCAAAGCCGAAGCGGTGCTCCGGCTGCTGGGCCGCCTGGTCCAAGAGCGGACGGAAGCCCAGTGGCGGGTGGTTGACGCGCTGCGGCACCTGGACGCCGGCGCGCCCGGAGCCGGCCGGCCTGGTCCGGCCCGGCACGGCAGCCAAAAGCAGGTGGCCAGGGAACTTGGAATATCGGAGCAGTCCGTGAGCCGTACCGTGCTTCGCTCCGGATGGCAGGAAGAATGGGCAGCACGGCCGGCCGCATCGCTGCTGCTTGATCTCGCCCAAGCACAGGTGGTCCCGGCCGTACAGGAAACCGGAGCCGGCGATGGAGGAGTCAAGTGACCGCAGTGTGGGTGGCCGTGGCCTTGGCGGTGGCAGGTTTCGTGGGATGGCCGGTGACGGCCTTGGTGTTCAAGCTCGCCAGGACCATTGACGACAAAACCGATGCCGCCACGACGGCAACGGACGCCGGCTCCGCTGCCCAGGACCCGTCCGCCGACGTCACGGTGGACGGCGAGCTGACGGCGCAACCCGGGCCGGCGACGTCGAACGGAACGGACGCAGCAGCGTCGGCTCCGGGCCAGCGCATCCTGCGCGGCGGCGCCATCATCGGCGTGCTGGAACGGCTCGGCGTATGCCTTGCCATCCTGGCCGGCCAGCCGGTCGCCATCGCCTACATCGTCGCGATCAAGGGCCTCGGCAGGTTCGCTGAACTCAAGGAGACCCCTGTGGCCGCGGAGCGCTTCATCATCGGAACCCTCACCTCCATGCTCTGGGCGGCAGGAATCGCAGCCACCGCCAAAGTCCTTTTCCTGCAGTAAACGTCCACCGCGTCCTCGAACCGGGACAGCCCGGATGGGTACGAAGGCAGGCATGGCGATAGGGTAGCCGTATGACAGTTTTTGCCGTTGAGTACGTTTACGCCGCCAACTCCACCGAAACCCGCAACGAGGTCCGGCCCGCGCACCGCGAATGGACAGGCGGCTTGGCGCAGGACGGTGTCATCGTGGCCAGCGGACCCTACGGCGACGGGGCCGGTGCCCTCCTGATCTTCACGGCAACAGACGAAGCTGCCCTGAACTCGATCCTTAAGCAGGACCCGTTTGCCGCGGCGGGCGTCATCGCCGGGACCCGCATCACTGAATGGTCACCGGTCACCGGCATGCTTGCCGGGCTCGCCGCGTAACCGCATCCCTACCCTTTCAACCCAAGGAGTCCACGTGACCTCGGTCAGCCTGGGAATGCCGTCAGCACCGCCGCCCGTCCTGGCACCCCGCCGCAAGACGCGCCAGATCAAAGTCGGCTCGGTAGGCGTGGGATCTGATTTCCCCATCAGCGTGCAGTCCATGACCACCACGCCCACCACGGACATCAACGCCACCCTCCAGCAGATTGCTGAGCTGACGGCGTCCGGCTGCGACATCGTGCGCGTCGCGTGCCCGTCCGCAGACGATGCCGAGGCGCTGCCCATCATCGCCCGCAAGTCCCAGATCCCGGTGATCGCAGACATCCACTTCCAGCCCAAGTATGTCTTCGCCGCCATCGAGGCCGGTTGCGCGGCAGTGCGCGTGAACCCCGGGAACATCCGGAAGTTCGATGACCAGGTCAAGGAAATCGCGGCCGCCGCGAAGGACCACGGCACCTCGATCCGGATCGGCGTCAATGCAGGCTCCTTGGAACCGGGCATCCTCAAGAAGTACGGCAAGGCCACCCCCGAAGCGCTCGTCGAGTCCGCTGTCTGGGAAGCGTCCCTTTTCGAGGAACACGGCTTCCACGACTTCAAGATCTCGGTCAAGCATAACGACCCCGTGATCATGGTGGCCGCCTACGAAATGCTCGCCGAAAAGGGCGACTGGCCGCTGCACCTCGGCGTCACCGAGGCCGGCCCCGCGTTCCAGGGGACCATCAAGTCCGCCACCGCGTTCGGGGCCCTGCTGTCCCGGGGGATCGGTGACACCATCCGGGTGTCCCTGTCCGCCCCGCCGGTGGAGGAAATCAAGGTGGGCAACCAGATCCTCCAGTCCCTCAACCTTCGTCCCCGCAAGCTGGAAATCGTCTCCTGCCCCTCCTGCGGACGGGCCCAGGTGGACGTCTACACTTTGGCCGAGCAGGTCACCGCCGGGCTGGAAGGGATGGAGATCCCGCTGCGCGTCGCTGTCATGGGCTGCGTCGTGAACGGTCCGGGCGAGGCCCGCGAAGCGGACCTCGGCGTTGCGTCCGGAAACGGCAAGGGCCAGATCTTTGTGAAGGGCGAGGTCATCAAGACTGTCCCTGAGAGCCAGATTGTTGAGACACTGATCGAAGAGGCCATGCGTATCGCGGAAGAGATGGGGGAGGCCGATGGCGAAGATGCTGTCAAGGGTAGCCCCGTGGTTAGCGTCTCGTAGGGACGATCCCGACCCTGCGGGTATTTCCGTCCGAACGCTTGACGGCCAGGACACCGCGGCGCTGACCAGTCTGGCGCAGCAGGATCCCGTTACCAACGTGTTCATCCTGGCGCATTTGCGCGCCACGGGCACCGCAGCACCCACTGCCGGAGGCGCCGGCGTTCTGGGCGTGTTCGACAACGGCGTCCTTTCCGGTGCCTGCTGGGCCGGGGCAAACCTGGTGCCGGTCCAGCTGGACCCCGCCCTTGCGTCGCTGGTAGCCGGGGCCGCGAACAGCTCCGGGCGCCGGTATGCGTCCGCCTTTGGGCCTGCGGAGGCAGTGCTGGCCCTTCATGCGGAACTCGCCCAACTGGGCCACCGTGCCCACGAAGTGCGGGCGGACCAGCCGCTGATGGTCATCGCGGAGCGGCCACGGGTCCAGCCCCACCCGGGTTTGGCCCAGGGCAACTTGGCCGACTTTGACCGTATCCTTCCGGCCTGCGCCGCCATGTTTGAGGAAGAAGTAGGATACTCGCCATACTTGGGCGGCCGGGAGTTCTACAGCCGCCGGGTGGAAGGCCTCATCCGGCAGGGCCACTCCCTGGTCCACCTGAACGAGGCACATGAAGTGGTTTTCAAGGCCGAACTGGGGGCCGTCACCGCGGACGTCACCCAGGTCCAGGGTGTGTGGATGAATCCCCGGTACCGCGGCCAGGGGCTGAGCTCCGGCTACATGTCCGCCGTGGTGGAAAGAGCGCAGAAGATCGCGCCCGTGACCAGCCTGTACGTCAACGGCTTCAACACCAAGGCCCGGTCCACGTACGAACGTGTCGGCTTCCGGCAGGTGGGTACGTTCGCTACAGTTCTTTTCTAGCGGCGTCCGCCGGAGGAGAACTGAAAATTGGGGGAAAAATGAAGAAGACCGTGCTGGGAACATTCGGGGCTTCTGCCCTCCTGGCCATGGCGGTATCCGGGTGCGGGGGACCGGCCGCCCCGCAGGCCGCGGATTCCCCGACCGCAGCGCCCGCGGCGTCACAGACCACAGCCGCCCCAACTCCCGCGGCAACGCCCACGCCTACCGCCAAGGCCTATACGTCCGAACAGCTTGCTGCCATCGTGGGGCAGGTCAGGGACTCGGCGGACCGCAGGCTGACAGTCCTGCCCGCCGTTGATATCACCAAGACGCTGGACCAGACCAAGACTATGCTCGCGTCGATCGACGTCAAGCCCGCGGAGTGCAAGGAACTCGCAGCTGCCAGCGCCGTGCCGAACGTCGATGGCGCCACCATGGCCATCGGCATGAGCACCGACGCCGGCACAGGTGCGGCGACCGCGCTATCGCTGATCGCCGGCCTGGACCAGAGCCTGCTGGGCAAGGTGGCCAGCTCCGCGGACCAGCTGGCCAAGTGCTCCTCCATGACCATGACGGCCTCGGGCATGGAGGTCTCGGTCACCGTGAAGGCCCTGCAGGGCGTGGGCTCTGTTCCCGGCGTCTTCGCATATCGTACGGACGCCACCTTGCCGGACGGCCGTACGCAGTCCACGGTCACGGCGCAGGCGGTGCAGCAGGGCGTGGTGCTCACTTCCGTCGCCTCCGGGGGCGCGAGCGAGGACGACGCCGTCCAACGGGCCGGTGCGCTCCTCGACTCGGCTGCTGCCCTGGTCAAATAGGGCCGGTGAGGTAGCGCTGCACCGTGGGTGCCACCAGCCGCACCACATCATCCGCGGGTGCTGACGCGAGCGGTTCCAGCCGCACCACGTAACGGACCATCATCAAACCCACGATCTGGCTTGCCACGAGGCTTCCGCGCAGCGCCACTTCCTGCGGCGGCCCGGGAACCGAAGCCGTGATCCTGGTGATCACCCGGCGTGCCACCGCCTCCCGAAGCTGCGACGTCCTGGCCGTGGACCCGATGGTTCCGCGCAGGAAGGCCAGGAGGCCGGCCTGGGCGGGGCTTTCCCAGAGCCGGAGGACCGTGCGGACCATCAACTCGGCCCGCTGGTCAGGGTCCGATTTCGCCATGCCCGCAAGGACCTGCTCCGGGTCGGCAGGCAGTTCCACGCTGAGGGCAAAGAGTTCGTCCTTGCCGTTGAAGAAATGGTGGATCATGGCCGGATCCACTCCCGCGGCGCGGGCCACCTGGCGCAGGCTGGTCCCGTCAAAGCCGTGTTCGGCGAAAAGCCTCCGGGCGGCGTCGAGGATGTGGTCGCGGGACGCGGTGGCGCCCACGCGGCGTCCGCGGCGCCCGAAGCCCGCCGGGCGCCCTGAAGCCTTCGAGCGGCCGGCGGAACCCGCCGGACTCCCTCCCGGATCCGCTGGCCCGGGAAAGGTCACGCTGTCCGCCGGCGGAGCGTCAACGCGGCAAGCACCAGCACGCCGAGTGAGATGCCGGCCATGGCCGCCGCGTCCTGCCACAACCGGCTGGTTGCCTCAGTATGGGCGGCGACCTCTTGGAGGGCGTCCACCGAGTACGTCAGGGGGAGCACGTTGGAGATGGCTTCCAGTACGTCATTCATCCGGTCCCGGGCAACGAACAGTCCACACAACAGGATCTGCGGCACCACCACTACCGGCATGAACTGGACGGCCTGGAATTCGGTCCTGGCAAAGGCCGAACAGAACAGGCCCAGCGCGACGCCCAGGACGGCGTTGATCACCGCGATCAGCACCACGTAGCCGGGGGCGCCGGCGATGTCCAGGCCAAAAATCCAGTAGGCCACCGCTGTAGCCACCAGTGACTGGAGTGCGGCCATCAGGGAGAAGGCCATGCCGTACCCGAACAACAGGTCCGCCTTGTGCACCGGCGTGGTGAGCAGCCGCTCCAAGGTCCCGGACATACGTTCCCTGAGCATGGTGATGGAGGTGACCAGGAACATCACCACGAACGGAAAGATCGCCAGCATCATCAGGCCAACCCGGTCGAACGTCCGGGGAACGCCCGGCGGCAGCACCTCATTCTCATAGAGGAAGTACACCGCCGTGAGCAGCAGCGCCGGGACCACCAGGATCAGGGCAATGCTGCGGTGGTCGTGGCGGAGCTGGCTGAGCACCCGGCGGGTGGTGGCGAGCATCATCAGGATATCCATCAGTGCACCGTCCCTTCCGGGCGGGACGATGCCACGGCTTCCGCTTCATCGGCTGTCCCGGCGTGGTCCGCGTTCCGGATAATGGCCAGGAAGGCCTGTTCCAGGTTGCTGCTGTGTCCGCGCCTGCTGAGCTCGTCCGGCGTGAGTTGGGCGAGGAGCCGGCCCTCCCGCAACAGCAGCAGCGTGTCGCAGCGGCTGGCCTCTTCCATGACGTGGCTGGAGACCAGGAGGGTTGTCCCGGCCCGTGCCATGGCCCGAAACCGTTCCCACAGGTCGGCCCGGAGGACAGGGTCCAGGCCGACGGTGGGCTCGTCCAGCACCAGCAGGCGGGGGTGGGCCACCAGTGCGCAGGCCAGGGAGACGCGGTTGACCTGGCCGCCGGAGAGGTCGGCGGCCTTGCGCCGTGCCAGTGCGTCGAGGCCGACGGCGGCAATCGCCTCGGCCACGTCGGCTTTCCCTTTCCGGTGCATGGCACCGAAATAGCGGACGTTCGCTTCGACGGTCAGGTCCGGATAGACACTGGGGGACTGGGTGACGTACCCAACCTGCCGCCGCAAGATGGCACTGCCCGCCGGCAGGCCCAGCACCTCGACGGTGCCGCCGGCTATGCGCTGCGCTCCCACGATGGTGCGCATGAGCGTGGTCTTGCCGCTTCCGGAGGGTCCCAGCAGACCGGTGATGCGTCCTGCGGGAATGCTGAAGTTCAGCCCGGCCAGCACGGTACGCCGTCCCAGTTTCACGGTCAGTGAGGACGCCGCGACGGCCGGGATGGCCTGCCGGCGGACCTCCGCCAGGGGTGCTTCCGGGTGGGCCATAACGCCTCCGTCACCGCGCAGGGCTTCCCCTGACGGATCCGCCGGGGAATTCATCACCTGGTGAATTAAATGTAGGCCGGGGTGGCCGAGGGGGCAAGGGAATCCTCCGGCGCCGAAACACTTGTCAAACGTGTTCACCATCACATAGGTTCAATCTAGCTGCGCTGGAAGTGGGGTGGGCGGTCTCACCAGTCCTCACCAGTACTTAGGCGATAACGGCGTTGGGCCACGCCCGGATGCGATGACCAGCCTCACTGGGGGGCCAGGGGCTTTGTATTTTCCGGGCGTGGCCCTACTGTTTCCCGGCGCAGCGGGCTTCCCGGCCCGGGCGGCCTGCCCCTCCAGTCAGTGCCGCAGGGTGTGTGCCGGTAGATTAGTACCCAGACGAATTGTCCGGCCCTGCTGACCCAGCACTTCCCCAGAAACGGATACCACCCGTGGTCCTACGACTGTCCCAGTTTTTCCTTCGCACGCTGCGCGAAGACCCCGTCGATGCCGAGGTTGCCAGCCACAAACTGTTGGTCCGCGCCGGCTACATCCGCCGCGCGGCTCCCGGAATCTACACGTGGCTTCCGCTGGGGCTGAGCGTCCTGCGCAAGGTCGAGGAGATCATCCGCCAGGAAATGGCCGCCATCGGCGCCCAGGAAGTGCACTTCCCGGCACTCCTCCCGCGCGAGCCGTATGAGGCCACCAACCGATGGACCGAGTACGGTGAGGGCCTGTTCCGGCTCCAGGACCGCAAAGGCGCCGACTACCTGCTGGCTCCCACGCACGAGGAAATGTTCACGCTCCTGGTCAAGGACCTGTATTCCTCCTACAAGGACCTCCCGCTGAGCCTGTACCAGATCCAGAACAAGTACCGCGATGAAGCACGCCCGCGTGCGGGCCTCCTGCGCGGCCGTGAGTTCATCATGAAGGACTCCTACTCCTTCGACGTCGACGACGCCGGCCTGGATGCCAGCTACGCAGCCCACCGGGGCGCCTACCTGAAGATCTTCGAACGCCTGGGCCTCGAGGTGGTTCCGGTGGCAGCCACCGCCGGTGCCATGGGCGGGTCCAAGAGCGAGGAATTCCTGTTCCCCACCGAAATCGGGGAGGACACTTTCGTCCGTTCCGCCGGCGGGTATGCAGCCAACGTTGAGGCCGTCACCACCGTGGTTCCCGACGAGATCGACTTCAGCAACGCCCCGGCCGCCGAAGTCCTGGACACCCCGGATACGCCCACCATCGAGACGCTGGTGGCGGCTTCGAACCAGATTGCCCCGCGGGCAGAGGCCGACGGCGGCGCCTGGAGCGCCTCTGACACGCTGAAGAATGTGGTCCTCGCCGTGACGCTGCCCACCGGCGAGCGGCAGCTGGTGGTCATCGGCGTTCCCGGTGACCGCGCCGTGGACCTCAAGCGCGTGGAAGCCAACATTGGTGCGTTCCTGCCGATCGCGGGCGAGATCGGCCTCGAGCAGGCCGGCGAGGAAGACCTCAAGAAGCAGCCCCTGATCGTCAAGGGCTACCTGGGCCCCGGCCTGTCGCTCGACCAGCCGCTCCTGGGTACCGAGAGTGCCACCAAGCTGCTGTACCTCGTGGACCCGCGCGTGGTCAGCGGAACAACGTGGATTACCGGCGCCAACCAGGCAGGCAAGCACGTCTTCGGCCTGGTGGCCGGACGCGACTTCACCTGGGACGGCGTCATCGAGTGCACCGAAGTCCGCGCAGGGGACCCCTCACCTGACGGTTCCGGCCCCCTGGAGACGGCCCGCGGCATCGAGATGGGCCACATCTTCCAGCTCGGCCGCAAGTATGCCGAAGCCCTTGACCTCAAGGTCCTGGACCAGAATGGCAAGCAGGTGGTGGTCACCATGGGCTCCTATGGCGTCGGCGTCACCCGTGCCGTTGCCGCGCTTGCCGAAGCCAACCATGACGAGCGCGGCCTGGTCTGGCCCCGCACGGTGGCTCCGGCCGACGTCCACGTCGTGGCCGTGGGCCGCGGGGACGAAATCTTCCAGGCAGCGGAAAAGTTGTCCGCAGAACTCGAAGAGGCCGGCCTCTCCGTGATCTACGACGACCGCCCCAAAGTCTCGCCCGGCGTGAAGTTTGGCGATGCCGAGCTTGTGGGCGTGCCCACCATCCTGGCCGTAGGCCGCGGACTGGTGGACGGCGTGGTGGAGATCAAGGACCGCCGCAGCGGCGAGGCCGAGAACGTTGCAGTGGACAAGGCCGTCGACTACGTGGTCAACGCCGTCCGCAACCGGTGATCTCCGGCTTCGAGTCGATCCAGCTCACCACCATCATCCTGATCGTGGTAGCTGGGTTCGCGGCCGGCTGGGTTGATGCGGTAGTGGGCGGGGGAGGCCTCATCCAGCTTCCGGCGCTGCTGCTGGTTCCCGGCATCGCGCCGGTGCAGGCATTGGCCACCAACAAGATGGGCTCCATCTTCGGAACCGCCACGAGTGCAGCGACGTACTACCGGCGGGTGGGACCAGACCTTCGGACCGCCGTTCCCATGGCAGCCATTGCCTTGGCAGGCAGTTTTGGCGGCGCCAGCCTGGCCGCTTCCCTGCCCGCCGGGGTGTTCAAGCCGATCATCGTGGTGGCGCTGGTCGCCGTCGCACTCTTCACCGCGCTGAAGCCCACTGTGGGCGAGCTGACGGCGCTGCGGCACGACGGCCACAAGCACTACGTCGTCGCCTGCCTCATCGGTGCCGTGATCGGCTTCTACGACGGACTCATCGGTCCCGGGACGGGGTCCTTCCTGGTCATCGCCCTGGTGTCCGCCATGGGCTACGCGTTCCTGGAGGCCAGCGCCAAAGCCAAGATCGTGAACATGGCCACCAACGCCGGTGCGCTGCTGTTCTTCCTGCCGCACGGGTCCATCCTGTGGGGCCTCGGCCTGCTGCTCGGGGCAGCCAACATGGCCGGCGGCTACCTTGGCGCCCGCACCGCTGTGAACCAGGGCAGCAAGTTTGTCCGGGTGGTCTTCCTGGTGGTTGTCGCCGCGCTGATCGTCAAGCTCGGCTACGACGTCTGGGAGGACAACTTCGCCTGACCGGTGCGCAAAACTGCTCCTCGTGGCGGAACCCGCCCGGGCGTAGCATGCAGGTATGGCACCCGGGGATGACGAGTACGCACCGGCACTCGCGGCCGCGGCTAGGCACACCCAAGCCTGGCTGGCCAGCCTTCCAATCCGGCCTGTGGGGCCCAGCCTGCACGCGTCCGAGCTTGCCGCAGCCTTTGGCGGGCCGCTCCCGGACGCCGGCATGCCGGCGGCAGAGGTCATCGACCTGCTTGCCGCCGCGGCCGAACCTGGACTCATGGCCATGCCCGCGGGCCGGTTTTTCGGCTGGGTGATCGGCGGCACCCTTCCCGCTGCCCTTGCCTCGGACTGGCTGGTCAGCGCCTGGGACCAGAATGCCGGCCTGCGCTATGCCACTCCGGCCACGGCTGCCATAGAGGAAGCCGCCGGCACCTGGCTGCTGGACTTGTTGGGGTTGCCCGGCGCCGCGGACGTCGGGTTCGTCACCGGCGCCACCATGGCGAATTTCACTGGCATGGCTGCCGCCCGGTGGCGGCTGCTGACCGGCGCAGGCTGGGACCTGGACCGCGACGGGCTGTCCGGCGCACCCCGGATCCGCTGCTTCGTGGGCAAGGAGCGCCACGACACCGTGGACCTCGGCCTGCGGTACCTTGGGCTGGGACAGCCGACGGCGGTGGACGCCGACGGTCAAGGGCGCCTGGTCCCTGCCGCGCTGGATGCCGCACTCGCGTCCGGCACGGGACCCGCCCTGGTGTGCCTCCAGGCCGGGAACCTGCACTCCGGCGCCTTCGACCCGTTTGCGGACGCCATCGCCGTCGCGCGCAAGCACGGGGCGTGGGTGCACATCGATGGTGCGTTCGGATTGTGGGCGGCTGCCGCGCCGGAACTGCGGCACCTCACCGCAGGCTTCGAGGAAGCAGACTCGTGGGGCACCGATGCCCACAAGACCCTGAACGTGCCCTATGACTGCGGCATTGCGATTGTCCGGGACGCCGCGGCGCTCCGGGCCGCCATGGGCCTGCACGCCAGTTACCTCGTGCACGACGCCGAAGGCCCGGGGGACCCGTTCGAGAAGGTCCCGGAGTTGTCGCGGCGCGCCCGCGGAGTGCCGGTCTGGGCAGCCCTGAAAAGCCTGGGCCGCGATGGGGTCGCAGCCCAGGTGGCCGGGCTGGCGGCTGCTGCCGCCGCGATCGCCGACGGCCTGGCAGCGCTGGACGGCGTGGAGGTCCTCAATGACGTCGGCTACACCCAGGTGTGCATCGCGTTCGGAGACGACGAGACCACCCGTGCGGTGACGGCCCGCATCATCGAGGACGGGAAAGTATGGATGTCCGGTTCGCGTTGGCAGGACCGCGACATCCTCCGCGTCTCCGTGAGCAACTGGCATACCGGCGGTGGGGACGTCGCCACCGCCGTGGAAGCTGTCCGCTCAGCCCTGGCCGCCGTGCGGAATTCGTGACCATTTCCGGGGCGGGACGTTCCGGCCGGCTGCCGGCTCCTATCCGCCCTGGCCCGGCTCCGGCAGGGCATGGGGGTGCGGCAAGCTCTCCAGGGTGCCCCCGGCCAGCGTGCTGGCAACCCAGAGCGACCGGGCCAGGTCGCCGTCGTGCCCGTGCGCGGCGTACCACAGCGCGTTGTCCACCTCCCTGGCGATGCCCCATTGCCGGGCCGCGTCCGGGTCGAGGCCGGCGGCCGTGCTGAAGTCGTGGCACCGCCGGAGCAGGGCGCGGCCGGCATCTTTTGCCGGCAGATCCGCCAGGCGGTTCCACAGCAGGGGCGCGACGGCGAATTCCGGCTCGCCGATCATTGGCTGCGGGTCGATGGCCGCGTAACCGTCCCGCCCGTGTGGCCCATCCGGTGCCGCAGTCCCGGGACGGGCCAGGACATTCAGGAAATGCAGGTCTGTGTGGACCAGCAGGTCCCGGGCAGACCTCCGCCCGACCACGCCGCGGGTCTGGCACACTTCCAGGGCGGCTTCCAGCAGCCAGCGGGGAAAAGGCCGTCCAAGCTGCTCCCAATCCGCGGGAAAGTCGTCGCTCCACTGCTCCGCCCGCGCTGCAATGTGGCCGAACTCCAGCCACTGCGGGCGCTTATCCGGGACCAGCCCCAACTGCCGGACCAAGGCACCCCACACCGGGACGGCGTCGTCCACCGGCAGGGCAGCCAGCGACCGCCCGGCGTCAAGGCGTTCCAGGAGCATGGCGCATGACCCGGTGTCCGAGGCCAGCAGGGTCACGGCGCCCAGCCCGTTCCAAAGCGCCAGCGCATGGCGCTCCACCATGGCCTCGTCGTGGGGAAAAGCGATCTTGAGCGCCGCAGGGCAGCCGTCCTCCTGCCGGACCGGGACCACCATGCCGCCGTGCCCGCTCCAGGGGAGGCTGGCGGGGGCCAGGTCGACCTCAAGGTGCCACTGCGCCAAGCGGTCCTCCAGCAGCCCGGTCAAGGCGCCGATCCAGGCCCGGCCGGCGCTGGTGCGTGCGTACCGGGACTCGAGGTCCGGAGGGATGGAGACTGCCTGCGCCCTGGTCACCGGATCAGACAACGCCCGAGGCGCCGAGCAGGTTGCCGATGAGGAACGTCGCAGCCAGCGCCAGGGCCCCGCCCACCACCACCCGGACGGCCGCCTTGGTTCTTGACCCCCCGCCAATCCATGCCCCCAGGGCTCCCGTCAACGCCAGGGCCACCAAAACCGACACGAACGTCAACGGGATCCGGAGCTCCGGCGGCGGAAGGAGAATAGCCAGCATGGGCAGGATGGCGCCGATGGTAAAGGCGAGCGCCGAGGCGAACGCCGCGTGCCAGGGACTGACGATATCCGTTTCGTCAATGTTCAGTTCCGCGGACAAGTGTGCTGCCAGGACATCATGGGCCGTAAGTTCCCGGGCCACCTTGGCTGCAGTCTCGGGGGTCAACCCCTTGGCCTGGTAGATGGCGGTCAACTCGGCCAGTTCCGCGTCCGGTTCTTCCGCCAGTTCCCGGCGTTCCTTCTCGATGAGGGCCCGCTGGCTGTCACTTTGGCTGCTCACGGAAACGTACTCGCCCAACGCCATGGACACCGCACCGCCCACCACGCCGGCGACACCCGCTGTGAGGATGGGGCCGGACGCGGCGGTGGCACCTGCCACGCCCACCACGATCGCCGCCACGGAGACGATGCCGTCGTTGGCGCCCAGGACACCGGCACGCAGCCAGTTCAGCCGGTGGGCTGTATCGTCGCCGTGGGGTTCGGTCTCACGGTGGCGGTTCAGCTCCGGGGTTTCCGGGGTGGTGCCCCGGGCGTCGGCCGGTTCGTCCGCGTTCATGCCTTCAGCAAACCACCCCGGACGCTCCGGTGCCACCCCTCCGGCGTGGTCCCCTGCGAGCCGGCGCCTTCGGGAGTCAACGGTGCACAGTTTGCGGTCAGGATGGTGTGGGGGATGCCGTGGCGGATTCGCCGCCACGAAGCGCAGGCAGTTGCCCCACGTCCAGGATGAGGCCTGGAACCGGTCCCGGGTCTGCGCCCCACCGCGCGGCCCGGACCGCCGTGGACTCGAGCGCCCCCAGGGCCCAGGCCCGGTCCTGGCCCTGGGTCAGTGCCACGGCATCGCCGTAGGCCGCCAAGGTTGACGCTTCGATCCGGCCCAGCCCCGCCACAGGTGCGGCCAGGAAGCCGCCATCGAGGATATAGCCCGGCTGCTGCGGCACGGGTGCTCCGCAGGCACGCCGGAAGCGTGCTTCCGCGGCCGCGGCAAGGCGTTTGTGCTGGCCCAGGAATTCAGACGCAGGGCCCGCCTCCGCCGGTGCGAGGCGGGGGAGGGCCGCCTGGTAGGCATAGATGGCCTGCTGCTCGGCGACAGTTACGGCTGCCAAGGCCTGGCGCGCGCCGGCAGGAGCGCCGGACCCGATGGACTCCGGCGCGGCCGCAGTGGCAGGTGGCGCCACGCAGGGTGACGCGCCGGCGGCAGCCCCGGAAGCATCCGCGTCGGGTAATGGTGCCGTGCCCTGCGGCGCCGGCAGCCCGGCCGCCGCAGCGAGCCTCCCGGCCGCGAGCAGCTGGGCTGTGCCGGTCCCGGCCAGGAGGCGGGCCAAGCCGCCGTCGGCCTCGCCTGCGTCCCTGATGCGGACGCGGCCGCTCGCGGCGAGTGCCTGGACCACCTCTGCCGCCCCCTTGGCAGGGGTGGCAGAGGCTGGCGACGGGGACCCCGACCCCTGCGCGCCAGCTTCGGGGGAAGGGGACTGGAGGGCCCTGGCCTGGATGGTCAGCAACGTCACAACGGCGTCCACCGTGGTCGAATCCACGGCGCCGTCGGCCGTCAGGCCCTGTCCCGCAGCCCGCAGTTCCAGGGCGTCCGTGAGCGCCGCCGCCCGGGCCTGCTCCGAAAAGGAAAGAACCGCCGGCGCGGGCTTTTCCGCGGGAACCATGGCGAAACCGAGGCTCAGGACAACCAGCGCCGCCAAGGCGAGGGCGGCAACACGGAACGGACGCAGGCTCGGGTGGCTGTCATGGCGGCGGTCATTCACAACAGACCATGGTGTCACGCTGCGGGGGAACCCCGGTGCACCACTGGGCCGGTAAAATAGCTACGCTAGTAAACACACATCATCTATAGGGAGGGCGGCCGGCATCGTGAGCAATGCAGAAGCCACGGCTTCACCAGACCACACCGGTACGGGAAGCGGATCCGCACCGGCCCACAACCCGGAAGCCGCCCGGCTCCGGGCTCTTTTGGAGCCCGCCGTCCTGGCCAACCGGCTCTACCTTGAGGACGTGGCCATCAACATCGCCGGCTCGCACCGGGTGGTCAACGTCGTGGTGGACCTCCCGCAGGAGGAAACGGGCGGTGTCAGCCTGGACGTCATTGCCGACATCTCGAAGGTGCTCTCCGACGTCCTGGACAACGACCCCAGCGCCGACACGCGCCCGTACGACCTCGAGGTGTCCTCGCCCGGCGTCGGGCGTCCCCTGACCGAACCACGCCACTGGCACCGTGCCCGTGGCCGGATGGTCAAGGTCAACGTGGTCCAGGGTGAGAACGTCACCGGGCGCATCCAGTCGGTGGACGACGACGGCGTGACCCTGGTCCCCGAGGTCGCCGTCAAGAAGGGCATGAAGCCCCGGCAGGGCGAACCCGTAAAGCTTCCTTTCGACAGGATCCGCAACGGAAAAGTCGAGATCGAATTCAGCCACCTCTCCGGGGATGGTCTGGAACCTGAACACAATGGACCTTCCGAGGAGGCCTGATGGATATTGACATGAGCGCACTGAGGCTTTTGGAGCGTGAGCGTGAAATCCCGCTGGACCTCCTGATCCCCACCATCGAGCAGGCGCTCCTGGTGGCCTACCACAAGTCGCCCGGCGCCTTCGAAAAAGCGCGTGCCGAGCTGGACCGCAAGAGCGGCCACGTGACCATCTGGGCTGTCGAAATTGACGACGACGGCGCTCCGATCGGCGAATTCGAGCACACCCCCGAAGGGTTCGGCCGGATCGCTGCCAGCACTGCGCGCCAAATCATCCTGCAGCGGCTCCGCGACGTCGAGGATGACAACGTCCTGGGCGAGTTCAAGGGCCGCGAGGGCGAGCTGGTGTCCGGCACCATCCAGCAGGGCAACAACCCGCACATGATCCAGGTCAACCTCGGATCGCTGGAGGCGCTGCTGCCGCCCCCGGAGCAGGTCCCCGGGGAAAAGTACATCCACGGCAACCGCCTGCGCGCCCTGGTGATCGACGTCCACCGCGGCACCAAGGGTCCGTCAGTCACGCTGTCCCGCTCGCACCCGGGCCTGGTCCGGAAGCTTTTCGAACTCGAAGTGCCCGAGATTGCCGACCACTCGGTGGAAATCGTGGCACTGGCACGCGAGGCCGGACACCGGACCAAGATTGCCGTGAAGGCGAACACTCCCGGGATCAACGCCAAGGGCGCGTGCATCGGGGAAATGGGATCGCGGGTCCGGGCTGTCATGACCGAACTCAACGACGAAAAGATCGACATCGTCGATTTCAGCGAGAACCCGGCGACCTTCATCGCCAGCGCCCTCTCGCCGTCGCGCGTGAATTCCGTCACCATTACCGACGAAGCAACCCGGTCCGCCCGGGTGGTGGTCCCCGACTACCAGCTGTCCCTGGCCATCGGCAAGGAAGGCCAGAACGCCCGCCTGGCGGCAAAGCTGACGGGCTGGCGGATCGACATCGTCTCCGACGCCGCGGCCCCCCGCGACAAATAACGTTCAAGGCAGGGTGGCTGCCGGACTCCGGCAGCCACCCGGTTTCGGGCAGAAGGGCCCAAAGGGGCTAGAATAGATAAGACCGCGCCTAACGGCCGGCAGCCGTGTGCCCTGTGCATGCCAGTTTTCCGGGACTCCGGAGGCGGGTATTCGAGGGCCAGCAGAATGAACGTCAGGACGATGACCGTGGCAGAAGTGCTTTCCACCGGGAGTCAGCCCGAACGTACCTGCATCGGATGCCGGAAGAAAGGCCTGCGGTCGCAGTTGCTCCGGCTCGTCGCCGAAGGCAGCGGGTTAACCGCTGTCCTGGTGGATGAACGACGCCGGATGTCTGGCCGGGGTGCATGGCTGCACCCCAGCCAATCGTGCCTGGCTCTGGCGATCAAGCGGCGAGCATTCGGACGTGCCCTTCCGGGCGCGACCGGAACAGCCGCCGTCGAACACTGGATCATGTCAGGTCCGAACGTTGACGCCGCCCCGGTGGCTGCAACACCAACCGTCCAACCTGAAAGCGGGTCAGAAATCTGATGGAAACCCGATGAGTTCCCAGCGATGAGTGCGTAACGATGACAACTTTGTTGCGCTCTGCAATGGGCCCCTTCGCATCAACAGCGGCTGGGGTCCGCAGTAAGAAGTAGACGGTTCGTGCCTGGCTCGGTGCGGACCGAGACAGGAGAAATGTGGCCAAGGTCCGCGTACATGAGCTCGCCAAAGAGCTCGGTATAACTTCCAAAGATGCAGTGACAAAACTGCAGGAACTGGGCGAATTCGTTCGCTCCGCCTCATCCACCATTGAGGCCCCCGTTGTGCGGAAACTGCGCAACGCCTTCCCCGACGCCGCTGCCAAGTCGGCAGCCCCTGCCGCGACGCCCGCAGCCGCCCCCAAGGCGCCCGCACCCGCAGCAGGATCACGTCCTTCAGCACCCGCACCCGGCCCGGCCGCGCCCAAGGCTCCGGCCCCCGCGGCACAAGCACCGGCAACGCCTGCCCAGGCTGCCCCGGCAGCTCCCGCAGCTGAAACCCCCGCGCCGGCCGCCCCCGCGGCTCCGTCCACGGGAGCCAAGCCCGGCGCCCGCCCTGCCCCGAAGGCAGAGACCCCGGCTCCCTCCACCCGTCCGGGTGGTTCCACGCCGGGTGCCTCCAGCCCCCGGCCCGGCGGTCCCCGCCCGGGCAACAACCCCTTCGCCACCTCACAGGGCATGCCCCGTGGCCGCGGCGGAGACGGTGAACGCGCTCCGCGTCCGGGCAACAACCCGTTCGCCACCTCACAGGGCATGCCCCGACCGGGCGGCGGCCGCGACGGCGACCGTCCCGGCGGTCCCCGTCCCGCAGCCGGTGCCGGTGGACCCCGTCCCGGTGGTCCGCGCCCCGCAGCCGGTGCCGGTGGACCCCGTCCCGCGGCAGGTGCCGGTGGACCCCGTCCCGGCGCCCCGCGCCCCGGCGGTCCCCGTCCCACTCCCGGCATGATGCCTAACCGCACCGAGCGTCCCGCACCCGCAGGTGCCGGCCGTCCCGGCGGCGGCCGCGGGCCCGGACGCCCCGGCGGCGCTCCCGGTACCGGTGGCCCCGGTGGCGGCGGCGGTGCTCCCGCCGGTGGCGGGTTCGGCAAGGGCGGCCGCGGCCGCGGTGGCACCCAGGGTGCCTTCGGCAAGGGCGGCGCAGGCCGTGGCAAGCAGCGCAAGTCCAAGCGCGCCAAGCGCCAGGAACTTGAGCAGATGAGTGCCCCGTCGCTGGGTGGCGTGAGCGTACCCCGCGGCGACGGCAACACTGTGATCCGGCTCCGCCGCGGCTCGTCCATCACGGACTTCGCCGACAAGATCGAGGCGAACCCCGCTGCACTGGTGACCGTACTGTTCCACCTTGGTGAAATGGCTACCGCCACCCAGTCCCTGGACGAAGACACCTTCGCCCTCCTCGGCGAGGAACTGGGCTACAAGCTCCAGGTCGTCTCCCCGGAAGACGAAGAACGCGAGCTGCTCTCCAGCTTCGACATCGACTTTGACGCCGAACTCGAAGCCGAAGGCGACGAGGAACTTGAGGCACGTCCTCCGGTAGTCACCGTCATGGGTCACGTCGACCACGGTAAGACCCGACTGCTCGATGCCATCCGCAAGTCCGACGTCATGGCGGGCGAACACGGTGGCATCACCCAGCACATCGGTGCCTACCAGGTCACGCACAACCACGAAGGCGACGACCGGAAGATCACCTTCATCGATACCCCGGGCCACGAGGCGTTCACCGCCATGCGTGCCCGAGGTGCCAAGGTCACCGACATCGCCATCCTGGTGGTCGCAGCGGACGACGGCGTCATGCCCCAGACCGTTGAGGCGCTCAACCACGCCCAGGCGGCCAACGTACCGATCGTCGTGGCAGTGAACAAGATCGACAAGGAAGGCGCCAACCCGGAAAAGGTCCGCGGCCAGCTGACCGAGTACGGACTGGTTCCCGAGGAATACGGTGGCGACACCATGTTCGTGGAAGTTTCTGCCCGCCAGAACCTCCACATCGACGAGCTGCTCGAGGCCGTCCTGCTCACCGCGGACGCTGCCCTGGACATGCGCGCCAACCCGAACAAGGACGCCCGCGGTATCGCGATCGAAGCCAACCTGGACAAGGGCCGCGGTGCGGTTGCCACCGTCCTGGTGCAGTCCGGCACCCTGCGCGTCGGCGACACCATCGTGGCAGGCACGGCCCACGGCCGCGTCCGTGCGATGTTCGACGACGACGGCAGCGCCCTGACCGAGGCAGGCCCGTCCCGCCCCGTGCAGGTGCTGGGTCTGTCCAACGTCCCGCGCGCCGGTGACACCTTCTTCGTGACCGCTGACGAGCGCACCGCCCGCCAGATCGCCGAGAAGCGTGAAGCCGCCGACCGCAACGCCGCCCTGGCCAAGCGCCGCAAGCGGATCAGCCTGGAAGACTTCGACCAGGCCGTCGCCGAAGGCAAGATCGACACCCTTAACCTCATCCTCAAGGGTGACGTGTCCGGTGCCGTGGAAGCCCTCGAAGACGCGCTGCTCAAGATCGACGTCGGCGAAGGCGTGCAGCTGCGCGTCATCCACCGCGGTGTGGGTGCCATCACCCAGAACGACGTCAACCTGGCAACGGTCGACTCCGCCGTCATCATCGGCTTCAACGTCAAGCCCGCCGAGCGGGTTGCCGAACTGGCAGACCGCGAAGGCGTGGACATGCGCTTCTACTCCGTCATCTACGCAGCAATCGATGACATCGAAGCAGCCCTCAAGGGCATGCTCAAGCCGGAGTACGAAGAAGTCCAGCTTGGCACCGCCGAGGTCCGCGAAGTGTTCCGCTCCTCCAAGTTCGGAAACATCGCCGGCTCGATCGTCCGCTCGGGCATCATCCGCCGCAACGCCAAGGCACGCGTCACCCGCGACGGCAAGATCATTGGTGACAACCTCACGGTCGAGTCGCTCAAGCGGTTCAAGGACGACGCCACCGAGGTCCGCACGGACTTCGAATGTGGTATCGGTCTTGGCTCGTACAACGACATCACCGAAGGCGACATCATCGAGACCTTCGAAATGCGCGAGAAGCCGCGCGTCTAACTCTTGTTAGTCCGTGGCCGGGGCCGTTGGATTTTTCCGGCGGCCCCGCCCCTTCGCTGGGCGGCTTGGGATCTTCGATCCCGCGCCGCCCAGCTTCGGCAGGCCCGATGCCACTCCCGGGCCGCCGGAAAAAATCCAACGGGTGCGTCATCGGCCCGCTTGGGTGCGTGGCATCCAGACCCTGGGCGCGTTGGCTGTCGTTTGCGCCGCCGTCGTACGTCCCAAATTTTTCTTCTTTAGGAGTTGTTCATGGCTGATCCGGCACGTGCTGCCAAATTGGCGCAGCGGATTAAGGTTGTTGTTGCTGAGGCTCTGGGCCGGAAGGCCAAGGATCCCCGGCTTGAGGGCATTACTGTTACCGACGCCCGGGTGACCAATGATCTGCAGCACGCCACTGTTTACTACACGGTCTTCGGTGACGAGGCTGTCCAGGCCGACGCCGCCAAGGGGCTTGAAAAGGCCAAGGGTGTGCTGCGGCAGGAAGTCGGCCGGAACATCACCGTCCGGTTGACCCCCACCCTGGAGTTCGTGGCAGACCAGATCCCGGTCAACGCTTCGAACCTCGAGGAACTCCTGCGGGAAGCCCGCAAGCGTGACGCCGAAGTGGCCGCGCTGGCCGCCAATGCGCAGCACGCCGGTGACGCCGACCCCTACAAGTCCGACGACGTCGACATCGACGAAGACGACTTCGACGAAGAGGAAACCGACCTCAGCAGCGACGGCGACGTCGACGAGGACAGCAACAAGTAAGACACCGGCCTCAGCAGCGACGGCGACGTCGACGAGGACAGCAACATGCAGGACGCCAGCAGGGCCCGGGAGCTGATCCCGGGCCCTGCTGCTTTTAACCCATCAGTGCTGCATCCCTAGTGCAGGTCAGCTTTGATGACCTTCCCGGACGGCGGCTGCGAGGGATCCCCGAGCGCGTCAGCCGTGGCGTAGAGCGTGTTGCCGCTGATGTCGACGTCCGCGGGCATGTTTACAGCCAGGAACTGGGAACGGCTGCCCTCACACGTGAACTTCAGGATCTCGCCGCCGAACAGGGACGCCACATACACATCACCATTGCCGGCGACCGCCAGGCCCGTGGGGCTGAGAATGTGGTCCGCCCAGAGGTCGGTGTCACCGTTCCACGGGTTGATCTTGAAAATCGCACCGCGGGCACCAAGCTCCGGTCCTTCCGGTCCGCCCGGCAGGGATGTCACATATAGCATCCCGTCCGGGCCGATCACCACATCGGTAGGCACGGGCTCGAAGGCGTACTTGTGCCCTACCACGCAGTCCGGAACCGTCATGGTGTTCCCCTCCATGTCCACAGGGATCTTCAAACCCGCCGGAATGGTGGCCGGCCGTGGCGGCAGGACGGCGATTGTATCGATGTCGCCGTTCTTCAGGTTCACCTTGAGCACGGCGTTCATCCCTGCGTCGGCCACATAGGCGGTGTCATCCTTGACCGCCAGGGCATAAGGGTGGGAGTCAACCGTGCCTTTGTACTTTGCCGGCGGGAACGCGGGCCAACCGGCCAGGCACTGATCGCTGACGTCACGGCCAAACCCGTAGCGCTGGTCTCCGTCCGGGTTGTGGCGCCGTTCGTAGTCGGCAAAATTGGCGATGGTGTCCACATCGCCCTTGGCGTCGATCGACTTGAGGTATCCGTGCAGTGCGGCGGGGTCTCCCTGGCCGGCGCCCACACTTTCAAGGTAATACGTGGTGCTGCCGTGGGTGTCGGAGCCGGCCACCTCCCAGCCCTGGGGCGTCTCGGTCGCCAGGTCCTTCGTGGCGCCGTCCCTGCTGATGCGGGTGAGTTTTCCGGCAAAGTCCTGGGACACCAGGACCGATTTTCCGGTCCCTGCAGCGACATGCAGGGGAGAGACGAGTTCATCTGCAAGGACATCGTAGTCGTGTGTGCGGGTGGATGCAGAGGCGGGGCCAGCGGACGCCATGGCGGCGGCGGTGGCCGCGATACAGGCTAAGAGTGCGAGTCTTTTTTTCATTGGGATCTCCGGGTGCGGGGCCCTTGACGGGCTGGATAGGAAGCCTCCGAGGAGGCGAAATGTTCCCCCGCGCGCAAGCGTAGGCTCCTACCAGCGGGTAGTCGTTGGGGGAATCCCCCCTGCGTTGCCCCCTTTCTATCCCCCAACAGCGCCCGCGTGGCTAGGATCGTGCTATGACCTCGGACGAGCACGGCATCCCCTCCACGTACCTCGAGCAGGCAGTGGACCTGGCAACGCGGAACGTCGGCCTGGGCGGGGGACCGTTCGCTGCCGTGGTGGTGACCCCCGACGGGAAAGCCCACGCCGGTGTCAACCGCGTCACCCGGGACAACGATCCCACCGCCCACGCGGAGGTCGTGGCCATCAGGGCAGCGGCGGCGGCAACGGCAAACTTCGACCTCACCGGATCCGTGCTCTACGCAAGCTGCGAGCCGTGCCCCATGTGCCTGGCCTCGGCCCTGTGGGCCAGGATCGGCCATGTCTACTTTGCCGCAGACCGGCACGGGGCGGCGGCTGCGGGCTTCGATGACGCCCTCTTCTACGACTACTTCAACGGCACCCGGCCGGACCTGATGCCGGTCACCCGTGGTGACATCCCGACGTCGGACCTCCCCTTCCAGGCGTGGGGCGCCTTCGCCGGCAGGAAGGACTACTAGCCATGGAAACCGCACTCATCGCCTGCCCTGCCTGCGGAAAGACCAACCGGGTGCCGGTCCGGGCAGTCGGTCATCCGCGCTGCGGCAACTGCAAGGCTGACCTTCCGTGGATTGTGTCTGCCGGCGACCCGGACTTTGCCGCGGTCGCCGAGCAATCGGCAGTGCCGGTGCTGGTGGACTTCTGGGCCGCATGGTGCGGGCCCTGCCGGATGGTCAGCCCCGTCCTGGACAAGCTGGCGCGGGAGCGGCCGGGAAAGATCAAGCTTGTCAAGGTGGACGTGGACAGGTCTCCCGGTTTGTCGCGGCGGTTCGATGTCCAAGCCATTCCGACACTGATGGTGATCGTGGACGGCAAGGTGGTGGCCCGCCAAGCCGGCGCCGCACCGGCGGACGTCTTGCGTTCCTGGCTGGACCGGGCTCTCGCCGGCGCGCAAACCTGACGCCGGCCGCCAGGTCTTGCGGGCGCCGCTACCGGGACGCGGCAGGAAGCCGCGACACGCCCTCAAGGAGTTCCTGCTTCCGGCCGCACAACGCGATCCGCACCCAACCCTCGCCAATGGAGCCGAATGCGGTCCCCGGCGCCAGCGCCACACCGGCGTCCGCCAGGAAGCGCCGCACCCAGGCCCGCACATCGCCGCCGGTCGCGTGGGACAGATCGGCCCACAGGTAGAACGCACCCTGCGCCGGGAGGAAACGGATCCCCTTGGCAGCCAGTACCGCTGAGGCGGCATCCCGGTTCTCCCGGTAATGCCGATGTGCGTGCCGGACGTAGTCCTGCGGCCCGGTCAGGGCGGCGAGCGCCGCATACTGCGGGGCGGACGCCACACACGACACGATCGACTCCATGACGTTGTCCATTTTCTGCTTGAGGCCCGGCGGGCAGATGAGCGCGCCAATCCGCAGTCCGGTGAGGCCGTACGTTTTCGACAGCGTCAGGGAGGCGAACACGCGGGCCCCCTCCGGGGAGCCGGCGTCGAACCGTGCCGGGCTCACGTGCGGCACATCGTAGGTGAACGCCTCGTAGCACTCGTCGGAGATGACCCAGAGATCGTGCCGGCGGGCCAGGTCCATCAGGTCCCGGACCAGGTCCTCGCCCAGCACGGCCCCCAGCGGGTTTGACGGTGAGTTGAGCACCAGCACCCGGGTGCGGCCGGTAATGAGGGCCTCGACGTCGGCCACCCGGGGTTGGAAGTTGTGGTCCGGGTGCAGCGGGTACTGCACGGGCACGGCATTGAGCAGCCGGCTGGTCATGGCAAAGGTGGGATAGCCCGGGTTGGGGATCAGGATCTCGTCGCCCGGGGAAAGCAGCAGGCTCATGGCCAAGTGCAGGCCCTGCTGCGCGCCGGACACCACGTATACCTGGTCGGCCCCGACATCGACGCCCTGGTCCTGGCGGAACCTGGCCGCGAACGCCTCCCGCAGGGCCGGGATCCCCGCGTTCGGCGTGTAGTTGGTTTCATCGCGGTCCAGGCAGGCAATGCCGGCGTCCAGGACGTGGCGGGGGAGCGGGAAGCCGGGCTCGCCGATGCTCAGCACCAGCGCGTCCGGGGTGCGCCAGGCGGCCTCGGTGATCTCGCGGATCTGGTTGACGGGCACGTCGCGGACGTGGGCGGCAAGCTCGGGCATGCCAGCCATCCTAGCCGTCCATGTCCGCCCTCCGCATGGCGTGCGGGCGCCCCAACCTGCGCCGATATACTGGGAGGCGTGCTTTCTGGACTGGTGATAGTGGACAAGCCGCAGGGATGGACCAGCCATGACGTGGTTGGCCGGATGCGGCGCCTCGCAGGTACCCGGAAAGTGGGGCACGCGGGAACCCTCGACCCCATGGCCACCGGCGTCCTGGTTCTCGGTATCAACAAGGCCACCCGGCTGCTGACCTATATCGTGGGCACCTCCAAGACCTACACGGCCACCATCCGGCTGGGCCAGTCCACCGTGACGGACGACGCCGAAGGGGAGGTCACCGCCACGGCCGGCACGTCCGGGGTGGGCGAGCAGGCAATTTACGACGGCGTCGCAGCCCTCACCGGCAGGATCGAGCAGGTGCCCAGCAGCGTCAGCGCCATCAAGGTCAACGGCGAACGCGCCTATGCACGGGTGCGCTCCGGCGAGGACGTCAAGCTGGCCGCCCGCCCCGTCACCATCCACCGGTTCGAGGTCCATGCCGTCAGGCGGGATCCGGACGCGGACGTCATCGACCTCGATGTCACGGTTGAATGCTCCTCCGGCACCTACATCCGTGCCCTCGCCCGGGACCTCGGCAACGCCCTCGGCACCGGCGGGCACCTCACCGCCCTCCGGAGGACCCAAGTGGGCCCCTACTCGCTGGACCAGGCGCGGACCCTCGAAGAGCTCGCCGAAGAACTCACCATCCTGGAAATGTCGCACGCCGCCCGGGCCCTGATGCCCAACCGTGAGCTGACCGCGGAGGAAACCACGGAAATCTCCTTCGGCCGGCGGATCGCTGCCGGGGCCGCCCCCGGCACCGCGGGCACCGCCACGGCGGAACACCCGGCCGCAGCCTTCGCCCCGGACGGCACCTTGGTGGCCCTCCTCGCCGATGCGGGCAGCTACGCCAAACCGGTGCTGGTCTTTGCCCCCGGCACCGGCCCGGCCGCGACCGCCGCCGCGGAGGCATAGGCGTGGATGCATACTTCTGGATCATCCTGGTGGTCGGCCTAGTGTCCACGGTGCTCTGCCTCGGTGCCGGAATCCTGAAGAAAGCGCCCAACGACGTCACCATCCTCTCCGTCGCCGCGGTTGAACTGGCTCTCGTGGTCTACCTGGTGGGTTCCATCGTGCGGGTCATCGCCGGCGAACACATCGCAGGCGAAGCCTGGGAATTCTGGGGCTACATGGCCACCGCCATGCTCCTGCCCCCGGCAGCGGCGTACTGGTCCATCCTGGAACGGACGCGGTGGAGCAACTTTGTCCTGGCCGCCGTCGGCGTCACCGCACTGGTGATGGCCGCGCGGATGAACCAGATCTGGTACTGAAGTGGAAGAAGCAAAACAAATGAAAGACCAGCAGGCCCGCCCGGCCGAGGACGCACCCGCCCGCAACACCCGCAATACCGGGCCCGGCAGGCTGCTGATCGCGGTCTATGGGGTGTTCGCGATCTCCGCCACGGCCCGCGCCGGGTACCAGATCCTCACCAAATTCTCCGAGGCCCCGCTGGCCTACCTGCTCTCGGCCTTCGCCGCCCTGGTCTACGTAGTGGCCACCGTCTCCTTGGCCAAAGCAGGCAGCACCTGGTTCAAGGTCTCCGTAGCGGCCGTCCTGGTGGAACTGGCGGGTGTCCTGGTGGTGGGGACCCTGAGCGTCCTGGACTCCGTGCAGTTCCCGCACGAGACCGTCTGGTCGCTGTTCGGCCGCGGCTACGGCTTCATCCCGCTGCTGCTGCCCATCCTCGGGCTGGCGTGGCTGTACCGCCGCCGCCCGTCCCAGGCCAAGGCCGCGCAGTGAATCCGGGTAACCTTGAAGAGTTCCGCGGCCGGCCTGGCTCCGGGACACAGATTTTGCAGGCAGCTTAAGGCGAGGGTGATGGTCTACATCTGGAACGATCCGTCCGATGTCCCGGCGGACTTCGGCCCATCCGTTGTCACGTTCGGCAATTTCGATGGCGTTCACCGCGGCCACCAGCAGGTGCTCTCCCAGTTGATCCGCTCGGCCCGCCTCGCGCACGCCAAGGCCGTGGCCGTCACCTTCGACCCCCACCCTGCGCTGATCCACCGCCCCGAGGCCGCGCCGGAACTGATCATGGGCCTGGAGGACAAGCTGGAGGCCCTGGGCGAGCTCGGCCTGGACGCCGTCCTCGTGGTCAAGTACTCCCTGGACCTCGCCAGCCTGACGGCCGAGGAATTCGTGGAGCAGTACCTGGTGGACTGCCTGCACGCGAGCCACGTTGTCATCGGCCACGATGCCCGCTTCGGCCGCGGCAACTCCGGTGACCTGGACACCATGAAGGCGCTGGGCAAAAAGTTCGGCTTCGATGTCCAGGTGATCAGCGAATTCGGCTCAGAGGGCTACCCGCTGCACGGCGACGAAGCCACCGACCGGCGCTGCTCGTCCACCTGGGTGCGCGAGGCGCTGCAGGAGGGCGACGTCGCCACCGCTGCCGCGGTGCTGGGCAGGGCCCACCGGATGCGCGGCGAAGTGGTCCACGGTGCCGCCCGCGGCAGGGCGCTCGGTTTCCCCACCGCAAACCTCGCCTCCAATGCCTCGGGACTGATCCCGGCCGACGGCATCTACGCAGGCTGGCTGGTGGACCAGGCCGGAACGCGCTGGCCGGCGGCGATTTCGGTGGGCTCCAATCCCACGTTCGACGGCGTCAGCCGGCAAGTCGAGGCACACGTCATCGACCGGCCCAAGGAAGCCGTGGAGGACTTCGATCTGTACGGCCAGACAGTGATCGTGGAATTCGTCGAACGGTTGCGGGGCATGGTGGCCTATCGTGGCCCTGAGGCCCTGGTGGAACAGATGCGGCTGGATGTGGCGCAGGCCCATCAACTCCTCGCCGCCCGCTGACAGCACTGCCGGGGCCCTAACAACGAAAGGCAGTGCGTGTCCGTCGAAAAGAACACCCGCAAGCTCGATGAAGGGATTGTCCGCGACTTCAGCTCGCGGATGAGCTACGCCTCCTACCTGCAGTTGCCCACGCTGCTTAGTGCCCAAAAGCCGGTCAGCGAGCCGGAACACCACGACGAGATGCTGTTCATCATCCAGCACCAGACCACCGAGTTGTGGCTGAAGCTGGTCCTGCACGAGCTGCGCAGCGCCGCCGCCTGGCTGCGGGCCGACGACCTCGGTTCGGCGCTGAAGGGCATTGCCCGGGTCAAGCACATCCAGAAGACCCTCACCGAACAATGGTCCGTACTGGCCACCCTGACCCCCACCGAGTATTCGCAGTTCCGCGGCTTCCTGGGGAATTCCTCGGGCTTCCAGTCCGCCCAATACCGGGCGGTCGAATTCGTGCTGGGAAACAAAAACCGCAAGATGCTGCCGGTCTTCGAATCCGATCCCGAGGCCCACGCCATGCTGGCGGAACTGCTTGCGGCCCCCAGCATCTACGACGAGTTCCTCGCCTATCTGTCCCGGCACGGATTCGACGTGCCCGCTTCCGTCCTGGACCGGGACGTGACGCGCGCCCATGAGTTCACCCCGGACCTGGTCCCACTCTTCAAGCACATCTACGAAAACGCGGCAGAGAACTGGGCCGCTTACGAGGCGTGCGAGGAACTGGTGGACCTGGAGGACAACTTCCAGCTCTGGCGGTTCAGGCACCTGCGAACCGTTCAGCGGACCATCGGCATGAAGACAGGCACGGGTGGTTCCAGCGGGGTCACCTTCCTGCAGAAGGCGCTGGAGCTGACATTTTTTCCGGAACTATTTGCCGTCAGGACGGAGATCGGACAATGAGCATCCACCAGGACGGCCCCACCGGCGTGACCACTGAGGCGCTCCACCGCCGGGCGGCGGAGCTGGACCGCCAAGACCCGCTGGCAACGTACCGGGACCATTTCATCGGAACGGACACCCCGCTGTCCTACCTTGACGGCAACTCCCTGGGCCGGCCCCTGAAACGGACCGCCGACGACGTCGCCGCCTTCGTCCGGAACGAATGGGGCGGCCGGCTCATCCGCGGCTGGGACGAACAGTGGCTCGCCATGCCGCAGGCCATCGGAGACCAGCTGGGCCGCGCCGTCCTGGGCGCGGCCCCGGGACAAACGATCATTGCCGATTCCACCACCGTGGTGCTCTACAAGCTGCTCCGCGCCGCGCTGGCCGCCGTGCCGGACCCGGACCGCAACGAGCTTGTGCTCGATACCGGGAACTTTCCCACGGACCGCTACCTGGTGGAGGGCATTGCCCTGGAAGAGGGGCTGACCCTCCGGTGGATCGACCCCGATCCGGCAGCCGGGGTGACCCTTGACCAGGTGCGCCAGGCCACCGGGCCGCGGACCGCCGTCGTGCTCCTCAGCCAGATCGCCTACCGTTCAGGGCACCTGGCTGACCTGCCCGGAATCACCGCGGCAGTGCACGACGCCGGCGCCTTGGTGGTGTGGGATCTTTGCCACTCCGCGGGGTCGGTAGAGATCGGCCTGGACGGCGCGGACGTGGACTTCGCCGCCGGCTGCACCTACAAGTACCTCAACGGCGGCCCGGGCTCACCCGCCTTCGCGTACGTCAACGCCCGCCACCTGCCGGCGCTCAACCAGCCCATCTGGGGTTGGATGGGCCGCAAGGACGCTTTTGAGATGGCCGCCGGCTATGAACCGGCGGCAGGCATCCGCGGCTTCCTCAGCGGCACCCCCGCCATCTTCGGCATGATCGCCATGCAAGGCACCCTGGACCTCATCGAGGAAGCCTCGATGGCTGCCATCCGGACGAAGTCAGTGGCACTGACCGCCTTCGCCATCGATGTCTTCGACGCCTGGCTCGCCCCGCTGGGTGCCGAACTGGCTTCGCCCAGGGACGCGGGGGAGCGGGGCGGCCACATCACCGTGGACCACCCGGACTTCAGCAAAGCCACCGTGGAAGCGCTCTGGGACGGCGACGTCATCCCGGACTTCCGCTCACCGCACGGGATCCGGGTGGGGTTGTCGCCGCTGAGCACCAGCTTCGCCGAGGTCCTCGACGGCATGGCCGCCATCCGGGACCGGCTGCAGGGCTGACGCCCGGCGCCGGAGCGGGCCGCGTGTCCGCCCGGACTGTTTCGACAAGGTTAGGCCCGGCCCGGTAAACTGGACGATGGATCCGGCTGCAGTCCGTGGCGGCTGGGTCCTGTCGTTGCGGCTTTCCCGGGTTTCCGGGACAGGACGTGCATGGCAGACCCGGCAGTGAACTTCTGACCTGGGCCCTCACGGCACATTCCCAAGGAGTTATTGTGGCACTTGACGCCGCTGTAAAGCAGTCCATCATCAAGGAATACGCAACCGCCGAAGGCGACACCGGTTCACCCGAGGTCCAGGTTGCCGTCCTGACCCAGCGGATCAAGGATCTGACTGAGCACATGAAGGAGCACAAGCACGACTACCACACCCAGCGCGGTCTGCTGGCCATGGTTGGTCGTCGCAAGCGTATGCTGAGCTACCTCAAGAAGACTGACATCGCCCGCTACCGTACGCTCATCGAGCGTCTCGGCCTGCGCCGCTAGTCTGGCTTTGGGGCGGCCCTTTCCCTCCGGAACGGGCCGCCTTCTTCAAATGAAAAACTAAACAGGAGGATCAACCGCATCACGCATTCGCGGTCCTCGGTAGTGATCCCCGGGAACGGCTTCGTTGACTGAAGCCGGCGGCCCGTGGGTCTCGATCGATGACCGGGTGCAAGGGCCAGTAGACAGATGCTGGGCTGGGTTGATGCGGCTGGACTTCCGTGAAACAGAAACGGAGGTGACTCTCTTGGAGGGTCCCGAAATCCAGTTCTCAGAGGCTGTCATTGACAATGGCCGCTTCGGCAAGCGTGTAATCCGCTTTGAAACCGGCCGCCTCGCCAAGCAGGCCGCCGGCGCAGCCATGGTGTACATCGACGACGACACCGCCCTGCTGTCCGCCACCACCGCAGGCAAGCACCCGCGTGAAGGCTTCGACTTCTTCCCGCTGACGGTCGACGTCGAAGAGCGCATGTACGCTGCCGGCCGCATCCCGGGCTCGTTCTTCCGCCGCGAAGGCCGCCCGTCCACCGAAGCCATCCTGGCCTGCCGCCTGATGGACCGCCCGCTGCGCCCGGCCTTCATCAAGGGCCTGCGCAACGAGGTCCAGATCGTCGTCACCGTCCTGGCCATTAACCCGGACGAGCTCTACGACGTTGTGGCCATCAACGCCTCGTCCATGTCCACCCAGCTCTCCGGCCTGCCGTTCTCCGGCCCGATCGGCGGCGTCCGCGTTGCCCTCGTCGCCGACGAGCACGGTTCGCAGTGGGTTGCGTTCCCCAAGCACTCCCAGCTGGAGAACTCGGTCTTCAACATGGTGGTTGCCGGCCGCGTTGCCGGCGACGACGTCGCCATCATGATGGTTGAAGCCGAAGCCACCGACAACTCCTGGAACCTCATCAAGGAACAGGGCGCCACCGCCCCCACCGAAGAGGTCGTGGCCGAAGGCCTCGAGGCCGCCAAGCCGTTCATCAAGGCTCTCTGCGACGCCCAGGCCGATCTCGCCGCGCGCGCCGCAAAGCCCACGGTCGAGTTCCCGGTCTTCCTGGACTACGAGGACGACGCTTACGCCGCCGTCGAATCCGCTGCCGCCGACAAGCTGGCAGCTGTCTTCCAGATCGCCGACAAGCAGGAACGCGACAACGCCTCCGACGCGCTCAAGGACGAAGTCCTGGCCGGCCTGGCCGGTCAGTTCGAAGGCCGCGAAAAGGAGCTGTCCGCTGCTTTCCGCTCGGTCACCAAGCACGTTGTGCGCCAGCGCATCCTCAAGGACCAGATCCGCATTGACGGCCGCGGCCTGACGGACATCCGCCAGCTGACTGCCGAGGTCGAGGTCCTGCCCCGCGTCCACGGTTCGGCCATCTTCGAGCGCGGCGAGACCCAGATCATGGGTGTCACCACGCTGAACATGCTCAAGATGGAACAGCAGATCGACTCGCTGTCGCCGGTAACGCGCAAGCGCTACATGCACAACTACAACTTCCCGCCGTACTCCACCGGTGAAACCGGCCGTGTGGGCTCGCCCAAGCGTCGCGAAATCGGCCACGGCGCCCTGGCCGAACGCGCCCTGGTGCCCGTCCTGCCGTCGCGCGAGGAGTTCCCCTACGCCATCCGCCAGGTATCCGAGGCCCTCGGTTCCAACGGCTCGACGTCGATGGGTTCCGTCTGCGCATCCACCCTGTCCCTGCTGAACGCCGGTGTGCCCCTGAAGGCCGCCGTCGCCGGTATCGCCATGGGCCTGGTGTCCGACCAGGTTGACGGCCAGACCCGCTACGCGGCACTGACCGACATCCTCGGCGCCGAAGACGCCTTTGGCGACATGGACTTCAAGGTTGCCGGTACGGCCGAGTTCGTCACCGCCATCCAGCTGGACACCAAGCTCGACGGTATCCCCGCCTCGGTGCTGGCTGCAGCGCTGAAGCAGGCCCGCGAAGCCCGCCTGCACATCCTCGAGGTCATCAACTCGGCCATCGACACCCCGGACGAGCTCTCCGAGTTCGCACCGCGCGTCATCGCCGTCAAGATCCCCGTGGACAAGATCGGCGAGGTCATCGGCCCCAAGGGCAAGATGATCAACCAGATCCAGGAAGACACCGGCGCCGACATCTCCATCGAGGACGACGGCACGGTCTACATTGGCGCCACCAACGGTCCGTCTGCAGACGCAGCACGCTCCGCCATCAACGCCATCGCCAACCCGCAGGTCCCGGAAATCGGCGAACGCTACCTGGGTACGGTCGTCAAGACCACCACCTTCGGTGCCTTCGTGTCGCTGACCCCGGGCAAGGACGGCCTCCTGCACATCTCCGAACTCCGCAAGCTGGCCAACGGCAAGCGCGTGGACAACGTCGAGGACGTCGTCTCCGTGGGCCAGAAGGTCCAGGTTGAGATCACCAAGATCGATGACCGCGGCAAGCTCTCGCTCGCCCCGGTGGTCGCCGAGGAAGAGGCTCCGGCCGACACCGAGCGCGTCCACGCCACGGAGCCGGCTGAAGGCGCTGACGTCTAACAGCCCTCGCTTGGCACCAGCATGAATCGGCGGGACCGGTGGATGATCCACCGGTCCCGCCGCTGTTACGATGGCAGCCAGATCCGGCTGCCCGTCCTGAAAGGCTTCAATGACTGTTGTACCCCTGCCGCTTGAGCAGAACCACGCCGGCGACACCCTGGTCCATGGCTCCGACGGCGGGTCCGAAGTCCGCCGTTCCGTGCTGCCCGGGGGAGTGCGGGTACTGACGGAAGCGATGCCGGGCCAACGGTCGGCCACGATCGGCTTTTGGGTGGGCGTCGGATCCCGTGACGAGGCGCCCGGCCAGCACGGTTCCACGCACTTCCTTGAGCACCTCCTGTTCAAAGGCACCCGCCGGCGCACCGCCCTGGAGATCGCCTCGGCGTTTGACGAGGTGGGCGGAGAATCGAATGCCGCCACCGCGAAGGAAAGCACGTGCTACTTCGCCCGTGTCCTGGATTCGGACCTGCCCATGGCCATCGATGTCATTGCGGACATGATCACCGGCGCCGTCCTGGACCCGGATGAGATGGAGCAGGAACGTGACGTCATCCTTGAGGAAATCGCCATGGACAGCGACGACCCCACCGACGTTGCGCACGAACACTTTGTGGCCGCCGTCCTGGGCAGCCACCCCCTGGGACGGCCGATCGGCGGGACCCCCGCAGCGATCAAAGCCGTGGCCCGCGACTCCGTGTGGGACCACTACCGCAAGTACTACAAGCCGCAGGAACTGGTCATCACCGCCGCGGGCGGCCTGGACCACGACGTTGTCTGCGGACTCGTGGTGGACGCCCTCGAATCCGCAGGATGGTCGCTTGAGCCGGATGCGGCCCCGGTCAGCCGGCGCCCCACCGAACGCGCCCAGATCACCGGAACGGCGGGACTGCACGTGGTCAAGCGCGCAGTGGAACAGGCCAACATCATCATGGGGTGCCCCACCATCGTTGCCACGGATGAGCGCCGCTACGTCATGAGCGTCCTGAACGCCGTCCTGGGCGGCGGCATGTCCTCCCGGCTTTTCCAGGAAATCCGCGAGAAGCGCGGTTTGGTGTACTCCACCTACTCCTTCGCCTCGTCCTACGCCGACGCCGGCTACTTCGGGATGTACGCCGGCTGCACTCCGTCAAAGGTCCGCCAGGTGCTGGACCTGCTGGGCGTGGAGTTGGACAAGCTCGCGGAGCACGGTATTTCAGGCGATGAATTGCGCAAGGCCGTGGGACAACTCGGCGGCGGGATCGTCCTGGCGCTGGAAGACACCGGGTCCCGGATGTCCCGGCTGGGCCGCGCCGAACTGGTCTCCGGCGAATACCAGGACATCGACGAAACCCTGCGCCAGATCAAATCCGTCACCGCGGAGCAGGTCCAGGAACTCGCCGCCGAACTCGCCGCCGCGCCGCGCACTGTCACCGTGGTGGGCCCGTTCGACGAAGACGAGACGTTCGGGTTGTAGCCGCCGCGCCGCGGACCGTCACCGTTGAGGGCCTTTCGACGAGCGCACCGTCACCTTGGTGGGCCCGTTCGACGAGCGCACCGTCACCGTGGCTGGCCCGTTCGACGAGACCGAAACCTTCGGCCTGTGGCACCCTGCGCCGCGGAGACGCTGGCGGCCCGGCTCTGCAGAGTACATCCTGAGTAGGAGTGATCTTCGGCAGGGGAGGGCGGAACGGTGAACGGGCCAGGAGCGAAGCACGGACATCCGGATTTAACGAACCTGCTGGGTCACTGGGAGGGCTACACACACGTTGCTGCCGGCCCTTGGGGGCCGGAACACCGCGTGAGCGCCCAAGTGTCCTACACGCAGGTTGCCGGGGGTCTCGGCGTGGTGCAGAGCTACCGGCACGTCGAACCGGACGGCAGCCACTTCGAGGGCCACGGCATCTTCACGATCGATCCGGTCCACAACGACGTGCTGTGGTATTACGTTGACAGCACCGGCGTGCCGCCCGGCAACGCCGCCCGCTGCACCTCGCGCGACGGTGTCATCCGTGTTGAACGCCGCAATGCCGGAGGCTGGACGCGCCACTCGATCGAGGTGGCGAACGGTGTCCTGACACACGTCACCGAATTGCGTTCGCACGGGCGTAACGACGGCGACGATGCCCCGGAGGCGGGTGTGGACGGCAAGGCTTCGTCCTACTCACCATTCATGCGCTCGGAATTTCACCGCGCCGGAGGCGGGGGCTAGAACGCCGCCTCGAGGATGCGCGATTTTGGCGCGCCGGCGAGCGCAGGGGCGTCCGCCGGCGAACGCCATACCTGTGTTTGGAGGTTCGAGAGCAACTGCTCTGCCTGGGCCAGGTCCGCGAAGTCGAGTTCCACAACAACATATTGCGGTTCGCCCACGGGCCGGCCTATCCGGTGCGCGAGAACCCCTGACGCGGACCGGCCAACCGGATCCCGGTCGAATGCCGCCTTCCATGTGCTGAAATCTGTGATTCTGTGTTCGATCTGCAGGGTGAACATTCCAGTCTCCTTACTCGTCCCGCCAGGTTGGAGGACGCTCCACGCTGCTAAAGCTAGATGGTCCGGGCTGCGGCGGGTATCCCAGAATTCTGGGTGGCAGCGCCGCCGGGTCGCGCAGGATTGCCGGAGCATACTTGGAACATGACCAAGGGCTGGGCTGCAGACCGGAGCCAGGAGCGCATCCGACTCCTGGCAGGCTCGGACCTGGATCACCAAGCCCTCCGGACAGCGATTCTGGCAGAAGTGGCCACCATGGTGCCTTTCGATGCATTCGTTTGGCCGTTGTGTGATCCCGTCACGACGGTGGGGATGGCGCCGAGGGCCAGGACTCCCTGCCCCCAGGAATTGCCCACACTTATCCGCCTCAAGTACCTCTCCCGGGCGGGCCGCTGGACCGAGCTGATGCGTTGGCCGGAGCCGGCGGAATCCCTCCTGAAGGCAACGCAGGGAGAGCCCTCCCGCAGCCCGGTGTGGAGTGGCGTGTTGCAACGCTATGGCGTCCGCGATGTCCTGTCCGCCGTGTTTGCCGACAAGTATGGGTGTTGGGCCTGGCTCGATTTGTGGCGGACCGGCGATTCGGTCCCCTTCACGGACGAAGAATCTGCCTACCTGGGCGAGCTGGCAGCGGTAGTGACCGCCGGCCTGCGGAGGTCCGTAGCCAGGCAATTTTGGATTCGACCGGATCCGGAACCTGGCCCGGACCAGGCATCCGGGACAGGATCCGGGCAGCCCGGATTGCCGGAGCAGGCTGTCCTCACCCTGGACGACGATCTGGCGATAGCTGGCCGAACGGCGTCCGTGCACGACTGGCTCAAGCTGCTTCAGCCTGGTCCGGTCCCTCACCATCAGGTGCCGGCTGAGGTGTTGAACGTTGCGGCCCAGCTGGCGGCACGGGAAGCGCTGGTGGACACCCACCCCGCGGAATGCAGGGTCTACGTCGGGGCGGGCCGCTGGGCCTCCCTGCGGGCCAACCGCATGGAGTCGGAGGTGTCCGGACCCACTCCACCGGTGGCCGTGACGATTCAGGCCAGCACGCCTGCCGCGAGGCTTGACATGTTTGCCCGGGCGTTTGGCCTGTCACCCCGGCAGGGGGAACTGCTCTGGCTCACTGCGGCAGGGGCCGATACGGCAGCCATGGCGGACGCCCAGGGCGTGACGCCGTACACGATCCAGGACCAATTCAAGCAACTCTTCCAGACATGCGGAGTCCACAGCCGGGTGTCCCTGCTGGCCATGGCCCTGGGCACGGGAGCCAGGGCCTAGCGGTGGGCTGTTGGCTTCCGGAGCCACCGCCTGAGACACATTCGTTCATCGGAAGTTCCTACCACAAGACGACGTCCCATCGCCTCGCCGGGTCTGGCGGCAGGAGGAACGGCATAGCGTAGAAGTCGTCCCACACAGGATCTGTTGGAGGGAGTTGATCCGGCTCAATCAAGTTCCCGTCAGGCTCCTCCGTTTCCGGATCCGGGCACGTTGGGAGTTCGGCAAGCGGGAGGGTTTCTGGTGGCCAGTGGGTTGGTTGGGGGTCGTGTTGTTCGGGTTTGTAGTGTCGGCCGGTGGGTGAGGTCCAGCCGGGTGGTTTGTTTTTGGTGGCTGGGTCGGGGGTCCAGGTGGTGTGGTGTTTGAGGCGGTGGTGTCGGGGGCAGAGTTGGGCCAGGTTGTGGGTTCCGGTGGTGCCGCCGTGGTGCCAGGGGTTGAGGTGGTCGGTGTCGTTGTCGGGGGTGTGGTTGGTGCAGCCGGGGAAGGTGCATGTGGTGTCCCGCAGCCGGAGCCATTTCTTGAGGGTCTCTGGGAGCCGGTAGCGGGTGCGGCCTATTTCCAGGGGTGCCCCGTCGCGGGGGTCGACCAGGACCCGGTAGAACGATTCCGCGCCGCCGGCGACGAGCTTGCGTGCCATGGATGCCGGGACCGGCCCGAATCCGTCCAGCACGGCCGGCTCCTCGGTGAGGCCGAGCAGGGAGAACACCGGGACCGTGACCAGGACATCGGCCCGCGGCGTGGGGATCTTGCCGATGTCAGTGGAAGCACATCCCGGACTTGCGTCATTACCGGAACCCGCAGCTGCGGCGGCGGGTTCGGTGTCGGCGGCCGCGGCGGTGTGCTTGGTGGTGGGCTGCAGCCCGGCGCCGAGGAGCAGGGACGCGGCGGCGTCGGCGCGCAGCTGGGTGAGGGTGCGGGGCTCGTCGGGGTTTTGGAGGCCGCGGGCGGTGGCGGTGCTGCGGTTCCAGATCGCGCACGCGGTGTCCCCGGGCAGGTAGAGCGAGAGCCAGGCCATCCCGTCGTGGTCCGGGGCGTAATCCATCCGCCGGTCCGCCACCCCCTTGGCATGGCGTTTCTCCAAGGACCCAGGGTGGTGGCGTTCCCGCCAGGCCCGGACCTTCGCCCGGAACCGGGACGGGACAAGGTCACCGGGGGCCGCGCCGCGGGCGGGTTTGGGTGCGTCGGGGTCGAAGAAGTGCGCCACCAACCCGTCCGCCCCTGCGGGGGTGAGGCCTTCGGTTTCGTCGGCCACGATCCGGGCGTGCTGCCACGACATGTCACCCGTGGACAGGGCCTCGACCACAGGCGGCAGGGAGCAGACCCGGCGGGACTGCTCCACCAGTGCCCCGGCGGCGGCGGAGCTGATGGTGAGGATCCCGGCGATCTCCTCCACCGCGGACATCTCCGCGAACGTGCGCTCCTCCACCGGGGCGTCCGGCGGAAGCAGAGCATGCTGGATCTCAACGGCATCCGCCACGTCTTGGGCTTTCACCGCCGCCAGCTGGGCCTCCAACCGGGCCACCACCTCCAGCCGTTCCAGGCACAGCCTATACCGCCGCTGCAGCACGTCCACTTCAGCACCAACGTCGGCGCCGGAACAAAGCGCAGCATCCTCCAGAACCAGCCCGCTGAGCGCAGCAACAGAGGCAGAAACACCCTCCATCACCACCGCCAGATCCGCACCGATTCCCATGGAAACATCATCCAACAGGGGTCCGACATTCAAGGCTGCGGCAGCGTTGGCAAGGCCAGGCAGGAGGCCACCCCCCGAATGCTGCCAGTCGCCTGGGTGTTACGGAATACCTACCCGCCGGCGAACGGGGGAAGTACGTCAACCACGTCGTCGGCCCCAAGAACCGTTGACTGGTCCCGGACAGCCACCTCGTTGAGCAGGAAGCTGCTGCGGGACAGGAGCCGGGGGAGTGGAGGGGTGCCTGCCGGCGGTTCGGCACGGGGCACCGCAAGCACAGCCTCCAGGAGATGGGCGACCGTGGAACCGTCGGGCAGGTCGAACTTTTCTTCCTCCCGGCCGGCGGCAGCGCGTGCGGCAGCGAAGTAACGTACAAGCATTCCGGTCAGCCCCCGATGGCGCTCATGCTGCGGTCCGGCTGGACGAAGTCCGGAGCGTCCAGTCCCACGTGGTCCATGCCGTGGGCTTTTGGCTTGAGCCACATGGCATCCTGCCACCGCTGCGCCAGCTCGTCATCAGCCGCGCCGGAGCGCAGCAGGCCCAGCAGGTCGAATTCCTCGCGGGAGAACAGGCAGCTCATGATCTTGCCCTCGGCGGTGATCCGGGTGCGCCGGCAGTCCGCGCAGAACGGCTCGGTGACGGAGGCGATGATCCCCACTGTTCCCAGCACCGGACCGTCAGCTTCCAATGAACCTGCCGCCCGTCGTCGGACGTCAAAGCGCTCGGCGGGGGCACCGTCACGGGCCCGGGCATCGGGGCTGAGCACATAGTCCTTGGACAGCAGGTCGCGGATCTCGGCGGCCGTGATCATGTTGCGGCGGGTCCAGCCATGGTCGGCGTCCAGCGGCATTTGTTCGATGAACCGAAGTTCGTATCCCCGCTCCAGGGCCCAGGCGAGCAGCTGCGGCGACTCGGTATCGTTGATGCCGCGCATGAGGACAGCGTTCAGTTTCACCGGGCCCAGGCCTGCCGCCCATGCGGCGTCCACACCCGCCAGGACCTGGTCCAGGAACGGCCGCCTGGTCAGTTTGGCGAACGTTTCCTCGTGCAGCGAATCCAGTGAGACATTGATCCGTGTCAGCCCGGCCGCTTTGAGCGGGGCCGCCTTCCTGGCCAGGCCAACACCGTTGGTGGTCATCGAGATGGGCAGGTCCGGATGGTTGTTCCGCAGCGCCGAGATGATCTCCACGAGGTCGTGCCGGACCAGCGGCTCACCGCCGGTCAGCCTCAGTTCCCGCACCCCCAGCTGCTCCACGCCGACGCGGACAATCCGGACGATCTCCTCAGCAGACATGACGGCCTGCTTCGCGAGCCATTCCAGGCCCTCCGCCGGCATGCAGTAGGTGCAGCGGAGGTTGCACTTGTCCGTCAGGGACAGCCGCATATCCGTGGCGCGGCGGCCGTAGCGGTCCACCAGCCCGTCCGGTGCATCCTCGGGACGGCGTGCGGGAACGCCGGGCAGCTCCGATGCTGCTTCCTCCCGCGGCTGCGGCATGCCTAGCTGGACAGTCATGGATTCAGGCTACGCCACCTTGAGCCGTGCATCACACCGTGACTGCACGGGTTCCGGTCACACCTGGGGGCCAGTGCCGGCGGGCGGTGGCAAACCTATGCTGGAGGGGTGAACGATTCCCGGGTTTCGAAGGCGGCGGACGACGACGGCGGGCGCCGTGGGGAGCAGCCGGACCGTCCCGTCCCGCACAAGGCTGCCACGGGCGCCACGGGCAGGTGGGCCGCCGCCGCGGGTGCAGCCGCCGTCGCCGGCGGCGTGGCCGTGGGGGAGTTGCTCGCAGGATTTGCCAGTCCTTCCGTCTCGCCGCTGACGGCCGTTGGCGGTGCGGTCATCGACGCCGTCCCGCCGGGCGTCAAGGACTGGGCGGTATCCGTCTTCGGGACGGCGGACAAGGCTGCCCTCCTGGCGGGCATGGCGCTGGTCATTGCCGTCCTGGCCGCGCTGGCAGGGGTGCTGGAGTTCCGCCGCGGCTACCGGGGTGCGGCCGTGGTGGGAATCTTCGGAGCCGTGGGAGCCGCCGCTGTACTCACCCGCGCCCAAATGACGCCAATCGCCGTGGCACTCCCGCTCGTGACCGCGGTGGTGGCCGTGGTGCTGCTGCGATTCCTCATCGGAAAGCTTCGCGAATGGAACGCGGGCGCCCCTGAACCGGGCGGACCGGGAAGTTCCCGTCGGAGCTTCCTCCAGGCCCTTGCCGGCACGGCGGCCGTGTCCGCGGTGGCAGGTGTGCTGGCCGGGGCGTGGCGCGGGGCAACCAATGCCGTCAGCGAGGCCAGGGCACGGATCACCCTGCCAGTCCCGGCGTCACCCGCACCGCCGGTTCCGGCGGGCGCCGACCTGGACGTGGCCGGAGCGACGCCGTTGGTGACGCCCAACCGCGAGTTCTACCGGATCGACACCGCACTGTCCGTCCCGGCAGTCAACCCGGACAATTGGACCCTGAGGGTCACAGGCATGGTGGACCGGGAGATCCAGTTGTCCTACGGGCAACTCCTGGCCAAGCCGCTGACGGAGCGCCACATCACTATCGCCTGCGTGTCCAACGGCGTGGGCGGCGACCTGATCGGGAATGCCCGCTGGCTGGGCTGGCCGGTCCGCGAATTGCTGGCCCAGGCGGGCCCCCACCCCGGAGCGGACATGGTGCTGTCCAGGAGCATGGACGGCTGGACTGCAGGGACGCCCCTGGAAGTCCTCACCGACACCAGGGACGCCCTGCTTGCCGTCGGAATGAACGGGGAACCCCTGCCGCTCGAGCACGGCTTTCCCGTCCGGATGATCGTCCCGGGACTCTACGGCTACGTGTCCGCCACCAAATGGGTCACCGAACTCAAAGTCACCACGTTCGCGCAGGACGCCGGATATTGGACCCCCCGGGGCTGGTCCGAGCGCGGCCCGGTCAAGACGTCCTCCCGGATCGACGTGCCCCGCAGCGGGCGTCCGGTCAGTGCAGGGTCCGTGGTCTTCGCGGGCGTCGCCTGGGCCCAACACACCGGGATCGGGAGGGTTGAACTGAGGATCAACCGTGGGCCGTGGCGGGAGGCCGAACTCGCTGCGGGCCTGTCAGCGGACACCTGGTACCAGTGGAAACTGGCAGTGGACCTCACCCCGGGGCAGTACGAGGTCCAGGTCCGCGCCACGGACCTCACGGGCAAACCCCAGGAGGAAACGGAGCGGCCGCCCCAACCTGACGGTGCCACCGGATTCCACACGGTTAGAGTGGACGTGAAATCCTGAAGTCCGCGACCGAAGGCGTACCCATGACCAGCCCCACCCCGCACGGCCACCCGCCGGAGAGCCGTGCCCGGCACCCGCATGAACATGCCCGCTCGGTTGCCGACCACGCCGCCGCCGTCGCAGCACTCCTGCAGCCGCTCCGGGCGGCGGGACGCACCGAAACGCTCCCACTCAGCAGGGCCCTGGGCCGTGGGCTGGCGGCCGATGTGACAGCGCCCGTCAGCCTGCCGCCATTCGCCAATTCGCAGATGGACGGTTACGCCGTCCACTCCGGCGACATCCCCGACGGCGGCGCGGACCTGGAGACCATGCCCCCGGTAGCCGCCGGATCAAGGCCGCCCGCGCTCGAACCGGGGACGGCGGCGCCCATCATGACAGGTGCCGTGATCCCGGCCGGGGCGGACGCCGTCGTACCCATTGAACGGGCCGTGCCGGACCACTTCCTGGAACCCGGCCGGGGCGGCACCGTCAGGCTGCCCGCCACCGGACCCGGCGCGTACGTGCGGTCCGCCGGCAGCGACATCGCGGCGGGGGAGCTGGCTCTGGCCACCGGGACCTGCCTGGGGCCGGCCCAGCTGGGGCTGCTCGCCGCGTTGGGCCTGGCCGAGGTGCCGGTCTACCGGGCGCCCACCGTCCTGCTGGTCACCACCGGGGACGAAGTGGTGGAACCCGGCCGGCCCCTCCCGCCCGGGAAGATCTACGATTCCAACGGAACCCTCCTCGAAGCCGCCATGACGCAGGCCGGCCTCACCGTCCGGCGGGCCGGTATCTCCACCGACAATCCCGATGAACTGCGCGGCCTGCTGCGTTCCGAGGGCCAAGGCGCCGATCTCATCGTCACCACCGGCGGGGTCAGCAAGGGCGCTTACGAAGTGGTGCGGCAGGCGATGGTGGATCAGCCCGTCGATTTCCTGCACGTGGCCATGCAGCCCGGCGGCCCCCAAGGCCTGGGAACGTTCGACGGCCTCCCTTTCCTCGGGTTCCCCGGTAACCCCGTCAGCTGCCTGGTGTCCTTCGAAATGTTCCTCCGCCCCGCGCTGTCCGGACTCCTGGGCGCACCGGCGGCCAGGCTGCCGCTGCGGGCACGCCTTGCCCACCCGCTCACGTCCCCCGGCCACAAACACCAGGTCCGGCGGGGCAGCCTGCAACCCGGCGGCACCGTGCGGCTTGAGGGTGGTGAGAGTTCCCACCTGATGCATGCGCTCGCGGGCTCGAACGTCCTGGTCCACGTCCCCCACGGCGTCACGGAACTCGGCGCCGGCGATGAGGTGGAAGTATGGATGCTGTGAACGCAGAACAGACCCCCGCCCTGACGCACCTGCGCCAGGACGGCAGTGCCCAGATGGTGGACGTCTCAGCCAAAGCCGAGACCACCCGGGAAGCCACGGCCACAGCTACCGTCCGGACCACCTCGGAGGTCATGGAACTCCTGGGGGCCGGGGGCCTGCCCAAGGGCGACGCGCTGGCCGTGGCCCGGGTGGCCGGCATCATGGCTGCGAAGAAGACGCCCGACCTCATTCCGCTCTGCCACCCGTTGCCCCTGGCCAAAGTCACCGTCGATTTTGACCTCGGCCCCGATACCGTCACCATCAGTTCCACCGTGAAGACCCGCGGCGTCACCGGCGTGGAAATGGAGGCCCTGACTGCTGCGTCCGTTGCGGCCCTGAGCGTTTACGACATGATCAAGGCCGTGGACAAGCACGCCGTCCTGACGGATATCAAGGTGCTGGCCAAGAGCGGCGGCAAGAGCGGAGACTGGGCGCTGTGACCAACACCAAGCCCCTCGGCGCCCCCGAGCCGCACCGGCACGGCGACGCCCAGGGACGGAAAGCCGGCGTGGTGATCGCCTCCACCCGCGCCGCAGCCGGAATCTACGACGACGAGACCGGCCCGGTGATCAGCGATTGGCTGGCCGAGCACGGCTTCGATGTCTTTCCGCCGATGGTGGTCCCGGACGGTGAGCCCGTGGGCGCCGCCATCAGGGCGCTCCTGACCCAGCGTCCCGCCGTCGTGATCACCAGCGGCGGGACAGGCCTGAGCCCGGACGACCGGACTCCGGACGTTACGCTGCCCCTGCTGGATCGGGAGATCCCGGGCATCATGGAAGCCATCAGGCGGGCCGGCGCCGCAAAAACCCCGCTGGCCGCCCTGAGCAGGGGCCACGCCGGGGCCGCCGGCGCAACCTTTATTGTGAACCTGCCCGGCTCACCCAAGGGCGTCATGGACGGGCTCACCGTCCTGGACCCGGTGATCGGGCATCTCTGCGACCAGCTGGAAGGCGGACATGGGCACTGACGCGGCATTCGAGGTGGTCCGGGCAGTCCTCAGCGCGGACCCCATCTCCGTCGACCAGGCGATCGCAGCGGTGGAAAGCGACACCGCGGGAGCCGTGGTCAGCTTCAGCGGCGTAGTACGCAACCACGACGCCGGCAAGGCAGTCGAGCGGCTCAGCTACAGTGCGCACCCCACGGCACACCAGGTGATGGCCGACGTCGTGGCCCGCCTGGTTGCCGAACAGGACGCTGCGCCGGGCGCAGGCGGCGACGCCGTCCGGCAACCCGTCCGGATCTGGGCGGCGCACCGGATCGGGATGCTGGAAATCGGCGATCCCGCCTTGGTGTGCGCGGTCTCCGCGGCGCACCGCGGCCAGGCTTTCGCGGTCTGCTCGGAGCTGGTGGACCGGATCAAGGAGCAGGTTCCCATCTGGAAGGAACAGTTCTTTTCCGACGGCACCGTCGAATGGGTCGGCGCGGACGGCTGATGCCTGCTGCGTCCGCGCACCGGCCCGGCCAAGCCGGCGTGGTTGTCCGCTCCGTTGCGAGGTAACGCACAGTGACCGGTTCCTGCGGCAACCGGTCCCGCCGGTAGGCTGGATGGCATGACCGAACAACACTCCGCCCCCAAACTGGTAGCCGTCCTGGGCGCCAACGGACGCATGGGCGCCGAGGCCTTAAAAGCCATTGACGCCGCGCCCGACATGAAGCTCGTCGCAGCCCTGGGGCGGGGTGACTCGCTGGAGCAGCTGACGTCCTCCGGTGCGCAGTACGTAGTGGACCTCACGGTTCCCGAGAGCACCGAAGCGAATGTCCGGTTCGCCGTTGAACACGGCATGCACGCCGTGGTGGGCACCACGGGCTGGGACGCGGACAAGCTGTCCGCGCTGGAGTCCGTCCTGGCCCGGCACCCGGAGACCGGAGTGCTCATCGCACCGAACTTCGCCCTCGGGTCCGTCCTGGCCTCGGCCTTCGCAGCCAAGGCCGCCCAATACTTCGAGTCCGTGGAAATCATCGAGCTGCACCACCCGGACAAGGTGGACGCCCCGTCCGGCACCGCCGTCCGGACTGCCCAGCTCATCGCTGCCGGGCGCAGCGCAGCGCAGGTGCCGCCCAGCCCTGATGCCACCACCAGCGAACGTGCCGGTGCCCGCGGCTGCGACGTGGATGGCGTCCGGGTGCACAGCGTGCGGCTCCGCGGTCTTGTGGCGCACCAGGAAGTGCTGCTGGGCGGCCCCGGCGAGCAGCTGACCATCCGCCACGACTCTTTCGACCGTGCGTCCTTCATGCCCGGCGTTCTCCTGGGCGTTCGGCAGGTAGCCTCGCACCCCGGCCTGACCGTGGGGCTGGACGGTTACCTGGACCTGGGGCTCTGAGAATGAACGGGTTCGTTGCCGGCTTTCGGAAGAACCGCACCAAGATCTGGGTGGGAGCGGTGACGCTGCTGCTGGTCTTTTACCTGGTGGTGTCCTTCCAGCGCTCACTCCTGCTCCTGGCCGACAGCAACCTCACGGCAAAAGCCATTGGCGCGGCGTACCTGGTGCTGCCCGTGGTGGGCGCGTGGGCCCTGATCCGCGAACTGATGTTCGGTGCCCGCACCGAGCAGATGGCCAAGGTCCTGGAAGCCGAAGGCGGGTTGCCGGTGGATGAGCTGCCACGGACGCCCGGCGGCCGGATCGTCCGGGCGGCGGCAGACGCCGAGTTCGAAAAGTACCGTATCGAAGCCGAATCGGCTCCGGACGACTGGCGCTCATGGTTCCGGTTGAGCTGCGCTTACGACGCCGCCGGAGACCGCAAGCGGGCCCGGGCCTCCATGCGCGACGCCGTCCGGCTGTTCACAGCCGCGTCCTAGCAGCGGCCCTTCCCGTGGCCGGCCAAACGGCCGGCGCCTGCATGTGATTCTTGCGATGGGCATTTCTGCCCATCGCAGCCGCATGCCGCCCGCGGTATGTTCGTCTGGCAACAATTTCCGGCCTGGGGGCGGAGATGGGGTGGGCGGGTTCTCCGCCACGGTCGTCCTTCGAAACCCCGTTTGCCTGCACCGATCCCGCACGAAGGACGATCAATGAGCCAGCCGCCTTACCCCCAGCCCCAATACCCCCAGCCGCCCCACAGCGGACCGGCCGTGCCCCCGGTCCCGCCGGCACCCTCCCCGTTTGGCGGGCCGTACCCAACGAGCCCCCAGGGGGAATACCAGCCGGGCGCCTACCCGCAGGTTCCCTACGACGACGGGCCGCGCAAGTCCTTTCTTGCCACCTGGCTCCTGTCCCTGCTCCTGGGCACCTTCGGGGCGGACCGGTTCTACCTCGGCAAGACCGGTTCCGCCGTGGCCAAGCTGCTGACGGCGGGCGGCCTGGGTATCTGGGCCATCGTGGACCTGGTCATGACCTTGACCGGGAACACCAAGGACATCCATGGCCGCCCGCTGGAGGGGTATCCGGAGAACAAGAAGAAGGCCTGGATCATCACCGCCGTCGTCTGGCTTGTGGGCGCTGTTACGGGAACGGTCCTGGCCATTGCCTCCATCGCCGTGGTTTCCGCTGCCGTTGAGGGCTTCAACGTCCCGGCCCAGGCGCCCCTCCCGGCCTCCCAGGCCGCACCGGCGCCGTCACCGGGCACGTCCACGGAAGCGAACTCCTCGGTGGTGACCATGTCCGAGGGCAACACGGTCAGGGTAGGAGTGCTGGATTCCATCTACACCGCCGAGATTCCCGGCATGTCCTACCTGGAACCAAAGAACGGCGGATTCCTGGCTGTGCAGGTGTCCTGGGAGACGGTGAGCGGTACCAGCTTTGCCACGCCGTCGAACTTCAGCGTCTTTGACGCGGACGGCAAGGAGGGCGAGCTGATCTACCTGGACAAGGAAATCGGTGGCCTGCAGACCGACGAGGTGGGCGCCGGTGATTCGCGCCAGGGCGTTATCGCTTTCGACGTCAAGGAGGGCCCCGTCACGGTGGTGGTCACCAATGACTACGGCGACCAGGCGTCCAGTTTCACCGTGACCCCGCAGTAGCAGGCCTCGGCAGCACGCCGCGGCCCAGTTGGCCCGCGGCGTGGCCCAGCCATTCCAGCGGGCCGCGCCACGCCAACCTGGCAAACACCACGCCAACGGTGATGGCAACGGCGGCGTGTGCAAAGTACATGCCGTCCTCGGTCCAGCCGGCCGGCAACGGCTTCAGGTAGAAGTTCGACAACACCCAGACGTGGACCGTGTACAGGGTCAGGGTCATGGCCCCTGCGCCGCGCAGGGGCAGCAGCAGGTCCAGGTCAATCCACTCGGCGAGCCGCCCCAGCAGGAGGCACGCGCCGATGACGGCCGCCGCCACCGCCGAGGTGTGGAGCAGGTCAAGGGGGGTCCCGGAGTGCGGAGCAGCTGATGCCAGCCACCACCAGGAGCCGTCCTGCGGGAGCCCCGCCAGGTTTACCTGCAAGACACTGCCCAGCGGATAGCCGGGGGCGTTGACGACTTTCTCCAGGGCGGCCAGGCCACCCCAATCCTCGATCGCGGCCACCCCGATGGCCTTGGCGGTGACGGCCACCACCGTTCCGCCCACCAGCAGGAGGACAGGGACCAGTGCCTTGGCAAGGACCAGGCGGCCGATGGCCAGGCCCACCAGCAAGTAGGCAAGCCACTGCACCACCGGGTAGTAGCCGGTCAGGAAGAGGTCGCCCAGCAGCTGGCCCGGGGTGCCCAGGTCCTCCCACCGCGGGTTGTGGCCCAGCTTCAGTGGCGGCTCAGCGGCAAGGAGCCAGGGGCGCAGCAGGTAGGCCAGCGCGGGTGACGCAAGGATCCAGCCCGCGGCCCAGGCGCACAGGCTTTTGGCGCCCAGGCCCAGGAATGGCAGTACGCACAGGAACAACACGGCGTAATGGACCAGGATGACGGCCACGTTCACTTCCAGGCCGCCGAGGGTAAGTCCGACGGCGGCAATCACCAGGGCCCGCAGCGCCACACCGCGGCGGGCCTTCGCGAGATCGGGACCGGACAGCGGCTGGTGCTTTCCGGTGGACAGGGCAAGTCCCACCCCGGCCAGCACGGCGAAGAGGGCCGCGGCCCGTCCGGAGAAGGTGAGGCCGATCCAGGTCGGGGTGAGGTTGGCGTTCGACTCGAACGTTGGCAGCAGGTGCGTGGCCATCATGCCCAGAAGGGCGAGGCCCCGCGCTGCATCGATGCCGCGAAGACGGCCCGGCTGGTTCGGCCCGGGGGCCTTTCGCGACCGGGTGGCCGGGGTGCGGGACGTCATGACCCGATCGTCTCACATGCCCGCGCGGCGCGGCTTGCCGGTGAGGTGACGGGTGGCCGCCGGCGGACTATCGTGCCGATGCGGTGGCGGCGCACCCTTGTGTTCGAATATATGTTCGAATAACATGGCGGAATGGACACGCCATCATCCGGAATCCCCGCCCGGCGGGAAAGCCTGCAGCCGGCACATACCCACTCAGTCAACCTGCCGCTGAGGGCAATGAGCCCGGGCGTGGTGGACTACCTGTTCCGGCAGCTGGTGTCCGGGCGGCCGTCAGAGGACCTCCAGTGGGAGCGGGAAGGCATCGCCCTCTCGGCCCAGCCGGAGGGGGCGGAACTCGCCCGGCGGCTGTCCGAGACGGATATCGATGCCCTGACGCCCACCGAGCTGTTCCATTACGTGCGGGCCGCGCAGCGGCTCGCTGCCTGGGCGGAGGACCTCCGGCAGGCCGCCGTCGGCCGCTATTGCCACGCCGGAACAGACGCGCCGGGGCCCGGCAGCCAGGCTGTTTGACGCTCGTCACGCCCGTGGCATTGTCCTAACCAGCCGGGGACAGGGTAACGTTTTTTCCATGGCTGATTCTTCCGCGCACATCCCTGCCCTCGGTACCCTCCTGACCGCCATGGTCACGCCGTTTACCAAGGACGGCGCAGTGGACTACGACCAGGCGGCGGCGCTGGCCAGCAAGCTCGTCGACGACGGCTGCGACGGGCTGGTGGTCACCGGCACCACCGGTGAGACCTCAACCCTGACCGACGAAGAGAACCTCGGCATGTTCCGCGCGGTGAAAGACGCCGTCGGTGGCCGCGCCGCGATCATTGCCGGTACCGGCACCAACGACACAGCCCACTCGGTCCACCTGTCCAAGCAGGCTGCTGCCCTCGGCGTCGACGGACTGCTCCTGGTGACCCCTTACTACAACAAGCCGAGCCAGGCCGGTGTCCGCGCCCACTTCGAGACCGTCGCCTCCGCCGTGGACGTTCCGGTCATGCTCTACGACATTCCGGGCCGGTCCTCCATCGCGATCGAACCCGACACCATGATCCGGCTGGCCCAGCACCCCAACATTGTGGCCGTCAAGGACGCCAAGGCGGACCTCGTGGCGGCAACCCGGGTCATGGCCGAAACCGACCTCCTCTTCTACTCCGGCGACGACGGACTGACCCTGCCGTGGATGGCGCTGGGCGCCGTCGGACTGGTGGGCGTCACCACCCACGTGGCCACCCGCCGCTTCCGCGAACTCATCGACGCCGTCAACGCCAACGACCTCGGCACCGCCCGGAAGATCAACGTTGAACTCCAGCCGGTGGTCCGGGCAACCATGACCCGCGTCCAGGGGGCCGTGGCGGCCAAGCAGATTCTTAAATGGCAGGGAGTCCTGCCCAACTCGATTGTCCGTTTGCCCCTCGTGGAGCCGGACGAAACCGAGATCGAAACCATCCGCGGGGATTTGGCGGAAGCTGGGCTGGTCTTCTCCTGAGGCTAAGACCGGCACCCTTCCGCCTGGAAAGTAGTGCATTATGACCCAAACTGCCCTTACCGGCCTTGTCACCCCTCCGCGCCTGCCCCAGGGCACGCTGCGGATCGTTCCGCTGGGCGGGCTGGGGGAGATCGGCCGGAACATGGCCGTGTTCGAAATCGACGGCAAGCTGCTGATCGTGGACTGCGGCGTCCTCTTCCCTGAGGAAACCCAGCCCGGCGTCGACCTGATCCTGCCCGACTTCTCCTACATCGAGGACCGGCTGGATGACGTCGTGGCTGTCGTCCTCACGCACGGCCACGAGGACCACATCGGCGCCGTGCCGTACCTGCTGCGCCTGCGCAACGACATCCCGCTGGTGGGTTCGCAACTGACCCTTGCCCTGATCGAGGCCAAGCTGCAGGAACACCGCATCCGGCCCTATACGCTCACCGTGGAGGAGGGCCAGGTGGAGAAGTTCGGCCCCTTCGAATGCGAGTTCGTGGCCGTCAACCACTCCATCCCGGACGCCCTGGCCGTCTTCATCCGCACTGCGGGCGGAACGGTCCTGCACACCGGCGACTTCAAGATGGACCAGCTGCCCCTTGACGGCCGGATCACCGACCTCCGGCACTTCGCCAAGCTGGGCGAGGAGGGCGTGGACCTTTTCATGTCCGACTCCACCAACGCCGACGTGCCCGGATTCACCACGGCCGAGAAGGAAATCGGCCCCACCCTGGAGCGCCTCTTCGGCCAGGCCACCAAACGCATTATCGTGGCGTCCTTCTCCTCCCACGTCCACCGCGTGCAGCAAGTCCTCGACGCCGCCGCCAAGCACAACCGCAAGGTGGCCTTCGTGGGCCGCTCCATGGTCCGCAACATGGCCATCGCGGAAAAGCTTGGCTACCTGGATGTTCCCGCCGGATTGATCGTGGACATCAAGAACATCGACAACCTGCCGGACAACCGCGTGGTGCTGATGTCCACAGGTTCCCAGGGCGAGCCCATGGCCGCCCTGTCCAGGATGGCCAACGGCGACCACCGCGTGGTGGTGGGCGACGGCGACACCGTGATCCTGGCCTCCAGCCTCATCCCGGGCAACGAGAACGCCGTGTTCCGGATCATCAACGGCCTCCTGAAGCTCGGCGCCGATGTCATCCACAAGGGCAACGCCAAGGTCCACGTCTCCGGCCACGCCGCCGCGGGTGAGCTGCTGTACTGCTACAACATCCTTGAGCCCTTGAACGCCATGCCCGTGCACGGCGAAACCCGGCACCTCATCGCCAACGGCAAGATCGCCATCGAGTCCGGCGTGCCCGAGGCGAGCGTCATCCTTGCCGACAACGGCACAGTCATCGACCTCCGCGACCACCAGGCAGACATCGTCGGCCAGGTGGAGGTGGGCTTTGTCTACGTTGACGGGTCCAGCGTGGGTGAAATCACCGATGCCGACCTCAAGGACCGCCGCATCCTGGGTGACGAAGGATTCATTTCGATCATCACGGTCATCCACCGCGCCACCGGCAAGGTGGTGTCCGGTCCGGAAATCCACGCCCGCGGAGTCGCCGAGGACGATTCCGTCTTCGACGACATCATCCCCAAGATCAACGCGGCGCTGGAGGAAGCAGTCCAGAACCACGCCGACCACACCAGCCACCAGCTCCAGCAGGTGGTGCGCCGCGTCGTGGGCACCTGGGTCAACCGCAAGCTGCGCCGCAAGCCCATGATCATCCCGGTGGTGCTCGAGGCCTGAGCGCCCCGCGCGGCCCGGCTGCGACACTGAGCTGGACAACGTCGCTGCACCTCCGATAAGGCCCGGTTCCCTGTGGACCGGGCCTTTTCGTGCGTCCGGCCATGCGCATCCGCAAGCGCATCGGCAAGCCCCGGCGGGCGGCCCGGCAGCCCCGATATCCCCGGAATCACAGCATGCTTCCGGTACCGTGGCTACTATGGCCACACGTACTACTTCCGCGCCCAAAGGTACCGGCAGGGGCAGCTCCGGCAGCAAAGCCGGAAGCTCCACAGGCCGCGGAACCGGCTCCACAGCCGGCAAGACAGGGCGCGGCGGCTCAACCAGCACCGCACGCACCCGACAGCTTCCCGCCGTCGAACACCACCAGCCTTGGCTCCTGCGCGTCGTGGCCGGGGCATGGCTCGGAGTCGGGCACCTGGTGGGCGGGGGAGTGCGCCGGATCGGCTACGACGTCAGCGACCTCCCCGCGGACGAACGCCGCGACGGTGCCGCGCTGTTCAACCTGGCCCTGGGTGTGTTCATTGCCACGTTCGCCTGGTGGGGCCTGACGGGCTGGTTCCCGGACGCCGTCTACGCCGTGGTTAACGGAACCTTCGGCTGGCTCTCCCTGCTGCTCCCGCTCATGCTCTTTGTCTGCGCGTTCCGCCTGTTCAGGCGCCCCTCGGACGGCCGGGGCAACAATCGGGTGGGCATCGGCTTCCTCATCATGACCTTCGCCGGGTGCGGCCTGGCCCACATCCTCGGCGGCCAGCCCACGGTTGCCGATGGCTTCGACGGCCTCCGCAAAGCCGGCGGCATGCTCGGCTTCCTGGCCGCCAGCCCGTTGGCGGCCATCCATCCCGCCGTGCCGGCGGCACTCTACGGGCTGCTGGCCTTCGTTTCCCTGCTGATCATCACGGCCACCCCGTTCACGGCCATCCCGCGCCGCCTTCGCGGAGCCTACGAGCACCTCATGGGCATCGACCTGATGGACCAGGACCTGACCGCGGACACCCACGACCGCAGCTACCTCGAACGCCCCGCAGCCGCTGAGCCCAAAAAGAAGAAGCGCAGGTTGTTCGGCAAGGACCAGGAGCCCGATGCCGGCCTGGAAGGCTACGTGGGCGACGAAGCTTTCGAACACGCGGTCATCGACGACGACGAGCCGGAGCCCGCGCGGCCCGCACCGGGCGTCCGGCGCCCCACCCAGGCGGAGATCGCCGTCGAAAAAATCAAGGCCGCGCAGGGCCTGGGCGCCGGCTCGGCCCCTCCCGCGGAGAACGCCACCGAGGCCATCCCGCTGGTCATTCCCGGCGCCGCGGCTCCCGGGAAACCGGCCGCCGCACCCACGGTGCCCTCGAACCCGGTAGCGCCCGCTCCGCCACCTGTGCCCATCCCGCAGCGGACCGAACAACTCTCCCTCGCCGGGGACGTCACCTACACCCTCCCTGCCTCGGACTACCTGACCCCCGGGTCCATCCCGAAGGAACGTACCGAGGCCAATGACGCCGTCGTCGCCGCCCTGACCGACACCCTGACGCAGTTCAACGTCGATGCCACCGTCACCGGGTTCAGCCGCGGCCCCACGGTCACCCGGTACGAAATCGAACTCTCGCCCGGCACCAAGGTGGAACGCGTCACCGCGCTGTCCAAGAACATCTCCTACGCGGTCGCCAGCTCCGACGTCCGGATCCTCAGCCCCATCCCCGGCAAGTCCGCGATCGGCATCGAGATCCCCAACACCGACCGCGAAACCGTCTCCCTGGGCGACGTCCTCCGCAGCCAGAACGCCCGCCGCACGGACCACCCCATGGTGATGGGCGTGGGCAAGGACGTCGAAGGCGGCTACGTGGTGGCCAACCTCGCCAAGATGCCGCACCTCCTGGTCGCCGGTGCCACCGGTGCCGGTAAGTCCTCGTTCGTGAACTCGATGATCACCTCGATCCTGATGCGCGCCACCCCGGACGAGGTACGCATGGTCATGGTGGACCCCAAGCGCGTGGAATTGACCGCCTACGAGGGCGTCCCGCACCTGATCACCCCCATCATCACCAACCCCAAGAAGGCCGCCGAGGCGCTGCAGTGGGTGGTCCGCGAGATGGACGCCCGCTACGACGACCTCGCCAACTACGGCTTCAAGCACATCGACGACTTCAACAAGGCCGTCCGTGCCGGCAAGGTCCACCCGCCGGTGGACTCCAAGCGCGTCATCCGGCCGTACCCGTACCTGCTGGTGATCGTGGACGAACTCGCCGACCTGATGATGGTCGCCCCGCGCGACGTCGAAGACTCCATCGTCCGCATCACCCAGCTCGCCCGTGCCGCCGGCATCCACCTGGTGCTGGCCACCCAGCGGCCCTCCGTGGACGTGGTGACCGGCCTCATCAAGGCCAACGTGCCCTCCCGCATGGCCTTCGCCACCTCCTCGGTCACCGACTCCCGCGTTGTCCTCGACCAGCCCGGCGCCGAAAAACTCATCGGCCAAGGCGACGCGCTCTTCCTGCCGATGGGTGCTTCCAAGGCGATGCGCGTCCAGGGCGCCTGGGTCACCGAGTCGGAGATCCACAAGGTGGTGGAGCACGTCAAGGGACAGCTCCAGGCCGTCTACCGGGACGACGTCGCCCCCGAGGCGGAAAAGAAGCAGATCGACGACGACATCGGCGATGACCTCGAGGTGCTGCTGCAGGCCACGGAACTCGTGGTCACCACGCAGTTCGGCTCCACCTCCATGCTGCAGCGCAAGCTCCGGGTGGGGTTCGCCAAGGCCGGCCGGCTCATGGACCTGCTCGAGTCCAGGGGAGTGGTGGGCCCTTCCGAGGGCTCCAAGGCCCGCGACGTGCTGGTCAAGCCGGACGACCTCGCGGCCGTGCTGGCCGCGATGAAGGGCCAGGACGCACCGGCCGCCCCGGATTCGCAGACAGCCGCGCTCAGTGACAATGCCAACGCCAACATCGCCCAGGGCGGCTACGCAGAGGACCTGGTGGCCGCGGACCTGGACAAACGGAAGCAGAACGTTGAGTACTACGACGGCTCCGATTCCGCTCCCGGCGGGTACGGCGATGACGACGACGGCTCCGAGGACGCCTGGTCGCTCACCGGACGGTAGGGCCGCGCCGGCGTTGCGGCAGCCCCGGGAAGGTAGCCTAGGAACGTGACTAGCACCGATGCCACCGCCGCAGGCCCGCGCCGTGCCGGGGTCTGGAACCTTCCCAACGTCCTGACCATGATCCGCATCGCGCTGGTCCCGTTCTTTGTGTGGTTCCTTGTGGCGGATGCCCCCGGCCTGCGCAGTGGGGCCGGGCCGTGGCGTTGGGCCGCGGTGGCGGCGTTCGCCGTCGCCATCTACACGGACAAGCTCGACGGCGACATCGCCAGGAGCCGGAACCTTGTCACGGACTTCGGCAAGATCGCCGACCCCATCGCGGACAAGCTGCTCATCGGATCGGCCCTGGTCATGCTTTCCCTGCTGGGTGAACTGCCGTGGTGGGCAACGCTGGTGATCCTGGTCCGGGAATGGGGAATCACGGCCCTGCGCTTCTTCGTCATCCGCTATGGGGTCATTCCCGCTTCCCGCGGCGGAAAGCTCAAGACCGTCGTGCAGACCGCAGCGATCTTCCTGTATTTGCTCCCCTTGGGCGCCTTTGCGCCGTGGCTGGTGTGGGTTGCTTTCGCCGTCATGATGGCGGCGCTGGCCATCACCGTGTGGACCGGCGTCGAGTATGTCATCGAAGCCCTGCGCCTGCGCGCGAAGGGGCGGCAGGCAGGAACGGCGAAAGGGCAGGAACCGTGAGCAACCTCCACCATCTCGCCGGACAGGCCGTGCGGCAGGCACTTGACGCGGGACTGACCGTTGCCACGGCAGAGTCCCTGACCGCCGGCATGGTCTCCGCCGTCCTCGCCGACACCCCCGGCGCCTCCGGCATGCTTCAGGGCGGCGTCGTGGCGTACCAGAATTCGGTCAAGGAAGGCGTACTCCACGTCCCCGCCGGGCTCCTGGCAAGGGTCGGCTCCGTCGACCCGGACGTCGCCCGCGCCATGGCGGCAGGAGCGCGCGACGTCCTGGGCGCCCACCTCGGGGTTTCCACCACCGGCGTGGCCGGTCCGGAGCCGCACGACGGCAAACCCGTGGGGCGGGTCTATGTCGGGATTGCCACCGCCGCCGGTACCGCGGCATTTGAATACTCCTTCACCGGCAGCAGGCCTGATATCCGCGCCGAAGCGTGTGCGGCGGCCCTCGAAAGACTCCTCGAGGCGATCTCCGCCTGACGCTTGCCCGCTCAAGTTACCGCACGTAAAGTTGCCGGGAACAAAAGCCGGTACCGATTAGTTATTACATTGTGTCGCTTCCGGAGAGCGGAGGCGCCTAGGATGAAACGACCAGACGGTCCGCCTTTCGGCGGACCTGACCAATGAGGGAGCAAGGCGATACAGATGGTAAAGCAGCCCGTATCCGTAAACGGCGTTGTCCGCTGGAAGGATGTGGGCCTCGCCGAACAGGCTAAGAGCGAACAGAAGGAGCGCAAGATGGTGGTACTTCGTCACGAAATCGGTGATGTGCTGCGCGATGTCCGCCAGCGTCAGGGGCGCACGCTCCGTGAAGTTTCGCACAGCGCCCGCGTTTCCCTGGGGTACCTCAGCGAAGTGGAGCGTGGCCAGAAGGAAGCCTCGTCGGAGCTCCTGTCTTCGATTTGCTCGGCCCTGGACGTGCCGTTGTCCAGCATGCTTCGGGAGGTCAGCGACCGGGTGGCGGTAGCCGAGGGCGTTGCAGTTCCGGACACCGTACCGCAGGAATTCTCCCAGCGTTACGGCCGTGACCTGGAACGCGACCTCAACGCTGAACTGAACGACGAACTCTCCACAGGCCTTCTCTCCGGCGCCCGTTAGGGGCAGCCCCCACCCGTTGGGTGGGCCGTGGAACCAGGAAGCCCCCGGCATGGCCGGGGGCTTCCTTGCGTGAAGGCGGTTAGCTCTCCTGTGCCGGCGACGCGCCCGGTGCTTCCTTCGGGAATCCGTCGGGCTCGTAGGTGGCGTTCAGCTTGGCCATGTAGCGGGCCAACTCCTGCAGGTCCTCCACCGGCCATTCCCGCAGCCGTTCCTGAAAGACCTGGCGCCGGGCGTCCTGGACCTGGTGCATCTTTTCCTCCCCCTTGGGCGTCAGCCGGATGGCTTGCGCCCGGCGGTCCAGCGGATCGGCCTCCTTGGAAACCAGCCCCAGGCCTTCAAGGAATGCGATCTGCCGGCTGACGGAGGGCTTGCCCACCCCGATGTTCATTGCCAGTTCGGTCAGCCGGATGGGCCCCTCCCGGCGGATCACGGTCAACAGCCCGTACGCCGCAGGCTCCATGTCCGGGTGCACCTCCCGGGACAGCTGGTTCGAGATGGCCCGGGCTCGCCGCCAAAAAAGACTGATCTGGTGTTCGACGTTCTGCAGGGCCGTGTCGGCGGCAGCCTCGATTGAGACATCAGCCGGCGTGCCATCGGGGGAGTTGCTCATGGCAACAATTCTAGGGTCCCCAATCATGAGAGGATTTACCGATGCGAATCAGCGACTACTGGCGGCTCATGGATGACGAGTTCGGCGCGGGCTACTCCCGAGTGCTGAGCAGTACCCTGGTCCTGGCCGGGGTGGGCGGGCGAACCGCGGACCAGGCACTGGCCGCCGGCGTGGAACCGCGCAAGGTCTGGCTTGCCGTCTGCGACCTCCAGGATGTGCCGGCGGACCGCCGGCTCGGCCGGGACATAGCCCCCCGCCGCGACTGATTCCCGCGGGGGCACCCTCTATCCGCCGGCCGGCCGGGCCCTCCTGCCGACCGGTCCGGGAACCCTTGCAGGACACGCCGCGCGACCATCCTCTTCGAATACCTGTTCGGATAACGCTATGCTTTTTCTATTGGGTTTATCCACATAGCCGATGTCCTGAGGCCGGAATGTCAGTGGGTCCCCTTAGCGTCAGAGATGACCAACAAGACGGCCGCACAGGCCACCATCGAGAAAGCATTAGAGGTGTCAACCATGGCGGCAGCCCCGGATCGTGCAAAAGCGCTGGAAGCAGCACTTGCCCAGATTGACAAGCAGTTCGGCAAGGGATCGGTGATGCGCCTGGGCGACGAAGTCCGTGCCCCCATCGAAGTCATCCCTACCGGGTCCATTGCCCTGGACGTCGCCCTGGGCATTGGTGGGCTGCCCCGTGGCCGTGTGGTGGAGATCTATGGGCCGGAATCGTCAGGTAAGACCACCGTGGCACTGCACGCCGTTGCCAACGCCCAGCGGCTGGGTGGCATCGCTGCCTTCATCGACGCCGAGCACGCCCTGGACCCGGACTATGCCGCGAAGCTCGGCGTGGATACCGACGCCTTGCTGGTTTCGCAGCCGGACACCGGTGAACAGGCCTTGGAAATCATGGACATGCTGGTGGGCTCCGGCTCCTTGGACATCGTCGTCATCGACTCCGTCGCCGCCCTGGTTCCGCGTGCTGAAATCGAAGGCGACATGGGCGACAGCCACGTTGGCCTCCAGGCACGGCTCATGAGCCAGGCACTGCGTAAAATTACCGGCCGCTTGAGCCAGACCAAGACCACCGCCATTTTCATCAACCAGCTCCGCGAAAAGATCGGCGTGTTCTTCGGTTCCCCCGAAACCACCACCGGTGGCAAGGCGCTGAAGTTCTACGCGTCGGTCCGCATCGACGTCCGGCGCATCCAGACCCTGAAGGAAGGCGCTGATTCGGTCGGCAACCGGACCAAGGCCAAGATCGTGAAGAACAAGATGGCCCCGCCCTTCAAGGTGGCCGAGTTCGACATCATCTACGGCCAGGGCATCTCCCGCGAAGGCGGCATTATCGACATGGGCGTCGAGCACGGCATCATCAAGAAGTCCGGCTCCTGGTTCACGTACGATGGCGACCAGTTGGGCCAGGGCATGGAGAACTCGCGCCGGTTCCTCCGCGACAACCCCGAGCTTGCCGCCGAACTGGAGCGCCTCATCAAGGAGAAACTCGGTGTGGGCGTGAAGCCGGCGGAGGACGAGTCCAAGGACACGCCCAAGCTGAAAGCCGTCGACGGGTTCTAGCCCTTGACATGGTCTCCCGAGGCGCATCCTCCCGACGCCAGGTCACCCAAATCCGGTTCCCGGCGGCGCCGCTCCGCCAACCCCGCCCGTGGGGCAACGGAGCGGTCTGCTGTGCCCGAAGATCCCTTGGCAGAGGACGCCGAACCGGATCCTGCCGGGGTGGCCAAGGCCATCGTGTACCGGCAACTGACGGCCTCGCCGAAGAGCAGGCTGCAGCTTGCCCGGAAACTGGCCGAACGGAACATTCCGGAACGCGTGGCAGAGGAAGTCCTGGATAAATTCCAGGAAGTCCGCCTGATCGATGACGCCGAATTTGCTGACATGTGGGTCAGGAGCCGATCCCAGTCCCGCAAGCTCGCCAGGGGAGCGCTCCGGCGCGAGCTGTCGGAGAAGGGCATCGACCCCGAAACCGCCGCCGCGGCCCTGGAACAAGTGACCGACGCCGACGAGGAAACTGCCGCCAGGACCCTGGTTGAGCGCAAGCTGCGGCCCGGAACAAACCTGTCAGACCCGGCCGAACGGGATAAAGCAGTGCGCCGTCTGGCGTCCATGCTGGCGCGAAAGGGCTACCAACCCGGGCAGGCGTTCAGGATCGTCAATGAGGTACTCGGTTCAGTCCAGGATCCCGACGGTGACCCGCTCCAAAGCCGGTACCCTTAACGGGTGAGTTTGACCATTCCTTCCCCCCATTCCGGCACCACCCCTTCCGTTGAACCCGGGACGGGTCTGCAGCCCGGAGCCCGGCCGCGTACCTACCAGGTGCGGACGTTCGGGTGCCAGATGAACGTCCACGACTCGGAGCGGATGGCGGGACTCCTTGAAGACGCCGGGTACGTTCCCGCGGAAGGCGAGCAAGCCGACGTCGTGGTGTTCAACACCTGCGCGGTGCGCGAAAACGCTGACAACAAGCTCTACGGAAACCTCGGGATCCTGGCGCCCGTCAAGGCGGCGAACCCCGGAATGCAGATCGCCGTGGGCGGATGCCTGGCCCAGAAGGACCGGGAAACCATCCTCAAGAAAGCGCCCTGGGTTGACGCCGTTTTCGGCACCCACAATGTTGGTGCGCTCCCGGCCCTGCTCGACCGGGCCCGGCACAACGACGAAGCACAGCTGGAAATCCTGGAGTCCTTGGACGTGTTCCCGTCCACGCTGCCCACCAAGCGCGACTCCGTGTACTCCGGCTGGGTGTCCATCTCCGTTGGCTGCAACAACACCTGCACGTTCTGCATCGTGCCGGCCCTCCGGGGTAAGGAAAAGGACCGCCGCCCGGGTGAGATTCTCGCCGAAATCCAGGCCCTCGTGGACGACGGCGCCATCGAAGTCACGCTGCTTGGCCAGAACGTCAACTCCTACGGAGTGGAGTTCGGCGACCGCCAGGCCTTCTCCAAGCTCCTCCGTGCCTGCGGCGAAATCGACGGGCTGGAACGGGTCCGTTTCACCAGCCCGCACCCGGCGGCGTTTACCGACGACGTCATTGAGGCCATGGCGGAAACACCCAATGTCATGCCCCAGCTGCACATGCCGCTGCAGTCCGGCTCGGACAGCATCCTGAAGGCCATGAAGCGGTCCTACCGGTCCACCAAGTTCCTCGGCATCCTGGACAAGGTCCGGGACAGGATCCCGGACGCCGCCATCTCCACCGACATCATCGTCGGCTTCCCCGGCGAGACGGAAGAGGACTTCCAGGCCACGCTCGACGTCGTCGAGAAGTCGCGCTTTGCCACCGCCTTCACCTTCCAGTACTCCAAGCGGCCGGGGACCCCTGCCGCCGACCTGCCGGACCAACTGCCCAAGGCCGTGGTCCAGGAAAGGTTCGAACGGCTCACCGCACTGCAGGACAGGATCGCCGCGGAGGAGAACCGGAAGCAGCTCGGCCGGCGGCTGGAGGTCATGGTCACCGCCCAGTCGGGGCGCAAGTCCGAGGAGACGCACCGGCTCTCCGGCCGGTCCAGGGACCAGAGGCTGGTACATTTCTCGGTTCCTGAAGGCGCGCCGGCCCCGAGGCCGGGCGACCTCGTAACAGTCACCATCACCGAAGCCGCTGCCTTCCACCTGGTGGCCGACCCCACGCCCGAGGACTACAGCCTGCGCAGGTCGCGCGCCGGGGACGCGTGGGACCGGTCGCAGGCCGATTCCTGCGGCGCGCCGGTGCCGGGGAGCGGGGCTGGACAAAAGGGTGTCTCGCTGGGCATGCCTTCGCTGCCGCTGCGCACCCGCTGACCGGTGGCCGCCCCGCCCGTCATCGCCGTCGTCGGTCCCACTGGCTCCGGCAAATCGGATCTTGCCGTCAACCTTGCCCTGGAACTCGACGGCGAGGTCATCAACGCCGACGCCATGCAGTTCTACCAGGGAATGGACATCGGCACCGCGAAGATCTCCGTGGCCGAGCGCAAGGGCGTGCCGCACCACCTCCTGGACATCATGGACGTCACGCAGGAAGCGAGCGTCTCCACATTCCAGGAGCAGGCCCGCAACGTGATAGCGGCTGTCCATGCCCGCGGCAAGAGGGCCATCCTCGCCGGCGGCTCGGGGCTCTACGTACGGGCCGCCCTGGACGTACTGGAGTTCCCCGGTACGGACGCCTCATTGCGCGCCCGGCTTGAGGCCGAATACGCGGAACGCGGGACGGCAGAACTCCTGGCAAGGCTCCGCGCGGTGGATCCCGTGTCGGCCGAGCGGCTCTCTGATGCCCGGCGGATCATCCGCGCCCTGGAAGTCCACGAACTCACCGGACGGCCTTTCAGCTCCTTCATGCCCCGCCGGGAGTACCACCAGCGGGCTGTCCAGGTGGGCCTGGCCGTGGACCGTGATGTCCTGCGGGAGCGCCTGGCAGCCAGGGTCCACCGGATGGTGGACGCCGGGCTGCTGGCAGAAGTGGGGACGCTTGACGCCCAAGGCCTGCGGACCGGGAAGACAGCCTCCCGGGCCCTCGGCTATTCACAGTTCCTGCGGGTCCTCGACGGCGCCTCAACCGTGGCGGACGCTGCGGAGGAAACCATTGTGGCCACCCGCCAATTTGCCCGCCGCCAGCTCACATGGTTCCGCGCCGACCCCCGCATCACGTGGCTGGACTGGCAGGATCCGGAACTTGCCGGCAAGGCTGCACTGCTCTGCAGGTAGCCGCGGTTTCAGCGGCAGCGGCATCCGCCGCTACGCTTGGGACCATGAATGCTACCCCCGTCGAAACGTCCGGATCCGCCCTTCGTGCCATGGGCGGCCTCCGCTTTTCCAAGGGGCACGGCACGGGCAACGACTTCGTCCTGGTGGCCGATCCTGAGGGCACCCGCAGCTTCGATGCGCACCAGGCAGCGGCCCTGTGCGACCGGCACCAGGGAATCGGCGCCGACGGGCTGATCAGGGCCGTGCCCTCCCGCTTCCTGACGGAGGGCAGGGAACTGCTGCTGGACACCCCCGGCGCGGAATGGTTCATGGATTACCGGAACGCGGACGGTTCGCTGTCCGAAATGTGCGGAAACGGGGTCCGGGTGTTCGTCCACTTCCTGCGAACCGAGGGGCTGATCGACCTGCCCGACGGCGGTTCACTTGCCATCGGGACGCGCGGCGGGGTAAAGACCGTGGTCCGTACCGGGAACGACTACGCGGTGGACATGGGCCCCTGGGAGTTCATCTTTCCCGGCGAAGCCAGTGCCAAGGCCATGGATTCCCTCGTCGCTGCCGACGGGCTGGAGGTTCCCCGGCCGGCCTTGTCCGTGAGCATGGGCAACCCGCACACCGTGGTGGCCCTCGCCGAGCTGTCCGAGCTGGCCGGCACCCGGCTTTTCACCGCGCCGAAAGTCGATCCCGTCCCGGCAAACGGTACCAACGTGGAGTTCGTCGTTCCGGCTGAGCCCCTTGTGCACGACGGCGTCGGATCGGTGACCATGCGCGTGCATGAGCGCGGTGTGGGGGAGACGCAATCCTGCGGCACGGGCGCCTGCGCGGCCGCCGTCGCCATCCGGCACTGGGCAGGTGCCGAGGCTCCCGACGTCTGGCGCGTCCATGTTCCCGGAGGGGTTGTAGGCGTCAAGTTCTTCGCCGGACCCGGCGGCCACGAGCATGTTGAGCTCAGCGGTCCGGCGGTCATTGTGGCGAGCGGGACGCTTTCCTGACCTTCAGGATCCGGAAGGACTTGGCGGTCGATTCGCGCGTCACGGTGAAGGAGCTGTCCAGTTCGGCGGCCAGCCAGCGCTGCAGCGAGTCCGAGCCCAGGTTCTTCTGGACCACGAGCCACGCCGTCCCGCCCTCAGCCAGGCGGGGGAGCCACAGCTTCAGCAGGGCATGCAGTTCTTCCTTGCCGATCCTGATGGGCGGATTGGACCAAATGGTGTCGAAACGCACTTCGGGGTCTACGGCCTCAGGCGTGCTGGCAACGACATTGGACAGGCCCAGCGCCTCGGCATTCTCGTTGGTCAGGGTGATGCACCGTTCGTTGACGTCCACCGCGTAGACCCTTGACTGGGGCGCCAGCAGAGCCATGGTGAGGGCCACCGGCCCCCAGCCGCAACCAATGTCCAACAGGTTGCCGTGGGGGTTCGGCGCAGGGACCTCCGCCAGAAGTACTGCAGTGCCCTTGTCGATGCCGTCCGGGCTGAAAATGCCCGAGGAGGTCTGGAGCCTGCGCGTTCCGCCGGCCAGTTCCACGGTGAGGGGCTTGCGGGTAAAGGGCCCGGCGGGGGACGTGCTGAAATAGTGAGCGGACTCCATAACTGGCCAGAGTAGTTCCCCCTGCAGCGTAATGGGAAACTGTGCCTGCGCCCCTCTGTTAGGCTAATGGGCATGTTCTTGATCTTCGAGTAGCCGGTACGGGCCCCGCCCGTTCCTGCCGCTGCCCAGCAGAGGCAGCCCGTCCCACAGCGACGCAGGTTCCCATGCCTTCCGCTTGTGCACCGGACCGGACCATTCCGTCCAGGCCCGGCCGCCGGACAGTACTCGAACGTCAGCCTTCCGCTGCGCTTCCTGCAATTCTCCGGCCTCGCCCGCCCAGCCGCCCCTGCAACGCGGCATCCCGGCCCCGGCACCGCCGCCGGCGGCCCCACCATCAGGAGGACTGCATGACCGCAGGCCGTCAGCCCAGCGCGAATTCTTCCCACCTTCCAACTAATCGGCACTATTCTGGAAATGCCGAATCTTCAAAGGAGACCATGACCAGCCAGCCAAACACCGGGTCCGATCCAGCCGCCCAGGACATGAGTCCCGAGGAAATCCAGGCTGTCATCGACCGGATCCTCGCCAAGGACGTACCGGCCCGGAAAGTCAGCACGCCCAGCGGCGACGGCAGCGGCACCGGAAAAGCTGTGCTCGGCAAGGCCCAGGCCATATCCCGCCTCGACGAAGAACATTCAACGTACGACGGCGACCAGCAGGACCTCGAGGAACGCAGGGCCCTGCGCCGCAGGGCAGGGTTGTCCACCGAACTCGAAGACGTCACCGAGGTCGAATACCGCCAGCTCCGCCTGGAACGCGTGGTCCTGGCAGGGCTCTGGTCCGACGGAACACTGGCCGACGCCGAGAATTCGCTGCGCGAGCTTGCCGCCCTCGCCGAGACGGCCGGCTCCGAGGTCCTCGACGGGCTGGTACAGCGGAGGGCCAAGCCGGATCCCGGAACGTTCCTGGGCTCGGGCAAGGCGCTCGAACTGAAGGACATCGTCATGTCCACCGGTGCGGACACCGTGGTGGTGGACGCCGAGCTCGCACCCTCGCAGCGTCGTGGCCTCGAAGACATCGTCAAGGTCAAGGTGATCGACCGTACGGCCCTGATCCTGGACATCTTCGCCCAGCACGCCAAGAGCCGCGAGGGCAAGGCCCAAGTGGAGCTGGCACAGCTGGAATACCTGCTTCCCCGACTCCGCGGCTGGGGCGAATCGATGTCCCGCCAGGCAGGCGGCCAAGTGGGTGGCGCCGCCGCCGGCATGGGCTCGCGCGGCCCCGGTGAAACCAAGATCGAACTGGACCGGCGCCGGATCCGTACGCGCATGGCCAAGCTTCGGCGCGAGATCGCCGCGATGAAGCCGGCGCGGGAAACCAAGCGGGCCAACCGCCGTCGTAACGAGGTACCGTCGGTGGCCATTGCCGGGTACACCAACGCGGGGAAATCCTCCCTGCTCAACAGGCTCACCGACGCCGGCGTCCTGGTGGAGAACGCCTTGTTCGCCACCCTGGATCCCACCGTCCGCAAGGCCGAAACCGCTGACGGCCTGGGTTACACCCTGGCCGACACCGTGGGCTTCGTCCGCTCGCTGCCCACGCAGCTGGTGGAGGCCTTCCGCTCCACCCTCGAAGAGGTGGCCGATTCGGACCTGATCCTGCACGTGGTGGACGCCTCGCACCCCGATCCCGAGGGCCAGATCGCCGCGGTCCGGAAGGTCTTCAGCGAAGTTGACGCCCGCAAGGTGCCTGAGATCATCGTGCTGAACAAGGCCGATGCCGCCGATCCCTTCGTGATCGAGCGGCTGAAGCAGCGCGAACCACGCCATGTGGTGGTCTCGGCCCGGACGGGTGAGGGTATTGCCGAGCTGCTGAAGGCCATCAGCGACGCCATCCCGAGGCCCAGCGTGAAGCTTGAACTGCTCATTCCGTACGACCGGGGCGACCTGCTCAGCAAGCTGCACGAATCCGACGCCGAAATCATCCACCTCGACCACGTTGAGGAAGGTACCAGGGCCGTGGTGATGGTCCGCGAGGGCCTGGCATCCGAGCTGGAACCATTCGCCCTCAATGACTGACCTCGCGGCCGGGGAAGCTGCGCAGGCGGGCGGCGAGCAGTTCGTCCTTGAACTGCTCGACCGCGCCGTCGCCGGCATGGGCGGACAAAGCCGCACCGGACAACACGAAATGGCCCGTCAGGTGGCCCGGGCCATCAGTTCGGGCAACCATCTCCTGGTCCAGGCCGGCACCGGGACCGGCAAGTCCCTGGCCTACCTGGTACCGCTCATTGCCCATGCCTTGGAAAGCAATAAGCCCGCCCTGGTGTCCACGGCCACGCTGGCCCTGCAAACCCAGATCGTGGGCAGGGACCTGCCCCGCCTCCTGAAGAACATCACCCCGGCCCTGGAACGGCCCGTCAAAGTGGCCCTGGTCAAGGGGCGGTCCAACTACGTCTGCCGCCACAAGGTGGAGGGCGGGTTCCCTTCCGAAGAGCCTTCGGAGGGCCAGCTGTTCTCCCTGGGCGAGGACACCAGCGTGCCGCACTTCGCCGCCTCTGTGGGCGGTCCCGCCTCCCAGCTGGGCAAGGAAGTGGTGCGGCTGCGGGAGTGGGCCGAGAAGACCGCCACCGGAGACCGTGACGAGCTTCTTCCCGGCGTGACCGACCGTGCATGGCGGCAGGTGTCCGTGACCTCCATGGAATGCCTGGGGGCGCAAAAATGTCCCATGGCCGCTGAGTGCTTCAGTGAACTGGCGCGGCAGGACGCGGCCGAGGCAGACGTCGTGGTGACCAACCACGCCATGCTCGCCGTCAGCGCCTTCGAGGGGCTCGCCGTGCTGCCCGAATATGACGTCGTGGTAGTGGACGAGGCGCATGAACTGCAGGACCGCGTCACCGGGGCCGTCTCCGGGCAGTTGTCCGTCGCCATGGTGCACGCCGCCGCATCAGGTGCCCGCAAACACACGGCCATCACCGTTGACGCCCTGAACGCTGCGGCCGCCAACCTTGAGCTGGCCCTCGCCGGGGCCCCGAACGGCCTGCTGCCCAACGGCCTGAACGACGAACAGCTGGACTGCGTGGACCAGCTGCGTGAGTCCTGCCGCGCGGCGCTGTCCGATTCCAAGGGGGACAGCAACACCACGGCCGACGGCGGGCGACAGCTCGCCCGGTCCCGCCTCATGCTGATCCTTGAATTATGCGAACGGCTGCTGGCTGCCCGGGAGAACCGCGAAGTGGTCTGGTTCTCGCGCGCGAGCACCTTCGACCCCGGCCAGGGCTACTCCCAGCCTGACGAGAATGCGCCGGTGCTGGTCAACATCGCGCCGCTGTCCGTTGCCGGGCGGCTGAGGGAAGGACTCTTCGCCGGCCACACTGTTGTGCTGACCTCTGCCACCCTGGCCATCGGGTCCGCGTTCGAACCGGCGGCGGGCGGGCTGGGACTGATAGGCGACGGAGCTCCCAGCTGGACGGGGGTGGACGTCGGCTCACCCTTCGACTACCCCAAACAGGGCATCCTCTACGTGGCGGGACACCTGCCCAAACCGGGCCGGGGTGTTTCGCCGGAAGCCCTGGAGGAGCTCGAGGCGCTCATCAAAGCATCCGGTGGCGGGGCTCTTTGCCTCTTTTCCTCGCGTCGGGCTGCGGAGGAGGCCGCCGATGCCCTGCGGCCCAAGCTCGATATGACCGTGCTCTGCCAGGGCGAGTCAACCATGACCGCCCTGGTCAAGCAGTTCGCGGACGAACCGGATACCTGCCTCTTCGGGACTATGTCCCTGTGGCAGGGGGTGGACGTTCCGGGCGGGTCGTGCCGGCTCGTGGTGATCGACCGGATTCCCTTCCCCAGGCCGGACGATCCCCTCATGACAGCTCGGTCGCGGGCCGTGGCCCAGGCCGGTGGCAACGGTTTCATGTCGGTGTCGGCTACCCACGCGGCCATCCGGCTGGCGCAGGGCGCCGGGCGGCTGATCCGGTCAACCGGCGACAAAGGAGTGGTGGCGGTGCTGGATTCGCGGCTGGCAACCGAACGTTATGCGGGCTTCCTGCGGGCCGCGCTGCCGCCTTTCTGGTCCACTACGGACCGCAGCAAGGCGCTGGCCGCACTCACCAGGCTCGGCGCGGAGGCCTCTGAATAGAGGCCTGCCGCGGCCGGAGGTGACAGGCGGTGTCAGAGGGACCGCAGCACCGAAACCACTTTGCCCATGATGGTCGCGTGGTCGCCCAGGATGGGTTCGTACTGCGTGTTCTGCGGGAGCAGCCAGGTGTGGCCGTCCCGCTGGCGGAAGGTCTTGACGGTTGCTTCGTCATCGAGCAGGGCAGCGACGATATCACCGTTGACGGCGTCCGCCTGGCGGCGCACCACGACCCAGTCTCCGTCGCAGATGGCGGCGTCCACCATGGAGTCCCCGGCCACTTTGAGCATGAACAGTTCACCCTGGCCCACAAGTTGGCGGGGGAGCGGCATGACATCCTCAACGAGCTGCTCGGCGAGGATGGGACCGCCGGCGGCAATCCGGCCCACGAGCGGAACCATGGCGGTGTCCAGCGCGGTAGGCAGCTCCGTTACGGTGGCGCCGGGTGTCTGCGGCGCTGAGGCGGCAATCGGCTTCCCGCCGCCGCCGTCAAGCGTGAGGGGCATGAGCACCTCCATGGCCCGCGGCCGCTTCGGGTCGCGCCGGAGGTAGCCAAGCTTCTCCAGCTGGGACAGCTGATGGGTCACGCTGGACAAGCTCGCAAGGCCCACCGTGTCGCCGATCTCGCGCATTGAGGGCGGGTAGCCGTTGTCATTGACGGACCGCTGGATGGTCTCGAGGATCTTCTTCTGCCGCGGGGTAAGCCCCTTCGGAGTCCTCTTTGGTTGCGGGGCCGTCCTGCCCCCGGCGGCTGCTGCTGCCATGTTCGCCAATGCCTTTCGCTTGCCGCCGGATCTTCCGCCCCACGCCGTAGGCCGGCGTTGCGTGAAGGGTCACCGCTGTCATTGTCAGACCCTGCTGTTCAACTTCAGTGGTGGTTGTTCTTGGTTTCCAAGCTAGGCCAGCCACATTGCTTTTTCAAACATTTGTTCTAGCGAGTCTCGACATTGTTCGTTGATAGGTGCTAAAACTTAGTAAGCAAAGTTCGAATATGTGTTCTAACCATTGCATGGCCTGTTCGAAGACCTGGCCGGAAGAGATTGGTATTCCGGCACGGCAGGCAGGACGGCAGCGGCGGACACCCGGGCAGCACGGCAGGTCCAGGAGGGCTCAGTTCATGTCAGCTTTAACTCTTTCCCACATATCCCGTCCGGAGTTCCTGGCCGGGGAGCGCCACTCGTCCGGCAGCCGGCGGATCAGTGCCGGAACTGCGCCATCACCGGCGCCGCTTCGGTTGACCCGGCGGGGGCGGATCGTCCTGGTGGGAGTGCCGCTGATTCTCCTCGCGGTCCTGCTGCTCTCCTTGGCGGGACTTTTCCACTCCCCGGCCAAGGCCTCCGATTCCGCCGCGGACCTCGCCGTGACGCCCACGGTGACAGTCACGGTCCAGCCCGGCCAGTCCCTGTGGTCCATCGCCGGTGCCGTGGCCCCGAACCGGGATGCACGGGACGTCGTGGCGGACATCGTCCAGCTCAACAACCTGTCCGCCGGCGCGGTCCTGCCCGGGCAGCAGCTCTTCGTCCCCAGCCACTGACCCCTTCTTGAGCGGGTACCGCGGAGCGGCAGCCTGGCGCCGCGGCCTGGTGACTGCGGGTGCGCGTCCCCCGGAGGCTGCCGCCAGCTCTTCGTCCGGGCGTTTCCGAGGCAGGCCAAAAGTGTCATATTTTCCGGTAGTTGCCACGGCAACTAAACTGTTCAGGTGAACGACCAGCTAGAACGCCTGAACCGGCTACCCCTCCGCAGCAACCTTCGCGGGCTGACTCCCTACGGGGCGCCCCAACTGGACGTCCCCATTCTCCTGAACGTCAACGAGAACACCCATGGCGTCCCGGCGGACGTGCGTGCCGCCATCAGCGCCGCCGTGACGGAGGCCGCCGCCGGCCTGAACCGCTACCCGGACCGGGAGTTCACCGAGCTCCGCAAGGCCCTGGCCGAATACCTTGGCCATGGCCTCGACGAAACCAACCTGTGGGCGGCCAACGGCTCCAACGAGGTCCTGCAGCAAATCCTCCAGGCGTTCGGCGGCCCGGGCCGCACCGCCCTGGGCTTCCCGCCCACGTACTCCATGTACCCGCTGCTGGCGAGCGGCACCGACACCGAATACATCACCGGTGTCCGGGCCGAGGGCTACGACCTCAGCGCAGAATCCGCTGCCCGGCAGGTCAGGGAGCTGCAGCCGAACATCGTGTTCCTCTGCTCGCCGAACAATCCCACCGGCACCGGCCTGGGACTGGACGTCGTCGAGGCTGTCTACGAGGCCGGTGCTCCAAGCCAGACCATCGTCATCGTGGACGAGGCGTACCACGAATTCGCCCACGACGGCACGCCCAGCGCCCTGACCCTGTTGCCCGGCAGGGAGCGGCTGATTGTCTCCCGCACCATGAGCAAGGCCTTCGCACTCGCCGGCGCACGCCTCGGCTACATGGCCGCGGCCCCGGAGGTCACCGATGCCCTGCGCCTGGTGCGCCTTCCGTACCACCTGTCCGCGATCACCCAGGCAACCGCCCTGGCAGCCCTGCAGCACCGCGAGGCGCTCATGGCCGATGTGCAGGACATCAAGCAGCAGCGCGACCGCATTGTGGCTGAGCTGACCAGGATGGGCCTCAAGCCTGCCGCGTCCGACTCCAACTACGTGTTCTTCGGCGGCCTGGAGAACCCGCACCAGGTCTGGCAGGAACTGCTGGACGCGGGCGTGCTGATCCGCGACGTGGGAATTCCCGGGCACCTGCGGGTCACGGCCGGTACCGAGCCGGAAACCACGGCCTTCCTCACGTCCCTGGAGCGCATCCTTGCGGGCCACGCCGCGCTTCCCGCCTAGACTTGATACAGCGGCGCTGGGCGCCCTGAACCACTCCTTCTCCCACTAAGGATCCTTCACCATGAGTTCAACCGGTTCGAATACTGCTGCGGCCCGGACCGCCCGCATGGAGCGCGCCACCAGCGAGTCCTCCGTCCTCGTGGAGATCAACCTCGACGGTACGGGTGTGTCCAACATCGACACCTCGGTGCCGTTCTACGACCACATGCTGACCGCCCTGTGCAAGCACTCGCTGATCGACATGACCGTCAAAGCCACCGGCGACACCCATATCGACGTCCACCACACCGTGGAGGATGTCGCCATCACGTTCGGCGAGGTCCTGCGGACCGCGTTGGGAAACAAAGCCGGGATCCGCAGGTTCGGCGAGGCCACCGTGCCGCTGGACGAAGCCCTCGCCAACGCGGTGGTGGACGTCTCCGGCCGCCCCTACCTGGTCCACGGCGGCGAGCCCGCTGGCCAGGAGTACCACTTGATAGGCGGCCACTTCACCGGCTCCCTGACCCGCCACGTCTTTGAGGCCATCACGCTGCACGCCGGCATCTGCCTGCACATGAACGTCCTGGCCGGCCGGGACCCGCACCACATCGTGGAGGCGCAGTTCAAGGCCTTCGCCCGCGCGCTCCGCGCCGCCGTCGAACCCGATCCCCGGGTTGAAGGCATCCCCTCCACCAAGGGTGCGCTGTGAGCGGGCAGGTCCTCAAGGACGGTGCGATCATCGATCCCACCGCCTCACAGAAGCTCCCGTCGCCCGAGGGCAAGCCGACGGTGACGGTGCTCGACTACGGGTCCGGGAACGTCCGCTCCGCCGTGCGCGCCCTGGAGCGCGCCGGTGCGGAAGTGATCCTCAGCGCCAAACCGGACGATGTGCTCAACGCCGACGGCCTGGTGGTCCCCGGCGTCGGCGCATTCGAGACCGTGATGCGCGAACTCAAGGCCGTGGACGGCATCCGCCTCATCGGCAGGCGCGTCGCAGGCGGACGCCCCGTGCTGGGCATCTGCGTGGGTTTGCAGGTCCTCTTCGAGGCCGGCGTGGAACATGGCACGGAAGCCGAGGGCATCGGTGAATGGCCTGGCAAGGTGGAGGCATTGCGCGCCGAAGTTGTCCCGCACATGGGCTGGAACACCGTCAAGGTGCCCGAGGGATCCAAGCTGTTCGCCGGCGTCGAAAATGAACGGTTCTACTTCGTGCATTCCTACGGCGTGCAGGAGTGGAACTTTGAGGTGATCCAGCCGCGGATGGCGCCACCGCTGGTCACCTGGTCCGAGCACGGCGGCCCCTTCATTGCCGCCGTGGAGAACGGGCCGCTCTGCGCGACGCAGTTCCACCCCGAAAAGTCCGGCGACGCCGGCGCCCGGCTCCTGCGCAACTGGGTGGAAGGCCTCCGCAAGCCCGCCACCGGCGACGCCGCCCATGGCACCTCCCCGGCCGAAGCCGGCAGTGGCGCCTAGATGTGGTCCGTACTCCTGATGGGCCTCGCCGGCATCCTGATTGGCGGCGGCATCTCGTTCCGTCAGCAGCACAAGCCGCTCTGGACGCAGGTGTCCTTCTACGTCCTGGCCGCCATGTCGCTGCTGGCCGCCTATTTGCTCACGCTGCCCGCCAGCTGACCCCGCCGGCCGCCGGCGACCATGCCGGCGTCGGCGCCCCAGCCCCTGTCCCGAAGAACCAACACTGAGGATGAGTATGACCACCGCACATGACCTGCCGGTCCTTGAACTGCTGCCTGCCGTCGATGTCGTCAACGGGCAGGCCGTCCGGCTGGTCCAGGGGGAGGCCGGCAGCGAAACCAGCTACGGCACGCCCTTGGACGCGGCACTGAACTGGCAGCAGCAGGGGGCCGAGTGGGTGCACCTGGTGGACCTGGATGCGGCGTTCGGGCGCGGTTCCAACGCGGACCTGCTCCGCGACGTGGTGGGCCGCCTGGACATCAAGGTGGAGCTTTCCGGCGGCCTGCGCGACGACGAGACCCTCGAAGCGGCCCTGGACCTGGGCGTGGCCCGGGTCAACCTGGGCACCGCTGCGCTGGAGAATCCGGAGTGGACCGCGCGGGCCATCGAACGCTTCGGCGACAAGATCGCCGTCGGCCTTGACGTCCGGGGCACCACCCTGGCCGGCCGGGGCTGGACCAAGGAAGGCGGGGACCTCTGGGACGTGCTGGGCCGCCTCGAGGAGGCCGGGTGCTCCCGCTATGTGGTGACCGACGTGACCAAGGACGGCACCCTGCAGGGACCCAACGTTGAACTCCTGCGCCAGATGGTGGAGAAGACCGGCAAACCCGTGGTCGCCTCCGGCGGCATCTCCAGCCTCGATGACCTCAAGGTCCTCCGCTCGCTGGTGCCGCTGGGCGTTGAAGGCGCCATCGTGGGCAAGGCCCTGTACGCCGGGGCCTTCACGCTGCCCGAAGCCCTCGACGTCGCCGGCCGGCGCTAGGCGCCCGGAAGGTCCAGCCAATGCCCAGCGCCCAGGAACCGGGACATCCCCCAGCCCGCCATCTGCCAGGACATATCGCCGCAGCCCTCGCCGGGGCCGGCGGGCCGGCGGACTCCGCGGGCCGGCCATGGGCCGGGCGCAGCCTCGCCGGTGCAGACGGCAAGATCCACAACTTCGAGGACGACGACGGCACGGCCGACGCCGGCTACCTCACCGCTGTTGCGGCGCTCCGGCAGGGGAGCGGCAGCGAGGCCGGGGTGGTGGCGGCGCTGGCAACGGCACGGGTCTTCATCCCCATCGTGGCGCAGCTTGCTGAGGAAGCGGAGACGGACCACGGGCTGCACGCCGACAAGCAGGCGGACATGGCCCTGGTCACGCTGAAGGCCGCCGACGGCCGGACGGCGCTCCCGGCATTCACCTCTGCAGCCGCGCTCTCCGCCTGGCACCCCGAGGCCCGGCCGGTTGCCGTGTACGCGGCCCGCGCCGCGCTCTCTGCCGTCGCGGAGGGTGCCGAACTCCTGGTCCTGGACCCGGGGGCCGGCTTCACCTTCGTGGTCCGCCGCCCGGCCGTCTGGGCCCTGGCCAAGCAGCACGACTGGGTCCCTTCCTACGAGGACGGTGAGCTTGCCGCCGAACTTGGCCGCGCCTCCTCCGGGTTTCCCGCGGTGCGCGGTATCGAACTCCTCCCTGGCAGGGGAGTGTCCGCCACTGCTGCCGACGGCACCGTGGTTCCCGGCGGCGGCGCCGGACCCGAACTCCAGGTGGTGCTCTACCTTGAGGACGGGTTGGACGCCGCCGGGGTCCAGGAACTGGTGGCCGGCCTGCAGGCCGAGTGGTCCCGGAATGTATTGTTTGGGGAGCGCGTCGATTCCCTGGAGATCAAGCTCAGGCGCGCTCCCGACTAGCTGCCGGCCGGATGGGTGAACCCCGCCCGCGCCGGGGCGGACCCTAAGGATCGCTTCGTGAATTTCGCTCTCTACCGGGAGTTGCTCGCCGTCCGGCCCATCCGGCGGCTGCTGCTGGTGGGCATGGTTGCCCGGATCCCGCACTCGGCTGCCGGAGTCCTGCTCACCCTGCATATCGTCCTGACCCTGGGCCAGGGCTACGCGGCGGCCGGCGCCGCCGCGGCGGTGATGACCATTGGCATTGCCCTTGGCGCCCCGTGGCGTGGCCGGCGCGTTGACACCGTGGGCCTGCGGACGGCGCTTATTCCGTCGGTGATCTCGGAGACCCTCATCTGGTCCGTGGTGCCCCATGTGTCCTACCAGTGGCTCCTGCCGCTCGTCTTCGTCGGCGGCCTGCTCACACTGCCCATCTTCAGCGTCGTCCGGCAGTCCTTGGGCGTCCTGGCCCAAGGCGACCAGCGCCGTACGGCCTTTGCCCTGGACGCCATCACCACCGAAATGGTGTTCATGATCGGCCCGGCCGCGGGCGCCGTGGTGGCCACCAGCGGGTTCACCACCGCAGGCTTGACCGTCGTGGGCATAGCGACGTCACTGGCCGGACTGTTCCTCATGTGGTTCAACCCGCCCACCCGCAGTGCGGACCCGGGAATGGGACGCGAAGCTGACGAGCAGCACGCGGCGGAGGCCGCCGTCGTCTCCACCGCCCCGGCCCATGTCCAGGAAGCCGCCGCGGAACTGGCGCCCGCGGGTGCCGCTGCACCGCAGGAGGGCTCGAGGGGAAGGCCGGCGGGCGGCTTCTCCTGGTTCACCGCCACAGTGGCGGCCCTCTTCGCGGTCGCCGCCGGCGCCGGCATGGTCCTGAGCGGCACCGACGTTGGCATTGTTGCCGCCTTGGAGATCGGTGGACACCAGAGCGAAATCGGCATCGTCTTCGTCTTCTGGTGCGCCGCCTCAGTGGTGGGCGGCATCATCTACGGCGCCATGCACAGGCCCGTCCCGCCCGTCATCCTGCTGCTGGGCATGGCGGCCCTGACGCTGCCCATGGCACTCGCCCACGACACCTGGACGCTCGCTTTCGTCTCCGTCCTGCCCGGCTTGCTGTGCGCCCCGGTGCTCTCGGCGGCCTCCGAGAAGGTGGCGGACCTGGTCCCGGAGGAGCGGCGCGGGGAGGCGATGGGCTGGTACGGCTCGGCCCTCACCGCCGGGGTTGCGCTCGGTTCACCGCTCGCCGGCATCTTCATCGACCTGATGGGCCCCTCCGGCGGCTTCGTCTCGGTCGGGGGCGCGGGTGTGCTGCTGTGCCTGGTGGGGCTGGCCCTGCAGCTGCGCCGGCGCAGGGCCGCCGCCTGAACCCGCTTCCAACGGTTGCTCCCCGCCCGCGTGGACGAGCCGCGGGCCATGTTCCCGGGGAAACGACGACGGCGGGACGACCTCGGATGGTCGTCCCGCCGTCGGGCGCTGCGTGGGGGAGTCCGGCGTTAGTTCACGGCCCCGGTGTACTTTTCGCCCGGGCCCTTGCCCGGAGCATCGGGAATCAGGGACTCCTCACGGAAGGCGAGCTGGAGGGAGCGGAGGCCATCGCGCAACGGTCCGGCGTGCTGGGAGCCGATTTCCGGGGCGGCCGCGGTAACCAGGCCGGCAAGGGCGGTGATCAGTTTCCGGGCTTCGTCCAGGTCCTTGAGTTCGGCTGCGTTGTCTTCAGCGGCGAGGCCCAGCTTCACGGCGGCGGCGCTCATGAGGTGCACGGCGGCCGTGGTGATGACCTCGATGGCGGGGACCTCCGAGATGTCGCGGATCTGCTGTGAAACGTCCGCGCCTGCGTCAGCGGGCTCGAAAACGTACGAATTACTGTCTGAGGTGCTCATACTGGTAAGCTTGACACAGACCGACTGGATGTCGTTATTTCAGAGATCGTTCCAAACGATGGGGTTCCCAGCAGCGCTTCGCGGCGTTGGCGGGAATTTTTTCTGTAGAATGGCATCCAGTTTGCAAGCGGAGTTCTCTCCCACCCGCGTCAGCCGCTGTTTCCCAGGTTCCTTGCGAACCGCCAGGGGACGAAAGGTTGCCGGGTACCTGGTTGGGCATGGAACCGGTAACAACCGGAACTGTGCGCGTGCTTCCCGTTTTCGGGACGGCTTCGCCAACCTGTTTGAGGCCTTCGATTGCTCCGGCAATTGGGGGCCTTCTCTATTTGCCGGACACAACAACAAACACAGGAGCTTTAACATTAGCGAGCCAAGAATCAATGAGCGTATCCGCGTCCCCGAGGTGCGGCTGGTCGGACCTGCAGGTGAACAGGTAGGAATCGTCCGTATTGAGGATGCCCTGCGCCTGGCTGCCGAATCCGACCTTGATCTCGTTGAAGTTGCACCTCAGGCGAAGCCTCCGGTGTGCAAGCTGATGGATTTCGGCAAGTACAAGTACGAAGCCGCGGTCAAGGCACGTGAGGCCCGGAAGAACCAGACGAACACCGTTCTGAAGGAAATCCGCTTCCGCCTCAAGATCGACACCCACGACTACGAGACCAAGCGGGGCCACGCCCTTCGCTTCCTCGGCGCCGGGGACAAGGTCAAGGCCATGATCCAGTTCCGCGGCCGCGAGCAGCAGCGCCCCGAAATGGGTATCCGCCTGCTCCAGCGCTTCGCGGACGACGTCGCCGAAGTTGGCGTGGTGGAGTCCAGCCCCCGCATCGATGGCCGGAACATGGTCATGGTTGTCGGTCCGCTGAAGAACAAGGCCGAGGCAAAGGCTGAAGCCCGTCGCGCCACCCAGCGCGCCGAGGCGAAGGCACAGAACGAAGCCAAGGCCTCCGGCCGTGTGGACACGTCCGGCACGGACCAGGCGCCCATGACCCAGTCACTGGCTGACCTCCTGCCGGAAGGCTTCACCGTTTCCACCGAACCGGAGACGGCTCCGGAGGAAACTGCCGCTGCCGAGGCGCCTGCTGCACCGGCTCCCGAGCAGGAAGCCGCCAAGGAGGAAGCTCCCAAGGCTGCCCCGGCACCCCGGCAGGAAGCACCTAAGGCCGCCGCGCCCAAGGCTGCTGCAGCCAAGCAGGAGGCTCCGAAGCAGGAGGCTCCGAAGGCAGCCGCTGCAGCACCGAAGCCCGCGACGGCCGCCAAGCCGGCGGCAGCGGCGCCGAAGCCCGCCGCCGTGCCTGCACCGCCGAAGCCGGTGGCCAGGCCTGCTGCACCGAAGCCTGCTGCCCGCCCTGCCCCCAAGGCAGTGCCCAAGCCGGCGGGTAAGAAGACCAACTAGTTCACAGCTGCCGGAGGTTCCGCCCTCCGGCAGTCAGCAACCAGCATGCTGCCCGCAGGGGCGGCTGCGCGATAGAACTGCCGGCCCCAGGGCCCGCAGAAACGTAAGGAGATCGGTTCCCATGCCGAAGATGAAGACCCACAGTGGTGCTAAGAAGCGCTTCAAGCTGACCGGCAGCGGCAAGCTGCGCCGCCAGCAGGCCAACCGCCGCCACTACCTGGAGCACAAGTCCAGCCGCCTGACCCGCCGCCTCGCCGGCGACAAGATCGTCTTCAAGGGCGATGCCAAGGTCATCCGGAAGATGCTCGGCATCTAGTTTCCAAGTTTATTGATGGGCCGCCCCCTGGCGGTTCGTCTTCTGCCAAACAGCCTTCTCAGGCCGCCGGATTTCCGGCAACAGATGCTTGGGATCAGATTTTCGAAGGAGTACGCACGTGGCACGTGTGAAGAGGGCGGTAAACGCCCACAAGAAGCGCCGGGTTGTCCTTGAGCGGGCAAAGGGTTACCGCGGACAGCGTTCGCGCCTGTACCGCAAGGCCAAAGAGCAGCTGCTGCACTCGTTTGTGTACAGCTACGGTGACCGCAAGAAGAAGAAGGGCGACTTCCGCCGCCTGTGGATCCAGCGCATCAACGCTGCGTCCCGCGCCAACGGCCTCACCTACAACCGACTGATCCAGGGCCTGAAGGCCGCTGAGGTCGAGGTTGACCGCCGCATGCTGGCCGAGCTCGCCGTCTCGGACGCCAACGCATTTGCCGCACTGGTCCAGGTGGCCAAGGACTCCCTGCCGGCTGACACCTCCGCCAAGAAGGTCGCCGCAGCCTAGAGGCCGCGCAGTGCTCCTCCCTGAGGGGCCGGTTCAAGAACTGGTGGCAGCAGCTACTACAGTTTCTTGTATGAACGACACCGGGCGCCCGCAAGATTTTCCACTGTCCAACCCCCGAGCCGATCGGGTCAGGGACGTGGCAAAGCTTGCAGGGCGCCCGGCCCGTTTAAAGCGTGGCCAGTTCCTTGCTGAGGGGCCGCAGGCAGTGCGCGAGGCACTCAAGCTCCACCAGCAGCGCCTTGCGGCCGGAGCCCCGGGCATCGTCACGGACGTCTACGCAAGCGAAAGCTGCCTGGACCGGTTTCCCGAGTTTGAGGAGCTTGCCGAGGGGACCACGGCACGGCTGGCCACCGATGAAGTCCTGTCGGCCATGGCCGACACGGTCAATCCGCAGGGAATCGTGGCCGTCTGCCGCTTCGTGGACGTCTCCCTGGCGGACGTGCTCGACGCCGGACCACGCCTGGTAGCCGTGCTCTGCCAGGTCAGGGATCCCGGTAACGCCGGAACAGTGCTCCGCGCCGCCGATTCCGCCGGGGCCGACGCCGTGGTGTTCACTGCGTCCAGCGTCGATATCTACAACCCCAAGGCAGTCCGCTCTACGGCCGGTTCCCTGTTCCACCTGCCCGTTGTCCTGGCTGCCGACCCGGCCGAACTCGCGGCTGCGTGCAAGGCCCGCGGCATCGGCATCCTCGCTGCGGACGGCTACGGACAGTTGGACCTGGATGTCCTCCAGGACGAGAGCGCCCGCCGCAGGCTCACCGGAAAGGGCCCGGATTCCGTGTACGACCTGGCCGGGCCCACAGCCTGGTTCTTCGGCAACGAGGCGCAGGGGTTGTCGGAGGAAGAACTTGCCCTGGCCGACCACCGGGTGGCTGTCCCCGTCTACGGGGCGGCGGAGAGCCTGAACCTCGGTACTGCGGCCACCGTCTGCCTCTACGCCAGCGCCAGGTCCCAACGCCGGGATGGGGCAGTTCCGGAATAAGTTGCCGGCGGCCAGCCAGGAGGGCGCCGCCGACGAAGGAGTGGCCGGGGAAGAAGCGGCCGGGCACAAAGAAAGGCCCCGGATATCCGGGGCCCGGTGGTTATGTGGTGACGGAGTGGTCAGGGCGCGCGGGTGGCTTTTCCGCGTCCGGTGACGAATCCGTAGATGCCGGCGACAATGAGGCCACCGACGATAGCGAGAATCCACGTGCCGAGGTCGAAGAAGCCCATGTCGCCCTTGGCGAAAAGGAGGCTGCCAATCCAGCCGCCAACAATGGCACCAACAACACCGAGGATGAGGCTGGTGACCCAGCCGCCGCCGACCCGTCCGGGCATAACGGCCTTAACGATGGCCCCGACAATCAGGCCCAAAATAATCCAAGCAAGAAAACCCATGTCTCCTCCTTATTGTGACCGGGAAAAATAGTCCCGATGAGCCTCAAGCTAACATAAGGGCCCCGCAAAGTCAGTAGCCGAACCTGCGCCGTTGCTGCATCGTTAGGGGCGTCCCGGTACGGTATGGACCGGGTGGGGCCACGGCGGGATCCTGCACTGTCCAGCAGCGAAGAACCGGCGACGAGGAAGCTCCCTGGCTGTACATGGCGGTACCGCGGCGATGGTGGGTCGCGGGCGGGATCAGGCTGCCAGCGGACGCTTGCGCTCCAGCACGCCACTGAGCAGCGCGACGCCGAACCCGAGGACGGCAAGTACGGCGCCCACGAGCGCCGGGGCTACGAAGCCCCACCCGAGGGCAATGACGAGGCCGCCGAGAAAGGCCCCCAGGGCGTTGGCAACGTTGAGCGCGGCGTGGTTGAGCGAGGAAGCCAAGGACGGCGCATCCGGTGAAGCATCCAGCAGCCGGGTTTGCAGGGCGGGGACCAGCATGGAACCGGCGGCCCCCACCACGAACACCATGACCAGGGCGCTCCATGCCCAGTGTGCTGCCACGGCGTAGAGCACCAGGGCAACTGCAATCGCGGGCAGGACGCGGTAGAGGGTGCCCATCACCGACTTGTCGGCCAGCCTGCCGCCGATGAGGTTCCCGGCCACCATACCCAGTCCGTACAAGGCCACCACCAGCGGGATCAGCGTGGAGGGGATTCCGGCCACGTTGGTCATGGTGTGGGCGATGTAGGTATAGGTTGCGAAGAAGCCGCCGAAGCCAACAATCCCCACCAGGAGCGCCAGCCACACCTGCAGCCGTTTCAGCGCACCGAGTTCGCGCCGGATGCTCGCGTCCGGGTGCGTCTTCTGGAACGGCACGAAGATCCAGACGAGCACCAGTGCCAGCAGCCCGATGCACCCCACCAGGACGAACAGCAGCCGCCAGCCGAAGGCCTGGCCCAGCCAGGTGGCAAAGGGTACTCCGACGACGTTGGAGATGCTGAGGCCGGCCATCACCATGGAGATGGCCCAGCCGCGCCGCGTCGGCGGGACCAGGGAGGCGGCTATCACGGCGGCCACGCCAAAGAACGCCCCGTGCGGCAGGCCCGCAGCGAACCTCGAGACGAGCATGGACCCGTAGTCAGGTGCGATGAACGAACTGAGGTTGGCAACCGTAAAGAAAAGCAGGAGCCCGAGCGCCAGGTATTTGCGGGGTAGCTTGGCCCCGACGACGGCAAGCAGCGGGGCGCCGACCACGACGCCCAGGGCGTAGGCGGAGATCAGGTAGCCGGCCTGGGGAGTGCTGATCGCCAGTCCCTGCTCCACCTCCTTCAACAGGCCCATCATGGTGAACTCGGTCACACCGATGCCTACCCCGCCCATGGCCAGCGCAAAAATGGCCATCCCAAGGTTTGGGGTCTTGGCGGGTGTTGCCGTGGACTGGGAAAGAACGCTGCTCATGTGCCTGCTTCTCAAAGATGGGTGGAAAAGACCGGATGCCACGGCAGTGGGGCAGGAACGTCCGGACAGAGTCGCAAACCCTTGGCGGCCAGGACCTATTCCCTGAGGCTGGAATGCTGTTCCGGGACATTCCATTGTGGACCATAGAATGGCCGAATGACTGGACTGATTCAGGTTGTGGGCGGAGCCATCGTGGACGAGCTGGCGGACCCGGCGGCCCTGCTGGTCGCCAGGCGAAGTGCGCCGGAGCACCTGGCCGGTCTGTGGGAGTTCCCGGGCGGCAAGGTTGAACCCGGCGAGGAGCCCGAGGCCGCGCTGGTGCGGGAACTGTCAGAGGAACTCGGAATCGGTGTCCGGCTGGGACCCGAACTGCCGGCGGAGGATCCCGGTGGCTGGCCGCTGAACGAACGGGCCAGCATGCGGGTCTGGTTCGCGGAGGTCAGCGACGGCGAGCCGCGGCCCCTTGAAGACCATGACGAACTGCGGTGGGTGGACCTCCGGGACCGGGACGCGGTCCTGGGCCTGCCGTGGATCCCCGCGGATTTTCCGATCGTCCGGGCTTTGCTGGACTCGGTGGCATCCCCGCTGAACCAGGCCCGCTGAACCAGGCCCGCTGAACCTGGGCCTCTGACACGGGACCGCCACCACAGGACCGCTAGAAGAGGGCGTCCTGCTGCAGGGGCCGTGCGGGAAGCCTCGCGGTGCCCTCTGTAGCCGGGGCGGGGATGCTGCCGGCGGGGTACTGCGCTTCCTCGGCGCGGGGATCGTCCAGGTCCCGGTGGCTGAAGCCGGAGGAATGCGAGAAACCGTGGCGTGCCTTGAAGTACCGGACCTTGGCGGCCAGCCAGGTGCGGTATTCCTTGGAGGCGTAGGACCCCGTCCCGTACAGCCGCCGGTAGCGTCCCGCCAGTTCGGGGTGGTGGGCTGCGATCCACTTCATGAACCACTCCCTGGTCCCGGGCTTCAGGTACAGGGCACCCGCGGTGACTCCCGTTGCGCCCGCGGCCGCCAAGGAGCCGAAGAGAGCATCCAGGGCTTCGTCACTGTCGGAAAGCCACGGCAGGATGGGCATGGCCATCACCCCACACGGGAGCCCGGCTTCGCGCAGCCGGGACACCAGCCTCAGCCGCGCCCTGGGCCCGGGTGTGCCGGGCTCGATGGCTTCCGAAAGGGCCTCATCGGTCATGGCCAGCGAGATTCCCAGGCCTACCGGCACCTGCGTGGCGGCACTCTTCAACAGGGGGATGTCCCGCGCCAGCAACGTGCCCTTGGTGAGGATGGACAGGGGAGTGCCGGAGTCCGCCAGGGCGGAGATGATGCCCGGCATGAGGCGGTACCGTCCCTCGGCCCGCTGATAGGGGTCGGTGTTGGTGCCGAGCGCCACTTGCTGGCGCGTCCAGGACGCCTTGTTCACTTCCTTGCGCAGGACTTCCGCCGCGTTGACTTTAACCACCACCTGGTTGTCGAAGTCCATGCCGGCGTCGAAATCCAGGTACGTGTGGGACTTCCTGGCAAAGCAGTACACGCAGGCGTGGCTGCAACCCCGGTAGGGGTTCACCGTCCATTCGAAAGGCATCCTGGACCCCGCCGGGACCCTGTTGAGCACCGATTTTGCGGTGACCTCATGGAACGTGATGCCGGCGAACTCGGGAGTGGTGACGGACCGGACCAGGCCGGCCAGCGGCAGCAATGCCGGAGCAGCCCCACTGGCAGTTTCGGGGGTCGGAACCAAAGCCTGTGCTTCCCATCTCATGGCCTCCATTCGAAGACATGTTCGAACGGAAGTCAAGGGCGGCGCGCTGCCTCAGGGCTTCTCCCAGCCAACGCCGGCTAGTGCAGCAGCTCCCACGTGACCGTCACGCCTGCCTCCACCCGGTTCCGGCCGGACTCAAGGGGCAGCCCCTCAACGGCGGAGGCCCGTTGCAGGCCGGCGGCCGGTACCGGGCCGGGAGCCGCCCGGAGGTCGGTCACGGACAACACCCGGCCCAGTGTGGCCGAGGCGAGCGACGCGAACTGGGCGGCTGCGCGGAGTGCGTCCTGCCAGGCAGCCTCCCTGGCCTGTGCACGGGTGGCTGAGTCATCGGAGAGGACCAGCTGCAGGCTCTCCAGCCGGACGTCGTCACCGCCCGACTCAACGGCGGCGGAGATGGCCGCCGGTGCGTTGCCGACGTCCCGCAGCCTGACAGCAAGGCTGCCGACCGCAACGTAGCCCACGAGTTTCTGCCCTTCGCCGTCCCGCCACGCGAGGTCTGCCCGCACTGACAGGCCGCCCGTCCGCAGGTCGGCAGGGGCAACGCCGTGTCCCCGGAGGGCCGCGGCCACGGCGGCAAGGCCCTGGCCGGCCGCCGCATACGCGTCCGTCAAGGACGGCGCGCGGCACTCCACCGCCACGGACACCGTCACCAGGTCAGGGACCGCCTCCGCCCACCCGCTCCCGGTGACGGTCACCGTGCCGGCATCTGTGGAGGCCCGCTCCGCGGCGTTCACAGGACCGCGCCCCCCGCCGGAACCGGGTAGCCGCCGGCGGCCAGGCCGGCCCTGCGTTCGAAAATATTCGCTGTTCCCGGATTTCCGCTCCGCAGCACGGACCAGCTGGCCGCGGCCAGGTATAAGGGAATGAACGGCAGGCCGAGGCACCAGGCGTACTGGCTGCAGTGCCGCTCCTCATGGCCCAGCAACGCAGGCCGGGACAACAGGTCGGCGGCCGGACCGCGGTACAGCACCACGTTCCCCACCGTGAAGGCGCGGGCGGCCGGAAGCCGCCAACGGTACCCGGCGGCCAAGACCATGCCACGCGGGCCGCGGCTTAGCCGGGTCCCCGCGGCGAGGGCGACGGCGAGGCCCGCGACAGTACTCCCGTTGAGGAGGTTCGCTGCCCGCCTGAGCCGCTGGGCCGTCGTCGGGACATCCTGGGTACCCGCGCGCTGCCGCAAAGTCATGAGGCCATGGTAGCCGGAGGGTTCAACTAGACTGGAGGGCAGTGGCCGCCGGTCCTGCCGGCGAGCCCTGACCTGGTCATTGAATGAACTGACGTTCAGCGCATTCATCCATGACCTGCCAGCGACGGACGCGCCGAGCGGGAAACCGCGTACGGCTGCCCCGCCCGCCGGCAGCCACGACTCGTAGCTAAGAACAGTAGATGACTGAAACTTTGCCGGGCGCCGCCATTCCGAACCCCACGGATGAGGCCGCCATCAACGCCGCTGTAGACCAGGCCATCACCGCCATCGACGGTGCGGCCACCCTTGACGAGCTGAAGGCGGTGCGGCTTGCCCACAGCGGCGAGAAATCCCCGCTGAGCCTTGCCAACCGTGAGATCGGCCGGTTGCCCAAGGACCAGAAAGCGCTCGCCGGAAAGCTGATGGGCGCCTCCCGCGGCCGGGTCAACAAGGCGCTCGCCGACCGCACGGCCGTCCTGGAAGCCGAGAACGATGCCCGCATCCTGGTTGAGGAAACCGTGGACGTCACCGCCGCGCCGCGCCGTCGCCGTGCCGGTGCCCGCCACCCGCTCTCCACCCTCCAGGACCGTGTGGCGGACATCTTCGTGGGCATGGGCTGGGAAATCGCCGAAGGCCCCGAGGTCGAATCGGAGTGGTTCAACTTCGATGCGCTGAACTTCAAGCCGGACCACCCGGCCCGCGAAATGCAGGACACCTTCTTCGTTGAGCCGCCCGAAGCCCACCTGCTGATGCGCACGCACACGTCCCCGGTACAGGTCCGCTCCATGCTCGAGCGCGAAGTACCCATCTACGTGCTGTGCCCCGGCAAGGTGTTCCGCACCGACGAACTCGATGCCACCCACACCCCGGTGTTCCACCAGTTCGAGGGCCTTGCCATCGACAGGAACCTCAGCATGGCGGACCTGCGCGGCACCCTTGAGCACTTCGCCCGGCAGATGTTCGGCGATGAAGCCCAGATCCGGCTGCGCCCCAACTACTTCCCGTTCACGGAGCCGTCCGCCGAACTGGACATCTTCCATCCCGGGGCCAAGGGGGGCCCGGCGTGGATCGAGTGGGGCGGCTGCGGCATGGTCAATCCGAACGTCCTGCGCGCCGCCGGCATCGACCCGGACGTCTATTCAGGTTTTGCCTTCGGCATGGGCATTGAGCGCACCCTCATGTTCCGCAACGAGGTGGGGGACATGCGCGACATGATCGAAGGCGATGTACGGTTCAGCGAGCACTTCGGGATGGAGATCTAACAGTGCGTATCCCACTTTCCTGGCTGCGTGAATTCGCGGCCGTACCGGCCGATGCAACGGCCGAAGACGTCATGGCCGAACTGGTCAAGGTCGGTTTCGAAGAGGAAGCGGTCCACCGCCCCACCGACGCCCTGCGCGGGCCCGTGGTGGTGGGCCAGGTCCTGAGCCTGGTCAAGGAACCGCAGACCAACGGCAAGACCATCAACTGGTGCCAGGTCCGCGTCGTGCCCGAAGGGCAGGAGCAGACTTTGACAGGAGACGGCATCGACCCCTCCGGCGTGCAGGGCATCATCTGCGGCGCCCACAACTTCGTGGAAGGCGACAAAGTGGTGGTCACCCTGCCCGGCGCCGTGCTGCCCGGCGACTTCCACATCTCCGCCCGCAAGACCTACGGCCACCTCTCCGCCGGCATGATCGCCTCCGTCCGCGAACTGGGCATCGGCGATGACCACGACGGCATCCTGGTGCTCTCCCGCATCGGGCTGGACCCGGAAATCGGCACCGACGCCATGGAGCTCCTGGGCCTCTACGACCAGGCTGCGGAAATCAACGTCACCCCGGACCGCGGCTACGCCTTCTCCATCCGCGGCGTGGCCCGCGAGTACGCGCACGCCACCGGCACCGCCTTCACGGATCCCGCTACGAAGGTCAACGCCCCGGGCGAGCTGTCCGGCGGCTACGGCGTCAAGCTCAACGACGACGCCCCCATTTACGGCACGCCCGGCTGCGACCGCTTCGTGGCCCGCACGGTGCGCGGCGTGGATGCCACGCGGCCCACCCCGCAGTGGATGGTATCCCGGCTGCGGCTGGCCGGCATCCGCTCCATCTCGCTGCCGGTGGACATTTCAAACTACGTCATGCTTGAGCTGGGCCAGCCCACGCACTGCTACGACCTGGACAAGCTGTCCGGCGACATCGTGGTGCGGCGCGCGTCCGCAGGGGAGAAGATCACCACCCTGGACGGCAAGGAGCGCACCCTTGATGCGGAGGACCTCCTGATCACCGACGACTCCGGCGCCATCGGCATCGCGGGCGTCATGGGTGGCGCGGCCACCGAGGTGAGCGATTCGACGTCGAACATCCTGGTTGAGGCGGCACACTTCGACGACGTGTCCATCGGACGTTCCCGGCGCCGGCACAAGCTGCCGTCCGAGGCGTCCAAGCGCTTCGAACGCGGCGTTGACTGGCAGGTTGCGGGCATCGCCGCGCAGCGCGTGGTGGACCTCCTGGTGGAACTGGCCGGGGGATCCGCTGATGAGGCGGGGACCGACGTCGGCACCGCCCCCGAAACCGTCACCATCGAGCTGCCGGCCGGCTTCGCCGCGGCCCGCATCGGGATCGACTTCACCGAAGCGCAGATTGTCACCTCGCTGGAGGACCTGGGTGCCGTCGTCGTAAAGCACGACGCCGGCTGGACCGTGACGCCGCCCAGCTGGCGCAGCGACCTGGAAACCAAGGAAGACCTCACAGAGGAAATCGCCCGGCTGGTGGGCTACGACAAGATCCCTGCCACGTTGCCCGTGGCCCCTCCCGGCCGCGGCCTCACCCGGGTCCAGCAGCAGCGCCGGCGCCTGATCCAGGCCCTGGCGGACGCCGGACTCACCGAGGTCCTGTCCTACCCGTTCGTGTCCAAGGCGGCCAACGACACCTTCGGCACGGCCGACGAAGGCACCCCCCGGAGCGCCGTCAAGCTCGCCAACCCGATCAGCGAGGAGCAAGGCTACCTGCGGACCTCGATCCTTCCGGGCCTGATCGAGGTGGCCAAGCGGAACCATTCCCGCGGCTTCCGCGACCTCGCCCTGTTCGAGTCCGGCCTGGTCTTCCTTCCCGGCGCCGCCATGGGTACCGCCGCCATCCCGCCACTGGGCGCCAAGCCCGCCGACGAGGTGCTCGACGCACTTTACGACGGCGTCCCGGACCAGCCGTTCCATGTGGCCGCCATCCTCACCGGCCACGATTCCCCGGCTGCTGCCGGCCACACTCCGCGGACGTGGGACTGGGCTGACGCGCTGGATGTTGCCCGCCTTGCGGGCGACGTCCTCGGCGTCGACCTTGTGGTCACGCAAGGCAGCCACCAGGCGTTCCATCCCGGCCGCACCGCCCGGCTCGCACTGCGGACGGGAGAGACCGTGGGGTACGCGGGCGAACTGCACCCCAAGCTGCTGGCGGCCTCGGACATGCCGGCCCGTTCGGTGGCACTTGAACTCAATGCCGACGCCCTCTTCGACGCCGCACCGGACGTGATCGTGGCCCGCCACATCTCGACCTTCCCTGTGGCCACCCAGGACGTGGCGCTCGTGGTCCCGGCCGACGTCCCGGCCGATGAGGTCCTGGCCGCCCTGCGTGAAGGTGCCGGCGAGCTGGTGGAGGACGTCGCCCTGTTCGACGTCTACGCCGGCAAGGGCATTGAGGACGGCAAGAAGTCGCTGGCCTTCGGGCTCCGGTTCCGGGCCGCCGACCGCACCTTGACCGCGGACGAAGCCTCGGCCGCGCGCGAAAGCGCCGTGGCCCTGGCCGCGGAACGCTTCGGAGCCGTGCAGCGCTAGTTGCTGTTCGCAGCCTCCGGAGGGGCGGGTCATGACGCACTGTGAAATGCGTGCAGTCCCGCCCTTCCTGCTGCCCGGCGACGCCGCCGCGGTGCGCAAGGACGCCGAACGCCTCCTGGACGGCGTGGAACTGGCGCGGGCCAAGGCCATGGCGGCTGCCGCCGGGACGGCGTTCCTGGCCGGGCGTTTGGCCCAGCGGGACTTCGCCGCCAGCCTGCTGTCAGTGTCCGCCGCAGACCTCGCCACGGCCTACGGCTGCCCGCGCTGCGGCACGGGCCCGGACCTGGGCCACGGCAGGCCGGGGTACACCTATCGGGGTGCCCCCGTGCCCCTGGCCCTCAGCCTGTCCCGGGCCGGCGGCTGGACCCTGCTCGCGGCCGTGCCGGATGCCGCACCCGGAACCCGCCTCGGGACGGACATCGAGGATCCGGCCCGCACCGGTTTCGACGGGTTCGACGGACTGGCGCTGGCACCTGCCGAACAGCTTGCGCTCCGGGGCGTCACGGCGGACCTCCTCCCTGCAGCCAGAGCAAGGTTGTGGGCCCGCAAAGAGGCCTGGCTGAAGATGACCGGCGAGGGACTCAGCAGGATGCCGTCCTCCCTTGACGTCCTGGAACGTCCCGGACTGATCGACCTTGGCCCCGCGGAAACCGGGCTTCCCGCCCACCTGGCCGCCGCCGTCGCGCTTTCCGTGCCCGCTCAGGACGCCGGCAATGGCGGCAGCGGCTCCTCGTAGAGCCACGGGTGCAGCAGGGATTCGGCATCCACGGCTGTTGCCCGGCTGACGGCCATGATGAAGTCCTGCGTCGTGACCGAGCCGTGCCGGTGGCTGGCGGTCCAGTCCTGCAGGACGGCAAAGAAGGCGAGGTCGCCCACGGCCATCCTGACGGCATGGACAGCCAGCGCGCCCCGCTTATAGACGCGGTCATCGAACATCCGCCCGGGTCCGGGGTCGCCCACCAGGATGTCTTGCTCCTCGGCGGCCAGCCGGCGCCAGGCAGCCCCGGCCCGGTCCGCCACGGCCATGACGCCGGCTTCTTCGGACCAGATCCATTCCGCGTAGCAGGCAAAGCCCTCGTGCAGCCAGATGTCCTGCCAGCTGGCCGCCGTCAGGGCATTGCCAAACCATTGATGGGAGAGCTCGTGGGCGATCAGGCGCTGGGACTCCCAGTCCAGGCCCAGGTGGTTGGGGCCAAGGATTGACATGGCCTGCGCCTCAAGCGGGATTTCCAGTTCGTCCTCGGTGACCACCACGACGTAACCGGGAAAAGGGTAGGGGCCAAAGCAGCTGCTGAAGGTGCGCATCATGGCCGGCTGGAGCGCCAGGCCGGCCCGTGCCCGGTCGGCCAGGGCGTGGGAGACGGCCACGGTCTGCGGAACGGGGGTGCCGTGCCGTCCGCTGTCCAGTTCCAGCAGAGCGTACCTGCCGATCTGCACGGTGGCCAGGTAGGCGGGCATGGGATCGGCTTGTTCATAGACCCAGGTTTCGCGGCTGGAACGGGCGGTGTGCGATTGCAGGACGCCGTTGCACACCACGCGGTAGTTCGCATCGGTGGTCACGGTGAACCGGTAGCTGGCTTTGTCCCCGAGGTGGTCGTTGCACGGGAACCAGGAGGGCGCCCCGTTGGGCTGCCCGGCCACCAGGACGCCGTCCGTGAGCTCCTCCCAGCCCACCTCACCCCAGAGGCCCCGACGTGGCCGCGGGTTGCCTTCGTAGCGCACCTCCAGCGTGAACGGCTGCCGGGCCTCGAAAGGGTTCTGCGCCGAAACCACGAGTTGCCCTGCCCGCTGGCTGAACCGAAGGGGCTTGCGGCCGTCCAGCAGCACTTTGGTGGCGCGCAGCCCGGCAAGGTCCAGCACAATGGCCGACGCCGGGACGCACGTGACGCCGTGCAGCACCGCCCTGCCGCTGAGCCGGTTGCTGGCCACCCGGTAGTCCAGGTCCAGTTCGTACCGCTCCACCCGGAAGGCGTTGGTCCCGGCGCCGGGCAGGTAAGGATCCGGGGCAGCGCCGCCGGCCTCGTTGACACTGCCGCGCGCGGATGATGCTGAAGAACTCATGGGGACCTTCGGTTGGCAGACGGCGATCCGGGGCCGCTCCAGGGACTGACGGGGTTGCCCATCCAGTACGTCGCGGCGGGAACTGCTTCGCCGCGCATCACCAGGGACGCCGGCCCCACTGTTCCGCCTGCGCCGACCCTGGCCTGGGGAAGGATGACCCCGTGCGGGCCCATGGTGGCCCCGTCCTCGAGCGTAACAGCGTCAATGCTCATCACCCGGTCATGGAACAGGTGCGTCTGCACCACGCAGCCCCGATTCACCGTGGAGTTGCGGCCAAGCGTCACCAGGTCGGCTTCGGGCAGCCAGTAGCTTTCACACCATGTGCCGCTGCCGATCTTCGCGCCGAGCGCACGCAGCCACCAGACCAGGGCCGGCGTGCCGGAAGCAGCCCGCGCAAACCATGGCGCGGACACCATCTCGATAAAGCTGTCCACTACTTCGTTGCGCCAGATGAACGAGCTCCAGAGCGGGTGCTCGCCGGGGCAGATCCGGCCCACCAGGATCCACTTGGCGACGACGGACGCGGCTGCGGCGACAAAGCCCGCCAGCAGCATGACCACGCCCGTGAGTACGGCTGCGGCGCCATAGCCCAGGGCTGCAGCGATCCAGTCGAAGGCCAGCATGGTGCCGGCAGCGATGGCCACCGTGAGCATGACCGGCACAAACCGGCCCAGCTCCCACAGGGTCCGGGCCACCTTCAGCTGCGCCGGGGGCTGGAAAGTGCGGGAACCGTCTGAGGCGATCGCGGTCCGCCGCAGCCGGACCGGCGGGCTTCCCAGCCAGGAGGTGCCCGCCTTGGCTTTTGCCGGCGTCGCGGACAGGACGGCCACCAGCGAGTTCTTGGGCACGTTCCGGCCGGCGGCGGTCATGCCGGAATTGCCGAGGAAGGACCGCTTGCCGATCTTGGCCGGCGCCACGCGCAACCAGCCGCCGTCGAGGTCGTAAGAGGCCACCATGGTGTCATCGGCCAGGAAGGCACCCTCTCCCACGGTGGTCATCTTCGGTATCAGCAGCACGGTGGAGGCCTCGACGTTCTTCCCGACCTTGGCGCCCAGCAGGCGAAGCCACACCGGGGTGAACAGGCTGGCGTAGATCGGGAACAGCAGGTCCCTGGCCAGGTCCAGCACCCGCTCGGTGGCCCAGATCTGCCAGCCCACCCGGCTGCGGATCCGGTAGTAGCCCTCCGCGATCCCGATGGACAGCAGGCGCGTGGCAGCCAGCACCAGGACGGCGTTCACGGCAAACCACACCAGCGACGCGGGGGCAAGGGCCGGCACCAGCCGGGGGAGTGCTTCGGTGAGAGAGGTACTGCCCTGGATGAAGGCGAACGCGACCCACAGCGCGACAGCGGCGGACACGTAAGGGATGACGGAAAGGCAAGCCGACGCCAGCGCGAAGCCGGCGAACCAGGCGCGTGCGGCAAACCTGCCTTGGGCTGCGGCATCCGGCACGCTGTGTTTGGCCTTGCCCTGCCGGCGCGCCGGAGACCCGGCCGCCAGCTGGCCTGCCTTGACCTTCCCCAGCACCGCGGAACCGGCTTCCACCTGCGCCCCGGCTCCGATCGAGGCGCCGGGCATCAGCGTGCTGCGTGCGCCCACGCTGGCTCCGCGGCCAATCCGGATGGCTCCAATATGGACATCGTCGCCGTCGATCCACCAGCCGGAGAGGTCCACTTCCGGTTCCACGTTGGCTCCGCTGCCCAGCGTCAGCATCCCGGTAACAGGAGGCAGCGAATGCAGCTGGACGTCCCGGCCGATCTTTGCACCCAGCGCCCGGGCGTAATACGGGACCCATGGCGCACTGGCGAGGCTGACGGCGCCGGCGAGGTCCTGGATCTGTTCGGCGAGCCACAACCGCAAGTGGACGCGCCCGGACCGCGGATAGATGCCCGGTTCCACCCCGCGCAGCAGGAACCGGGCCGCGCCGATAGCCAACAGCATCCGCCCCGCCGGGCTGACGAACACCAGCCAGGACACCGCCACCCACCACCACGAGACCGTGGGAGCGGCAGTGAACCCGGCAAGCCCGGCCAACAGGTTGTTCAGGGCCATGACGTAGGTCAGCCACCGCATGCCCACCAGGATGTGCAGCGGCACACCCATCAGGGTCTGGAAAACCTGGGACTTCCTGGCAGTGGGCCGCACGGAGCGCTCCGGTGCCGGGGCCGCCGGGCCGCCCGGACGGGACTGGCGTGCCACTTCCACCAGCGCACCGATCCGCGGCGTCGCGTAGATATCGGCCACGGTGATGGTGGGGTAGCGGACCCGCAGGGCCGAGACCAGCTGGGCGGCCGAGAGTGAACCGCCACCGTACGCGAAGAAATCGGCGTCCAACGAGCTGACCGGGCTCCCCAGCACGTTGCTCCACTGCTCCACGATCCAGGCGGCGTCATCCGGAATATTCAGGGGGGCGGCGTTAGCCTCCGCGGCGCCAGCCCCGGCCAGCGGCCATGGGAGTTCGTGCCGGTTTACCTTGCCGCTGGTCTTGGTCGGCAGGGAGTCCACCACGGTGAGCATGGGAACCAGGGCCGCAGGCAGGCTTGCCGTCAGCTGCTCCCGGGCAACCGAAAGGTCAAGGTCCACCCCGGCCGCCGGCGCCAGGTAGCCCACCAGGACGTGGTTTCCGGCGGCCGTGGTTTGGACTGCCGCGGCGCCGCCGGCCACCCCGGGAAGGGACTGGAGCGCGGCATCGATCTCGCCCAGCTCAATCCTGCGGCCGCCGAGCTTGACCTGTTCGTCGGCCCGGCCCTGGAAGACCAGGCCGGCCTGCTCGAAGCGCACCAGGTCACCCGACCGGTAGGCCCGGTCCCACCCCAGGGTGGGCATGGGCGCGTACTTCTCCGCGTCCTTGGCAGGATCGAGGTAGCGGGCAAGGCCAACGCCGCCGATGATGAGTTCGCCTACTTCGCCTTCGGCTACCGGTACCGCGTTCCCATCCACGATGGCCAGGTCCCAGCCGTCCAGCGGCAACCCGATCCGCACGGGACCGGGTGCACCCAGGGGCGCCGCGCAGGCCACCACCGTTGCTTCCGTTGGACCGTACGTGTTCCAGACTTCGCGGCCTTCAACGGCCAGGCGGCTGGCCAGCTCGGGCGGGCAGGCCTCGCCGCCGAATATGAGGAGCCGGACGTTCTCGAGCGATTCCGCCGGCCAGAGCGCAGCGAGGGTGGGCACGGTCGAAACGGCGGTGATGCCGTGGTTGATCAGCCAGGGGCCAAGGTCCATGCCGGTCCGGACCAGGGCGCGCGGTGCGGGCACCAGGCAGGCGCCGTGCCGCCAGGCGAGCCACATTTCCTCACAGGAAGCGTCGAAGGCGACCGACAGCCCGGCCAGGACCCGGTCCTGCGGACCGAGGGGTTCGTCCTGGAGGAAGATCCTTGCCTCCGCATCCACGAAGGCAGCGGCAGACCGGTGCCGGACCGCCACGCCCTTGGGTGTTCCGGTGGAGCCGGAGGTAAAGATGATCCAGGCGTCGTCGCCAGGTTCCGGGGGCCGTGCGCCTTTGAACGGGCCTTTCCGCCCCTGCCCGGCCGGCCCCGTCCCGATCGATGCGCCCGGCCTGATCGAACCGCCCTGCCCCAGGACGGCTGCCACGTTGGCCTCGCCGAACACCAGCCGCGCGCGTTCCTCGGGATCGTCGGCGTCCACGGGGACATACGCGGCTCCCACCAGGAGTACGGCGAGGATTGAAACGTAGAGTTCGCTGGTGCCGGACGGGATCCGGATGCCAATCCTGTCTCCGGCGCCGAACCCGGCCTGGTGCAGCCGGCGGCCGGTGGCACGGACAGCATCCAGCAGCTGTGCGTAGCTCAGTGAGGTGCGGCCGTCGTCCAAGGCCGAAGCGTCCGGAAAACGGGCCGCGGTGTCCTGCAGGACGTCGATCAGGGTCCGGGCCGGGGGCGCAGCCGCGGCTCCCGGCAGCTGGGGCCCGTACAGGGCGACGTTGCTGCCGTGCCCGCCTGCCGGTGGCGCGGCTGCAGAGGCCGCAGGATCCTGTCGGACGGTGCTGGCCGGCGCTGCACCGGGATGGTCATCCCCGAAGGGGTCCTGCTGCTGGGTCACCCGTGCATTTTCCCGGGAGAAGATGAACAAAAGGTGTCCGGCGCGCCCGGACGCGCCGTTTGAGGCGGTCCGGGGGTTTGCCCGGTGTTCACGTTGCCCGCGGTTACGGAACCAGGAGCACTTTGCCGGTGGTCTTCCTGCCCTCAAGGTCGCGGTGCGCCAGGGCTGCCTGGGACAACGGGTAGCGGGCCCCTACCCGCACCTTCAGGCTGCCATCGGCCGCCGCAGCGAACACTTCGTCGGAACGCCAACGCCGCTCCGCGGCATCCTGGAGGTAGTGGCCCATCGTGGGGCGGGTCAGGAATAAGGAGCCGCCGGCATTCAGGCGCTGCGGGTCGACCGGCGGGACGGGGCCCGATGCGGCACCGAACAACACCAGCATCCCCCTGATGCGCAAGGCTGAAAGGGAACCGTCGAAGGTGTCCTTGCCCACGCCGTCGTACACCACGTCCACGCCGGTACTGCCCGTGATCTCCCGGACCCGCTCCGCGAATCCTTCGTAGCGCAGCACGTGGTCCGCTCCGGCGCCGCGCGCCAAGTCTTCCTTTTCGTCGGTGGACACCGTGGTGAACACCTCAGCGCCCCGTGCCTTAAGCATCTGGATCAGCAGCAGTCCCACGCCTCCGGCGCCGGCATGCAGCAGGACCCTGTGGCCACTTTCGACCTTGAACGTGGAGTTCATCAGGTAGTGGGCAGTCATGCCCTGCAGGGGCAGCGCCGCGGCGGTAAAGACGTCCAGGCCCCTTGGTACCGGCAGCGCGGCGTCTTCGTCCACCAGCGCGTAGTCCGCGTAGCAGTTGATGCCCTCAGCCGTGGCAATCCGGTCGCCGACGGCAAATCCGGTCACCCCGTCTCCCACCGCCTCCACCGTGCCGGCGGCCTCGGTGCCGGGGGTGAAGGGGTACTGCACCTTGTAGGTGCCGCTGCGCTTGTAGGTATCGATGAAGTTCACGCCGGCCGCGCCCACCTTGAACAGCAGCTGCCCCGGGCCGGGCGTGGGGGGCTCAACCCCGGTATATTCAAGGACTTCCGGTCCGCCTGCCTGCCGTGCGAGGATTGCGTGCGTCATGGCGCTCCTTTCCCGGGTTCCGGTACCTCCGGCCCGGCTGCCGAAGTCCATCCTAGGGACACCTTGTGCCGGACGGACACGTATGCGGAACAACCGTCCCCGGATTGCGCATGTATAAATATCGACCCCATTGCATAATTATTGTTGTATGGTGGAGGCATGACTATTTCTGTTGCGGTTTCGGGAGCCAGCGGATACGCCGGGGGAGAGGTCCTCCGCCTCCTGGCCGGGCACCCCGGTGTGACCATCGGCGCAATTACGGCGCACAGCAACGCGGGCTCGCGGTTGGGGGAACTGCAGCCGCACCTGCACGGACTGGCAAGCCGGATCCTGGAAGACACCACGGTGGAGAACCTCTCCGGCCACGACGTCGTCTTCCTTGCCCTCCCGCATGGCGCTTCCGCCGAAATCGCCGCCCAGCTTCCGGAAGGAACGGTCGTCATTGATGCCGGAGCCGACCACCGGCTCGAGGACCCCGCGGCCTGGGAGAAGTTCTACGGTTCCGCCCACGCCGGCACCTGGCCGTACGGACTTCCGGAGTTGCCCGGCCAGCGCGAGGCCCTGAAGGGTGCCAGGCGCATCGCCGTCCCCGGCTGCTATCCCACCTCCGCCCTGCTGGCGCTCACTCCCGGGTTCGCAGCCCACCTGCTGGAGCCCGACGACGTCGTCATCGTTTCCGCCTCCGGCACCTCCGGCGCGGGCAAGGCGGCCAAGGCCAACCTCATCGGCTCCGAAGTGATGGGATCCATGAGCCCGTACGGAGTGGGCGGCGGACACCGGCACACACCGGAAATCGAGCAGGGACTGTCCAACGCGGCGGGGGAGCAGGTCACGGTGTCCTTCACCCCCACGCTGGCTCCGATGAGCCGCGGAATCCTCACCACCGCCACGGCCAAGGTCAAGGCCGGCACCACCGCGGCGCAGCTGCGCCAGGCATGGACGGACACGTACGACGACGAGCCGTTCGTCCATGTCCTGCCGGAAGGCCAGTGGCCAGCCACCAAGTCCGTCCAGGGCTCCAACCACGCCGCCATGCAGCTCGCCCTCGACCCCCACACCGGGCGCGTGATCGTGACCTGCGTGATTGACAACCTCACCAAGGGCACCGCCGGCGGCGCCGTCCAGTCCATGAACATCGCACTCGGCCTGCCGGAAACCGACGGCCTCAACCTGCAGGGAGTAGCCCCGTGACCATCACCGCACCCCAGGGATTCCGGGCAGCCGGCGTCACCGCCGGCCTCAAGGCTTCCGGCAACCCGGACCTCGCCCTCGTGGTCAACGACGGCCCGGCCAGGGCCGCGGCCGCCGTGTTCACCAGCAACCGGGTGGCAGCGGCTCCGGTCCACTGGTCCCGCCAGGTGGTCTCCGACGGCCGCGTCGACGCCGTGATCCTCAATTCCGGCGGCGCCAACGCCTGCACCGGCCCCACCGGCTTCCAGAACACCCACAGCACCGCGGAGAAAGTGGCAGAGGTCCTGGGGATTTCGGCCACCGACGTCTTTGTCTGCTCCACCGGCCTGATCGGTGAACAGCTGCCCATGGACAAGATCCTGCCGGGCGTCGAAGCGGCGGCGGCAGCATTGAGCGCCGACGGCGGTCCGGCGGCGGGCACCGCGATCATGACCACCGACAGCGTTCCCAAATCGGCGCTGTTCATCGGCACCGACGCCGACGGCCAGGAGTTCAGCATCGGCGGCATCGCCAAGGGTGCCGGCATGCTGGCCCCCGGCCTGGCCACCATGCTGGTAGTCCTCACCACCGACGCCGCCGTCGAATCCGAAATGCTCGACGTCGTCCTGCGGGACGCCACCCGCGTCACCTTCGACCGCGCCGACTCGGACGGCTGCATGTCCACCAACGACACCGTGGTCCTGCTGGCCTCCGGCGCGTCCGGGGCCGTACCTTCCGCAGCGGACTTCGGTGCCGGCCTCACCCAGGTCTGCGCCGAACTGGCCCGCAAACTGATCGCCGACGCCGAGGGCGCCAGCCACGACATCGCCATCCGCACCTTCAATGCCGCCAGCGAAGCGGACGCCGAAACGGTCAGCCGTTCCGTGGCCCGCTCCAACCTGTTCAAGGCCGCCATCTTTGGCAAGGACCCGAACTGGGGCCGCGTGCTGTCCGCCGTGGGCACAACGGACGCTGCGTTTGAACCGGACAAGCTCAACGTGGCCATGAACGGGATCCAGATCTGCCGCAACGGCAGCATCGGCGACGACCGGAGCCTGGTGGACCTGGAACCGCGCGAGGTCCTGGTGGAGATCGACCTGCAGGCAGGCGACGCCGAAGCCACCATCTGGACCAACGACCTCACCCACGACTACGTCCACGAGAACAGCGCCTACTCCAGCTAGGAGCTCCTGCTTCCGGCAGGAACCGCTGCGGAAAGTGACAGCATGAACACCCAGACGCGTGAAACCACCAGCATGTCCGCTGCCCAGGACAAGGCCGCCACCCTGATCGAGGCGCTGCCCTGGATCCAGCGGTTCGCAGGGACCACCATGGTGATCAAGTACGGCGGCAACGCCATGGTCAACGACGAACTGCGCCGGGCCTTCGCAGAGGACATCGTCTTCCTGCACCACGTGGGTATCCACCCGGTGGTGGTGCACGGTGGCGGCCCCCAGATCAACTCCATGCTGGGGCGGCTGGGCATCGAATCCGAGTTCAAAGGCGGCCTGCGCGTCACCACCCCGGAAGCCATGGACGTGGTCCGCATGGTCCTCACCGGCCAGGTGGGGCGCGAACTGGTGGGCCTGATCAACTCCCACGGGCCCTATGCCGTCGGCATGTCCGGCGAAGACGGCGGGCTGCTGCGCGCCGTCCGCACCGGCACCGTGGTGGACGGCGAAGACATCGACCTCGGGCTCGTGGGCGAGGTGGTCGGCGTCGACCCCGCCGGCATCGTGGACATCCTGGCCGCCGGCCGCATCCCGGTGATCTCCACCGTCGCCCCGGAGATTGTCGACGGCGGGGAGAACGTGGCAGGTGCCGGGCGTTTCCAGCCCACCGGCCAGGTCCTGAACGTCAACGCGGACACCGCGGCCGCCGCCGTCGCCTCGGCACTGGGCGCCTCCAAGCTGGTCATCCTGACCGACGTCGAAGGCCTGTATGCCAACTGGCCGGACAAGTCCTCCCTGATTTCATCGCTGACGGCCTCCGAGCTGCGGAAGATGCTGCCCCGGCTCGAATCGGGCATGATCCCCAAGATGGCCGCGTGCCTGAAGGCCATCGACGAGGGCGTGGAGCGCGCGCACATCGTGGACGGGCGCCTGCCCCACTCCATGCTTCTTGAAACATTTACGACGGCGGGCATCGGCACCCAGGTGGTCCCGGACGAGGAGAACAACGCATGAGTAAGCACACCGCAGAGGTTGAGCTTGTCGAAACCCCGGTGGCCGAACTGGTGCAAACCAAGGGCCACGCGGGCTCCGAGTGGCTCTCCCGCTACTCCACCTCGCTGATGAACGTCTTCGGCACGCCCCAGCGCGTCCTGGTCCGCGGCGCCGGCTGCCTGGTGTGGGACGCCGACGGCAAGGAATACCTGGACCTGCTCGGCGGTATCGCCGTCAACGCCCTCGGCCACGCCCACCCCTTCGTGACCTCAGTCATCGCCAGCCAGCTGGCAACCCTGGGCCATGTCTCGAACTTCTTCACCAGCCCCACGCAGGTGGCCTTGGCGGAGAAACTTTTGGAGCTCACCCACGCCCCTGCCGGGTCCAAGGTGTTCTTCAGCAACTCCGGCACGGAAGCGAACGAGGCAGCGTTCAAGCTTGCCCGCCGCAACACCGGCGCCGGCGACACCAAGCGGAGCAAAATCATCGCCCTCGAAGGCGCTTTCCATGGCCGGACCATGGGTGCCCTGGCGCTGACCGCCAAGGAAGCCTACCGGGCACCGTTCGAACCGCTGCCCGGTGGCGTGGTGCACATTCCGTTCGGCGACATCGCTGCGCTGCAGGCAGCAGTGGATGACACCGTTGCCGCCGTCTTCCTGGAGCCCATCCAGGGCGAGGCCGGCGTCCGGCCGCTGCCCCCGGGCTACCTGCAGGCTGCCCGTGAGGCCACCACCAAGGCGGGAGCACTCCTGATCCTCGACGAGGTCCAGACCGGCATCGGGCGGACCGGCAAGTGGCTGGCCAGCGAAGACGCCGGGATCGTCCCCGACGCCGTCACCCTGGCCAAGGGCCTCGGTGGCGGATTCCCCATCGGCGCCCTGATCACCATGGGTGAGCAGACGTCGTCGTTGCTGTCCGCCGGCCAGCACGGCACCACGTTCGGCGGCAACCCGGTGGCCACGGCGGCCGCCCTGGCCACCCTCCACGCGCTCGAAAGCCAGGACGTCCTGGCCAACGCCACCGCGGTGGGTGCGCACTTGCGCTCCGCACTGGCCGCGGTCCCCGGCGTCACCGAGGTCCGGGGTGAAGGGCTGCTGGTCGGCTTCGACCTCGACGCCGACGTCGCCCCCGCCGTCGTGCACGCCGCCCTCGACGCAGGCTTCATCGTCAACAGCCCCGGCCCGCGCACCATCCGCCTGGCACCGCCGCTGATCCTCACCGCAGCCCAGGCGGACACCTTCCTCGCCGCTTTCCCGGCAATCCTCCAGACAGCTAAGGACGCCCAGTGACCACCGCAACCCGGCACTTCCTCAAGGACACCGACCTCAGCCCCGCCGAGCAGGCAGAGGTCCTGGAACTCGCAGCCCGGATGAAGGCCGCTCCGTACAGCGTCCAGCCGTTCGCCGCTGAGCGCAGCGGACGCAAGACCGTGGCCGTCATCTTCGATAAGACCTCCACCCGGACCCGCGTCTCGTTCGCCACGGGCATCGCCGACATGGGTGGCAATGCCCTGATCATCAACCCCGGCGAGGCGCAGATCGGGCACAAGGAATCCGTGGAGGACACCGCCAAGGTCCTCGAACGGATGGTGTCCACCATCGTGTGGCGCACCGGCGCGCACTCCGGGCTGGTGGCCATGGCTGCCAACTCCAAAGTCCCGGTCATCAACGCCCTGTGCGATGACTACCACCCTTGCCAGCTCCTGGCCGACCTCCTCGCCGTCAAGGAACACAAGGGCGAACTGAAGGGGCTCACCATGAGCTACCTCGGCGACGCCGCCAACAACATGGCCAACTCCTACCTGCTGGCCGGCGTCACGGCCGGGATGCACGTCCGCATTGCCGGTCCGGAAGGTTACCTGCCGGCCGCGGACATCGTGGCGGCCGCGAAGGAACGGGCGGCCGAAACCGGCGGTTCCGTGCTGGTCACCACCGATGCGAAGGAAGCCCTGCAGGGAGCGGACGTGGTGGCCACCGACACGTGGGTTTCCATGGGGCAGGAAGCCGAGAAGGAAGCACGGCTCCAGCTGTTCCGGGACTACTCCGTCGATTCGGACGCCCTGGCACTCGCCGCGGAAGACGCCGTCGTGCTCCACTGCCTGCCTGCCTACCGCGGTTACGAAATCTCAGCGGACGTCATCGACGGACCCCAGTCCATCGTCTGGGACGAGGCGGAAAACCGCCTGCACGCCCAGAAGGCCCTGATGGCCTGGCTGATGCACCGGTCCGGCCTGGCCGTCGTTGACGGCCTTTCCCCCGTTGAAGGTGCCGGGGAGAGCACGTTCCAGTGACCGCCCAGCCGTCCTCCCCGGGCAGCAGCCCGGCCACCAAGACCGCCCGGCAGGCACGCATCACCGCCATCCTTACCGGGCAGTCCGTTCGTTCGCAGGCTGAGCTTGCGGCGCTGCTGGCGGACGACGGCGTGCAGGTCACCCAGGCAACCCTGTCCCGGGACCTGGTGGAACTGGGTGCGGTACGCGTCCGTGGCAAGGAAGGCGTCCTGGTGTACGCCGTGCCCGGCGAAGGCGGCGAACGGGCCGCGAAGAGCGGCGTCACGCAGGAAATCCTGGACGCGCGGCTGGCCCGGCTGTGCAGCGAACTGCTGGTCACGGCGGAAGCCTCCGCCAACATCGCCGTCCTGCGGACCCCGCCCGGTGCCGCGAACTTCCTGGCCCTGGCCATCGACCACTCGGTGATGCCATCCATCCTGGGCACCATCGCAGGGGACGACACCGTCCTGCTGGTGTCACGCGATCCGCTGGGCGGCCCGGACCTCGCAGCGCGCTTCCTGCAACTGGCCGAGGAAGCCGGGCAATAAGCTTGACGACAGAACATCAACCAACCCCAACAAGGAGCATTTAAAGTGACTGAACGCATTGTGCTGGCCTACTCCGGCGGCCTGGACACGTCAGTAGCCATCGGCTGGATCGGTGAAGCCACCGGTGCCGAGGTCATCGCCGTGGCCGTCGACGTCGGACAGGGCGGCGAATCGCTGGAAACCATCCGCCAGCGCGCCCTCGGTTGCGGCGCCGTCGAGGCCTACGTCGCGGACGCCTCGGACGAGTTCGCCAATGAATACTGCGTGCCCACGCTGAAGGCCAACGCCCTGTACCAGGGCCACTACCCGCTGGTGTCCGCCATCTCCCGCCCGGTGATCGTCAAGCACCTGGTGAAGGCCGCCCGCGAATTCGGCGCCACCACCGTGGCCCACGGCTGCACCGGCAAGGGCAACGACCAGGTCCGCTTCGAAGTGGGCATCCAGACCCTCGGCCCGGACCTGAAGTGCATCGCCCCGGTCCGCGACCTCGCCCTGACCCGCGACAAGGCCATCGCCTTCGCCGAGGAAAAGGGACTGCCCATCGAGACCACCAAGAAGAACCCGTACTCGATCGACCAGAACGTCTGGGGCCGCGCCGTGGAAACCGGCTACCTCGAGGACATCTGGAACGCCCCCACCAAGGACATCTACGACTACACCGCCACCCCGGAGTTCCCGCCGGCACCGGATGAAGTCACCATCTCCTTCGAGGCAGGCGTCCCCGTCGCGATCGACGGCGTCAAGGTCACCCCGCTGCAGGCCATCAAGGAACTCAACCGCCGCGCCGGTGCCCAGGGCGTGGGCCGCATCGACGTCGTCGAGGACCGCCTGGTGGGCATCAAGTCCCGCGAAATCTACGAGGCCCCCGGTGCCATGGCGCTGATCACCGCGCACAAGCACCTGGAGGACATCACCATCGAGCGTGAGCAGGCCCGCTTCAAGGCCACCGTTGGCCAGCGCTGGGCCGAACTTGTCTACGACGGACAGTGGTTCTCCCCGCTCAAGCGCTCCCTGGACGCCTTCATCGAGGACACCCAGAAGTACGTCTCCGGCGACATCCGCATGACCCTCCACGGTGGCCAGGCGATCGTCAACGGCCGCCGCTCCGACACCTCGCTGTACGACTTCTCGCTGGCCACCTACGACACCGGCGACACCTTCGACCAGTCCCAGGCCAAGGGCTTCATCGAGCTGTGGGGCATGTCCGCCAAGGTTGCCTCCGGCCGCGACATCCGCGTCGCAGGAAAGTAGCCCGGATGGCTGAGCCGAATTCCAAGCAGGGCCCACGAGCGCAGGGGTCCCCGGCCGAGCGCAGCGAGGTTGGGGTGCGCTCGGGGACGAACACGGGTGCGTTGTGGGGCGGCCGGTTCGCCGGCGGCCCCGCGGACGCCCTCGCGGCGCTGAGCAAGTCCACGCACTTCGACTGGCGCCTGGCCCGTTACGACATAGCCGGCTCCAAGGCGCACGCGCGCGTGCTGCACAAGGCCGGACTGCTCGACGACGGCGAGCTGGCGGGGATGCTGAACGCCCTGGACCGCCTGGACGCGGACGTCGCCTCCGGTGCGTACACTCCGGCCGAGTCCGACGAGGACGTGCACGGTTCGCTGGAACGCGGCCTGATCGAGCGAGCCGGCGCCCAGCTCGGCGGCAAGCTCCGCGCCGGCCGTTCGCGTAACGACCAGGTGGCCACGTTGGGCCGGATGTTCCTGCGCGACCATGCACGGATCATCGCCCGGGGCGTCCTGGCCACGGTGGATGCCCTGGTGGAGCAGGCCAAGGCGCACCACGGTGTTGCCATGCCGGGCCGCACCCACCTGCAGCACGCCCAGCCGGTTCTGCTCAGCCACCACCTGCTGGCCCACGCCTGGGCACTGCTGCGCGACGTGCAGCGGCTCCGGGACTGGGACAAGCGGGCCGGGGTCTCGCCCTACGGCTCCGGTGCGCTGGCCGGCTCCTCGTTGGGGCTGGACCCCGAAGCGGTGGCGGCTGACCTCGGGTTCTACTCGGCCACGCACAACTCGATCGACGGCACCGCGTCCCGCGACGTCTTCGCCGAGTTCGCCTGGGTTTGCTCGATGATCGGCGTGGACCTGTCCCGGATCTCCGAGGAAGTGATCTTCTGGGCCACGAAGGAGTTCTCCTTCGTCACCCTGCACGATTCCTATTCCACCGGCTCCTCGATCATGCCGCAGAAGAAGAACCCGGACGTGGCAGAGCTGGCCCGCGGCAAGGCAGGGCGCCTGATCGGCAACCTGACCGGGCTGCTGGCCACGCTTAAGGGCCTGCCGCTCGCGTACAACCGCGACCTGCAGGAGGACAAGGAACCGGTGTTTGACGCCGCCGACACCCTGGAGCTGCTGCTCCCGGCCGTCTCCGGCATGATCGCCACCCTAAAGTTCAATACGGAACGGATGGAGTCCCTGGCCCCGCAGGGTTTCGCGCTGGCCACGGACATCGCCGAGTGGCTTGTCCGCCAGGGCGTGCCGTTCCGCGAGGCGCACGAGCTCTCCGGTGCCGCGGTCAAGCAGGCCGAGTCCCGCGGCGTGGAGCTGTGGGATCTGACGGATGAGGAGTACGCCGCCATTTCGGAGCACCTCACGCCGGAGGTCCGCACGGTCCTGTCCACGGAAGGTTCGCTGAACAGCCGCAACTCCCAGGGCGGCACGGCACCGGCCGCCGTCGAACGCCAGCTTGTCGCCCTGGAGGGTGAACTCGCGGACGTCCGGGCGTACGCCGGCTGAAACGCCCGCTCACTTCCTGCCGGTTTTGGGCCAACGCCCGCTCACTTTCGTTAGGAAAGTGAGCGGGCGTTGGCGTTTTAAGGGCAGAAGTGAGCGGGCGTTGGTAGTTCCACTGCAATACCTGAGCGGGCGTCGGGGGCGGGCGCGGGTGGTTGGGCGTGCTGAAACCCGCATGTGGCTAGGCTGGGTCCATGAGCGAAACGTTCCGGAAGTTCCTTCGCACGCTGCCCGATTTCCCGGCCGACCTGCCCGCCTTCCATCCCGGCAGTGCCCCGCGGGATCCGGCTTTGCTCTTCAAGCAATGGCTGGACGAGGCCTTGGACGCGGGGGAGCAACAGCCGCACGCGTTCAGCCTCGCCACGGTGGATGCCGCGTCCGGGGGCGGCCCGCAGCCTTCTTCCCGGATGCTGATCCTGAAGAACATCGACGACGACGGCTGGCACTTCGCCACGTCCCGCACCTCCCGCAAGGGCAGGGAACTCACGGCGGAGCCGAGGGCTGCGATGAACTTTTACTGGCCACGCCTGGGCCGGCAGGTCCGGCTCGCCGGGACGGTGACCGGTCTCTCCGCCGAAGCCTCCAGCCTCGACTGGCACGAACGGCCCCGCGCAGACGGCACCGAAAACCCGAACTGGCAGCTCTATGCACTCCAGCCTCGCGAGATTGAGTTCTGGCAGGCAGCCGCCGACGGCCGGCACGTCCGGCACCGCGTTGGACCGGACGGAACACCGCTGGAATAGCCGCCGCCGCGCCGGGCCCTCCGCTAGGCTGACCGCATGACCTCACCTTCCCCTGCGGCGCTCCAAGCTGAACTGCACAAGGCCGCCGAGGCGCTTGCCGCCGCCCTGGACCGCCTTCCCGACGGCGGCGAAAAGGCGCCGTCAACGCTTCCCGGCTGGAGCCGCGGCCACTTGCTGGCCCACATCGCCGGCATCTGCGACGCCCTCGCCCGGCAGGTGGAGCACGGCCGCCGCGGCGAAAAGGTGGCGCTCTACGACGGCGGCGTAGAGGGACGCAACCGTGCCATCGATCTTGCAGCGGGGCACAGCCTCGGCCAGCACCGCGCCGACATCACCGCAGCCCTCCACCGGGCGCTGGCCGCCTTCGATGCTCTGACCGGTCCTGAGTGGCAGACGCCCATCGCCTTCCGCGACGGAGTCATCTACGACGCAGGCCTGGCGCTGTGGCGCGAACTTGTCATCCACACCTCGGACCTGGATGCCGGCACGGGCCCCGAAACCTGGAACGGCGCCTTCTGCTCGCACCTTTTCGACTTTCTGGCCGCCCGGGTTCCCACGGGAACCCGGCTGGTCCTGCAGCCCGTTGCCCTGCCGCCGATGGGACTCGGCGCCGGCGGCAGCACCGTCGTCGTCAGCGGCATGGTCACTGATATCGCCGCATGGCTCGCCGGCAGACAGCCATCGCTGGACAGCCTGCGCGCCACCGCCGCCGGCGACGGGACGGACCTTCCGGAGCTGCTGCCCTGGCCTTCGGCGATGCCGGACCCCAAGTAGCCCTACGCGGCCTCGCGGGCCAGCAGGCTCTCCTTGATAGGCAGGCCCCAGCGGAACCCGCCCAAAGAGCCGTCAGTCCGGATCACCCGGTGGCATGGGACAAAAAGGGCCGCCGCGTTGAAGGCGCACGCACTGGCCGCCGCCCGCACTGCCTTGGGGTTCCCTGCCAGGGCCGCGTACTCGCTGTACGTCACCGGGAAACCCGGTTTGACCTCCCGCAGCACATCCCAGGCGTGCGCGCGGAACGGCCCGGACCGCTGCAGGACCGGGACGGCCATGGCGGGCGCCGGGTCGCCGTCGTAGAAGGCCTCGACGGCGGACGAGATTCCCGCCAGGCCGGCCACCTCCTCCACGTCCTCGGGACGCAGCGCGGGGTGGACCTGCCCGATCAATTCCGGCAGGCCGGCCGTCCAGCCCGAGGCCAGGACCATGCCGTCCCTGGCGAGGATGGTAAACGGACCGTCCGGGGTGGACAGTTGCAGCAGTTGGGCTTTCATGGCATCCCTTTCGCGGGGGTGGATGGAGTGGCGGGCCGTGCCGCGGCGCGCCACAAGTGCATGGTGGCGTAGGAACGCCAGGGGCTGGTTTCCCGGAAGTCCGGTGTGAGGGTGTGGCCTCCGGTGCCGAGGGCGCGGATGCCGTTCCGGACGGCGGCGTCGTTGGCGAGGAAGATGTCCGGGGCGCCCAGGACGCGAATTGCCACGTATCCCACCGTCCATGGTCCCACCCCCGGCAGGGAAAGCAGGGCCCCGGTGAGGCTTGGCACATCGTCGCCGTACCCGAATTCGAGCCGCCCGCCGGCCATCGCATCCGCCGCGTTCAGCAGCGATTCGATCCTTCGCCGGGGTCCGCGCAGCACATGCCCCGCTGCGGCGATCTGCGCCGGCGTCGGAAACAGCCGTTCCAGGCCCCCGCCGGGGTCGCTGGCGGGGCTGCCGGCGGCGGCCAGTTGCGTGAGTGCGGTCCGGGCGGCCGCCACCGTGATCTGCTGCCCCACCATGGCCCGCACCAACAGTTCCTGCGGGTCCAGCGCCCCGGGCAGCCTCATCCCGGGGGCAGCTGAAACGGAGTCCGCCAGCCGGGGGTCCGCAGCAAGCGTGCCGTCAATCGCTTCCGGGTCCGCGTCGAGGTCGAACAGCCGCCTCACGCGGCTCAGCAGCGCCGGAAGGTCGCGCAGGTCCACCGCGCCGACGGTGAGGGTCAGCGGCCGCCCCCGCGCGGCGTCGTCGTACTCCACCCGGAACCGGGCGTCGCCGTGCGGGAGGCGGAGGGTCCGGGCATAGGAGGTGGGCGTGCCCTCCTCGATTCCCGGAATGGCACGCACGGCCAGGAAGGAGAAAATACCGGTATCGAAGGGCGCCCGGTAGGGCAGGCTCAGGGTCAGGGCGGTGGCGCCCCCGGCGGCTGCCGGATGCCGGGTGGTCCGCCGCAGTGCCGTGGGGGTCAGGTCGAAGACTTCGGCAATGGTGTCGTTGAACTGCCGGATGCTGCTGAAACCGGCTGCGAAGGCCACATCCGCAAACTTCATGGACGTGGACACCAACAGGGTGCGTGCCGTCTGTGCCCTCGCCGCCCGGGCCAGCGACAGAGGACCGGCACCCAGTTCCTGGCCGAGGATGCGGTTGAGCTGCCGGGCGGAGTAACCCAGCCGGGCAGCAAGACCCGCCACGCCGTCCCGGTTGATGACGCCATCGTTGATCAGGCGCATCGCCCGGCCGGCAACGTCTTGGCGCACGTTCCATGCCGGTGTCCCCGGGACAGCCTCCGGCAGGCAACGTTTGCAGGCCCGGTACCCTGCCTCGTGGGCGGCCGCGGACGTCTCGTAGAACGTCACGTTCGATGCCTTTGGCGTCCGGGCCGGGCACGAGGGACGGCAATAGATCCCGGTGGTGCGGACGGCTGTGAAGAACTGGCCATCGAACCGGGGGTCGCGGGCATCGATTGCCCGGTAGCGCTGCCAGAAGTCCATGCCTCCATCCTGCCAGCCCCGCACCACTGCTACTAGCGGAAATCGGACATCGCCGTGGTTGGTGCCGGATGCCCGTTGGTTCCCGCGGGAACAGCGGATTTCTGGGTACAGTCGAGCAATGGATGAGAGCCCTTCAACCACCGGGCTGCTCCGGGATTTCCTGTCCGGGGACGCCCGGGAACTCGCGCCGCTGCTGCTTGGCGCCGTGCTGACCCACGAGTCCCGGGACGGCACCGTGTCCGTGCGGTTGACCGAGGTGGAGGCCTACCTTGGGCCGGAGGACTCCCTGCATCCCGATCCCGGCTCGCACACCTACCGCGGCCCGACGCCCCGCAACGCGCCGATGTTCGGTCCCGCCGGGCACCTCTACGTCTACTTCACCTACGGCATGCATCACTGCACCAACATCGTGTGCGGACCCGACGGGGTGGCTTCCGCCCTGCTGCTGCGGGCCGGGGAAATCGTCGGCGGGCTGGACGTGGCGCAACGCCGGCGTCCGACGTCGAAAACCCCCGCCGACCTTGCCAGCGGCCCGGCCCGCCTGGCCAAGGCGCTGGGCATGACGACGGCGGACAGCGGCCGGGATGCGCTGGCACCGCCGTTCGGGCTGGAGCTTCCCTCCGGTCCGGCCGGTCCCGTCAGCTCCGGTCCGCGGGTGGGCGTGGCCGGGGCCGGGGGATCGGACCGCTACGCCTGGCGGTTCTGGCTCACCGGCGACCCCACGGTTTCCAAATACAAGGCAGCCAAACCGCGGACCCGGAGGCCCGCGGCCGGTGGGCCGCCCGGGGCAGGCACGTTTCGCCTGCGTTAATCGAAATGGTTGTAGAATGGACGGTCTGTCTTTCGCGATAGGGGAACGTTGATGCTCGACGCCGAATTGGCCCACGAACGGGACTATGTTGCCGGCCTGTATGCCCGGCTGGAGGAGCTCCGTGAGGAAAAGCGCCGCCAACTGGCGCAGGTCCGCCGTGCCGGAGCCGTGGGCACCATGCAGAACGTTTCCGAACGTGATGCGTTCGCCGCACTGTATGAGGACCGCCTGGCCCAGCTGGACGCCGTGGATGACCGGCTGGTGTTCGGCCGGCTGGACCTGGATTCCGGCGAGGCCCAGTACATCGGGCGTATCGGGCTGACCACCGAGGACCTGCAGCGGTTGATGGTGGACTGGCGGGCACCCGAGGCCGGCCACTTCTACCAGGCCACCGCCTTCGACCGGCAGGGTGTGCGGCGCCGCCGGCACCTGATCCTGCAGGGCCGCGACGTCAAAGCCATCGAGGACGACGTCCTTGACGCAGGCATGCTGACGGACGCCGAATCGCTCCAGGGCGAAGGGGCCCTGCTTGCCGCCCTGAACTCCAAGCGGACCGGCCGGATGTCGGACATCGTCAGCACCATCCAGTCCGAGCAGGACCGCATCATCCGGTCCTCGATCTCCGGTGCCGTGGTGGTCCAGGGCGGCCCCGGCACGGGCAAGACCGCCGTGGCGCTGCACCGCGCCGCCTACCTGCTCTACACCCATCGTGACCGGCTCAAAAGCGCCGGCGTCCTGCTGGTGGGGCCGTCGTCGTCGTTCATGAAATACATCGAACGGGTGCTGCCCTCGCTCGGCGAGACGGGGGTTGTCATGGCCAGCGTTGGCCGCTTGATGCCGGGCATCCACGCCGTGCCCGAAACCAACGCCGACGTGGCGGCCATCAAGGGGCGCCTGGACATGGCCGCCATCGTGGCCAACGCCGTGTCCAACCGGATGCGTGTCCCCGCCCGGAACCGGATCCTCGAGGTGGACGGGCGCAAGCTGACCTTGACGCCCCGGCAGGTCCGTCGTGCCCGGGAACGTGCACGCGCCACCGGGAAGCCGTACAACGAGGCCCGGGTGACGTTCGTCAAGATCCTGCTGCGCGAGCTGACAGAGGAGATGACCGAACTCGTTGAGGCCGGGAGCATCGGGAACAATGCGGACCGCTCGTACCTGGCCGAGGATGTGCGCACTGCCCGGGACGTGCGGATTGCGCTGAACTTGTGCTGGATGCCGATGACTCCGGAAAAGCTGATTTCGGACCTCTTCAGCAAGCCGGAAATCCTGGAATTCTGCACCCCCAACATGACACCGGAGGAGCGGGCGCTGCTGCTGCGCCCCGCCGACGCTCCGTGGACCGAGCCGGACGTGCCGCTGCTGGATGAGGCCGCCGAGCTGCTGGGCGAGCTGGACCCGGCCGCCGGACGGGGGCTGGCCCAGCAGGAGCACGACCGGGCCCGGGACCTTGCCAACGCAAAACAGACCCTGGTCAACATGCAGGCCGCCGGCGTGGACCCGCTGATGTCCGCTGAGGAGCTTGCTGAACAGAACCAGGAGCAGGGCGCCCGGCAGACCGCTGCCGAGCGTGCCACGAGTGACCGGACCTGGGCATTCGGGCACATCGTGGTGGACGAGGCGCAGGAACTCTCGCCCATGCAGTGGCGGCTGCTGGTCCGGCGCTGCCCGCTGAAGTCCTTCACCATCGTGGGGGACATCGCCCAGACCAGTTCCGTGGCCGGTGCCAACTCCTGGCAGGGCGCACTGGCCCCGATGTTCGGTGACCGGTGGCAGCTGGAAGAGTTGACGGTCAATTACCGTACGCCGTCACAGATCGCCGAGGCCGCGGTCAGGATGGCCAACGCCGCCGGCCTGGTGGTGTCCGCTCCCAAGGCCGTACGTGAAGGACGCTGGTCACCCATCATCGATGAGGTTGCTGCCGGCGGCGTGGTGGACCGGCTTCTCGAGGTCCTTCCGGAGGAGTTGGGAGCGCTCGACGGCGGCCTGCTCGCCGTCATCGCCGACGGTGACCTCCTGCCCCAGGCAACTTCCGCCCTGCGTGCGGCTTACGGCCGGCGGATCGGTACCGGCGCGGGAAGCTACGAACAGGACATCGTGGTCATCAGCCCGCGTGAGGCGAAGGGACTGGAGTTCGACGGTGTGGTGGTGCTGGAACCTTCCGTCATGCTCAACCACGAGCACGGCAAGGTGGGGGATCTCTACGTTGCCATGACCCGCGCCACGCAGCGGCTGCGGTTGATTGCCGCAGAACCGGTACCGGCCGGAATAGCCGGCTGACCGGGGTCCCGGCGTTACTGCTAACTTAGGAAGCGTGCCTGAACTGAACAACCTCGAACCGCAGCGCAACGACCCCACTTTCGCCAACATTTGGCAGGAACTGAAGTGGCGTGGGCTGGTCCATGTCTCCACGGACGAAGCAGAGCTGGAGAAGCTCCTCGCCAATGGGCCGGTCACCTACTATTGCGGCTTCGACCCCACCGCGCCGAGCCTGCACCTGGGCAACCTGGTCCAGCTGCTGGTCATGCGGCGGCTCCAGCTGGCCGGGCATAAACCGCTGGGGCTGGTTGGCGGTTCCACCGGCATGATCGGCGATCCCCGTCCGACGGCGGAGCGCACCTTGAACACCAAGGACACGGTTGCGGAGTGGGTGGGCTACCTCCAGGCCCAAGTCAGCCGCTTCCTCAGCTTTGAAGGGGACAACGCTGCAAGGATCGTGAACAACCTGGACTGGACGGCGCCGTTGAGCGCCATCGACTTCCTGCGTGAAGTGGGCAAGCACTTCCGGGTGGGCACCATGCTGCGCAAGGACGCTGTGGCCTCCCGGCTGAACTCCGATGAAGGCATCAGCTACACCGAATTCAGCTACCAGATCCTGCAGGGCATGGACTACCTCCAGCTCTACCGCGACTACGGCTGCGTACTGCAGACCGGCGGCTCCGACCAGTGGGGCAACCTCACCAGCGGTACGGAGCTGATCCGCAAGGTGGAGGGCAAGAGCGTACACGCCCTCGGCACCCCCTTGATCACCAACTCCGATGGAACCAAGTTCGGCAAGAGCGAGGGCAACGCCATTTGGCTCGATGCCGGCATGTGCAGCCCGTATGCGTTCTACCAGTTCTGGCTCAACACGTCCGATGCCGACGTCGTGGACCGGCTCAAGGTCTTCACCTTCCTGACGCGGGCCGAGATCGAAGAGATCGCAGTTTCGGTGGCGGAGCGTCCCTTTGCCAGGGAAGGCCAGCGGAAGTTGGCTTTCGAGGTCACCTCGCTGGTGCATGGCGTCGACGCCACCGAGAAGGTCATTGCCGCCTCGGCGGCGCTCTTTGGCAACGGCGATCTGGCCGCGCTGGACAAGGCAACCCTGCAGGCGGCAACCTCCGAACTTCCCACCACCACGGTGCAGGTGGACGGGATGGGAATCGTCGACCTCCTGGTTGCGTCCGGACTTTCCGAAAGCAAGTCGGCTGCCCGGAGAACCGTGGGGGAGGGCGGCGCCTACGTCAACAACGAGAAAGTCTCGGATCCTGAGGCCGTGATTTCCGAGTCTGAACTCCTGCATGGCCAGTATTTGCTCCTGCGCAGGGGCAAGAAGAACCTGGCCACGGTTGAGGTGCTGGTTCCCTAGCACCTTCGGATGCTTGATGCACGCCTCTCGGCAGCCGATTTGCACGGCCGCCGGGGGGCGTGTATTGTTTTTTGAGTCGCCGCCGCTGAGTGGCCACAACCCCCAACTGATGAGAAGCAATTCTTACCGCGCACAGCGTGGAACTGGAGAAATTGCTTCCCATTCTGCTGGGCGGATTCATTCCACCGAGTGAATTCCGGGAAAATAACCGGATTTGCAAAAGTGAATATGAATGAAATAAGATCGAAACACGCAGCGAAGAAATACGGAATATGTAATTCAGTTACTGAATTTCTTCCGGGAATATTCGAATGTGTCTGTTGTTTGAGAACTCAATAGTGTGCCAAGTTTGTTGATACCAATTGTTTTATGGATTGGTTGTTTTGGCTGGATCCGCCACCCCGTGG